>NZ_JAVDWE010000006.1:0-305376 GCF_031457235.1 Hydrogenophaga laconesensis
CGCCCGCTCCACGCTGCGTTACCGGCGTGTTGCACGCGACGACTCCGGGGTCATCACCTTCATCCAGTCTCACATGGCACTGAACCCGCGTCACGCCTTGCGCCATGCTCTTGGCCGCTGTGTCGCTCATGCCCGCGGCGATCAGGCTTTGCTCGATGTTGTCCTGCCACGCATTCATCAGGTTGGCGCTGGCTCCGCTGACTGCCGCCCCTGCCGCCCCGCCGAGCCCACCGCCCAGCGCACCGGCTGCCGTGTGCAGCGCCACGCGGTACACGCCGCCTTCCTTCCATTTGTCGATCTCGACTTGCAGAGCCTCCTGTTTGACGGGATCGGTCTCGTCCCGCAGTTGCTGCGTCAGCGCGCGCTGCTGCGCACCCGCATAACTCGCCACCGCCTTGGGTGCCTCGCGGCTGAAGGTCTCGGTGATCAAGGTTTGCGCCGCAATCTCTTTCTGCACCGTCTCCTTGTCGAAGATGCGCTGGATGCCGGTCTCGGCATCCGTGCTGCGGATCGCCTTGTCGCCCGCGATGCCGCTGATGCCCGCCGTGGTGGTGCTGCTGGCGTTACCCGAATCTCGCCCCACGCCCGCACCCAGCCCGTTCATGGCCAGGTTCTGGCCGACCGAGCCCGTGCCCACGCCCACGCTGGTGCTGCTGGCGCTGTAGCGGGCCTCGTTCCGGATGTCGGTGGTGCTGAGTTCTCCACCCGTGCCGAAGCGGTTCTTTCCTTCGTCCACCGCACGCTGGTTGCTGGCAATGGCCCCGCCGATGAGTTCGGTGTTGCCGTTGACGTTGACCTGGAAGCCTCCGTCGCCGGCCTTCAGGCCAGACTGCTCGGCCACGCTGACGCCCGAGGCATTGAGGAAAGTACCCCCGTTCACGCGGATGCCCGAGGGGTTGGCAACGATCACCTCGGCGCGCTGGCCGGCCACTTCGAGCGGCCCGTTGAGGTACGACGGGTTGGAGGAATTGACTTCGTTGAGGATGACGCGGGCCGGCGCTCCTACCCAGGGATTCCCGGAAATCCAGCCACCGATCTGCGTTTGCACGTTGGTGCGGCTGTTGTTGAGGATCGCCCCGCTGGCGTCCACATCGAACCGGCCATAGACATTGCGGGAAACGCCTGCCGCGCTTGGCGTTTGGATGTTCACGACCGTTGCGCCGTTGCCCGCTTGCAGGATGGTCGGGCGTTGGTTGCCCGGCGCGCTCGGGTCGGCCACGATCTGCGCGTGGGCCGTGGTGTAGAACACCAGGCCCAGCGTGAACGCCAGGGCGATGCTCAAGGTGAGCGGGTGCAGCGCCACGTTGCGCAGCCGGCTGGGCTTGCAGATGTCCAGGTCACCCAGGGGCGCCAAAGGGGCCAGCACACTGTCGGCTGTGGAGGTCTCGCCGCTGGCGCTGCCGCCTGCGCTGCTCGCGTTCTCTGCCACCACCATGCGCTGGCCGCGTGCTGCGTTGAAGATGATGCGGTGGCGGTTCTTGTTCATGGCTTCACGTTCCCTTGGTGTTGGAGAACCGCGAAGCCCTGGTGATGTGACGTGAACTCAACGCTCGCCCCCCCCTGCCTTGTGGTTCTGGAAGGGGTGACCCGATGCGCGTCGGTCTGCAGCCGCTGGATCGAATCCCCCGTGAGCGGGCGATTCTTCAGGCAATGTCAGTGCGCGTGGGCGTGCAAGACGGAAGTGTTATTTCCATCCACAGGGCAACAAAATTTGGCAACGAAATACAAAATCGGGTCCGCAAACTGATTCACACCTTCGTGCATATGCACCTGTTTTAGATTCAGGCAGATAGTCAACCCATTCCCGAAATGGCCCGATGATGGTGGCATGACCTCTCTTCAAGACGCCGACGCCACCGCCCGCGCACTGCCCTACCCCGAACTGGCGGACGAGATCGCCGCGCTGCTGCGCGACCCGTCGGTGATGGTGCCGCCGCGCATCGTGCAGGCCTTGCCGGGTGGCGGCAGCCTGTTCGTGATGCCTGCCACCGATGCGCGGGTGGCCATCACCAAGCTCATCACCTTCGTGCCCGGCAACGGCGCGCGCGGCCTGCCCACCATCCAGGGCGACATCGTGGTGTTCGATGTGGCCTCCGGGCAGCGCACCGGCTTGCTCGATGGCCCCACCGTGACCGCACGTCGCACGGCGGCGGTGTCCCTGCTCGCTGCACAACGGCTCGCGCCCCGGCGTGACGGGCCGCTGCTCATCGTCGGCGCGGGTGTGCAGGGCCGCTCACACCTGGAGGCGTTTGCCGCCGGCCTGGGTGTGCGCGAGGTGCGCGTGGCGTCGCGGCAGGCGGCGAGCGCCGACGCTCTGGTGGCGCACGCACGCGCACTCGGCCTGGACGCGCAGCGGGTGGACGACGCGGATGCGGCGCTCGCCGAGTGCCCGCTGGTGGTGAGCACCACGCCTGCGCAACAAGTGGTGCTGCGCGGCACGCCGCGAGACGATGCGTTCGTGGCCGCCGTGGGCGCGTTCACGCCGCGCATGGTGGAGTGGGCGCCCGAGGTGTGCCGCGACATGGCCGCGCGCGGCACGCTGGTGGTGGACACACGCGATGCCGACCACGAAGCGGGCGATCTGCTTCAGGCGGGTATCGATGTGGCCGCGCTGCCCACATTGGCCGATTGGGTGAGCGCGCCACGCGCGGTGCGCGGGCCCGTGTTCTTCAAGAGCTGTGGCTGGGCCGGCTGGGATCTGGCCGCAGCGCGTCTCGCGACGCGGTCCTGAGGCGGGGTCGCCTCACTTCACCTGTTGTTTGCCGAGCTTGCGTGCCAGCGTGCGCCGGTGCATGCCCAGGCGGCGGGCGGTTTCCGAAATGTTGAAACCGGTCTCGGCCAGCACTTCGTGAATGCGTTCCCATTCCAGCGTCTTGATGGAGCTGGATCGGTTCGTCAGCTCCACCTCGGTCGTGCCCTGGGCGCGGCCGAAGGCGGCCTCGATGTCGTCGGTGTTCGAGGGCTTGGCCAGGTAGTGGCAGGCCCCCAGCTTGATGGCCTCCACGGCGGTGGCGATGCTGGCAAACCCCGTGAGCACGACGATGAGCATGTGGCTGTTGTGCGCATGCAGGGCCTGCACACAGGCGAGGCCCGAGGCATCGCCCTGCAGCTTGAGGTCCACCACGGCCTTGTCGGGCGAGAAGCTCGCCAGTTGCGCAGTGAGCTGTTCCAGGCTGGCGGCCACGCGCACGTCGTACCCCCGGCGCTCGAAGGAGCGCGCCAGCGTGCGCGCGAAGGCGGCATCGTCTTCCACCAGCAACAGGCGATGGCCTTCGCGGACGGTCTCAGCGGTCATCGGTTCGGTCCTTCCTCGGGCAGGGTGATGGCGGCCAGCGGCAGGGTGATGCGGACTTCGGCACCGCCTTCGGCGGGGTTGCGCACCGCCACCGTGCCACCGAGCGTGCGGGCCACGTTGAACACCAGGAACAGGCCAAGGCCACCACCCGGCCGGCCCTTGGTCGACTGGTAGGGCCGACCCACGTGCGGCAAGAGATGTGCCGCGAAGCCTGGCCCTTCGTCGCGCACGGTGAGCACCAGCGCATCGCCTTCGCGCGAGGCTTCGAAATGCACGGCCTCGGGTGAGGCTTCCAGCGCGTTGTCGAGCACGTTGCCGATCATCTGCTTGATCGCCGAATCGGACACCATGGGCAGGTCGTGGCCGAAACGGTTGTGGTAGCTGAAGCCCTTGCTGGGTCGGCGCTGGCGCCATGCATCCACCACGCCATCGAGGAACGCGCAGACGGTGGTTTCCCCGGAAGATTCCGAGCGGGCCTCGCCCGCCGACAGCAGGATGCCGCTGACGATGGACTTGCAGCGCGCCACCTGGGCCTGCATTTCGGCCACCTCCTCGGCCAGTTCGGGCTCGGAACTGAAGTGCGGCAGGTGCTGCCAGTCGCCCAGGATCACGGCCAGGGTGGATAGCGGCGTGCCCAGTTCGTGCGCGGCGCCCGAGGCCAGCAGGCCCATGCGCACCACGTGCTCTTCCTCCGCCGCGCGCTGGCGCAACGCAGCCAGGCGAAGGTCCCGTTCGCGCAGGTTGGCCACGATGCGGGTGATGAAGGTGACGAGCAGCGCCGCGTTCAACGCGAAGCAGACCAGCATGCCCAGCATGTAGGGACTGGCCAGCCCCTGATGCAAATCGGGCGACAGCGGAAGCGGCTGGGCGAACACGGCCAGGCCGGCGAAGCACAGGGTGCTCACGCCCACCATGGTCCAGGTGGCCCAGGCCGGCAGCAGCACCGCGCCCAGGATCACCTGCAGCAGGTACAGGAACACAAAGGGGTTCGTGGCGCCACCGCTCAGGTAGAGCTGGGCAGTCAGCGCGCCCACGTCCACCAGCAAGGCCAGCAGCAGCTCGGCGTCCATGACGCGCAGCCGGGTGCGCCAGCGCAGCAAGGCCACCACGTTGAAGGCCACGAGACCCGCCAGCACGGCGAACATCTGCTGGATGGGAATGACAATGTTCAGGCCATGGTGAACGACGAGGATGGTCACTACCTGGCCGAACACGGCGATCCAGCGCAACTGGATCAGCTGAAGCAGGTTCTTCAGGCCGGCGGCCTGGTTCAGGTCAACGGCGGCGTGCGAGGCGGCGGAAGAGGCATGGGCAGCGTTCACGCTGCGATTGTGGCCTCTTCCACCCCGTGTGGTCGCGGTGCGGCCTTGTCGCGCAGCAGGTAGACGCCGGCCCCGGCGGTCATGGCGGCGAGGGCGAACCAGGTCAGCGCGTACACGAGGTGGCTGTCGGAGAACTTCAGCACGGTGAGGCCGCCCACGGGCGACGCGGTGGCCTGCGGTGCGGCATCGGCGTCCACGAAAAATGGGGCCACGGTTTCCGGCGCGAGAGCGCGCGCTGCGGCCAAGGCCGCCACGTCGCGCGAATGCCAGCGGTTGGCGTTGGGGTCGTTCTTGCGCAGGAAGCCACCACCGGGCTCCGAAATGCGCAACAGACCCGTGACGGTGACGGGCCCTTCGGGCGCGGCCGCACCGCGCGCGGCGGGCTCGCGCTGCGAGGGCGTCACGAAACCCCGGTTGACCATCACCACGCGGCCATCGGCCAGGCGCAACGGTGTGACCACCCAGAAGCCGGCGCCCAGCTGGGTGACGGCCTGCACCAGGGCCTCGTCGGCATGCAGGAACTCGCCGTCGAGCCGCAGGCGGCGGTATTCGTAGGCGGCGGGATCGCCGCGCACCGCTGGCCACTCGGCGATGAGCGGAGGCGCCACCGGCGCGGCCTGCACGCGCGCTTCGATGCGCGCGATGAGGTCGTGCTTCCACCCCATGCGCTGCACCTGCCACACGCCCAGCGCGACGAACGCAGCCGTCAGCAGCGCGGCACCCGCCAGCATCAGGGCAAGGCCGCGCCGCGCGGTGGTCATGACGTCAACTGCCCGTGCAGCTCGTGCGACGGCATCATGTTGGTGTTCATGTGGAACATGACCCACAGCGTGCCGGCGATCGCGATCGCGACGAAGACGACGGTAAAGAGCGTGGACAGCATGGTCCAGCCGCCTTCCACCTTGCCATTCATGTGCAGGAAATACACCATGTGCACCAGGATCTGGGCGACGGCCAGGCCCCCGAGCACCATCACGGCCGTGGTGCGGTTGCTGATCACATCGTTCATGACCAGCCAGAAGGGAATGGCGGTCAGCACGACGGAGAGGGCGAAGCCGATCATGTAGCCCGAGAAGGTGCTGTGCGGGCCATCGTCGTGATCGTGGTCGTCGTCATGGTGGTGGACATCGTGTGCGCTCATCACAGCACTCCCATCAGGTAGACAAAGGTGAAGACGCCGATCCAGACGACGTCCAGAAAGTGCCAGAACATCGACAGGCACATCAGGCGGCGCTTGTTCGCCCGGGTCAGGCCGTGCTGCGCGATCTGGATCATCAGCACCACGAGCCAGATGCAGCCGAAGGTGACGTGCAGACCGTGCGTGCCGACCAGCGTGAAGAAGGCCGACATGGCCGCGCTGCTCTGCGGCGTGGCACCCACGCTGATCAGGTGATGGAACTCGTACAGCTCCAGCCCGAGGAAGGCCAGGCCGAACAGCCCTGTCACAGCGAGCCATGCCAGCGTGCCACCCTTCTTGCCCTGCTGCTTCTGCAGCATGGCGAAACCGAAGGTGATGGACGACAGCAGCAGGAACGCGGTGTTGATGGCGACGAGCTTGAGGTCGAACAGCTCGGCGCCGCCCGGGCCACCCGCATAGCTGCGGCCCAGCACGCCATACGTGGCGAACAGCGCCGCGAAGATGAGGCAGTCGCTCATCAGGTACAGCCAGAAGCCCAGCGCGGTGCCGTTCTCCGGGTGCGGTTCGTGTTCGAGGTGGTAGGCGCGCGTGGCGCCCGTCACGGGTTGCGGATGGGCAAGTTCAGACATGGGCGAGCTGCTGGGTGCGTGCGTTTTCGGTGGCCACCACGTCGGTCGCCGGAATGTAGAAGTCGCGCTTGTAGTTGAAGGTGTGGACGATGGAGGCAAGCACGATGGCCGCGAACGAGCCGATGGCCAGCGGCCACATGTGCCAGATCAGCGCGAAGCCCCAGACCAGCGACAGCACCGAGATGACCACGCCGGCCGCGGTGTTCGCCGGCATGTGGATCGCCTGGAAGCCGCTCAGCGGGCGCTGGTAGCCGAAGCGCTTCATGTCCCACCAGGCGTCCACGTCGTGCACCACCGGGGTGAAGGCGAAGTTGTAGGCCGGCGGGGGCGACGAGGTGGCCCACTCCAGCGTGCGGCCGTTCCACGGATCGCCGGTGACGTCACGCAGTTGCTCGCGCCTGTAATAGCTGACCACCAGCTGGATCAGGAAGCAGGCAATGCCGATGGCGATCAGGACGGCGCCGCACGCGGCGATGACGAACCAGATCTGCAGCGACGGGTCCTCGAAGTGGTTGGCGCGGCGCGTCACGCCCATCAGGCCCAGCACGTAGAGCGGCATGAAGGCGACGTAGAAGCCGACCAGCCAGAACCAGAACGAGCACTTGCCCCAGAACGGATCGAGCTTGTAGCCGAAGGCCTTGGGGTACCAGTAGGTGATGCCGGCCATGAGGCCGAACAGCACGCCACCGATGATCACATTGTGGAAGTGCGCGATCAGGAACAGGCTGTTGTGCAGAACGAAGTCGGCCGGTGGCACGGCCAGCAGCACGCCCGTCATGCCACCGATGGCGAAGGTGACCATGAAGCCCACGGTCCACAGCATCGGCACCTCGAAGCGGATGCGGCCTCGGTACATGGTGAACAGCCAGTTGAAGATCTTCGCCCCGGTCGGGATCGAGATGATCATGGTCGTGATGCCGAAGAAGCTGTTGACGCTGGCCCCCGAGCCCATGGTGAAGAAGTGGTGCAGCCACACCAGGTACGACAGGATGGTGATGCACACCGTGGCATAGACCATCGAGGTGTAGCCGAACAGGCGCTTGCCGCTGAAGGTGGCCACCACTTCCGAGAAGATGCCGAAGGCCGGCAGGATCAGGATGTAGACCTCGGGGTGGCCCCAGATCCAGATCAGGTTCACGTACAGCATGGGGTTGCCGCCCAGGTCGTTCGTGAAGAAGTTCGTGCCGACGTAGCGGTCCAGCGACATCAGCACCAGGGCGGCCGTCAGGATCGGGAAGGAGGCCACGATCAGCGCGTTGGTGCACAGCGAGGTCCAGACGAAGACGGGCATCTTCATCAGGTTCATGCCGGGCGCGCGCATCTTGATGATGGTGACCAGCAGGTTGATGCCCGAGAGCGTGGTGCCCACCCCCGCGATCTGCAGCGCCCATATGTAGTAGTCGAGCCCGACCCCCGGGTTCTGGTTGCCCAGCGTGGACAACGCCAGCCAGCCGGCGGTGGAGAACTCGCCCAGGAACAGCGAGACCATCACCAGAATCGCACCGGCGGTCGTCATCCAGAAGCTGAAGTTGTTCAGGAACGGGAAGGCCACATCGCGCGCGCCGATCTGCAGCGGCACGAGGTAGTTCATGAGCCCGGTGACCAGCGGCATCGCCACGAAGAAGATCATGATCACGCCGTGCGCGGTGAAGATCTGGTCGTAGTGGTGCGGCGGCAGGTAGCCCAGGTTCTCGCCGAAGGCCATGGCCTGCTGCAGGCGCATCATGATGGCGTCGGAGAAGCCACGCAGCAGCATCACGATGCCCAGCACCATGTACATGATGCCGATGCGCTTGTGGTCGATGCTGCAGAACCAGTCGCGCCAGAGCGTTCCCCACACGCGGTAGCGCGTCAGCAGGGCCAACATGGCGACCCCGCCCAGCACGACGGCGATGAAGGTCCAGAGCAGGATGGGTTCGTGCGACATGGGCACGGAGTCCCAGGTCAGGCGCCCGAGGAGCCAGTGGGAAGCGGCAGGGGAATCGGACACGGACATATCAGTTGCTCAGGAGATCGAAAGACTCGGATGCGGTGCACACGCTCTGCTGCGTCGCGGCGGCCAGCGCGACGCCCGCGTTGTGGGCGCGGTTGCGCCGGGCGTCCCTGGCCATCACTTCGTGCATGCAGGCCTGGCCGTCGGCCACGCACAGGTTGAGCACGCGCTGGAACAGCGACGCGTCCACCGAGGCGAACAGTGCCACGGGGTCGCGCGTGCTGGGCTTGGCCAGCTCGAGGTAGGCGTCGCGCGACAGTTCCCGGCCGCCTTCCCTGGCCTTGGCCACCCACTGATCGAATGCCTCGTTGCTCAGCCCATGGAATTTGAAGGTCATGCCCGAGAAGCCCGAGCCGCTGTAATGCGACGACATGCCGTGGTACACGCCGGGCTTGTTGATGATGGCGTTCAGCTCGGTCTGCATGCCGGGCATGGTGTAGATCATGCCGGCCAGATCCGGCACGTAGAACGCGTTCATGGTGGAACTGGACGTCAGCTTGAAACGGATCGGCCGGTCCACTGGCGCGGCCAGCTCGTTCACCGACGCGATGCCTTGCTCGGGCAGCAGGAACAGCCACTTCCAGTCCAGAGCCACCACCTGCACCTCCAGCGGCTTGATATCGGCGGGCAGGGCCTTGCTCACCGAGATCCGGTCCAGCGGGCGGTAGGGATCCAGCTTGTGCGTGGTGATCCAGGTCAGCGCACCCAGGGCGATGATGATCACCAGCGGCGCCGCCCAGATCACCAGCTCCAGCTTGGTCGAGTGGTCCCAGTCGGGCGCGTAATCGTCCTGGGCCCGCTGGCTGTTGTGCCGGTAGCGCCAGGCGAACAGCAGGGTCAGGAAGATCACCGGAACGATGATCAGCAGCATCAGCACCGTGGCGATCACCACCAGCTGGCCCTGCTGGGCCGCGATGTCACCGGCGGGGTTGAGCACGACCAGCTGCTTGCAGCCGGCCAGGAAACTGGCCAGAACCAGCAGGATCGATCCACGAATCAGGGTCGGAGGGCGCATGCGGAAAGGGCTGTGGTGCGGTCGAACGGAGGCATCCGGGTAAACCCCAGTTGCGAAAACCCAACCAATGTAGCCCCGGGGGTGCCGGAGCGCGATTGGACGTTTTGTCCCACTCCCGTCCTCCATCGATCCGCAGGAGGACCCCCCGGTTTATAGTGACCCACGCCCTTCCGGCCACACGTCCCACGGAGCCCTCCGATGTCCAGCATCAGCCACGCCAGCCCCCCTGGTTCCCCGCTCGTTTCCCAAGGCGCGCCACGCGCCGAGGGCGATCACAACGTTGCGCCTGGCGGTGACGTTGCTCCGGGCGACATTGCCGTGGGCGTGGTCATCGGGCGCACTTCCGAGTACTTCGACTTCTTTGTCTACGGCATCGCTTCGGTGCTGGTGTTCCCGGCTCTTTTCTTCCCCGACCTGCCCCGCCTGGAGGGAACCCTCTGGGCTTTCGCCATCTTCGCCCTGGCCTTCATCGCGCGGCCCATCGGTACGGTGATCTCGATGGCGGTGCAACGGCGCTGGGGTCGCGCCACCAAGCTGACCATCGCCCTCTTCCTGTTGGGCAGTTCCACCGCCGGCATCGCCTTCCTGCCGGGCTATGCGACGCTGGGCGCGGGGGCCATCGTGCTGTTGTCCATCTTCCGCATCGGCCAGGGCCTGGCCCTGGGTGGCTCGTGGGACGGCCTGCCCTCGCTGCTGGCCCTGAACGCGCCCCCGCAACGCCGGGGCTGGTACGCCATGCTGGGGCAGCTCGGTGCGCCGGTGGGCTTCGTGCTCGCCACGTCGCTCTTCGCCTACCTCTACGCCAGCCTGTCCCCTGAAGACTTCCTGGCCTGGGGCTGGCGCTATCCCTTCTTCGTGGCGTTCGCCATCAACGTGGTGGCCCTGTTCGCGCGGCTGCGCCTGGTGGTCACGCACGAATACGAGCAGCTGCTGGACCAGCGCGAACTCGAACCTGTGTCCACCCGGGAACTGCTGAGCAACCAGGGCTACAACGTCTTCATCGGCGCCTTCGCGGCGCTGGCGAGCTATGCCCTGTTTCACCTGGTCACCGTGTTCCCCCTGTCGTGGATCCACCTGTTCGCGGAACAGACCATCAGCGAATTCCTGCTGATCCAGATCGTGGGCGGTTTCCTCTGCGCGGGGGGCATTGTGGCCTCGGGCTGGATCGCCGACCGCCATGGCCGCCGCCGCACGCTGGGCACCCTCGCCGTGCTGATTGCGGTGTTCAGCGGCTTCGCGCCCACCCTGCTCAACGGCGGCACGCTCGGCCAGGACGTGTTCATTCTGGTGGGCTTCATTCTGCTGGGCCTGTCGTACGGCCAGGCCTCGGGCACGGTGACGGCCAATTTCTCGCCGCGCTTCCGCTACACCGGCGCGGCCCTCACGGCGGACATCGCCTGGCTGGTCGGCGCGGCGTTCGCGCCGCTCGTGGCCCTGGGCCTGTCGGCGCACTTCGGCCTGGGCTACGTCAGCGTCTACCTGCTGTCGGGCGCTGCCTGCACGCTGGCCGCCCTGTACCTGAACCGGGCACTGGAAACCAGGGCCTGAGCGGGCCAGCCTTCTTCAGGTGCCCGAGCGGCGCCGGGTCGGGCGAGGCGCGACGGGCGAGCCGCCGCCTTTCTCACCCGCCCCACCGGCCTCACTGACCGCCACGCGCGGCGGTGGCACCGGGGCATCCACCGCCGCGCCCGGGTCTTCCTCACCCGCCACCGACGCCAGCAAGGCGGCCGTTTTCGAACCGGGCTTGCCAGGGGCCGGGGTGGGCGGAATGCGGATGGTGCGGCTCATGGTTTGAACGCTCCTGAGTGAGAGCAGCCCAGGGGCAAACGGCGCTCCCGCACATGCCCGGGCATCCCGTTTGCCGCGCCGGCAGGCTCCAGCAACGATGAAAGGAGTCTACCCATGACACACCGAGCCCTCTCCTGGATCCCCCTGTGCGCCGCCCTGCTGTTTGGCGGGTCTGCCCTTGCACAAGGTCTAGCCGAAGTGGACCGGACTTTTCTGGAGCAGGCTGCGCAGAACAGCCATGCAGAGGTGTCGGCCGGCCGGCTGGCGCTGACCAAGACGCGTGACCCCAGGGTGCGTGACTACGCGCAGCGCATGGTCGACGAACACACCCGTGCCGGCGAGGAACTGCGCACGCTGGCCGCAGCCCGGCAACACGAGGTACCCACCGAACCCTCGATGGCTCAGAAGGGCAAGGAGATGATCATCGCCACGCTGATCGACGACAGCAGCTTCGATCGCCGTTACCTTGCCCAGATGGGCGTCGAGGCGCCACAGACGGCCATTCCGATCTATGAAAAAACCGCGCGCGAGTCGCGCGACCCGGAGGTGAAGGCATTCGCCTCCCGACAGCTGCCGGCGCTGCGCCAGCAACTGCAGACCGCACAGACGATCAAGACATCTGTCGATCGCGGTGCGTCCAACTGAAACACGGCCACGATGTCTCTGTTGCAACTGTTGTATCTGGCCATGGCGCTCCTCTGGGCGGGCACGGCGGTGTACCTGCGCGGCCTGATGGTCGCCGCCCGGCCGATGGACGTGAGCGACAGGCCGCGGGCCGCGCAGGCTCGACGTCGCCTGCGCTGGGTCTTTCTTGGCGTGGCCACGCCTGCGGCACTGGTGACGCTGGCTTCGGGCGAGGCGCTGCACCGACCGCTCGTGAACCCGGCCGGCCTGGTGGCCTACCTCGCCGTCGTCGGTCTGCTGTTCTGGGCCCATGGCGCCTACGGCCTTCTTGTTCTCAAACTCGAACGGGGCCAGTACCGCGGCCTGGTGCAGGCCTGCCGGTTCCTCAGCGGGCTCACCATCGTTCTGCTGCTTCTGTTCACGGGCATGGTGCTGCTGCAGACCGGGTGATACGGCTCCGGGGCGGGGCCCCTGCAGCAGGGGAAACGCCTGCTGCGCCTGCCAGGGTGCATCGACAATAATGTGCGGGCAAGGCCCAGCGCCTTTTGTCTCCCGAAAACCCGCACCCCACGCCCCGGCGTGGGTGACGCACGACCACCGGATTGCACCCCGAAGTGACCAAGCACCAAGCCCCATCCAGACAGGAGCTGGAGGCCCACACGCCCATGATGCAGCAGTACCTCGGCCTCAAGGCCGGGCACCCGGACACGCTGCTGTTCTACCGCATGGGCGATTTCTACGAGCTGTTCTTCGACGACGCGGAAAAGGCCGCACGCCTGCTCGACATCACGCTCACGCAGCGCGGCCAGTCGGCCGGGCGGCCCGTGGTCATGGCGGGCGTGCCCTTCCACTCCGTCGACACCTACCTGGCGCGGCTGATCAAGCTGGGCGAATCGGTGGCCATCTGCGAACAGGTGGGCGACGTGGCCACCGCCAAGGGGCCGGTGGAACGCAAGGTGGTGCGCGTGGTCACCCCCGGCACGCTGACGGACAGCGAGTTGCTGTCGGACAAGGCCGAGGCTGTGCTGATGGCGGTTCACCCCGGTGCGCGCACCGGCTGCGGGCTGGCGTGGATGTCGGTCACGCAGGGCATCGTCTTCCTGGCGCAATGCGCCAGCGACGAGCTGACCGACTGGGTGGCGCGCGTGGCGCCCGGCGAGTTGCTGTACAGCGCGGATGCCACGCCTGCGTTCGAGAAATCCGTGCAGGCGCTGGCGGGCCAGAGTGCGGCCAGCGGCGGTCGCTTGGTGGCGGTGCTGCGCCCGGCCTGGGCGTTCGACGCCGCGCTGGGCCAGCGCAAGCTGCTGGACCAGCTGCAGGCCGCCAGCCTGGCCGCGTGGGACGCGCAGGACCTGCCCGACGCCCACGCCGCCGCCGCCGCGCTGCTGAGCTACGCCGAGCACACGCAGGGCCGCGCGCTCACGCACGTGGCCAGCCTGCAGGTGGCCCGCAGCGGCGACCGCATCGACCTGCCGCTGAACACGCGCCGCAACCTCGAACTCACGCAGACGCTGCGCGGTGAAACCAGCCCGACCCTGTTCTCCCTGCTGGATGTGTGCTGCACCGGCATGGGCAGCCGCGCGCTGCGCACCTGGTTGCTCGAGCCACGGCGCGACCGCAGCGAGGCGCGTGCGCGCCTGGCCGCCATCGACACCCTGCGCCGCGATCTGTGGCAGAGCCTGCGGCAATCGCTCAAGGGCGCCAGCGACGTGGAACGCATCACCGCGCGCACGGCGCTGCGCCAGGTGAAGCCGCGCGAGCTGGTGGGCCTGGGGCAGACGCTGGAGCGCGCGCGCCAGCTGGCCACGCAGCTCGGCCCGCAGGCCGAAGGCAGCCTGTTGCAAGGCATTGCCTCACAGCTGACACCGCCGCCCGGTTGCGCGGAACTGCTGCGCGCCGCCCTGCTGCCGGAGCCCGCCGCGCTGGTGCGCGACGGCGGCGTGATCGCGGATGGCTTCGATGCCGAGCTCGACGAACTGCGCGGCATCCAGAACCACAGCGATGCCTTTCTCATCGAGCTGGAACAGCGCGAACGCGCGCGCACCGGCATCGCCAACCTGCGGGTGCAGTTCAACAAGGTGCACGGCTTCTACATCGAGGTCACGCAGGGGCAGGCCTCCAAGGTGCCGGACGATTACCGCCGCCGCCAGACGCTGAAGAACGCCGAGCGCTTCATCACCCCCGAGCTGAAGGCCTTCGAGGACAAGGCCCTGTCCGCCCAGGACCGCGCACTGGCGCGCGAAAAGTGGCTGTATGAACAGCTGCTGGATGAACTGCAGGCGCATGTGGCGCCGCTCACCCAGCTGGCGCGCGCCATGGCGGCCCTGGACGCGCTGTGCGCGCTGACCGAACGCGCGCTCACGCTCGGCTGGAACGCACCGCAGTTCGTGCCCGAGCCCTGCATCGACATCCGCGGCGGCCGCCACCCGGTGGTCGAAGCCCGGCTCAACGAGACCAGCGGCGGCAGCTTCATCGCCAACGACACGGTGCTCGGACCGAAGCAGCGCATGCAGGTGATCACCGGCCCCAACATGGGCGGCAAGAGCACGTACATGCGCCAGGTGGCGGTGATCGTGCTGCTGGCCAGCATGGGCAGCCACGTGCCGGCCGCCTCGTGCCGGCTGGGCCCGATCGACGCCATCCACACCCGCATCGGCGCGGCCGACGACCTGGCGAACGCGCAGTCGACCTTCATGGTGGAGATGACCGAGGCGGCGCAGATTCTCAATGCCGCCACGCCCGAGAGCCTGGTGCTGATGGACGAGATCGGTCGTGGCACCTCCACCTTTGATGGCCTCGCGCTCGCCGGTGGCATCGCCACCCACCTGCACGACAAGTCGCGCGCGTTCACGCTGTTCGCCACGCACTACTTCGAACTCACCGAGTTCCCGGCCAGCCACCACGCGGCGCTGAACGTGCACGTGAGCGCTGTGGAAGCCGGCGGCAAGGCCGGTGGCATCGTGTTCCTGCACCAGATCGAACCGGGCCCCGCCAGCCGCAGCTACGGCATTCAGGTGGCGCGCCTGGCCGGGGTGCCGGCCGGTGTGGTGCAGCACGCTCGCCATGCGCTGGCCGCGCTGGAAGCCCAATGCGAGGAAAGCCGGAGCCAGGTGGACCTGTTCGCGCCACCTCCTGCCACACTCGAGCCCGAAGCGCATCCGCTGCAGACGGCCATCGCACAGATCGACCCCGACACCCTGAGCCCGCGCGAAGCGCTGGAACAGCTCTACACCCTCAAGAAACTCGCTGCCTCATCATGACTTACTGTGTCGCCGTCAAACTCAACGCGGGCATGGTCTTCCTGTCGGACTCGCGCACCAACGCGGGCCTGGACCAGATCAGCACTTTCCGCAAGATGATCGTCTACGAGAAGCCGGGCGACCGCTTCATGTGCCTGCTCTCGGCGGGCAACCTGAGCATCTCGCAGTCGGTGCGCGAGATCCTGCAGGTGGAGCAACTGACCGATCCCGACGGTGGCGAACCCATCACCATCTGGAACGCCAAGAGCATGTTCGACGCCGCACGCGTGCTGGGCTCGGCGGTGCGCCACGTATATGAGCGCGACGGCGACGCCCTGCAGCGCGCCGGGGTCGACTTCAACGCGTCCATGATCTTCGGCGGCCAGGTGCGCGGCGAAGGCATGCGGCTGTTCCAGGTTTACTCGGCCGGCAACTTCATCGAGGCCACCGCCGAAACGCCGTTCTTCCAGATCGGCGAATCCAAGTACGGCAAACCGGTGCTCGACCGCGTGATCGCACCCGAGACGCCGCTGGACGAAGCCGCCAAGTGCGTGCTGGTCTCGATGGACTCCACGCTGAAGTCCAACCTGTCGGTCGGACTGCCCCTGGACCTCGCGGTGTACGAGGCCAACATGCTGCAGTCCGACAAGATCACCTGCATCGACAACGACAACCCCTACTTCAAGATGCTGCACAAGACCTGGGGCCAGAAACTGCGCGAGGTGTTCGACGAGATCGAGCAGCCGACCTGGGACGACGCCCACACCGACGTCCCGCTGCTCACCGAGCATCCGCGCAACCCGCCGCTCAAGAAGATCACCAACTCCAGTGAAAAACTGATCTGAGTCCTGTTCGCACCGGACATGTCGCTGATCATCTTCTCGCACGCCAACAGTTTTCCGGCCAGCACCTATGGTGTGCTCTTCAAGTCGCTGCGCGCGCGCGGTCATGCGGTGCGCGCGGTGGACCGCTTCGGCCACGAACCCCACTACCCTGTCACCAGCAACTGGCCGCACCTGGTGCAGCAACTGGCGGACTTCGCCGCGCCCGAGATCGAGCGGCATGGCCGGGGTGCCTGGCTGGTGGGTCATTCGCTGGGCGGGTTCCTCAGCCTGATGTGCGCCGCGCGCCACCCGATGCTGGGTGGCCATGCGGTGCGCGGCGTGGTGCTCATCGACTCGCCGTTGCTCGGCGGCTGGCGCGCCCGCACGCTGGAACTGATCAAGCGCACGCAACTGGTGGGTTCCATATCGCCCGGCAAGGTCAGTCGTGGGCGCCGCCGTGTCTGGCCTGATGCGGATGCCGCACTGGCCCATTTCAGCAGCAAGAAAGCCTTCGCCCACTGGGATCCGCATGTGCTGCACGACTACATCGAGCACGGCACGCGCGAGGAGGTGGACGCGCACGGCAAACCTCGCCGCGTGCTGGTGTTCGACCGCGAGGTGGAGACCGCGATCTACAACACCCTGCCCCACAATCTGGACCGCCTGCTGCGCCGCCACCCCTTGCAATGCCCGGTGGGATTCGTGGGCGGCACCCGGTCGCTGGAAATGAAGCAGGTCGGCATGTCGATGACGCTGCGGCTGGTGGGCCGCAAGCACCCCGAGCGCCTGAAGATCCTGGAAGGCAGCCACCTCTTCCCGATGGAGCGGCCGCTGGAGACAGCGGCGGCCATCGACGAGATGATCGGTCTGCTGACGCCGACCGGGCATCCCGCTGAAGGGCCGCCCGTCACGGCATCGGTGTAAGCTGCGTCCCACCCTCCACCAGCGCCACCGCATGACGAGCACGCCACCCTCCGCCAGTCCGCTGCAGCAGCGATGGCAACGCGTGGCGAACTGGCAACCCCAGGAGCACAGCATCTGGTTGCGCCATGGCGTGGCGGTGCTGCTCACGCTGCTGGCGGTGGGGGTGCGCCTGGCGGTCGCACCGCCAGAGGCCGGTGGCCGTTTCATCACGCTGACGCTGGCCACCGCCCTGTCCGCGTTGTACGGCGGCTTTCTGGCCGGCATGCTGAGCATGGCGCTGGGCATGTTGCTCGCCAACATCCTGATGGTGCCGCCATACGGCAGCCTGTCCTTCGCGAACCCGACCGCGACTTTCTGGCTCAACTTCTGGCATGTGGTGACGCAGTTCGCGGTCGTGGGCGCGATCCACCTGATGCAACGCCAGAACCGGCATCTGCGCGAGGCCACCGTCCAGTTGCAACAAAGCAAGAAGCAGCTGGAGGACACCTTTGAACAGGCCGCCACCGGCATGGCGCACAGCGAGATCGGAGGCGCCTGGATCCGCGTGAACCAGCGCTACTGCGACATCGTGGGCTACACCCGTGAAGAGATGCAGCGCATGCACTTCCGCGATTTCACCCACCCCGACGACCTGGAGCTGGACATGCGCCAGCTCAAACGCACGCTGGATGGCGAGATCGCGCACTACAGCTTCGAGAAGCGCTACATCCACCGGCTGGGTCACGTGGTGTGGGCGTACGTCACCATCTCGCTGGTGCGCAAACCCAGCGGCGAGCCCGACTACCTGATCGCCGTGGTGCAGGACATCAGCGCACGCAAGACCACCGAGCAGGCCTTGCGCACCAGCGAACACCTGCTGCGCCAGGCCCACGCCATCGCCGGCCTGGCGAGCTGGCGCGCAGACATGGCCACCGGGCGCTTCGTCACACTGGCCGGTTCGCACCAGATCCTGGGCCTGCCTTCGGCGGACTTCAGCGGCGAAGACCTGCTCGCCCTCACGCACCCCGACGACCTGCCGCGTGCGCTGTCCTTGTGGAAGCGCGCGGTGAAGGGCGAGGCGCCGTACCACATCGAGTACCGCCTGCGGTTCGGCGGCGAAGAGCACTGGTTCCTGGTGCAGGCCGAATTCGAACGCGATGCGCACGGGCGGGCAGTGAGCGCGCTGGGCGTCATCCAGGACATCACCCAGCGCAAGCACGCCGAGATGGAAATCCAGCAGCTCAATGCCTCGCTGGAGCAGCGCATTCACCACCGCACCGAGGCGCTGAAGGCGGCCTACGACGAGCTGGAGAGTTACTCCTACGCCGTGGCGCACGACCTGCGCTCACCACTGCGCATCATCAATGGCTTCGCCCAGGCCCTGCACGAAGATCACCCCGGCATGAACGGTGAAAGCCTCTCGCACCTGCAACGCATCACGGCGGCCAGCAAGAAGATGGGCGAACTGATCGATGGCCTGCTCAAGCTCTCGCAGTACGCGCGCGGCGAACTGCAGCGCCAGCCCGTCAACCTCAGTGCCATCGCCACCCGCCTGCTGGAGGAATTCGCCAGCGCTGAACCGCAGCGGCAGGTGCGCTGGGAGATCGAGCCACACCTTCACGTCATGGCCGACCCGGCCCTGGTGGAGGCGCTGATGCAGAACCTGCTGCACAACGCCTGGAAGTACACCGCCAACACCCCGCAGGCCGTCATCAGCCTGCGCATGAACTGGCAAGACAGCCAGCAGCGCTTCAGCGTGAGCGACAACGGCGCAGGCTTCGACATGGCGCGCGCCGCCAAGCTCTTCCAGCCATTCCAGCGCCTGCACATGCCACATGAGTTCAGCGGCCTGGGCATCGGGCTGGCCACTTCGCTGCGCATCGTGCAGCGCCATGGCGGTGAACTCCTGGCCACGGCAGAGCCGGGCCAGGGCGCCACGTTCAGTTTCACACTGACCGCGCGCCCGCTCCTGAACTGACCGCAAGCCAGCACTCGGCGCCGGCATTCCACGCCGCACCAGCGTCGTTTCACCCCCGGCTTCGGCGGTTTGGTCGCAAGGCGATGGCGATTCACCCGCCTGCCCGGCACAGTGGCCTCCCACGCACCCGACGGAGCCCACCATGCAACTCACCCCCCTCATCGCCATTCATATGACGGCTGCCATCGCGGCCCTCGCGCTGGGGCCCGTGGCGCTCTGGGCGCGGCGCGGACACAGGGCCGGCCAGGCCCATCGCCCGCGCCTGCACCGCGCCGCAGGCTATGCGTGGGTCACGCTGATGCTGGTGACCGCGATCACGGCCATCTTCATCCGCGACTTCAAGCTGCCCAACATCGCGGGTTACACGCCGGTGCACCTGCTAGTGCCGCTGGTGTTCGGCAGCCTGTTCTTCTCGTTCCGCGCCTTGCTGCGCGGCAACGTGGACGCCCACCGCAAGGTGATGGTGTGGCTGTACGTGAGCGCCTGCCTGGTCGCCGGCGCCTTCACCCTGCTGCCCAGCCGTTACCTGGGCGGGCTTTTCTGGCACCAGTGGCTCGGTCTGGCCTGACGTGCTGCCCTTCAACCCGCAACCGGAGACTTCCATGAACACCCCGAACATCCGACACGACGATCTCGATCGCCTGGCACGCCGCCGCGCCGCCGCGCGCATGGCCTGGTACGTGCACGCCCTGGTCTTTCTGGCCGTCAACGCCGTGCTCGCCGCTCTCTCACTCTCCAGCGGCCGGCATTGGGCCATCTACCCGGCGCTGGGCTGGGGCCTGGGACTGCTGATCCACGGCCTCGTGGTGTGGGTGGTGCTGGGCGGCGGTGGACTGCAGCAGCGACTGGTTGCACAGGAGCGCGAGCGCCTCCTGCGCGACCACGGCCGCTGAACGGCGCGGCCTGCACGGGCATGCGGGATACTGTGACCATGCCGCGCATTGAGTACCACATCATTGCCCGCCGCGCCCTCGGGGCCGTGGTGATCAATACCGTGATCGCGCTGGTGATCACCGCCGTCAACGCGGGCACGAGCGAAAGCCTGGCGATCAACCTGCTCTACTCACAATGCATCGGGCTGTCGATCTGGGTGCTGATCGACGGAGGTCGCCACGTGCTGCACCCCAGTGGCTGGCCCGGCGTGTGGCGCATGGCGGTGCTGGTGACGGTGGCGGTGCTGCTGGGCTACGCCGGTGGCAGCGTGATCGCCAACCTCCTTCTCGGGCGCCCGCTGCTGGCCAGCCTGAGCAATGTCCCACGCGCCACCCTGGGCTTCGTGCTGATGTCGCTGGCCGCCGGTGGCTTCGGCGCCTATTACTTCACCAGCCGCGCCATGCTCGCGCATGCCCGCCTGGCACAAGAGGAAGCCCAGCGGCAGGCCAGCGAGGCGCGCCTCCGGCTGCTCGAATCGCAGCTCGAGCCTCACATGCTGTTCAACACCCTGGCCAACCTGCGGGTGCTGATCGGCACCGACCCCGAACGCGCCACCGCGATGCTCGACCGGCTCAACGACTTCCTGCGCGCCACACTGGCCGCTTCGCGCACCGAAGCCAACGCCGGACAGCACACGCTGGCCGGAGAGTTCGCGCGGCTGCGCGACTACCTGGAGCTGATGGCGGTTCGCATGGGCCCGCGCCTGCACTACACGCTCGATCTGCCGGACGACCTCGCGGCACAGCCGGTGCCCCCCTTGCTGTTGCAACCCCTGGTGGAGAACAGCATCCGCCATGGCCTGGAACCCAGCCTCGATGGCGGTGCCATCCACATCCGCGCGCGACGGCACGCTTCACAACTGGTGCTGGAGGTGAGCGATACCGGTGTGGGTTGCGAACCCTCGCCCACACCCGGCTTCGGCCTCGCACAGGTTCGCGAACGCCTGGAAACCGCCTACGCCGGTCGTGCGCACATGGACTGGCACGCCGAACCCGGCGGTGGCACGCGCGCCCTGCTCACACTCCCCCTGCAAACTTCCTCGCCATGAACGCCACCGCCCTGATCGCCGAAGACGAACCGCTGCTGGCCCAGGCCCTGCAGGCCGAACTCGCGCGTGCCTGGCCCGGCTTGCACGTGGTGGCCACGGTCGGCGACGGCGAAGCCGCCGTGGCGCAGGCCCTGCAGCTGCGGCCCGAGGTGCTGTTCCTCGACATCCGCATGCCCGGCCAGACCGGACTGCAGGCCGCTGCCGAACTGGCGGACGAATGGCCGGCCGGCGTGCCATTCCCGGCGCTGGTGTTCGTCACCGCCTATGACGCGTACGCCGTGGAAGCCTTCGAAACACAGGCGGTGGACTACGTGCTCAAGCCGGTGCAGCCCGCGCGACTGGCGCGCACAGTGCAACGCGTGCAACAGGTGCTGCAACAACGCCAGCCCACCAGCCCCGCGCCCGACGACGCCACGCTCGAGCGCCTGCGCGCCCTGCTCTCGGCAGGCAGCGGTTCTTCACCTGCGGCGCAGCGACTGCAGGTGATTTCGGCCAGCGTGGGCTCCGGCATCCGCATGGTGCCGATCGCCGAGGTGCTGGTGTTCGAAGCGGCCGACAAGTACGTCCGCGTGCTCACCGCAAACACCGAAGTGCTGATCCGCACCCCGCTCAAGGATCTGCTGCCGCAGCTGGACCCGGCGGTGTTCTGGCAGGTGCACCGGGGCACTGTGGTGCGGGCGGATGCGATCGACAGCGTGCAACGCGACGAGGCCGGCAAGCACACACTGCGCCTGCGCGGCCGCCCCGAAGCCTGGCCCGTCAGCCGGCTCTACGCGGGCCAGTTCAAGGCGATGTAGCGCTTCAGAAGCTGCCGGTGAACTGGTAGCGCGACGCGGGGTGCCACATCGCCGCCACCGAGGCCACCCGCCCCTGCGACTGCGTCTGCCGCCGCAACACCAGGCAGGTATCCCCCGCCGCCATGGCCAGCATCTCGGCCACCTCGGGCGGCGGCGGGCAGGCTTCGATGACAAAGCTCACGCCCTGCAGCGGCGCCACCCGCATCAGGTAGGCGTTGGGCGTCTGGCTGGCGAAGTCCTGCGTCATGTAGTCCGGGGCCACGGCCGGGTTGACCCAGCGATCCTCCACCTGGATCGGCTCGTCGTTCTCGAAGTGCACCACCACCGAATGGAACAGCGGTTCGTTGGGCCTCAACCCGAACCGGCGCGACAGCGCGTCTGCGGCACGGGTGCGCTCGAGCCGGTGCAGTTCGCTGCGGTGCGCGTGCCCTCGCGCAGCGATCTCGTCGGCAATGTTGCGGATGGACACCAACGTGGCCTGGTACTTCTGTTGCGCCACGTAGGTGCCCGAGCCCTGCACCCGTTCCACGATCTGCTCGTCGCTCAGTTCGCGGAGGGCGCGGTTCACCGTCATGCGCGAGACGCCGAAACTGCGCGCCAGCGTCTCCTCGCCAGGAATGGCATCGCCTTCCCGCCAGGCCCCGCTGTGGATCTGCGCGAGCACGTGCTGCTTGACCCGCAGATAGACGGGCTGCGCGCGGGCGGACGGGCTGGAAGGGCTTGTCATGGGGTTTCTACGGGGCGGCGATCCGTAAAGTGGTCTTGACAGCCGGGATTATCAATCGATAAAGTTGTCTATACAAATTAAAAGAAAATCACGACCAGCTGCACGACAACCCGGCCGACAGCCATTGAAACACCCGCCATGACCACGCCCACCGACCCCCGCCTCGACCCCACCCGCGTGATCCGCGCCCCGCGCGGCAACACGCTGCATTGCAAGAACTGGATCGCCGAGGCCGCGTTCCGCATGATCCAGAACAACCTGGACCCGGAGGTCGCCGAGAACCCCCGGCACCTCGTGGTGTATGGCGGCATCGGCCGTGCCGCACGCGACTGGGCCAGCTTCGACCAGATCCTCGCTTCGCTGAAAGACCTGAACGACGACGAGACCCTGCTGGTGCAGTCGGGCAAGCCAGTGGGGGTGTTCAAGACCCACGCCAACGCCCCGCGCGTGCTGCTGGCCAACAGCAACCTCGTGCCGAAGTGGGCCCACTGGGAGCATTTCAACGAGCTCGACCGCCAGGGCCTGTTCATGTACGGCCAGATGACGGCGGGCTCGTGGATCTACATCGGCAGCCAGGGCATCGTGCAGGGCACGTTCGAGACCTTCGTCGAAGCGGGCCGGCAGCACTACGGCAACGATCTTTCGGGGCGCTGGATTCTCACGGCGGGCCTGGGTGGCATGGGCGGCGCGCAACCTCTGGCCGCGACACTGGCGGGCGCGTGCTCGCTCACCGTCGAATGCCAGCAAAGCAGCATCGACTTCCGCCTGCGCACGCGCTATGTGGACAAGCAGGCCAGGAACATCGATGACGCCCTCGCCCTCATCCAGCACCACACGGCGAAGAAGGAGGCGGTCTCCGTCGCCCTGCTCGGCAATGCGGCCGAGGTGCTGCCCGAACTGGTGCGGCGCGCCAGGGCCGGCGGGCTCAGGCCCGATCTCGTGACCGACCAGACCTCCGCCCACGACCTCATCAACGGCTACCTGCCTGCGGGCTGGGACCTGGCGCACTGGAAATCGGCGCAGCGAGACCCTGCGCAGCACGCCCGGCTGACCGCCGCCGCCGCCCGAAGCTGTGCCGTGCATGTGCAGGCCATGCTGGACTTCCAGGCCTTGGGCGTGCCCACGGTGGACTATGGCAACAACATCCGGCAGGTGGCCTTCGACCAGGGCGTGGGCAACGCCTTCGATTTCCCGGGCTTCGTGCCGGCCTATATCCGCCCGCTGTTCTGCGAGGGCAAGGGGCCGTTCCGCTGGGTGGCACTTTCGGGTGACCCCGAAGACATCCACAAGACCGACGCGAAGATCAAGGAGCTGTTTCCCGACAACCACCACACCCACCGCTGGCTCGACATGGCACGCGAACGCATCGCCTTCCAGGGCCTGCCGGCGCGCATCTGCTGGCTGGGCCTGGGCGAGCGCCACCGCGCCGGGCTCGCGTTCAACGAGATGGTGCGCAAGGGCGAGCTGAAAGCCCCCGTCGTGATCGGCCGCGACCACCTGGATACCGGCTCCGTGGCCAGCCCCAACCGGGAAACCGAAGGCATGAAGGACGGCACCGACGCGGTGAGCGACTGGCCCTTGCTCAACGCCCTGCTCAACACCGCCGGTGGTGCCAGCTGGGTCAGCCTGCACCACGGCGGCGGCGTGGGCATGGGTTATTCACAGCACGCGGGCATGGTGATCGTGGCCGACGGCAGCGATGCCGCAGCCGAGCGCCTGGCGCGCGTGCTGGTGAACGACTGCGGTTCGGGTGTGATGCGCCATGCCGACGCAGGCTACGAACTGGCCGTGGCGACCGCGAAGAAACACGGCCTGAAACTCCCGATGGTGGCCTGAACGCCCGCAAGAGACACTTCCTTTCCATGAACCTCGCTCTCACGCTCCAACCTGGTCAGCTGTCGCTGGCCGACCTTCGCAGCATCTGGCGGCAATCCATCAAGGTGGAACTGGCGGACAGCGCCCGCCCTGGCATCGAAGCCTCCGCCGCCACCATCGACGCCATCGTGCAGAAGGGCGACGCGGCCTACGGCATCAACACGGGCTTCGGCAAGCTCGCCCGCACGCGCATCCCAGACGAACAGCTCGAACGCCTGCAGCGCAACCTGATCCTCTCCCACTCGGTGGGCACTGGCGACCCCATGAGCGACGCCACGGTGCGGCTGGTCGTGCTGATGAAGGCGGCCAGCCTGGCACGCGGCCACTCGGGCGTTCGCCCCGTGGTCATCGACACCCTGCTCGCCCTGCTCAACGCGGGCATCTCGCCATTGATCCCGGTCAAGGGTTCGGTGGGTGCGTCGGGCGACCTCGCACCGCTGTCGCACATGACGCTCGCCCTCATGGGTGAAGGCGACGTACTGGTGCGGGGGCAGCGCGTGTCTGCCGCGTCGGCCCTTCAGCAGGCGGGCATCGCGCCGATCGCGCTTGCGGCCAAGGAGGGCCTGGCCCTCATCAATGGCACCCAGGTCTCCACCGCGCTGGCGCTGCACGGCCTCTTCATGGCCGAACGCCTGCTGGAGGCCGGCACCGTTATCGGCGCGCTGTGCGTCGACGCCGCCAAGGGCAGCGATGCACCGTTCGACCCGCGCATCCACGCCGTGCGCGGCCAGCCCGGCCAGATCGCCGTGGCCGCCGCCACGCGCGCCTTGCTCGCCGGCAGCGAGATCCGACGCTCCCACCTGGACAACGACGAGCGCGTGCAAGACCCCTACAGCCTGCGCTGCCAGCCCCAGGTCATGGGCGCCTGCCGTGACCTCATCGGCCATGCCGCGCGCACGTTGCTCGTCGAGGCCAACGCCATCACCGACAACCCCCTGGTCTTCACCGACACGAACGAGGTGATCTCGGGCGGCAACTTCCACGCCGAGCCCGTGGCCTTCGCCGCCGACGCGCTGGCCCTGGCCATTGCCGAGATCGGCGCCATCTCCGAACGCCGCATCGCGCTGCTGATCGACAGCACACTCTCCGGCCTGCCCCCCTTCCTGGTGGACAACCCGGGTTTGAACTCCGGCTTCATGATCGCGCACGTCACCGCCGCCGCGCTCGCCTCGGAAAACAAGTCGCACGCGCATCCGGCCAGCGTGGACAGCCTGCCCACCAGCGCCAACCAGGAAGATCATGTGAGCATGGCCACCTACGCCGGTCGCCGTCTTGACGAGATGGCGCGCAACACCGCGACCATCCTCGGCATCGAGTGGCTGGCGGCTGCTCAGGGCGTGGACTTCCACCGGCCGCTGACCACCAGCCCACACCTGGCGCGCACCCATGCCCTGCTGCGCAGGCAGGTGCCCTTCTATGCACAGGACCGCCTGTTCGCCCCCGATATCGAAGCCGCGCTGCAGCTCGTGCTGCGAGGCGACGCGAGCGCAGAACAGCCCGATCTCTGTGCCGCCATCTGGACATGACCGGCAGCACACTCTGGCGCAATGCCCGCCTGGCCACACTCGACCCTGCTCAGGGCGGTGACGGCTGGGGCCTGGTCGAACACGGTGCGCTGCTCACCGAGGGCAACCGCATCGCCTGGGTGGGGACCATCCATGATCTGCCCGCCCAGGCCGCCCCCGATCAGGAAGTGGACCTCGGCGGTGCGCTCGTCACCCCCGGCCTGGTGGACTGTCACACCCATCTGGTCTACGGCGGCCACCGCGCGGCCGAATTCGAACAGCGTCTGCAAGGCATGAGCTACGAGGCCATCGCACGCGCGGGTGGCGGCATCCGCTCCAGCGTGGCAGCCACGCGCGCCGCCAGCGAAGACCATCTGTTGGCTTCAGCCGCGCAGCGCGCAGAAGGCCTCATGGCCGAGGGCGTGACCACGCTGGAAATCAAGTCCGGCTACGGCCTGTCGCTGGAGGCCGAGGCACGGTGCCTGCGCGTGGCGCGCCGGCTGGGCGCCGAACTGCCGCTCGACGTGCGCACGACCTTCCTGGGCGCACACACCCTGCCGCCCGAATTCGAAGGCCGCGCCGACGACTACATCGACGCCATCTGCACCTGGCTGCCCGAACTGCAGGCCCAGGGCCTGGTGGACGCGGTCGATGCGTTCTGCGAACACATCGGCTTTACGCGCGAGCAGACGCGCCGCGTGTTCGAAGCGGCGCAATGCCTGGGCCTGCCCGTCAAGCTGCACGCGGAACAGCTGTCCGACCAGGGTGGCGCCGCGCTCGCGGCATCGTTCGGTGCGCTCTCGTGCGATCACCTCGAGCACCTGAGCCCCGAGGGCATCGCGGCGATGCGCGCGGCCGGCACGGTGGCGGTGCTGCTGCCAGGCGCCTACCACACGCTGCGAGAAACACGCCTGCCACCCATCGAGGCCCTGCGATCGGCAGGTGTTCCCATGGCCGTCGCCACCGACCACAACCCGGGCACTTCGCCCGGGCTATCGCTCCTGCTCATGGCCAGCATGGCCTGCACATTGTTCCGCCTCACACCGCTGGAAGCAGTGCAAGGCATCACGATGAACGCGGCGCGCGCGCTCGGCCTGCCGGACCGCGGCCAGCTCGCCGCCGGACAACGCGCCGACTTCGTGGCGTGGCGCCTCGGGCATCCGAACGAGCTGGCGTACTGGTTCGGCCACAACCCGTGCCAGCGCGTGGTGTCCAATGGATGCGAAAGGAGCAACCCATGGGCATGACACCGCCATTCAAATGGGAGGGCCGCACGGACCCGGAGGAGATCGGCATCAGCACCCGCTGGCATGAGAAAGTGCGGCCGGCGGACGCGCACGCCCGGGGCGGCATCACGCTGATCGGCTTTCCGGTGGACGAAGGCGTGCGCCGCAACAGCGGGCGCGGGGGCGCGGCGCACGGGCCCGAAGCGCTGCGCCAGGCCCTGTGCAACACCCCGGTGCTCGGTGAGCCCGCCGTGTGGGACGCGGGCGATGTGGCCTGCGAAGATGGTCAGCTGGAAAGCGCGCAGGCCGCGCTCGGTGAGCGCGTGGCCGACGCCATGGCCCGAGGCAGCCTGCCGCTGGTGCTGGGCGGCGGCCACGAAATGGCCTGGGGGACGTTCCAGGGTGTGGTGAAGCACCACCCCGATGCCAGCCGTTTGCTGGTGGTCAACCTCGACGCACACTTCGATCTGCGCATGGCCCGCCAGGCCAACTCTGGGACACCCTTTCGGCAGATGCACGAATGGTGCATGGCGAACGGCCACGCCTTCAACTACCGGGTGTTCGGCATCAGCCGCTTTTCCAACACGCAGGCCCTGTTCGACCGCGCGAACACCATCGGTGCGCGTTACTGGCTCGACGACAGCCTGCAGGACGCCACGGGCCTGCACGACGCGCAGCAGGCACTAGCCGTCGACCTCGCGCGCAGCGATGCGGTCTATCTCACTGTCTGCATGGACGTGCTCCCCGGGGCACAGGCACCCGGCGTGTCAGGGCCGGCGGTGCTGGGTGTGCCGCTCGCTCACGTGGAACGGCTGATCGATCAGGTGATGGCTTCGGGCCGCGTGGTGGCGGCGGACATCGCGGAGCTCAACCCTTCATTCGACCGGGACCGGATCACGGCGCGGCTGGCGGCACGGCTGGCGGCGCGCATCGCGCGCAACCGCCGCGCCTGAGCACGGGCTTCAACGGCGCCTGTCGTGGCGGTCCCACCCGTGCCGGTGTCCATGGCGATGGCCTTCCCAGCGTGGGGCGGGACCCCATCCGGAGCGGTAGACCGGGCGCGGTGCGTAATAGACCGGCGGCGGGCTGTAGTAGATGGGCCGCGGAGCGTAGTACACGGGCGGAGGCCCGTAATACACCGGGGCTGGCGCGTAATACACGGGCGGCGCGCTCGACGCGCCCACCACGACACCGGGAACATTCACACCGATGGACCAGTGCACGTCGCTGCGCGCATGGGCCTGGGAGCCCATTGCCGACAGGGCCCAGGCACCGGCGGCGATGGCGGCGATGGAGAGGCCTCGGGCCACGGCCGAGGTGCGGCTCCAGGGGGTTTTCAAGGTCTGCGTGTTCATGTGGGGCTCCAGTTGAAGGGTGGTCTCGCACCCCGTGACGCTATTACAAGGAAATCCGCGTTAACCTGTTCCACATGCTCGGTCAAAGTCGTTGCCAGACGTAACACCCGGCCCATCTTTACATTGAAATCTCCATGAAAACCCTTAAGCCACCCACCGCTCAGGACGTGCTCGACTTCTGGCTGGGCGACGGTCTGGAGCGCGGCTGGTGCTCGGACAAGCGCGACGAACTCTGGTTCGGCGGCAGCCCCTCGATCGACAAACAGATCCAGGAACGCTTCGGCCCGCTGGTGGAGGAAGCGGTGAACGGCGGCTTGGCAGAGTGGGAGACGCGCATCGACACCCGACTGGCCCTGGTGCTGGTGCTGGACCAGTTCACCCGCAACGTGTACCGGGGCCAGGCACGCGCCTTCGCGGGCGACCAGCGGGCGCAGCAACTCTCACTGGACGCACACGCAAGCGGCATGGACGCCGAGTTGGCCACCGTGGGCATGGTGTTCCTCAGCATGCCGCTCATGCACGCGGAAGACCTGGCCCTGCAGGCCGAAAGCGTGCTGCGCTTCCAGCGCCTGCTTGACACCTGCGCACCCGAACTGCGCGATACGCTGGCGAACAACCTCGAATTCGCGCGGTTGCACCGCGACATCGTGGAGAAGTTCGGGCGTTTTCCGTACCGCAACGCCGTGCTGGGACGCACCAGCACACCCGAGGAAGAAGCCTTTCTGAAAGACGGACCCCGATTCGGGCAGTGAGCCTCGTCACAAAAACGACACATCGACGTCACGGCGACGTCATGGCGCGTTTCTACAACCGTGGGTTTCCACCACAACGTAGAGACCGCCGATGCGCCCCCTGACCAACTCGCCCGCGACCCGCCTGTTCACCGTCACGCTGCTCATGACCGCCGTGCTTGCCGCCTGCGGCGGCGGCAGCGACGCACCGGCACCCACCACCCCGACCACGCCCACACCGGAAGCCACGCCAGTGAGCCTGCGGCTGGAGAAGATCGGTTCCTACAGCACCGGCCAGTACGAAGTGAGCGCGGCGGAAATCCCGGCCTTTGACGCCGCCAGCCGCCGCCTGTTCGTCGTCAATGCGCAGCTGGGTGCCGTCGACGTGCTGGATATGGGCAACCCCGCTAGCCCGACGAAGATCGGCGCGATCGACGCCACCACCGTGCTCGCTGGCGCTTCCATCAACAGCGTGGCCGTTCACAACGGCATCGTGGCCGTGGCCATCCAGGCCGCCGTGAAGACCGACAACGGCCGCATGGCGCTGTACCGAGCGAGCGACCTCACCCTGCTCGGCTCCGTCGCCGTCGGCGCCCTGCCCGACATGCTCACCTTCACGCCCGATGGCAACACCGTGCTGGTGGCCAACGAAGGCGAGCCGAGCGACGACTACCAGATCGACCCCGAAGGCAGCGTGAGCATCATCGACGTGCGCAACCCCGCCGCGCTGGTGGAGCGCAAGGCCACGTTCACCGCGTTCAACAGCCAGGCCGCCACCCTGCGCGCCGCTGGCGTGCGCATCTACGGCCCGAACGCCACCGTCGCGCAAGACCTGGAGCCCGAGTACATCGCCGTCTCCGCCGATGGCACCACCGCGTGGGTGACGCTGCAGGAGAACAACGCCTTTGCCAAGTTGAACATCGCCAGCGCCACGGTCACGGACATCCTGCCCCTGGGTTACAAGGACCACGGCGTGGCCGGCAACGAGCTCGACGCGTCGGACACCGAAGGCGGCGCCATCACCATCCGCACCTGGCCTGGCGTGTACGGCATGTACCAGCCCGATGCCCTGGCCTCTTACACGGTGGGCGGCCAGACCTACCTCGTGACCGCCAACGAAGGGGACGCGCGTGCCTGGGGTGAAGACAACGCCGCCTACTGGGCCGGTGACGCCAGCCAGGGCTTCGTGGAGGAGTTCCGCGTCAAGCACCTGATCAACCGCAACGGCTGGTCGGGCCGGGCTGGCGATGACCTGCCGCCCCAGCTCAACGCCATGGCCGCGGGTGGGCTGCTCGACCCGGCCGTGTTCGGCTACTGCGGTGCCGTCGCGGGCAACCCCATGGGCTGCCGGGACGATGCCAACCTGGGCCGCCTGAACATCACCTGGACCATGGGCTACCGCACCAACCCCGATGGCTCACCGATGATGTTCACCGCCGCCGGCGTGCAGGACCCGACCGGCAACCGCCTCATGTACGACAGGCTCTACAGCTATGGTGGCCGCTCCTTCAGCATCTGGAACGCCAACGGCGGCCTGGTGTGGGACTCGGGCGCGGAGGTCGAGAAATTCCTCGCCAGCCCCGAGTGCATGCTCGGCCAGGCGCGCAACATCCCCTGCGCGGACTTCTTCAACTCGGGCCACAACGAAGGCAACGCCAAGGACAGCCGCAGCGACGCCAAGGGCCCGGAACCCGAAGGCATCGCGCTGGGCCAGATCGGCAACAAGACCTTCGCCTTCATCGGCCTGGAGCGCATGGGCGGCGTGCTGGTGTACGACATCACCACCCCGACCGCACCGGTCCGCGTGGACTACCTCAACACCCGCAACGAGTGGGTGACCCAGCCGAGCGCAGCCAACCTGGCAACCGTCGGCGACCTCGGCCCCGAAGGCCTGGTGTTCATCCCCGCCTCGCGTTCGCCGAACGGCCGACCGCTGCTGGTGGTGGGCAACGAAGTGAGCGGCACCACCTCGGTGCTGCAGTTGAATCTGAGCTATTGAGGGGGCGCCCCCCGCGCGCCTTCGGCGCTCCCCCCTCTCTCGCCTGCGGCGGGAGGGGGGCGGCACCTGGGGCCGGCAGAGCCGGACCCTCGGTGCCCCTGGTCCCTTCTCACTCGTTGCGTGCCAGCGGCTTCAGCGCCGCTGGCAGCCAGCCGACGAGGCGGTCATGGATGGCCGCCTCGTTGCGCTGCCACCAGATGCCCAGCGCCACCACGCCCAGGCCGAGCAGGGTGAGCGCGAAAGGGAACAGCAGGCTGTCCTCGAACACACGGTATGCGAGGTAGCCCAGGTAGCTCGCCACGCCGATGGCGCCCAGCACGGTGAACACGCGCCGGCCGATGGCCGCGCCCAGGAACACCAGGAACACGTTGATGAGCGCGTACAGCAGCTTGTTGAGTTCCGAGTCGCTGTCGCGCAGGCTCAGGCCGCACCAGAACATGATGGCGCCGAACAGGTAGAGCCAGAAGGCGAAGTCCTGCCGGTCCTCTTCGTTCTCGGCAGCGCGGGTGCGAAGGTCCACCCACACGGCGATGCCGCAGGTCGCCAGGCCGAACACCAGCGACATGTCGCGCGTGAACTGCCAGTCGAAGCCGTCGAGCTGCATCAGCATGTGCGTCACGTCCACGCAGAGGTACCAGAGGGTCACAGCCACCGGCATCACCATGAACGGTAGCTTGTAACGGTACAGCAGCACCACGGCCACGATCAGCGTGGCGAATTCCAGCGTGAGCCAGCGCCAGTCGATGTAGCGGTGGTAGTCGCGGTAGCTGTCGTGCGAACCTTCGGGCCACAGGCCGATGCCCGCCTGGAATGCCCACACCGCCAGCGGCACCAGGCACACGGCCAGCGTGGCCAGGATGCCGGCCGGCGTGCGCAGGCCTTTTTCCAGCAGATTGCCCGCCACCAGCAACGCGCCCGTGAAATAGCCCAGCGCCAGTACGAACACACCCCAGGCACCGAAAAGCTCCCAGCCCAGCGTCATGAACAGTGTCATGGCACCGATGGCCAGCATGCCGCCGAAGTAATACAGGGTGTTGGTGAAGCTGAACGCCGGGCCACGGTCCAGCGGCGGGCGCTTGCCGGGCACCGCCGGCTGGCTGGCGGCTTGGTCCTCCTGCGCCAGTTCGGCGGCGGTGGGTACCGCTGCCCCCTGGGCCGCCATCCCCCCCGCCGCCACCCGCAGCGGGCTGCCCGGCGCGGCCCAGGCGGCCCAGAGCGTGTGCGCCTCGGCCGGCGGAATCAGACCGCTCTCCACGGCCACTTCCACGTCACTCCAGCCGATCTGCACGCGCACCGACGGGAGGAACACGTCCTCCGCCTGCGTGATCTCCCAGCGGGGCGGCTCCTCCGTGGGCATGGTGTCGGGGTTGTCCTTGTTCATCTCGGCTTCCTCTTCCTCGTCCGGGAACAGGCACGATACCGGAAACCGCCCCGCTAGAACCAAAGTGCCAACCGGCGGAGCCGGTGCGCGACGGGCGGGATCAATAGAATGGCGCATGAGCTCCACCCACCCCAGCAACTCCCCCAGCACCCCCGCCACGGAAGGCGAACACAAGGTCAGCAACTTCCTGCGCCAGATCATCGAGAACGATCTGGACAAAGGCACCTACCAGAGCCGCCGCTGGGCGGGCAGCCCCGGCGACGCCGCGCACCACGCCCAGGGCGAGCCCGACCCGGCGAAGATCCGCACCCGCTTCCCCCCCGAGCCCAATGGCTACCTGCACGTCGGCCACGCCAAGAGCATCTGCCTGAACTTCGGCCTGGCGCGCGACTACGGCGGCGTGTGCCACATGCGCTTTGACGACACCAACCCGGAAAAGGAAGACACCGAGTACGTCAACAGCATCCTCGATGCCGTGAAATGGCTCGGCTTCAACTGGGAAGCCCACGGCCAGAACCACCTGTACCAGGCCAGCGACTACTTCGACTTCATGTACCGCGCCGCCGAATACCTCGTGGAAGCCGGCCACGCCTATGTGGACGAGCAGACCACCGAGCAGATGCGCCTGAACCGGGGCGACTTCTCCAAGCCCGGCGTGGACAGCCCCTTCCGAGGCCGCACGCCGGCCGAGAACCTGAAGCGCTTCCGCGAAATGCGCGACGGCCTGCACGAAGACGGCAGCATGGTGCTGCGCGCCAGGATCGACATGGCCAGCCCCAATATCAACCTGCGCGACCCGGCCATCTACCGCATCCGCCGCGCCACGCACCACAACACCGGCGACACCTGGTGCATCTACCCGATGTACACCTACGCGCACCCCATCGAGGACGCGCTGGAACAGATCACCCACAGCTTCTGCACGCTCGAATTCGAAGACCAGCGCCCGTTCTACGACTGGCTGCTGGAACGCCTGTGCGAAGGCGGCCTGCTGAAGAACCCGCCGCCCCGGCAGTACGAATTCGCCCGACTCAACCTCACCTACGTCATCACCAGCAAGCGCAAGCTCGCGCAACTGGTGTACGACCACAAGGTCAACGGCTGGGACGACCCGCGCATGCCCACCATCGTGGGCCTGCGCCGGCGCGGCTACACGCCCGAGAGCATCCAGCTCTTCGCCGAACGCATCGGCGTGACCAAGAGCGACTCGTGGATCGACTACAGCACGCTCGAAGGCTGCCTGCGCGAAGACCTGGAGAACAAGGCCCACCGCGGCATGGCCGTGCTCGACCCCGTCAAGCTCGTGCTCACAAACTGGGGCGAGGTGTTCGGCTCTGACGGCTACACCGAAGACTGCACCCAGCCCGCCCTGCCCCACAGCGCCATCGCCGAAGGCCAGACCCCGCCACCCGACCGCGTGTTCAAGATCGGCAAGGAAGTGTGGATCGAGCGCGAGGACTTCGAAGAGGCGCCACCCAAGGGCTACAAGCGCCTGTTCCCCGGCAACGTCGTGCGCCTCAAGGGCGGCTACGTCATCGAATGCACCGGCGTTGGCGCGAAAGACGCCAACGGCCAGGTGACCGAAGTGCACGCCAAGGTCATCCCCGACACCAAGAGCGGCACCCCCGGCGCCGACAGCGTGAAAGCCAAGGCCGCCATCACCTGGGTGAGCGCCGCCGACGGCGTGCAGGCCGAAGTGCGCCTGTACGACCGCCTGTTCCTCGACGCACACCCCGACGCTGGCGGCAAGGATTTCATCGAAGCCCTGAACCCGAACAGCCTGAAGGTGGTGACCGCATACGTGGAACCGTCACTGGCTGCGGCGAAGCCGGATGAGAAGTTCCAGTTCGAGCGGCATGGGTACTTTGTGGCGGACCGGAAGGACCATGTGGCTGGAAAGCCGGTGTTCAATCGGGTGACGGGGTTGAAAGATTCGTGGGGGAAATGACATGCTTGCCAACCTGACCCCATTCCTCCTCCACTGGGCCATCACCGCCCTTGCCCTCTGGGTGGCCAGCCACGTCTTCAAGGGCATCCAGTTCAGCAGCACCGCGTCGCTGGTGGTGTCTGCCCTGCTTCTGGGTCTGGCCAACGCCATCGTGCGGCCCTTGCTGGTCGTGCTCACGCTGCCCCTGACGGTGCTGACCTTCGGCATCTTCCTGCTCGTGATCAACGCGCTGATGCTCTTGCTGGTGGCGAAGATCGTGGACGGCTTCAAGATCAGCGGTTTCTGGACCGCGTTCTGGGCGAGCATCTTCATGGCGTTGCTGAGTTTTGTGCTCGGTGCGTTCTTGCTGGGTGGCTCGCCGGAGTTCACCATCGACACCAGCCCGAGCTCGGGTTCGGTCTGGCTTTGACAAGGAGCAAGGCATGAGCCGACTTCTCGGTTTGCTGGCCACCGCAGGCCTGGCACTCACGGCACACCTGGCCGTAGCTGCCAACGACGCCGCGCCGCTCAAGGGATGCGCGGCCAAGGTGGCCAACATCGAGAACGAGCTGATCCTTGCGAAATCCAGGGGACAAACCCGCAAGGCCAAAGGACTGGAAGACGCGCTGAGCGCTGCCAGGAAGTGTGACGACCAGACGCTGGCGGCCGAGCGCGAAAAGAAGGTGCGCGACGCCACGAACAAGGTGAGCGAGCGCGACGCGGAACTTCAGGAAGAGATTCGCGAGGGCAAGAAGAAGGACATTGCGAAGGCGCGCAAGAAACTGGCGGAAGCGCAGAGCGAGTTGACGGCGGCGAAGGCTGAGCTGGATCGCTGAGGCCGAAATGCCCCTCCATACCTAGCAGCGCAAATCGCGAAAGCGCTTGCGACTTTCAAACAGGGACTGCTGAGCCGTCTGCAGGTCTTGGGGGGTCGTCGCAGTGCGCTCGTTGGTTTCCTGGCTTGCGAGGCGGCTGTCCAGCAAGGCGCACTCCAACTTCGCTGCATGTGAAAGCTTGAAGCGACGATGCAATGTCTGGCGTTGTTCATGCTCCAACCCGGTAATGGGTCGCAGGGCTTCACTCATGGCTCTGTCATGCTCAGCCTTTCGAACGTCCGGGCCTTTACGGCTTTTCCCGCTGGACTTGTCCAGCCCCTGAGTGGGTGTCGTATCCAGCGCTTTCGCACCCACACAGGGCTCGTGCGAGTAGGAGACCTTTCCTTGCATTTCGCATCGATAAACAGTCTGCGCATGTAGGACTGAGCCAAGCAGCCCACACCCCATGAGCACCGCCAGTCGCCGCGATGAATGCGCTCGGCGCCCGCTTCCCCGATTGGTTGTCATTACTCCCTCCCCTCTTGTTGATCTGCGGCATCATGCCCGCGTCAATCAACAAAGCAAGCAGGGGGCTTCTCACATGGGCAGATCATCGTCCACTAAATCACGTCGCAGAAAGAACCGTCAGCCATTTCTGGAGAAGGGTTTGAGCGCCCTGGGACTGGGCGTTGCATTTCTGCTCATGTCGTTGTTTCTGTCCGCGAATCCGATGCTCAGCGCGGCGACCCGTGCGATTCAGATGCCGGCCTGGCTGGCCATCGGCATAGGGGTGCTCCTGTTGGGCATTCATTTCGTGGTGAAAGACAAGGGCGATGAAAGCAAGAAACCACTGCCCAAAGTCGCGCCACTGCTGAAAAGCGTGCCATCGGCCAGACCGACAGCGCAATACGAAGAGTCCGCCATCTGGCGGGCTTCCGCATCGTCAGAACCTGCAGACACATCCAAAGCATCACCCACACCAACAGAATGGGGCCCAGCAGTTTTCAAGGCCATCGAATGGCGGCGCTTCGAAGCGGTGTGTGAGGCGCTGTTCGCTCAAGCCGGGTTTGAGGCACGCACGCAGTCGCACGGTGCGGATGGCGGTGTGGACGTGTGGCTGTATTCGAAGCACATGCAGGGGCCCGCGTCGGTGGTGCAGTGCAAGCACTGGCTATCCAAGCCAGTTGGCGTGAAGGAGGTGCGTGAATTTTTCGGGGTGATGGCATCTCACCAGCTCAAGCGCGGTACCTACGCCACCACCTCGACCTTCACGCCGGATGCGGTGGATTTCGCGAGGCAGAACGGCATCCATCTGCTTGATGGCAAAGGCTTGCTGGCCCTGATCGGGCAACGCACGCCCGAGCAGCAACAAGCGCTTCTGGCGGTAGCGTTCGAAGGCGACTACGCGCGGCCAACGTGTGCGAGCTGTGGCATCAAGATGGTGGAGCGTGCCAACCGGCAGACGGGTTCACCCTTCTGGGGTTGCACCAACTACCCTCGCTGCAAGTCAAAGATCGCGATGTCCAGGCAAGCGGCTTGACCCCGGAGCGGCGCATCGGACAATCCAACCCACCATGCCCCGCCGCCGTCACCACCACGTCTACGTCATAGAGCTCTCCAAAGACGTGCTGCTGGAGCCGAAATTCCGCAAGAACAACCCTGGCTACATCGATGGCAAGCCCTGCGTCTACGTGGGCATGACGGGTCTGGACCCGGATGTGCGATTCGACAAGCACAAGGCGGGCATTCAGTGCAACGCGTATGTGTTCAGGTACGGCCTGCGGCTGCTGCCGGATCTGTACGAGGGGTTCAACCCGATGCGGTACGAGGACGCCGTCGAGAAGGAGATCGAGATCGGCATCGACCTGCGTTCGGCCGGTTTCGGCGTGTGGCAGGCCTGAAGGCCGGGCTCAGTTCGTGGCGCCGGCACCGAGCGCGTGGTCGTGCTGAACACGCAGCGCGCTACGCACCGCCGTGCGCAGGCCGCGCACGATGTCGTCGAGCGGCATGCTGGGTGTTCCCTGTTCGGGCAGCCAGGGCACGTGGATGAAGCCGCCCCGCGCATGACCCAGATCGGGCTGCGTGGCCAGGGCGTGCATGAGCCCGTAGAACACGTGGTTGCAGACGAAAGTGCCCGCAGTCTGTGACACCTCGGCCGCAACGCCCTCTTCACGCAACATGCCGAGCATGGCCTTGATGGGCAGGGTGGTGAAGTAGGCGGCGGGTGCGCCGGCCTGCACCGGTGTGTCCACCGGCTGCGCGCCCGCGTTGTCGGCAATGGGCGCGTCGTTCACGTTGATGGCCACGCGCTCCAGCGAGAGTGGCGCACGGCCACCGGCCTGGCCCACGCAGATCACCAGCGCGGGCCGGTGCTGGTGCAGCAGGGCCTGCAGTTCGCGCAACGAGGCGTCGAACACGGTGGGCAGCTGCGCGGCCACCACCGTGTGCCGGAGCACCTGGCGTCCATGCAGCGCCTTCACGGCCAGCCAGCTGGGGTTGATGGATTCGCCACCAAACGGCTCAAAGCCGGTGAGCAGGACCTTGTTCGGCATCCTGGCAATTTACCTCACGCAGTGCGTCGAGTTCGCGATGGGCCGCGCTGGTGCGGTCCAGCGGCGTGCCGCGCTTGGCGCTGAGGTAGTGGGTGGTGAACACGTCGAGCCAGTTCGCCAATGCGTGGGCGGCCTGCACCTCGCCCGCCAGCGCCAGGCACAGCGCGGCCACTTCGGAGGTGCAGAAGTGCGTTTCGCGCGATGAACGCCGCAGCCGGTAGTGGGACACCACGTCCTCGGGCTGCAGGCTGAGCACGGGCAAGGCATCAAGGTACGGGCTCTTGCGGAACATCTTGCGGGCTTCGGACCAGGTGCCGTCGAGCAAGACGAACAGCGGCTTCCTGCCATGCGCCTCCGGGGTGGATCCGGTGTGGGGGATGTCCGTGACCACGCGCTCCGGCGACACGAACTCGCCCGGGAACACCAGATACGGTTGCCATTGCGGATCGGCCAGGAGTGCCAGCAGGCCAGGGTCGACCGCCGTCCGGGACCAGCCGAATGCGTAGGTATCGGCCACGATGTCGGCCACCAGCCAGCCCGTGTTGCTGGGTTTGAGCGCTTCGATATCGCCCATGATGAGACATACCCCGGAACGGGTGTGCGCCTGCGGCCGCAGGGCGCACACGCAGTGGCTGGCGACCAGACGGCAGCCCTCACAGCGGCCCCCGCCCGAACCGCGCGCCACGAAGGGTTTGGCACTGGCGGCCAGGCGCACGGCACGAAGCCGTGAAACGGCATGCGCCGCCCTCCCGGGTGACGATGAAGATTGGATGGGAAAGACCATGGCAGGAATGTAGGCGCAAGGCACGCAGGTTTTTTTCTTACCCGGAATACCACCTGTCGCACCCGGAAGCACGGCCAGCCGGCCATTGTCCCGTCTGTCGCCCTGCGCGGTTTTCCAGGCGGCGCTTGCGCCATCATGGCGGGCACGTTTCCCATGACCAAGACATCCAGTTCCAAGAGCCGTTCCGGGCGCCGTCGCGCCCAGCGCCGCAGAGCGCACCCCCTGCTGTTCAATGGCGTCGGGGCGCTGGCGGCCGGCATCACCTTGTGGCTTGTATCGATCGCCATGAGCATCGACCACTCGCTCAAATCGGCCGCCCGGGCCTTGCTGGCACCGGCCTGGATGGCACTGGGGCTCGGTGTCGGGTTGCTGGTGCTGCATGTGCTGTCCAAGCGGCGCGCGCAAGCCGAGGCCGCCATGCTGCTGCGCCAGCATTCCACATTCCTCGAACCGATGCCGCGCCTCAAACCCCAGCCACGGCCCAAGGAAAGGGCCGCGTACACCGAGCAGCGCAGGCGCTCATCGGCCACGGGAAGGTAGCCGTTGTTCGCCCTCCCGTGAAAAACTTGACGGGGTGGCAACGCCCGGTGGCTGTGCAGTCCCCATAATCGGCGGATGCCCATTGCTGAAATTGCCGTCTGGTCTGCCATGCTGGGTGGCCTGTTCACCCTTGCCGGACTGGCATTGGCCGATCTGTTCAACGGTCGCAGCATTGGCGCCTGGCGCAACCTGCTGTTCGTGTCGATCACCGGCGCCAGCTGCGTGGTGATGACCGGGTTGCCCGAGGTGTTCTTTCCCGGCATGCCTGAACGCCTGTTGATGGTGCTCAAAGCGGGCCTGGGCCCCGCGGCCGGTGGCATGGGCCTGTATTACGTGGGCACCTGGCTGGGGGGCGCGCGCGAAGACGGGAAGGTGCACCGCCTCACCGCCATTGGAAGCGCGCTGCTGTTGTCCGCAGCCGTCATCCTGGTGGTGCTGGCCAGCCAGATCGATGCCGCAAACTTCCACCACCTGCTGGTGGCCACTGCCCTGGTGAACATGGTGCCCGTGCTCCTGGCGCTGTTCGCGGCGCTGCGGGCGGCACGCCGGGGTGATCCCCTCGCGCGGTGGATGGCCGTGGCCATCGGCTGCCTGGCCATCACCACGATCGGCCACTACCTCCGCGGGCTCGACGTGCCGCTGGGCCTGGGCGCCTGGATCTTCACGGCCGCGATCACGCTCATCTTCTTCCTCATGGCTTCCGTGCTGGCGTTGCTGCGCAACCGGCACAACCGCGAACTCAGCCGCCTTTCCCGCCTGCACCAGAGCACCGACCCGGCCACGGGCCTGTCCACCGGTTCTGCGCTGATCGCGGATGTGGAGCATGCGCTCTGGCGCGCCGCGCGCCTGGAGTGCAAGGCGGCGGTGCTGTGCCTGTATGTGAGCAACCTGTACGAGCTCGCCGATGTGGTGGGGCCCGGCTCGGAACATCAGATCCTGTCCACCGTGGCGGCACGCATCCGCCGTGCCGCAGGTTTTCGCTGTGTGGTTGGCCTGTACCACCCGCGCTGCTTTGTCGTCGTGCTCACGATGGATCCGCAACAGCCCCCCGTGAGCGCCACCGCAGCCCGCATGGTCCTGACGGTCTCGCATCCCATGGCGGTGCTCGACGAGCAGCGTGGACGCCACCTGTTCCGGCCGCGCATCGGCATGGGCGTCGTCCCGCTGGACCCGGCCCACGCCGTGCCCAACGACGTCATCAACGAAGCCGAGAGCCAGGCACTCGCGATGATCAATTCGATGCCGCGCGACGCGGACCACAGCGCCGAGACCGAGCCGGCTTCGCTCAACTGAGCGCATTGTCGGCGCGCCTTGCCGGACAATGCCCGCATGAACGCCAACATCATGCGCCTGAGCCCGGCTGCGGAGCGCAACAAGCGGCCCATCCTGTCGGTGCTCCAGCAGGTGCTGCCTGCACAAGCCCGGGTGCTGGAAATCGCTGCCGGTACCGGCCAGCACGCCGCCTTTTTCGCGGCTTCCATGCCCCATTGGCATTGGCAACCCACGGATGCCGTGGCGGACGCGCTGCCCTCCATTCGCGCGTGGGCGGCAGACGTCGGCACGGGCAATGTGCTGCCGCCACGGGTGCTCGACGTGATGACCCCTGCGTGGCCAGTGCAACCGGCGGCCTTCGATGGCATCTATTGCGCCAACATGCTGCACATCGCACCTTGGGCCACCTGCGCCGCGCTCATGCAGGGCGCGGCCAGGCACCTGGCACCACAGGGGGTGCTGATCACCTACGGCCCGTATCTGGAGGACGGCGTGCCCACCTCGGAAGGCAATCTTGCCTTCGACGCCAGCCTGCGCCACGAGAACGCCGCGTGGGGCATCCGGCGGCGGGAGGACGTGGAGCAGATGGCCCGCAAGGCCGGCCTGGTGCTGCGCGAGCGCCACGCGATGCCCGCCAACAACCTGCTGCTGGTCTGGGGACGGGAACCCTGAGCACCGTCCCGGGCTCCATCCGGGTATCACCGCACTCCACCTTCTGTCCCATGCTCAGGAATCTGAAAGACCTTTTCGACAATCTGACCGCCAGCCTGACCGCTCCCGCCGGCACGCAGGCGCCCGCCGAGCAGGAGCACACCCTGCAGCTGGCCACGGCCGTGTTGCTGGTGGAAGTGATGCGGGCCGAACCCGGCCTGCAGGACAGCGAGCGCGATGCGGTGCTGGCCGCGCTGCGCCGCAAATTTGCGCTGGAAGAAGACGAGTTGCAGCGCCTGCTGGAACTGGCCCACGAAACCGCCCGCACGTCCTACGACTACCAGCGCTTCACCCGCCTGATGAACGAGCGCTACACGCAGGAGCAGAAGATCCGTGTGGTGGAAGCCATGTGGGAAGTGGCCTTCGCCGACCACCACCTGGACGCGCACGAGCACCACGTCATCAGCAAGGTGGCTGGTCTGCTGCATGTGACACATGGCGAATACATCGCGGCCAAGCTGCACGCCCAGGCCGCCATGAAAGGTTGAAACGAAGGCATTCCCGGCCGAACAAGCCGGTACAGGACTTTGCCGTAGCGCAGTGTCGCGTTTACCGGAGATTCACACGCCGCAGAGACGATGGAGGCTCACCAACCCCAGGAGAAACCTCCATGAAACCCCGAAACCTTGTTGTGTATGTTCTGGCCGCTGCCTCGCTGGGCGTGAGTTCCCTGTCCTTCGCGCAAGGCCCCCGTTACGAACCCAGCCACATGCAACGCGTGGACGACCGGCGCGATGACCGCCGGGACTACCGGCATGACCGGCGCGATGATCGTCGCGATTTCCGGCATGACCGCCGGGACGACCGGCGCGATTTCCGCCCGGGCCCCGTGGTCAGGCACCACCACTACTACTACAACGCCCGTGGCCCGGAGTTCCGCCGCGGCGCCTACATCCCCCGGGAATACCGCAGCCGCCAGTACGTGGTGGTGAACCCCCGCGCCCACCACCTGTATGCGCCGCCACGCGGCCACCAGTGGGTGCAGGTGGGCAGCGACTACGTGCTCGTGGCCATCGCCACCGGCCTGATCGCCAACCTGATCTTCAACAACTGAGTACCGCCATCACCGCTCGAAAGGGGCGTGGCGCACCCGCCAGCGGGGGCCACGCCCCTTGCCACGAGCCCGGCGCGCACCAGGGCTGTGGCTTCTCTGCGATGATTCGGCCCCAGGAAAACCACCGAACCGCTTCGCCATGAAACTCCGCCATCTCACCCTCCCCCTGGTCGCTGCACTCGCCCTGTCGCTGGCGGCCTGCTCGAAAGAAGACGCCACCGGCGCGCCCGGCGCACCCGGTGCCAGCGCGGAGGACAAGACCCCCATTGCCCCGGGCCAGGCGTTCGACGTGCTCGCCGCGCAAGGCAAGGGCTTCACCGCCGGCGCCATGATGAGCGCCCACACCGTGTACGTGCTGTTCGATCCCCAGTGCCCGCATTGCGGCCACCTGTGGCAGTCGTCACAGCCACTGCACAGCAAGGTCAAGTTCGTGTGGCTGCCGGTGGCCATCATGAACGCCAAGAGCGCGCCGCAGGGTGCCGCCATCATGACCGCCGCCAACCCGGTGGAAACCATGAACGCCCACGAGCAGCAACTGCTCGCAGGCCAGGGCGGCATGTCCGCCTCGGCCAGCATCCCGCCCGAGGTGATGCAGACCATCAAGACCAACACCAACCTGCTCGAGCGCCTGGGTGCCACATCGGTGCCCTTCATCGTCTCCAAACACCAGCGCACGGGCGCCGTGATCACGCAAGCCGGCGCGATGGGGCCCGAGGCCCTGGCCAGCTTCCTGGGCATGGGCCAATAAGCCGCCACGGTTCCGCGATCAGCCCCCTGCCAGGGGCTTGAAACGCGCATCCGTTCGCTTACCATCAGCCCATCGTGCCGCACTGCGCGGCGTTCAATGGAGGTCCGTATGGGCAAGGAACAACGCAACGAAAAGATGAGCAAGAAACCCAAGAAGGACACGTCACTCCCCAAGGGACCCGGCACTTCCGACCGCCCTGTGGCGCCGGTGACCGCCGTGATGCCCAAGGGCAAAGAGAAGAACAAGTGAGCCGCACCCCATGAAGGCGACCTGGAACGGCGTGACGATTGCCGAGAGCGACGACACGGTGGTGGTGGAAGGCAACCACTACTTCCCAGAGAGCTCGCTCAACCGCGCCTACGTCACTTTCAGCAACCACCGCACCAGCTGCCCGTGGAAAGGCCAGGCGAACTACTACTCGCTGCTGGTCAACGGCGAGCTCAACACCGACGCCGCCTGGTACTACGCCGACCCCAAGCCCGAAGCCGAGATGGTGAAGGGCCGCGTGGCGTTCTGGAAAGGTGTGAAAGTCGAGGCCTGAGCTCAGGCCCCCGCGCTGCCCAGCTGGCGCAGCTTCTCCTGCCACTTGCGTACGCCGGCATCGCCCAGTTGCTCCACCGATCCGACCAGCGTGGCGTGGATGGGCGAAAAACCGATGAAGCCCAGGATATTGCGCTCCAGCGCCTTCAGGCTGTGCGCACGGAAATACCAGCGGTAGGCCAGCGCGGGCATGCCCATGGTCACCACCACCCGCGCTGAACGGCCACTCAGCGGTTTCTTGCCGAATTCCTTCGGCCCTTCCGGGCCCACGGCGAATCCCGGTCGGGCCACCTGCTCCAGCCAGGCCTTGAGCAGCGCCGGCATCTCGCCCAGCCAGAGCGGAAAGAACAGCACCATGTGCTGCGCCCAGAGGATGTGCTGCTGCGACGCCTGCAGCGCGGGTGGCACGGGCCCTTGCTTCCAGTCGTGCGCGCTGCGCAGCACGGGGAAATCCAGCGCGCCCACCGCCACGCGGCGCACCTCATGGCCGGCCACACGGGCCGCCTCGGCGTAGGTCTCGGCCAGCAGGCGGTTGAGGTGCGGCCCCGTCACGTCGGGGTGGCCTTCGATCAAAAGGATGCGGCGGGGGTCGGTCATGGCGAACTCCGAAAAAGTTGAACGCATGCTCACACCGCGCGGCTCCCCGCGCCTTGACGAGGATCAAGTCCGCTGAACGGACTCAGCGGCGGCCGGGTTTGCGGGAGCGGACGGCAGACCGCTCCTTCTTGCGCCCCTGGCGCTCCGCGTCGGCCTGCTGCCCAGCGTGGAGCCAGGCCGTGAACTGTTCCGGCGTCTCCAGCGTGATGCGCCCCAGCGCGCCGCTTCGAAAATCGGCGATCACCAGTTCGGCCGCCTTCTGCCAGTTCACCGCACCGCCACCGGCCAGCGCACCGCGCTTGCGGCCGATGGCCTCCAGCAGGTCTTCGTCCGGCAGCGCCGCAATGGCCTCGGGCGCCAGACCCAGCTTGTAGCGGCTTTCGAGCAAAGGCGCATAGGACTGCTTGAGCTTGTTGAGCAGTTCCAGGGCCACCTCTTGATCGTCGTAGGCATTGCGGCCGACCGCGCCACTGGCGGCCAGGTTGAACCCGCTTTCGGGCACCACGATGCGCGGCCAGAGCATGCCCGGCGTGTCGAACAGGTAGAAGTCGTCCGCCAGCGCGATGCGTTGTTCGGTGCGCGTGATGCCGGCCTCGTCCCCCGTCCTGGCGGCGCGCTTGCCCATGAAGGTGTTGATGAGGGTGGACTTGCCCACGTTGGGGATGCCGCAGATCAGCACGCGCATCGGTTTGACCATGCCCCCCCGGTTGGGTGCCAGTTCGAAACACGACGCGATGATCGCGCGCGCTGGCGCGGTGACGCTGGCGTCCAGCGGGATGGCACGCGTGTTCGCCTGGGCGTTGTAGTGCGCGAGCCAGAGCGAGGTGCGCGCGGGGTCGGCCATGTCCTGCTTGTTGACCACCTTGAGCGTGGGTTTGGACGAGGTGAGCTCGCCCAGGAGGGGATTGGCGCTGGAGCCGGGCAGGCGCGCGTCGAGCATCTCGATGACGACGTCGATGTCCTTCACGCGCTCGGTGATGGCCTTGCGCGTGAGGTGCATGTGCCCGGGAAACCACTGGATGCTCATGGAAAAAATCGTTTTGCGGAAATGGAGTAACGAGGGCGCAGCGGGGATTGTGCCTTGGTGTAACTCCCGGGGGACGACCGCCCGGGGCCTCCCTACAATCGGGCCCAACCCAACACCCGCAGAGGCGCCTCATGAGCATCACCGTCAAGATCGATCTGGGCTATGAATTCGACGTCAAGGCCAAGGCGGCCGAGGTGTTCGAGGTGCTCTCCAATGTGCCCGAGTCGGTCAGCCATTTCCCCAAGGTGGAGAAACTCACCGACCTGGGTGGCGGTGTCTACCAGTGGGAAATGGAGAAAGTCGGTACCGCGCAAGTCAACATCCAGACCGTGTACGCCAGCAAATACGTGAGCGATCAGGCACGCGGCACCGTCAAATGGACGCCCGTCAAGGGCGTGGGCAACGCGCAGGTGGGTGGCAACTGGAAGATCGTGGACAACAAGAAATCCACCGGCCTGACCCTGTCCATCCAGGGTCAGATCGATGTGCCCCTGCCCGGGTTGATGAAGATGGTGGTCGCCCCGGTGGTGGAAGGCGAGTTCGAGAAGCTGGTCGAGAAGTACATCGCCAACCTCATCAAGCGCTTCGGCGGCGAAGCCTGACCAGCGTGCTTCAGGTCCTGCGGGCGATCCGCACGATGGCGTCGTAGATCTCGTTCTTGGCATCCGCCGCATCCAGCTCGCCCGCGGCCGCCGCGAACGACACGGCCTCCGCCGTACCCAGCATCGCCCGCATGCCCGATGGCCCGATGGACTGCTTCGCGAAGGGCTGCAGCGCGGCCTGGCACTTGGCCAGGAACGCCGCTTCCAGCCTCTTCTTCAGCGCGTCGAGTTCGGGTGACCCGGCCAGCGCCGCACTCACGCCCGGCATTTCACGGCCCATCGTCATGACGCAGTTGACGTACGTGGCGGCAATCACTTTCGCCACCGCCGGAAGCGACTTGCCCGACGCCTGTAATGCCTCGTCCATCAAGGCGTGCTGCCGGTTGTCGTATTCCTCGTAGAGCGCGCTGAGCAGCCCGGTCCGGGTACCGAAGTGGTCGTACACCACGGGCTTCGTCACGCCGGCCCGCTCAGCCAGGTAGCCCAGCGTGAGCGCATCGGTTCCTTCGCTGCGCACGATCGACCACGCCACCTCCATGAGCTGGCGGTTGCGGTCTTCCTTGGGGAGGCGCTTCTTGGGTATGGCTGGCACAGCCGGCTTCATCGGATTGCTTGACATTTTTAACCTACCAAAGGTAACCTACGATCAGTAGATTACTAAAGGTAGTTTACACCCAACCACGCCAAGGAACCCACCATGCATACCCTCATCGTCGTCAGCCATCCCGAACCGCAATCCCTCACGCACAGCGTCGCGCGCGCGTTCGCCGAGGGTGTTGCGGCCTCCGGCGACCACACCACCGAGATCGCCGACCTCGCCGCAGAAGGTTTCGACCCGGCCTTCAACCAGGCCGACCGCAGCGCCTACTTTCTTCAAAAGCCCTTGCCGTCGGACATCCTGCGCGAGCAGGCTCGCATCGACCGGGCCGATGCGCTCGTGCTGGTCTATCCCGTCTACTGGTGGTCGTTCCCCGGCCAGCTCAAGGGCTGGATCGACCGCGTGTTCTCCAACGGCTGGGCCTACGACGAGGCACCGGACGGCACGTTGGGCAAGCGGCTCGGCCGCCTCGCCGTTCATCTCATCGGCATCGGCGGCGCGGACGGAGGCACCTATGCGCGGCACGGCTACGACAAGGCCATGCGCACGCAGATCGACCATGGCATCTTCGATTTCTGCGGCGCGCGGGTCGTCACCTCGGAGTTCCTGCTCGATGTGAACGGGCAGGCCGCGGCGTCCCATGTCGTCACGGCGCGGGCCCTCGGCAGCAATGCGTTTGCGAAGGCCGTGCCAGCCGTCACAGAGGGCTGATCAAGCCAGATGCTGCTTGAAGAACGCCAGCGTGCGGTCCCAGGACAGCTTGGCCGCGGCGGCGTCGAAACGTGGCGTCGTGTCGTTGTTGAAGCCGTGCTGCGTACCCGGGTACTGGTGGGCCGTGTAGCGCACGCCGGCGGCCTTCAGCGCGGCCTCGTAGGCGGGCCAGGCGGCGTTGATGCGCTCGTCCACCGCCGCGAAATGGATCAGCAGCGGCGCCTTCACCCTGGCGGCCGCCTCGGCCGGTGGGTGGTTGCCGTAGTACGGCACCGCGGCCGCGAGATCGGGCAGCTCGGTGGACAGCATGTGTGCAATGCCCCCGCCGTAGCAGAAGCCCACCACACCCATTCGGCCGTTGCCATCGGGGCGGGCCTTGAGCGTGGCGGCGGAGGCCAGGAAGTCCTGCCGGGTCTTGGTCTGGTCCAGCTGTGCAAACAACGCCCGCGCCTTGTCCTCGTCACCCGGGTAGCCGCCCAGCGGCGTCAGCGCATCGGGCGCGAAGGCCAGATAGCCCTCCAGCGCCAGCCTGCGTGCGATGTCCTCGATGTGAGGGTTCAATCCCCGGTTCTCATGCACCACCAGCACGGCAGGCAATCGGGCACCGGTGGGCGGGGCGGCGGGCGTGGCCACATAGGCCTTGATGGTGCCGTGGCCCATCGGCGATGGCACGCTCACCATCTCGGTCTTGATGCGCGGGTCGTTCGCCGGCACCACCTGTGCGGCCGCGAAGTTGGGGCTGAGCGCCGCCAGCAGGCCTGCGGCGGTCATGCCGCCCACGGCGAACTTCGAGGCGCGATCCAGGAAAGCGCGACGGTCGATGTCGCCATGCACGTAGGCATCAAACAGGATCAGCAGTTCCTGGTCGAAGTCGGCGGCGGTCAGTCGGGCCATGGCGCTCTCCGGCAAAAAAGAACGCAGCATAGAACCCGCCTGCAGCCAGCGGGGCATTGCCCTTCCCTCCGGGCCGGGCTTTCGCCAAGGGTCGCTCAGGCTGCGAGCGGTGCGTCGGCGGCCATCTGCGGCCGGCCCAGCCGCGCCGCAGAGATGTACTCCTGGCGGTAGATCTCGAACGGCAGGGAGTCGGCGGCTTCGATGGCGCGCTGGTCGTCCCATGACTGGGCCGCCATGGCTTCGTATTTCGCCTGCAGCTTGCTGGCCCAGGGCAGGCCCGCAAGGTGCTGGTGCGTGACGCGCGACTGGGCCCGCGCGAAGGCCACGAAGGAATCGCCGTGGTGCTTGTGCATGGCCTGCAGCACGCGGGCCGAAGGCAGTTTGTCGGGGTCTTGCAGATGGGCCTTGGCCAGCGCCACGGCCAGTGCATGCTCATTGCCGCCTTGCGCCGCATCCAGCCTGGCGGCAATGGGTGCCAGTTCGTCCAGGAGCTCGGCACCCCACTGCACCAGCGGCACGCTCTGGCCATGGCGCATGAGGTTCAGGCCGGGCTCTCTCCCGCGCGCGGCCGTGAGGTGCTGGTTGTGCGCCAGCTCGCGGATTTCGGCGGGCGTGTCGGGCGGGCTGTCCGACAGCAGGCAGTGCAGCAGGAACACGTCCAGGAAACGCAGCGTCGCAGCGCCAATGCCGATGGGCTCGAAGGGGTTGAGGTCCATCAGGCGGACCTCGATGTATTCGACGCCGCGTTCCCGCAGGGCATGCAGCGGGCGCTCGCCAGGAAAGATCACGCGCTTGGGGCGGATGGTGCCGTAGAACTCGTTCTCGATCTGCAGCAGCGTGGTGGCGAGCTGGTTGTAGTCACCGCCCGGATTGCGGATACCCACGGCCTCGTAGGCCGGCCAGGGCCGCGTGAGTGCGTCGTGCAGCGACGCCGCATAGCCTTCCAGGCCGTTGTAGCTCACGGCCAGCGTGGCCTGAGCCTCGCTCTGGTAGCCCAGGCGGCCCATGCGCAGCGAGGTGCCATGCGGCATGTACAGCGTCCCCGTGTCGCCAAGCTTCTGCAGTTCGTGTTCCCGGCCTTCGACAAAGGTGGAACACAGGGCGGGCGAGGCCCCGAACAGCGTGAGCAGCAGAAAAGCGTGGCGGCGGAAGTTCCGGATCAGCGAGAAATAGCCGTCGTTGTCGACACCAGGCAGCGACCAGTTGTAGTGGATGCCCGAGATGGTCTGCATGCGGCGGCCATAACGGTGCGCCAGGCCCATGCGGTACACGCTCTTCGCGCGACCCACGTTGGACGAGCCGTAGCGGCCGATGGGAATGGTTTCGTCGGGCGGCAGGCCGCACGGCATGCTGGACGCCCACATCATCTCGTCGCCCTGGGCGCGCAGGCTGCGGACGGTGTACTGATGGACCTCGGTCAATTCGGCCAGGCAGCTTTCCACGCTGCCATGCACGCCGGTGATGAGCTCGAGCTGCGACTCGCTGTAGTCGGTGGTGATGTGGGGGTGCGTCAGCGCGCTGCCCAGCGCGGCCGGATGCGGCGTGAGCGCCAGCCTCCCATCAGGCTGGGCGCGCAGGCTTTCCTTTTCGATGCCGCGACGCATGCCGCGCAAACGGTCTGCGGTCAAGGCGTCCAGCCGTTGTTCTGGGAAGGTCATAGAGGCGTCGTGGTTCGGGTCCGGGGCCGGAAGTTAACACGCCTGCGCCATTTCTGCTGGCAGCGCCCGGGACGGCTCTGTGGTAAGCGTTTCCACGGCCCGGGCGCGCAGGAGCCAGGCCTCGATGTCGGCAGGGTCGTTGTGCAGCCGCAGTTCGTCGAACGCGACCTGGGCCTCGGGGTAGCGCTTGCGCAGGTAGTTGAGCCACTGCTTGAGCCGCCCGGCCCTGTGGCGGCGCTCCACGCGCGCGCTGACCTGCTGCCAGAACACGGCCATGAGCGGCGGCAGCACGTGCCAGGGCACATGGCCCAGACCCTTGATCGCGAGGGCCAGACCGGGGTCGGTGACCATGCCGCGGCCGATCATCAGGTGCTCGCAGCCTGTCACTTGCTGGCAACGCAGGGCGTCGGCCACGGTCCATATCTCCCCGTTGGCGATCACCGGCAGGCGGAGGTGGGCGGGCAGCGAGGCGCGCACCTCGGCGAGGCGCTCCCAGTAGGCGGGCGGGCGGTACCCATGGGCCTTGGTGCGGGCATGGATCACCAGTTCGTCCGCACCCGCCTCGGCAATGGCATGGGCGCACGCTTCGGCACGTGCGTCGTCGTTGAAGCCGAGGCGCATCTTGGCAGACACGGGCACGGGCGCCGGCACGGCACGGCGCACGGCAGCCACGATGCGGCCAATGAGTTCCGGCTCATCGAGCAGCACCGCGCCACCCCGACTCTGGTTGACGGTCTTGGCGGGGCAGCCGAAGTTGAGGTCGATGCCGTGTGGCCCCAGACTGGCGAGGCGTTCGGCGTTTTCGGCGAGCAGGGTGGGGTCCGATCCGAGGAGCTGCGCGCGCACGGGCACACCGGCGCGGGTGCGGCCGCCGTTGAGCAGTTCAGGCATCACCCGGATGAAGGCACGTTCGGGCAGAACGGTGTTGGTGACGCGGATGAATTCGGTCACGCAGCGGTCGATGCCGCCGGTGCGCGTGAGCACATCGCGCAGGGTGGCGTCGAGCAATCCTTCCATGGGGGCCAGCAGCAGCATGGGGGGTATTGTCCTTTGCCGGGAGAATGTGCGGATGTTGTTGTCTTTTTCCCCGGTTGCTCCGGGTCTTGGCGACCGGGGTGGCCGGCTCCGCGAATGTCCCCCGGGTCGGCTGCGCCGCCCCTCCTCCTTTATTTCGCTGCGCCGGCCACCCCGATCACCCAGCCCCTCGTTGGCGCTTGAGGCATTGCGCGCCAACATCACCTCTGGCGTTTGGGTACACGGCGCCCTGCGCAGCGAAATAAAGGAGGAGCCGGCACCAGCCGGCGGGGGACATTCGCGGAGCAGGGCGCCGTGTGCCCGAACGCCCGCGAGGTGCAACCCGTGAGCAACGTACAGCTCATCCACGAAGACGAGCAGATGATCGTCCTCGACAAACCCGCAGGCCTTCTCGCCGTCCCAGGAAGAGGCCCCGACAAGCAGGACTGCCTCAGCGCCAGGGCACAGGCCCGGTGGCCCGACGCCCTCGTCGTCCACCGGCTCGACATGGCCACCTCCGGCCTGGTCGTCATGGCGCGCGGCCTCGACGCACAACGCCACATGAGCCGCGCCTTCGAGACCCGACAAGTCCACAAACGCTACACCGCCATCGTCGCCGGCACATTGCACAACCCGCAACCCGACAACCGCTGGAACACCATCGACCTGCCCCTCACCATCGACTGGCCCAACCGCCCCCGCAGCATCGTCAGCGCCGAACTCGGCAAACCCAGCGTCACACGCTGGCGCATCGCCGGCCCATCGGGCCCTGACAGCACACGGCTCGAACTCGAACCCGTCACCGGCCGCACCCACCAGTTGCGCGTGCACCTGCAAGCCATCGGCCACCCCATACTCGGTGACATGCTCTACGCCACGCCCGCACAGCAGGCCCGGGCCCCGCGCCTGCTGCTGCATGCCCACCAGCTCTCGTTGCCACATCCGCAGAGCAATGAGACCATGCACTTTCTCAGCCCCTGCCCTTTCTGACCCACCCCATGAACCCTATCCACCTCACCATCCTCACCGGCGGCTCGCGCGGCATGGGCCTGTCCATGGCGAAACGATCGCTGCGCACCGACAGCCACCTGCTCACCATCGCGCGCCACATCAGCACCGAACTGGCCGACGAGGCCCAGCGCAAGGACGCCACCCTCACACAGTGGACGCAAGACCTCGCCGAGACCACGGCCGCCGCGCAACGCCTGGGTGAATGGCTGGCCGATCTCGACGCCGGTGCGATCGCCAGCGCCACCCTGATCAACAACGCAGGCGTGATCCCGCGCATCGGCCCGCTGGACGAATGTCCCCCGAGCGAACTCGCCAACGCCCTTCGCGTCGGGCTGGAAGCACCGATGCAGCTCACCGCCGCATTCCTGCGCGCCACCCGCGTCTGGGTGCAAGGCGGCTGGCGTGGGCCGCGCAAGGTGCTCAACATCTCGTCTGGCCTGGGCCGCCGCGCGATGGCGTCGCAGGCACCCTACTGCGCCGCCAAGGCGGGCATGGACCACTTCACCCGCTGCAGCGCGCTGGACGAAGCCCGGCACGCCCAGGGCGCAAGGCTCGTGTCGCTGGCGCCCGGCGTGATCGACACCGACATGCAGATCCAGCTTCGCGCCGGCGACCCTGCGGCCTTTCCGGACCATGAGCGCTTCGTGGAACTCAAGAGCCAGGGGCAGCTCACATCCCCGGACGAGGCCGCCGGGCGCGTGCTGGCCTGGCTGCAGCGCCCCGACTTCGGCAGCAACCCCGTCGCCGACGTGCGCGACTGACACGCCCAAGGAGCCCCCCATGCGACGACGCCTCTTCACCCAGGCCAGTGCCCTCACGCTGGCCACCCTGCCCGGATTCACGGTGGCACAGGAGCCGGGCTTCTGGAACCTGCTGCGCGAAGGTGGCTGCGTGCTGCTGATGCGCCATGCGCAGACCACACCCGGCGTGGGCGACCCGCCCAACTTCACGCTGGGCGACTGCAGCACCCAGCGCAACCTGAGCGAAGCTGGCCGTGAGCAGGCGCGCAAGGTCGCGGCCGCGTTCCTGCGCGAGCGCGTCAAGGTTGACCAGGTGCGCTCCAGCGCGTGGTGCCGCTGCGTGGACACCGCCATGATCGCCTTCAAGAAAAACACCGTCTGGACGCCACTCAATTCCTTCTTCGGAACCGATGAACGCGAGATGAGCACGCGCGACGTGCTGGACGCCGTGCAAGGCTGGCAGGCACCCCGCAACATGGCGCTCGTCACCCACCAGGTGAACATCACCGCCCTCACCGGCCAGAACCCCGCCATGGGCGAGATCCTGCTCACGCGGCCCGGCAGGGACGGCAGCGGCACCCAGTTGCGGGTGGTGGCACGCCAGGTCTTCTGAACGGACATCCGGCCCGGGACGGCGAGCCGGGCTACGATGGCGGGTTACCGACATCCATCGTCATTCCAAGGAGATCGCCATGAGCAGCCGTGAAGTCTTCGTCGTCAGCGCCGTGCGCACCGCCATCGGTACCTTTGGCGGCAGCCTGAAGGACCAGCCCCCCACCGAACTGGGCGCCCTCGTCGTGCGCGAATCGCTCGCGCGTGCGGGCGTGGACGGCAAGGATGTCGGCCATGTGGTGTTCGGCCACGTCGTCAACACCGAACCGAAAGACATGTACCTCTCGCGCGTGGCGGCCATCAACGGCGGCTGCGCCGAAGGCACACCCGCCTTCAACGTCAACCGCCTCTGCGGCTCGGGCCTGCAGGCCATCGTCTCGGCCGCGCAGGGCATCCTGCTGGGCGACACCGACATTGCCATTGGTGCCGGGGCCGAGAACATGAGCCGCGCGCCCTTCGCCAGCCTCAACATGCGCTGGGGCGCCCGCATGGGCGACACCAAGATGGTGGACATGATGATCGGCGCGCTGCACGACCCGTTCCACACCATCCACATGGGCGTGACGGCCGAGAACATCGCCGCCAAGTGGGGCATCGGCCGCGAAGACCAGGACAAGCTGGCCGTGGAAAGCCACAACCGCGCTCAGCGCGCCACGGAAGCCGGTTACTTCAAGGACCAGATCGTGCCCGTGACGCTCAAGAGCAAGAAGGGCGACGTGGCCTACGCCACCGACGAACACTTCCGCAGCAACGCCACGCTGGACGATTTCGCCAGGCTCAAGCCGGTGTTCCTGAAGGAGAACGGCACGGTGACCGCCGGCAACGCCTCCGGCATCAACGACGCCGCCGCCGCCGTGGTCCTGATGGATGCCGGTGCCGTGAAGGCGCGTGGCGCGAAGCCGCTGGCGCGCCTGGTGGCGTATGCCCACGCCGGCGTGGACCCGAAGTACATGGGCATCGGCCCGGTGCCCGCCACGCAGGCTGTGCTGAAGAAGGCTGGCCTCACGGTGAAGGACCTGGACGTGATCGAGGCCAACGAAGCTTTCGCCGCACAGGCCTGCGCCGTCACGCGCGACCTCGGCCTGGACCCGGCGAAGGTCAACCCGAACGGCTCGGGCATCTCGCTGGGCCACCCCATCGGTGCCACGGGCGCGCTCATCACGGTGAAGGCCATCCACGAACTGCAGCGCATCCAGGGCCGCTATGCGCTGGTGACCATGTGCATCGGTGGTGGCCAGGGCATTGCGGCCATCTTCGAACGGGTCTGACCCGCCGCCCTGCGCCATGCAAGCAGAACAGCGCGACACGCTTCTGCGGACGTTGAAGCAGCGCTTCGACAAGCACACGCAACGGCACACCGGGGTGAGATGGGCCGAGGTGGAAGCCCGGCTGCAAGCGAACCCCGACAAGCTGAAGGCGTTGCTCGCCATGGAGGAGACGGGAGGCGAGCCGGACGTCATCGGCCCGGTCGATGCCAGCGGCGCCTGCCTGTTCTGCGATTGCGCACCCGAGAGCCCGTCGGGCCGAAGAAGCCTCTGCTACGACGCCGAGGCACTGGCCTCGCGCAAGGAGAACAAACCAGCGGACAACGCGATGGACATGGCGAAAGCCATGGGCATCTCGTTGCTGACGGAAGCGCAGTACCGCCAGTTGCAGGCGTACGGTGAGTTCGACCTGAAGACCTCGAGCTGGGTGGCAACGCCACCCGGGATCCGCAAGCTGGGCGGCGCGCTGTTCTGCGACCGGCGCTACGGCCAGGTCTTCACGTACCACAATGGCGCGCAGTCGTACTACGCCGCGCGGGGCTTCAGGGGCTGGGTGAGCGTCTGACGTTCAGGGCGGATCAGTCGCCCTGGAAGCCACCCCGCCGGCAGGTCACCACCAGCGTATCGCGCCAGCCCAGCGCGCCCTCTTCCAGCGGCTGGATCGGTGTGCTCTCGTGGATCACGCGCGAGTCGTCGATCAGCAGCAGCGACCACGGCTCGCGCAGTGTGAAGCGCTGGCCACTGGGGCCGTTCGCTTCGAACACGCGGCTCTCCCCGCCCTTGATGGCGTGGCGGTCGACCATGAACACGGCGACCAGGTCCACACCGTCGCGGTGGGCACCTTCGGGCGTGGGGCGGCCAATGCCGTCGGTGGTGTCGATGCGGAACACGTGGGCCTCCACGCTCCAGGGCTGCGGGCCACGTAACTGGCTGGCCGCTTCGCCCAGCCGCGCAAGCAGGCGGCTCCACACCGGCAGCGCCACGGTGGCGGGTTCCATGGGTTCGAACCAGCGCTGCATGCCGCCGTGCAAGGCGTTGTATTCCAGCGGTTGCCAGTGGGCGCGGTGCGGCACCTGGCGCACGCGATCGTCCTCCACCACGAAGCAGCTGTGGCGCCGGCTGCGGTAACGACCACCGTCCTTCAGGTAGGCATCGGGTGGCAGCTGGTTCCAGCCGGTGTGCAGCTCGGCCAGATCCACCGGCCGCGCGGCGAGCCATTCGCTCACGTCGGCCGCACTGAGCAGCGCGAAACCGGTGGATTGCAGGGTGCTGTGCACCGCGGAAAGGGGCACGTAAGGAGGCTGGAATTCGCTGGTCATAACGCCGGCCAGTGTAGCGGCGCGCCGGTGGGCCCACAGGCCACCGGGCCTTGCGCGTGCCCAGCGTTTGCGCTGGATCAAGGCGCGCGGCGACGGCTACTGCCAAGCTCCGGCAACGCCTTGCAAGAGACAAAAGGAGCACCCGATGGCGACCCCCGTTGCGCAATGGTCCGAGGCCTTGAATCTGGACTACGGCCCGCTGGACACGATGAACCGCGAACTCATGGAGCGGCTGGCTCGCGCGCAGGCCGCGAACGACGCCGAGCTTCCCCAGGCCTGGGCCGACCTGGTGGCCCACGTCTCCACCCATTTCGGCCAGGAGGATGCCTGGATGCGCGACACAGGCCATGGCCGTTCGGACGCGCACGCGCTGGAACATCGCGTGGTGCTCAACCTCCTGCGCGAGGGCATCGGGCAGATCCGCAACGGCGATCTCGCACCGGCGCGCCAGATGGCTCGCGAACTGGGCGCCTGGTTCGCCAAACACACGCATGCGTTCGATGCGGCGCTGGCCCTGCACCTGCGGGGACACACCTTGAATTGACCCACAAGGCAACCCGGACACAGACCTGCGCACAAGCACCCGCCATGAGGTGGCGCGCATCACCGAGGAGACAGTCATGAACGACGAAGAACCCCAGCCGCCATCTTCGGTTTTCAATCTGCAGCTGGCCGAACTGAACGCGGGCGACCCGCTGCGCTGGCTTCGCCTGGGTTGGGCTGATTTCGTGCGCACGCCGGTGGGCCTGTTCTACGGCATGTGCTTCTTTCTCATGGGGCACGCGTTGCTGCTGGTGTTCCGCACCGCACCGGCCTATGTGCTGGCGCTCTCGGCGGGCTTCCTGTTGCTGGGGCCCTTCCTGTGCCTGGGTCTGTACCACGTGAGCCGGGCGCTGGAAGAAGGCCACCCGCCTTCGCTGCCGGATTCCTTGCTGGCCTGGGAGCAGACCAAGGGCTCGATCGCGATCTTCGCGGGCGTGTTGCTCATCCTGGAAATGCTGTGGGGCCGCGCGTCGCTGGTGGTGTTTGCGGTGTCGTTCAGCACCGTGCCCGACGCGCACAACCTGCCTGGCCAGCTGCTGGCGCGCGAGAACCTGGAATTCCTCATCACCTACACGCTGGTGGGTGGCGTCTTCGCCGGTCTGATCTTCGTCACCAGCGCCATCTCGATTCCCATGATCCTGGACCGCCAGACCGACGCGATCTCTGCCTCGCTCACGAGCATCCGGGCCTGCCTGCAGAACCCGGGCGTGATGGCCTGGTGGGGAGCGCTCATCACGCTGCTCGTGGTACTGGCGATGCTGCCGTGGTTCCTGGGTCTGATCGTGGTGGGGCCGGTGGTGGGCCATGCCACCTGGCACGCATACCGGCAGGCGGTGCCGGCGCGCTGACTCAGCCCTTGACGTTCACAACCAGCCGCCCGCGCACCTGGCCCGCCAGGATCTGGCTGGCGGCGGGGATCGCGTCCGCCAGGCCGATCTCGGTGATCATCGCGGCCAGCTGCGCGCGGTCCAGTGTGCGGGCCAGTTCGCCCCACGCGGCCTCGCGCTTCGCCATGGGAGCCATCACGCTGTCGATGCCATACAACGTGATACCGCGCAGGATGAAAGGCGCCACACTCGCGGGCAGGTCCATGCCCTGGGCCAGGCCGCAGGCGGCCACCGCGCCACCGTAGCGCGTGCTCGCGCAGGCGTTGGCCAGCGTATGACTGCCCACGGAGTCGACCACACCGATCCAGCGCTCCTTCTGCAAAGGCTTGCCGGGTGCGCCGAGTTCGTTGCGGTCGATCACCGCGGCGGCACCGAGCGACCTGAGGTAAGTCTCTTCCTGTGGCCGGCCGGTGGAGGCCACCACCGTATGGCCCAGCCCGGCCAGCAGCGAGATCGCCACACTGCCGACGCCACCACCCGCGCCCGTCACGAGCACCTCCCCGCTGCCGGCGGCCACACCCGCCTCGGCCCAATGTTTCTGCAGCGCCTGCACGCACAGCATGGCGGTGTAGCCGGCGGTGCCCAGGGCCATGGCGTCGCGCTCGCTCAAGCTGTCTGGCAGGGCCACGAGCCAGTCGCCTTTCACACGCGCCAGCTGCGACAGGCCACCCCAGTGCACCTCGCCCACACCGAAGCCGTTGAGCAGCACGCGGTCACCCGGCTTCCAGTCCGGGTGGTCGCTGTGCGTGACCGACCCGGCGAAGTCGATGCCAGGCACCATGGGAAAGCTGCGCACCACGGGCGACTTGCCAGTGATGGCCAGACCGTCCTTGTAGTTCACGGTGGAGTAGTCCACGCGCACCGTGACGTCACCACTGGCGGGCAGTTGCGCTTCGTCCAGTTGCGCGAGTTCGCAGCGGTAACCCGACTCGGGCTTGGTGATCAGCAAGGCATCGAACATGAACGTCTCCTAGGAAGGGGTGGATGGGGCCGACTCGCGCCACAGGCGCGCCGCCAGCCACCAGGCCAGCAGCGAATCGATCAGCGCCATCACGCCGAGCGCGAGGCGCAGCGCATCGGGCGGATCGGTGATCTGCACGAACAGCACGATGCACGAAGACAGCAACTGCAGCAGCACCATGAGCCAGAACAGGCCACGGTGCGGTTGCCACAGACGGCGAAGGATCGCGGCGGGAGAGCGCATGCCCTATTGTGCCGGTGCCCACCCCGGCGCTGCTCACGTGTCCCGGGTCGGGGTTTCCACCGTCCAGCCTCCGCCCATGGCGCGGATGAGCCGCACCGTGGCCTGCTGCCGAGCGGCCTCCACGCGCTGCGCCTGGCGCCGGTTGATCAACTCGTTGCGGCGCGCATCGAGGAGTTCGAGCTGGCTCACCAGGCCATTGCGGTAGCGCGTCTCCGAGATCGTGCTGGCGCGCTGTGCGGCGTCCACCGCACGGCCCTGGGCCAGGGCCTGGTCCTGCAGCCAGCGCAGGGCCGACAGTTGGTCCTCCACTTCGCGGAAGGCCGTGAGGACCTGACCCCGGTAGCTGGCGGCGGCCGCGTCGAGTTGCGCCTGCGCGCCCTGCACGCCGGCCTCGCGCCGGCCACCGTCGAACAGAGGCACCGACAGCAGCGCCCCCACACCCCACGCGCGCGCCGACCACTTGAACACATCGCCGAGGTCGGGGGCGGCGTAGCCCGCGGCCGCCGTGAGCGACACGCTGGGGAACCACGCCGCCTGCGCCACGCCCACGCGCGCCTGGGCGGCCAGCAGGCTGGCCTGGGCGGCGGCCACGTCGGGCCGACGGGTGAGCACGGTGCCGGGCACACCGGCCGGGATCACCGGCAGCACCCGGCCGGTGTCGGCGGGCGCCACCGTGAAGCCGGAAGCGGGTTCGCCCACCAGCACGGCCAGCGCGTGTTCGAGTTCGGCCCGGCTGCGGCCGAGCGCGAACCCCTCGGCCTCGGTGGCGGCCAGTTCGGTCTGGATGCGGATCACATCCAGCTCGGCCACGTCGCCGGCCTCGAAGCGCCGCTGCGTGAGACGAAGCGTGTCCGCGTAGGCGGCGGCGGTGTCCTGCACAAGGGACCGCTCGGTGTCCAGCGCGCGCAGAGCGAGGTAGGCCTGGGCCACCTCAGCCTGCACCAGCAGGTGTGTGCTTTGCAACAGGGCCTGGCGCGACTGCGCATCCAGCGCGGCCGCATCGCGCGCGCCCGACAGGCGGCCGAACAGGTCGAGCTCGTAGGAGAAGTTCACGCCCGCCTGCAGCAGCGTGGCAGGCACCGCGCCGCTGGCGGTGGAGGCACCGGCACCGCGCGAGGCGTCGGCACCCACGCCGACCCGGGGCAGGCGATCGGCCTGCGCGCCACGCAGCAGCGAGCGCGCCTGCGCCAGGCGGGCGGCGGCTTCCTGGATGTCGGTGTTGCCAGCGGCGGCGCGTTCGGCCAGATCGTCGAGCACCGGGTCCTGGAACGCCTTCCACCAGGCACCCCGGGGTTGGGCTTCGGCGGGCTGCGCGATCGTCCAGTGTTCGTTCTGACGCGGCTGCTCCTTGAATTGCGGCGGAGTGGGCACCGACGCCGGCAAGGGCGGCAGCGCAGTGGCGCAGCCAGCCAGCACGAGCGCGGCGGTCAGCGCCAGCAGGCGATGGAGATGTGTCACGGGATTCACCTTGGGATCTTCAATGGGTCAGGGGAGCGGCAGGGACGGCGCGGGCGTTGCCACCCCCGCCGGAGGCAAAGCCCTCCAGGTGTGGCACGGCGCCATGCAGCCTGAGCGCGCGGTTGCCGGCCAGGCGGCGCAGCAGCACGTAGAACACCGGCGTGAGGAACAGGCCGAAGGCGGTCACGCCGATCATCCCGGCGAATACGGCCACGCCCATGGCCGAGCGCATCTCGGCGCCTGCGCCGGTGGCGAGCACCAGCGGCAGCACACCCATCACGAAGGCCAGGGAGGTCATGAGGATGGGGCGCAGCCGCAGGCGGCTGGCCTCGATGGCGGCCTGCACAGGCGACCGCCCGGCGAATTCCAGCTCGCGAGCGAACTCCACGATCAGGATCGCGTTCTTCGCCGACAGCCCCACCAGCACGATCAGCCCGATCTGCGTGAACACGTTGTTGTCGCCCCCGTCCAGCCAGACGCCGGTCATGGCCGCGAGCAGGCCCATGGGCACGATCAGGATGATGGACAGCGGCAGCGTGAGGCTTTCGTACTGCGCGGCCAGCACCAGGAACACCAGCAGGATCGCCAGCGGAAACACCCACAGCGCGGAGTTGCCGGCCAGGATCTCCTGGTAGGTGAGCTCGGTCCACTCGAAGCCGATGCCCTGCGGCAGCGTCTCCGCGGCGATGCGCTCGATCGCGTCCTGTGCCTGGCCCGACGAGAAGCCGGGCGCGGGCCCGCCGTTGATGTCGGCCGAGAGGTAGCCGTTGTAGCGCATGGCGCGCTCCGGGCCGAAGTTGGAGTTCACCTTCATCAGCGCCGACAGCGGCACCATCTCGCCCGAGGTCGAGCGCACCTTGAGCAGCCCCACGTCTTCGGCTCGCGCGCGGTAGGGCGCGTCGGCCTGGGCACGCACGCTGTAGGTGCGGCCGAACTGGTTGAAGTCGTTCACGTACAGGCTGCCGAGGTAGATCTGCATGGTGTCGAAAATGTCCGTCACCGGCACGCCGAGCTGGCGCGCCTTGGTGCGGTCGATGTCGGCGTAGAGCTGCGGCACGTTGACCTGCCAGCTCGTGAACATGCCGGCGAGTTCGGGCGTCTGGTAGGCCTTGGCCATGAAGGCTTTCACCGCCGCGTCCATCGCTTCGTAGCCCAGCGAGGCCTTGTCTTCCAGCTGCAGCTTGAAGCCGCCCGTGGTGCCCAGGCCCGCCACCGGCGGCGGTGGGAACATCACGATGAAGGCGTCCTGGATCTCGCCGTAGGCCTGGTTGAGCTGGCCCGCGACGGCGCCGCCGCTCTGGTCGGCGCGCCGGCGCTCGGCGAAAGGTTTGAGCGTGGCGAACACGATGCCGGAGTTCGAGCTGTTGGTGAAGCCGTTGATGGACAGGCCGGGGAAGGCGATCGCGTCTTCCACGTTCGGGTTCTTCTTGGTGATCTCGCCCATGCGGTGGATCACCTCTTCCGTGCGGTCCAGCGTGGCACCGTCGGGCAGCTGCGCGAAGCCGATCAGGTACTGCTTGTCCTGCGCCGGCACGAAGCCGCTGGGCACAGCCTTGAACAGGCCGAAGGTCACGCCCACAAGCGCGAGGTAGATCACCATCATGAGCGCCTTGCGCGAGATCACGCGCCGCACGCCGCCGCTGTAGGCTTCGGCCCCCCGGTGAAAGAAGCGGTTGAAACCACGGAACAGGCCACCGAACACCCGGTCCATGCCGCGCGTGAGCGCGTCCTTGGGCGCGTCGTGGCCGCGCAGCAGCAGGGCCGCCAGCGCGGGCGAAAGCGTGAGCGAGTTGATGGCCGAGATCACGGTGGAGATCGCGATGGTCACCGCGAACTGCTTGTAGAACTGGCCCGTGAGGCCGCTGATGAAGGCCAGCGGCACGAACACCGCCACCAGCACCAGCGCGATCGCGATGATGGGTCCGGACACTTCTTTCATTGCGCGGTAGGTCGCATCGCGCGGCGACAGCCCCGCCTCGATGTTGCGCTCCACGTTCTCCACCACCACGATGGCGTCGTCCACCACGATGCCGATGGCCAGCACCAGCCCGAACAGCGAGAGCGCGTTGATGGAGAAACCGAGCAGGTGCAGCACGGCGAAGGTGCCCACCACCGACACCGGCACCGCCAGCAGCGGGATGATGGATGCCCGCCAGGTCTGCAGGAACAGGATCACCACCAGCACCACCAGCGCGATGGCTTCGAGCAGCGTGGTGATCACCGACTGGATGGAGGCGCGCACGAACTGCGTGGGGTCGTAGGCGATGCGGAACTCCACGCCCTCGGGCATGTTCCTCTGCAACTCGGCCATGGTGGCGCGCACCCCGGCCGAGATGTCGAGCGCGTTGGAGCCCGGCGCCTGGAACACGCCCATGCCGACAGCGGGCTGGTTGTTGAGCAGCGAGCGCAACGAGTAGTCGGCCGCCCCCATCTCCAGACGCGCGATGTCGCGCAGCCGGGTCACGGCGCCGTCGCCACCGGTCTTCACGATGATGTCGCCGAATTCCTCTTCGGTCTGAAGACGGCCCTGCGCGTTGATGGAGAGCTGCATGTCCACGCCGGGCAGGCCCGGCGAGGCACCCACCACACCAGCGGCGGCCTGCACGTTCTGGCCGCGGATCGCGCTCACCACGTCGCTGGCCGAGAGGCCACGCTGCGCGACCTTCTGCGGATCGAGCCAGACGCGCATCGAGTAGTCGCCGCCGCCGAAGATCTGCACCTGGCCCACCCCCTGGATGCGCGCAAGCCGGTCCTTCACGTTGAGCACCGCATAGTTGCGCAGGTAGTTGATGTCGTAGCGGTCGTTCGGCGAGACCAGGTGGACCACCATGGTGATGTCGGGCGAGCTCTTGACCGTGGTCACAACCAGGCGCCGCACTTCCTCGGGCAGGCGTGGCTCGGCCTGCGACACGCGGTTCTGCACCAGCTGCTGCGCCTTGTCGGGGTCGGTGCCGAGCTTGAAGGTCACGGTCAGCGTCATCACGCCGTCGGTGGTGGCCTGGCTGCCCATGTAGAGCATGCCTTCCACGCCGTTGATGGACTCCTCCAGCGGCGTGGCCACGGTTTCGGCGATGACCTTGGGGTTGGCGCCCGGGTACTGGGCGCGCACCACCACCGAAGGCGGTGCCACCTCGGGGTACTCGGAGATCGGCAGGCCGCGCAGCGCGACCAGGCCGGCGATCAGGATCAGCAGCGAGAGCACGCCCGCGAAGATCGGCCGATCGATGAAGAATTTCGAGAGATTCATGATGTTCTTCTTGTCAATCGCGTGGCGGTTCAGGACCTGGCCACGGCCACCGAGGTTTTTTCCGCGCGGGCGCTCATGGGCACGGTCTGCGGTTGCACCACGTCGCCAGGGCGCACGCGCTGCAGGCCATTGACGACAATGCGCTCACCAGGTTTGAGTCCGCTGAGCACGGTGCGCAGGCCATCGACTGGTGCGCCCAGCGTGACCTCGCGGTACTCGGTCTTGTCGCCCTCGCCCACCACCAGCACGTACTTCTTGTCCTGGTCGGTGCCGACGGCGCGCTCGCTCACCAGCAGGCTGCGCGCGGTCTGCGGCTGGCCCATGCGGATGCGCGCGAACTGCCCGGGCATCAGGCGGCCGTCCTTGTTGTCGAAGACGGCGCGCACGCGAACCGTGCCGCTGCGCGGATCGACCTGGTTGTCGATCAGCTGCAGCTGACCGGCGAACGGCGTATCGGTGGTGGCCGAGGTGCCCATCTGCACCGGAATGCGTTCGACCGCTGGACGTGCACCCCCCGCCAACCCCTGCAATGCGCCGGCGACGGTCCGTTCATCGGCATCGAAGCTGGCGTAGATCGGGCTGACCGACACCAGGGTTGTGAGCACGGGTGCACCGGGCCCGGCGGCCACGAGGTTGCCCACGGTCACCTCCAGTTTGCCGATGCGCCCGGCCACCGGTGCGCGCACCTGCGTGTAGCCCAGGCTCAGACGGGCGGCCTGCAACTGCGCCTGCGCGGCCTTGAGGTTCGCCTCGGCTTCGCGCAGCACGTTCTCGCGGTCGTCCAGCTCGCGCTGGGCGATCGCCTTGTCGTCCCACAGGCGGCGCGAGCGCGCGTGCTCGTTGGTGGCGTGGTTGACGCGGGCCTGCGCGGCGATGACCTGGGCCTCGGCGCGCGCGAACTCGGCCTCGTAAGGCGCCGGGTCGATGGACACCAGCAGGTCGCCCCTGGCCACCAGCGCGCCTTCGCGGAAGTGCGTGGCCTGCACCACCCCGGCCACGCGGGAGCGGATATCCACCCGCTCCACCGCTTCGAGGCGGCCGGAGAACTCCTGCCAGGCGGCCACGTCGCTCTCGGCCACGGTGGCCACGGAGACCGGCATGGGCGGCGGCGCGCTCACGGGTGCACTGGCCCGGGCGGGGTTTGCTTCCTGGACGAGCACGACGCCCGCGCCGATGAGGGCGGCCACGGCCGCCGCGGTGGGCCACCAGATGCGGCGCTTGAATGGAGACAGGTCGGACATGATGTTTCCTTTTTGAGGGCGAACGGAGCCGCCCCCGGTGGGTCACCGGGGTGGGCATGCGAGGTGAATGGGAAAGGGGGCGTGGGGCCGTCAGGACGGCGGGGGCGTTGCGGCCTGGTAGAAGGCCCGGACGTGGCCGCGCACCTCGACAGCGCACGGACATTCCCCGGCGGCCTGCTCGCTCAGCGAGTCAGGCCAGCCAGTGGTGGGAGGCATGAGGCCGCTGTGCACCGCGATGCCCGCTTCGCGCAGGCGCTCGGCGTAGGCCAGGGCCTCGTCGCGCATGGGGTCGTCACCGCTGGTGAGGATCAGCGCCGGCGGCAGGCCGGTAAGCCGTTGTGCGCGGCCGGGCACGGCGTAGGGGTGCTCCGCATCCATCGGGCCGCGCAGGTACTGCTGCCAGCCCTCCATCCATTTGCAGCAGGTCGCCTCACCCATGGTCTGCCGCAGCGAGGCCGTGGCGTTGCAGGGGTCCAGCATCGGCGAGACCAGGATCTGGCCAGCCAGCGGGGGATGCGCGCGGTCGCGCACCATCAAGGCCACGGCCGCCGCCAGGTTGCCACCGGCTTCCTCGCCGGCGACGAACAGCGGCGCGCCACTGCCCGCCAGGCGGGTGCGCTGCTTGAACAGCCATTCCAGCGCGGCATAGCCGGCTTCCACCGCATCGGGGAAGCGGTGCGCCGGCGCCAGCGGATAGGCCAGCGACGCGACCACGGCACCCGAGCCCGCCAGCAGCTCGGCCAGGCAGGCGCCACTGTCCAGGTCGCCCGACACGAAGGCGCCGCCATGGAAGTGCAGCACCAGCGGCACCGTGCCGCCGCGCGGCTTCGCGCCCCGCACGCGCAGCGCCAGTGGACGCTCGCCGGGCACCGACAGGTGGCGGGCGGGCGGCAAGGCGGCAGAGGATGAGGCAGTTGAAACCATGGCCCGGACTATAGACACACCCTTTCTGCGGATAAAGCCACCTGCGGCCAGTTGTCTGTTTCCATTGCATGAACAATCCCGCCACAAAGCACATCGAGGACAGAGGGCATGGATCAGATCCAATCGATCAGGGTATTTGCGCGGGTGGTGGAGGCCGGCACTTTCACCAAGGCAGCCGAGTCGCTGGACCTGCCGAAAGGAACGGTGACGAAGCTGGTGCAGCACCTGGAGTCGCGGCTGAAGGTCAAGCTGCTCAACCGCACCACACGGCGCGTGACCGTCACCCCGGACGGTGCGGCGTATTACGAGCGCACAGCGCGCGTGCTCAACGACCTCGACGACATCGAGGCGAGCATGACCAACGCGCAGGCCAACCCCAGCGGACGCCTGCGCGTGGACGTGGGGACGTCGGTGGCGCAGCACATCATCATTCCCGCCCTCGCCGATTTCTACCGCCGCTACCCCGACATCCAGCTGGAGCTGGGCGTCACCGACCGCGCGGTCGATCTCATCGCCGACAACGTGGACTGCGTGATCCGCGGCGGCGAGTTGCTGGACCAGTCGCTCGTGGCCCGGCGCGTGGCCAACGTGCCGCTCATGACCGTGGCCTCGCCGGCCTACATCCGCACGCACGGCATGCCCACCCACCCGGAGCAGCTGGGCAGCGAGCACACCATGCTGAACTACTTCTCCGCCCGCAATGGCCGCCCCTTCATCAACGAGTTCGTGAAGGACGGCCAGACGGTGGAGATCACGGGCCCGACCCGGCTGTCCGTCAATGAAAGCAACGCCATGATCGCAGCGGTGCTGGCGGGCCTGGGTGTGGCACAGATGGGCGCTTTCACGGCTGTGCCGCTGATCCAGCGCGGCGAGCTGGTGCGGGTGCTTCCGGACTGGTCGACCCACAGCATTCCGCTCTATGTGGTGTATCCGCCCAACCGGCACCTCAGCGCGAAGGTGCGGGCCTTCGTCGAGTGGGTTGCCGACCTGTTCACGAAGCAGCCCGAGATGGCTTCCCGGGGTTGAGCCTCACGCGGCGCTGGCGGCCTTGGCGGTCTCCTGCTCCTGCAACAGGCGCCACATCACCTTGCCACTGCCGCTCTTGGGCAGCGCGGTGACGAACTCGACCATGCGCGGGCACTTGTAGGCGGCCATGTTCTCGCGGCACCAGTCGACGATGGCTTGCTCGCTCGTGTTGCCGCGCGCGGCTTCGCGCAACACCACCACGGCCTTCACGCTCTCGCCCCGGTAGGCATCCTGCGTCGCGATGACGCAGGCTTCCGCGATGGCGGGATGGCGAAACATCAGGGCCTCCACCTCGGCCGGCCAGACCTTGAAGCCACTGGCATTGATCATGCGCTTGAGCCGGTCGGTGATGAAGAAGTAGCCGTCTTCGTCCACTCGACCGAGATCACCCGAGCGGAAGAAGCGCTTGCCCTCGAAGGTGATGAACGCGGCCTCTGTGGCCTCGGGGCGTTTCCAGTAGCCGTCGAACACCTCGGGCCCGTGGATGATGATCTCGCCGGCTTCGCCCTGAGGCATTTCCTGCAACGTGAGCGGGTCGACCACGCGCGCGTCGGTCCCCATGAAAGGGATGCCCAGACATTGCTGCTTGGGGTGATCGGCCGGGTTGTTGTGCGAAGGCGCGGCCGTTTCGGTGAGGCCGTAGCCCTCGCAATAGCGCAGGCCGTATTGCTCCAGCAGGCGCTGTGCCACGGCCTGCGGCATGGCCGCGCCGCCCCCGCCCATCAGGACCAGACTGGAGAGGTCGTACTTGTCGAAGTTCGGGCTGGCCAGCAGGTCGATCACCATCGTGGGAATGTTGGTCCAGTGCGTGCAGCGCCAGCGCGAGATCAGGCGGCCGGCGAGCTCGCGGTCCCAGCGCGGCATCAGGACCATCGTCGACCCGCCATAGACCCCGGCATGCATGCCGGCGACCATGCCGGTGATGTGGAACATGGGCACCACCAGCAGGCCCACGTTTTCCGAGGTGCTGTTCGTCCACATGCCCACGGCCACCGCGTTGTGCATGATCGTGCGGTGCGGGTGCATGCAGCCCTTGGGCAGGCCGGTGGTGCCGCTGGTGTAGGGCAGCACGGCCAGATCGTCCGGGCCCCGGTTGTGCGCCGGCGCTGCAGCGGTGCAGGCGAGCGCGTCGGCCCAGCTGCTCGCGGTGCCACCGGGTGGCGTGGGCAGGGCGTGCCGGGCGCCCAGCCACTCGGCCCAGGCCGGCGGTATTTCGGCCTGCGGGCCGATGGTGTCGGCGTAGTGGGAGACCACAAGGTGGCGCAAGCGCTCGGCCTCGCTCACCTCACTGTTGGCCTTGAGCAGTTCACCCGCGAGATCGGCGGCGACGATCGCGACGCGGGCATCGGGATCGAGGATGTAGTGCCTGAGCTCCTCGGCACGGTTCATGGGGTTGACCGGTACCACCACGGCGTTGGCACGCAGGATGGCGAAGTGCGCCACCACCCATTGCGGGCAGTTCTGCATCAGCAGGATCACGCGATCGCCGTCCTGCACGCCGTGTTGCCGCAGGTGCGCCGCCAGCCGTTCGGCCTGGTCATGCAGTTCACGGTAGGTGATCACGCTGTCGAAGAACACCAGGGCGGGTTTGTCGGGGTAGCGCTGGGCACTCACCACGAGGTTGTGCCAGAGCGAGGTGGCCGGCGGCGAAATGCGCCGCGGCAGGCGCGAGGGCCAGAAGCGGTGGTGTGCGTTCGGATCGGGCAGGGACGCGGTGCGCGCGCCCTCGGTGCTGCTGCTCATCACTTGTCTCCAGTGTCCGGTCTTGTGCGGCAAGCATACGGCTCGATGCCGCCCATGGCGACGCCAGCTTGTCGCCCCAGGGACGTGATCCGCGAAAGCGGATGCCACGTTGCGAAACGCGCTGTCTTGCATCGGTCACGAGAGGCTGTCAGACTGCCCCCATGACCCGACCTACCTCGCAGGGCGTGCAACGCCTGACGTGGATCCGCTGGAGCTGCACCACCGCCCTGGGCCTGTCGCTGTGGTGCGCAGGCGCCGCGCTCGCGTTCGACGCCCAAGGCCATCGCGGCGCGCGCGGCCTGGCACCTGAAAACACCATGGCCGCCTTCGAGCGTGCCCTCGCGATCGGTGTCACGACGCTCGAACTCGACGTCGTGCTCAGTGCCGAGGGCGTGCCGGTGATCTCGCACGACACCACGCCCAACCCCGACCTCACGCGCGATGCCGACGGCCGCTGGCTGCAGGCCCGTGGCCAGCCCTTCAACCGCCTCACGCTGGCCGAGATCGGTGCCTGGGACGTCGGGCGCATCAATCCGTCGACCCGCTACGCGCGCGATTTCGCCGAGCAGGTGGCACACGATGGCCAGCGCATTCCCACGCTCGCGGCGCTGTTCGACCGCGTGCGCCAGCTGGGTGCGCGTCATGTGCATTTCAATATCGAGCTGAAGATCCATCCGGGCCGACCCGATGAATCGCCCAACCCCGACGCTTTCGTGCGTGCCGTGCTCGACGTGATCAGGACCCACGGCATGGCATCGCGGGTGAGCCTGCAGAGTTTCGACTGGCGCATCCAGAAGGTCGCGAGCCAGTTGGCACCGGGCATGCCGCTGTCGTACCTGTCGGCCCAGTTGCCGCGCTTCAACACGCTCGGCAGCGGCGAGTGGACGGCAGGCCTCAAGCTGGCGGATTTCGAAGACGCACCCGGCATGGTGGCGGCCGCGGGCGGCAAGCTGTGGTCGCCGAATTTCAACGACCTGGACCAGCACCTGCTGCAACGCGCCCGCGCCCTCGAACTGCGCGTGATCCCCTGGACGGTCAACGAACCGCATGACATGGCGCGCCTGATCGACTGGGGTGTGGACGGCATCATCACCGACTACCCCGACCGCCTGCGCGCCGTGATGCAGCAGCGCGGCATGGCGCTGCCGCCGCAGGTGGCCGTGCGCGCGGCCAAGGCACCGGTGGAAGAATTCCTCCCGCCACCGCCTCGCTTCGGCGTCGCGCCACAATTGCCCTGAAAGCCCATGCCGGGAACCTAACGGCCCGCAGCGTATCATTCCAGAGCCATGCGCCACCTGCTGCTTGCCCTCATGATCGCCCTGCTGCCCATCCGCGGCTGGATGGGCGACGCCATGGCACTGGCCATGCTGGCCGCACCGGCGCACTCGACGGAACAGGCCAGCGCCAGCACCGCCGCCCCATGCCCCGATCACGCCATGCCCGGCGAGCATGCCGGCATGCAGGACAACGCCTCCGCCGACCACGCCCACAAGAGTTGCGATGTCTGCAACGGGCCGGTGATGGCACTCTCCGCCCCTGTCGTACCGGGCCTGGTTCCGGTCCATGGCGTGCTCGCGCTGCCTGCCGAACGCTTCGCCAGCTCCGAGCCGCACCGGGGCATCAAACCACCCATTTCCTGAGCGCACACACCCGAGGTGCGTCCGCCGCCGGCCGATCCGGGCTTGCAGCGGGCGCTGGTCTGTGTATTTCAGGAGATTTCCATGACGTCCTTCCGGCGACCTTCGCCGCCGCGCCCCCCGTCCGTGCGGGCCGCGCTCTTTATCGCCTGTGCGCTCGCCGGGCCTGCGGCCCACGCCCAGAACCCGGCGGCCTTCGATGCCGCCGACCCGGCCAGCCCGGTCACCACACCCAGCCTCGTGCTGCCTCCCATGGGGCGCGCCGACACGCCGGCGTTGCCAGGCGACCTCGCGTCGGCGCGCGCGATCTGGCAGCGCGCCAACCAGCGCGTGGCCGAATTTCCCCGGGGCCATGCCGACCTGCTGCGCCAGGAATCCAGCCAGGCCTCCGAGGCGCCCGCCACCTCACGCCGTGACCAGACGCTGAACTTCGCGCAAGCGCTCAAGCTCTCGTTGCGGCATCGGCCCGCCCTCTTCACCCACGCCGACATGAACCCGCTGGCACGGGCGCAGGTGCAGGTGGCCTACGCCTCGCATGTGCGCGATCTGCAGCGCGCCTGGATCGACGCTGTCGTCTCGCGCCAACGCGAGCGGTTGCTCGACGAAGTCCTCGAAGCCACCCGCACCGGCACCGAACTGGGCCGCCGCATGGTGGTGGCCGGCAACTGGAGTCAGGCCCGGCAGATGCGCGAGCAACTGATCGAAGCCAGTGCGTGGCAGGCCAGTGTGAACGCCCGCGATGCCAGCCTGCGCTCCCGGGAACACCTGGCCTCGCTGCTGGGCCTGTGGGACGCGCAGGCCGTGGCCCGGCTCGGCGACCAACTGCCAGACAGCCTGCCCGCCTTGCCCGCGACACCATGGCCCGGCCATGGCCCAGGCGCCGCGGAGGGCGAGGCCATGGTGGTGCGCAGCCACCCGACGATGGCACAGGCCCGGCTGCTGGCCGCCCGGGACGCTTCCGCGCTGTCTGCCGCGCGCCGCCAGGCCTGGGACGGCGCGGTGGACGCCGCGCTGGACGCGGTGCCGTCCGACGGGGATGCGAGCACGCCACCGCACATCGACAACCTGAGCCTGTTGCGCGACACCACCCTTGCGCGCGCGCTGAACGCGGAGGCCGAACTGCTGCAGCAGGCCACCGCGCGCCGCACCGCTGCGCGCCAGGCCTGGGCCGCGCTGCAGCTGCGGCACGCCAGCGCGCTGCACGCGCAGGACGTGGTGGCGCAGTTGCAGGCCTCGCTGGAGCAGGAAACGCTGCTTCGCTACAACGGCATGCTGCAAGGCACCTGGGATCTGCTGGCCAGCGCCCGCGATCGCATGGCCTCGCTGGACGCCGCGCTGCAGGCACGGCAGGCCTACTGGCTCGCGCGGGCCGACTGGCAGGCCTTGCTGTCGGGTGCGGACGCCACGACCAGCACCGAAGCCCCCTCTTCATCCGGCAAGGGCTCCGCCCCCGCCGCAGGACACTGACATGAACCCATCCCTCAACCGACGACATTTCTTTGCCGGCGCTGCGGCCACGGCCGTGGCGGCGGCCAGCGTGAACCGCGTGGCGCTCGCCGCCCTGCCCGAAGCCGTGCAGCAGACCTCCGCCGACACCGCCGCGCCCTGGACACCTCCCGGCGTGACCGGCGCTGGCCGGCCCTACAACCCGGTGGTCACGCTCAACGGCTGGACGCTGCCCTGGCGCATGAAAGAAGGCGTGAAGGAGTTCCACCTGGCGGCCGAACCCGTGGTCCGCGAAGTGGCCCCCGGCTTCATGGTGAACATGTGGGGCTACAACGGCCAGAGCCCGGGCCCCACCATCGAGGTGGTCGAAGGCGACCGCGTGCGCCTCTACGTCACCAACCGCCTGCCCGAGCACACCACCATCCACTGGCACGGGCAGCGCCTGCCCAATGGCATGGACGGTGTGGGCGGTCTGAACCAGCCCGCCATTCCGGCCGGCAAGACCTTCGTCTACGAATTCACCGCACGCCGGCCGGGCACCTTCATGTACCACCCGCACGCCGACGAGATGGTGCAGATGGCCATGGGCATGATGGGACTCTGGATCACGCACCCGAGGCAGAAGCACCCGCTGATCGCCGAGGTGCAGCGCGACTACTGCTTCCTGCTCAACGCCTTCGATGTGGAGCCCGGCAGCATGACCCCGCAGGTCAACACCATGCTGGAGCACAACATCTGGGCCTGGAACAGCCGCGTGTTTCCCGGCATCACGCCCCTGGTGGCGCGCCTGGGCGAGCGCGTGCGCGTGCGCGTGGGCAACCTCACCATGACCAACCACCCGATCCACATCCACGGCATCGAATTCGAGGTGACCGGCACCGACGGCGGCCCGGTGCCACCGGGCGCCCGCTGGCCCGAGGTCAGCACGGACGTGGCCGTGGGCCAGATGCGCCAGATCGAGTTCGTGGCCAATGAGCCGGGTGACTGGGCCATGCACTGCCACAAGAGCCACCACACCATGGGCGCCATGGGTCACGCGGTGCCCACCATGATTGGTGCCGACCACAGCGGCCTCGTCAGGCGGTTGCAACGGGCCACGCCAGACTACATGGTGATGGGCGAACGCGGCATGGCGGACATGGGCGAAATGCAGATGGAGCTCCCGGCCAACACCTTTCCGATGATGACCGGCACCGGGCCTTACGGCCCGATCGAGATGGGCGGCATGTTCACCACCCTCAAGGTGCGCGCCGACCAGAAGGCCGGCGACTACAGCGACCCCGGGGACTACGCACAGCCACCCGGCACGCAGGCCCGGCTGGTCGATACCGGCACGGCACCCACCGCATCACGGCCCGCTGCGCCCTCACCGGCCGGCGCGCCTGCCGGCGCCACCGTTCGCAAGCCCGCCACGCCGGCCGGCCACCACCATTGATCCGCGCAACCAAGGAGATCCCATGCAACACAACACAACCAGCCGCCGCCACTTCCAGCTGAGCCTTGTCGCCCTTCCCTGGGCACTGGCCCTGCCGGCCGCGCGTTCGCACGGCAACCAGCACGGCCATGCGCCCGCCGCGGTGGTGAAGGAACAGAAGCCCTGGGGCATCGCGGCAGAACCGGGCGCCGTCACCCGCACGGTGGAGATCCGCATGACCGACGACATGAAATTCAGCCCCAGCCACCTTGAAGTGCGCGAGGGCGAGACCTTGAGGCTGCGCGCGGTCAACAAGGGTCAGGTGATGCACGAGATCGTGCTCGGTACCAGCGCCGAGTTGAAGGCCCATGCCGACATGATGAAGAAGCACCCGGGCATGGAGCACGATGAGCCCTACATGGCACACGTGCCACCCGGCAAGGCAGGCGATGTGGTCTGGACATTCAACCGCGCGGGCGAGTTCGAGTTTGCCTGCCTGATCGCCGGCCACTTCGAGGCCGGCATGCGCGGCACGATCCGCGTCAAGCCCCGCGCCTGACCCCGCGTTTCCTCCAGGAGAACCCCATGCAAAGACGACACCTCCTCACCGCCGCCATCGGCCTCGCCCTGACGGCACCAGGCAGCTTCGCCCAGTCCGCCTTGCCACCTCTGCAGGTCTGGAAAGACCCCAACTGCGGCTGCTGCAACGACTGGATCGCGCTCTTGCGCGCCGACGGCTTCCAGGTGCAGGTCTTCGACACCGGCAACGTCGCCGTGCGGCAGCGCCTCGGCCTGCCCGCCCGATACGGCTCGTGCCACACCGCGCTGGTCGGCGGCTACGTGGTCGAGGGCCACGTGGCCGCCAGCGAGATCCGGCGCCTGCTCGCCGAGAAGCCGGTGGCAATCGGCCTGGCGGTGCCTGGCATGCCCGTGGGCAGCCCGGGCATGGACGGTCCGGTGTACGGCAACCGCCGCGACGCCTACGACGTGCTGCTGGTGCAGCGCGACGGCAGCACGCGCGTGTTCCAGCACCACCCCGGCGCAACGAGTGGCTTCAAACCCACCTCGGGCGACGCGGCCGGCGCCCTGCCCTCCACCGAGGCCGAGGTCCGTCGGGTCGACCTGGCGGCGGGCAAGATCACGCTCAGGCACGGCGAGATTCCCAATCTGGACATGCCGCCGATGACCATGGTCTTCCAGGCGCGCGATCCGGCCCTGCTCGCGGGCGTGAAGGCCGGCGACAAGGTGCGCTTCACCGCCGACAAGATCAACGGCGCCTACACCGTGCTGACCCTCGAACCCGCACCCTGAACGGCAACCAGCAGGCGGGTTTGATGTGGATCAAACCGGAGCGGAATCGGCCGGGGAAACCCGGCGTTTTCGCTTCGGTTTCACCGCGCCGTGCCGATAAATGGGCATGCGCAACAACCAGCCTGTCACCCAACAAGAGTTCTTGATCCCCGAAGGGGTCACCCTGGTGTCCACCACCGACCTGCAAAGCAGGATCACCTATTGCAACCCGGCCTTCGTGGCCGTGAGCGGCTTCGAACGCGACGAGCTGGTCGGGCAGCCGCACAACATCGTGCGCCACCCGGACATGCCGTCCGAGGCCTTCCGCGACATGTGGGCCACGCTGGCCAGCGGGTCGCCCTGGTCCGCGCTGGTGAAAAACCGCCGCAAGAACGGTGACCACTACTGGGTGGAGGCGAACGCCACACCGGTGGTGGAGCATGGGAAGACGGTGGGCTACATGTCGGTGCGCACCCGACCCACGCGCGAGCAGGTCCAGCAGGCCGAGGCGCTGTACGCGCGCATGCGTGCCGACAGCGAGAGCGGTCGTGTGTCGCTGGTGCTGCGCCAGGGGCGCGTCGTGCGCGCGGGCTTCCTGGGCCGCATGGAAAGCCTGCTGCGGCCCACGCTGGGCAAAGGTATCGCGCTCGCATGCGTGGGTCTGGCGGCGGCCGGACTTGTCACGGGAGAACTGGCCGCGCCCTTCGGTGCGGCGGTGCACATCGCTGCCGGCGCGGCGCTGCTCGCCGTGGCCGCATCGGTCGCGCTGCTGCTGCGCCGCCAGTTGTTCAACCCCTTGCGCCAAGCGGTGGACCTGGCCAACCTGATGGCGGCGGGCGATCTGTCTGCACGGCACCAGAAACCCGCCCATGGCGAGTTCGAGGCGCTCTTCAAGGCACTCAACCAGCTCAACGTCAACCTGCAGGCCGTGGTGTCGGACGTGCGCCATGAGGTGGAGGGCGTGCAGGTGGCTTCCGGCGAGATCGCGGCGGGCAACCAGGACCTGTCATCGCGCACCGAATCGCAGGCCAGCAGCCTGGAGCAGACCGCCGCCTCGGTGGAAGAGCTCAGCAGCACGGTGCAGCAAAGCGCCACCTCGTCCCGCGAAGCGTCGGCGCTGTCGCAGCGCTCGGCCCGCGTCGCCCGCGAGGGCAACGACGCGATGGTGCAGGTGATCGACACCATGGACGAGATCAGCCGCTCCTCCCATCGCATCGGCGAGATCATTGGCGTGATCGATGGCATTGCGTTCCAGACCAACATCCTGGCGCTGAACGCGGCGGTGGAAGCGGCCCGTGCGGGCGAGCAGGGGCGCGGGTTCGCCGTGGTCGCGGGCGAAGTGCGCAGCCTGGCACAGCGCACCCTGGCCGCGTCCAAGGAAATCAAGGCGCTGATCGAGGCCTCGGCCGGTACCGTGGCCGCGGGCAGCGCGCTGGTGCACAGCACGGGCAAGACCATGACCGAGGTGGTGGACTCGGTCGAGCAGGTCAACGGCCTGATCGCCGAGATCACCGGCGCGACACAAGAGCAGGCCCTGGGCCTGGGCCAGATCAACCAGGCTGTCGGCCAGCTCGATGCGGTGACGCAACAGAACGCGGCCATGGTGGAGGAGCTCGCCGCGGCGGCCAGCTCGCTCCAGGCGCAGGCACGCGTCATGAACGACGCGGTGCGGGTGTTCCGGCTCAACCAGCGCCCCGCCGGCTGAGCGCGCGCCATCGAACATCCTGTCACCCGGCAAAACCGGCATGGCGTGCTAATGTCTCGCCATGCCAAAAACCCTGCGATACACCCTGCTCTCGCTGCGCGAGATGCTGCTATCAGCCGGACCGTTCGCCATCCTCACGATCGCCCTGCTCTGCTTCACCTACTGGTGGCTCAAGCCCAATCCGCCCGACCGCGTGGTGCTGGCCACCGGGCCTGCGCAGAGTGCGTACGACGAGTTCGGCAAGCGCTACGCCGAGGCGCTCGCGCGCAACGGCATCACCGTCGAACTGCTGCCATCCGAGGGATCTTCCGCCAATCTGGAACTGCTGCGCACCGGCAAGGCCGACCTCGGCTTCGTGCAGGGTGGTACGGCCGACATCGGCTACGACGACGAGGACTCGATCTCCTCCCTGGGCAGCCTGTTCGTCGAACCGCTCTGGCTGTTCTACCGCGAGGAAGCCGCCAGGCGCCTGCACAAGGCCCCCACCGTCAGCAAGCTCTCCGATTTCAAGGGCTGGCGCGTGAATGTGGGCACGCCGGGCAGTGGCGTGCCGCGCCTCTTCTCCACCCTGCTCGACGTCAACCGCATCAGCGCCTCGGACATGACGCTCAGCCAGCTGGAGCAGACGCCCGCGACGGTGGCCTTTCTGAACGGTGAGCTCGACGCCGTGGTGTTCGCCTCGGCGCCCGAGTCGCTGATGGTGCAGATGCTGCTGCAGACCCCCGGCGTGAAATTGCTGGACTTCGCCCAGAGCGAGGCCTACTCCCGCCGCTTCGGCTACCTCACGCCGGTGGTGATGCCGCAGGGCGTGGTCGATCTGGCCAACAACGTGCCGCCACGCAACGTGCGCCTCGTCGCATCGACCACCAGCCTGCTGGCGCACAGCGACACGCATCCCGCCATCCTGCAGTTGTTCGCACAGGCCGCCATGAACCTGCACGGCGGCGCCAGCTGGTTCAGCCGGGCCCGCGAATACCCGAGCCTGGAACACAGCGAAGTGCCGATCGCGCCGGAAGCACAGCGAGCCATCAAGGGCGGATCGCAACCATTCCTGCAGCGCTATCTTCCGTTCTGGCTGGCCAACCTGATCGAGCGCATGTGGCTGGCCATGGGCCTGATCATCGCGCTGGCGCTGCCGCTCTCACGCATCGTGCCGCCGCTCTACACCTTCCGCATCCGCAAGCGCGTGTTCCGGTGGTACGCCGAACTGCGCGACGTGGAACAGCGCAGCGAGGCAGGCAGCGAGAGCCCGCAGAACCTGCTGGAACAACTCGACGAGATGGAGGCCAAGGTGGAGAAAGTGGTGGTGCCGCTGTCGTACACCGACGAGCTCTACGCGCTGCGCAACAACATCCACCTGGTGCGCAAGAAACTCCTGCGCAAGGCCTAAAGCTGGTCGCCGTCCTGGGCCTTGGCACTGTTGAGCCAGGCTTGGCGGGCCACCTCGTCAAGCGCCTCGTCCACCACGCCGTGGTCGGCCACCACGCGCAGGCGGTCCTGTTCCTGCAAGCGTTCCAGCCCGCGCTTGGTCATCGACAGCGAGCGGCCGTTTGCACCAGTGAACAGGAACAGCGTGCCATGCGGGCTCGCCCAGGTGATCTGCCAACGCATCGCCTGGCCATCCTGCAACACATCCACCCAGGTGCCTACGGGCAGCGTGGCGGTTGTTGAACGCTGCACGGCCATCTCGGCCTTGACGTCGGCCCAGTCGCGCTGCATGGGACGCGTCTCGAGGAATGCCGGCTGGGTGGTCGTCACCGGGGGTTCCGGAAACGCGTCATCCATCAGGCACGAATCGCGCGCCTCGGTGCGCTGCATCCACGGTTCGTCGTCCTCTTCCACCTCGGGCTGGATGCTGGGTTGTTCCTCCTGCACCGGCTCGCTGCGCTGCGTCTTGTAGGCGGCTTCGTGCAGGCCCATGAGGGCCTGGAAGAACGCTTCGGTCTGCTCGCGCGGGTAGTCGATCGAGTCCAGGCCTTCGCGCAGCGTGCGCAACACACCCGGGATCACCTTGACGAGACGAGGCCGGTTCAGGCTGGCCAGCGCCAGCTGGCAGGACCACAGCAGGTCCGGCAGGATGTCGTTGTAGCGGGTTGCGGGCGAATCCGCGGGTGACACGGGCGGCGATTCAGACAGTTCCAGTCGCGCCTGCGCGATCACCTGCGACCAGGGACCCGTGAGGAAGCGCCGCACGACGCCCGGGGCTTTCTCGAAATCGTTGCGCGAGCGGATCTCGCCGGCCACACGTTCGGCCAACAGATTGCGCTGCTCCACCCGCACCAGCGTCTGCACGGCAAGACCACGGGCTTGCACCTGCGCCGGGGCCACGGCGGCAGCCTGCGACCGGTGCAGCTCCAGCAACAAGCTGGGGAAGCGCTCGGCAAGGTCTTCGCCCGGCCTGGCCAGCTTCTGCACAATCCCCCGCACCTGGTTGGAAAACGGCCCATAACCCGGGTCCGTCTCGGCGGTGAAGGCCAGGCTGCGTTCGGTGATGGCATCCAGCAGGCGGCGGGCCGGGTTTTGCCTGTCGGCGAAGAAGCGGGGCTCGCTGCGCGCCAGTTGCAGCAACGCGGGCTTCATGTCCTGCACCAGGTCGCGCACGGGGGCGAGCAGGCGCTCGTCGGCCGCGATGCGCTTGAGCATGAGCGACACGACTTCGCTGGCCAGCGTGCGGCCCATGACGTTGTCCGACACGGCCGTCTTGCTGTTGGCCTTGTCGTTCATGTCGAGGTTGCCCACCAGCAACTGGTGCAGATGGTCGAGCGTGAGGATGTTGTCGTTGCCCAGCACCTCCTGCACCGACACCGACTCATCTTTCTGGGCGGCAGCCACAGGGGTCGGGCGCGCGCTCGCGGTCTGGGTCACGGCATAGCTGGCGGGTTTCACGCCCGCGCGATCGAGCTGCCGGCTCAACTCCGCATACATGTTGCGCAGTTCATCGCCCAGCGTCATCGCCCCCACCTGCAGCCAGCGCGTGCGCACCGCCGCATCGACATGCAGGCCCTTGAGCGCGGTCATCAACGCGGCCACGACCACCTCCGCCCGCAGCGGGTTGGCCTCGGGGCTCACCACCGTCAGCCCCTGCGCACCATTCAGGCGCGCGGTCAGGGTGCCGAGGTCTTCGTCCACGGCCATCTTCACCACCTGTTGCACCCGGGCAAGCTCGACGGTTTCCTGCACCTGGTCGTCGCCCATGAGTTCGAGCTCGTCGAAGCTCACGGCAGGCGAACGGCGCGAACCCGTGCCGGTGTGCGGCAGGGCGTTCTCCATCGACTCGGCAAAAGCGGCCAGGAAGCGGGTGGAGATCAGGTCGCGGTGGGATTCGAGGGTGAGGCGGGCCTGCTGCATGGCCTGCTTCTCGCTCAGCTGACCCGCGGTGAACTCCCGGTCCTTCAGGGTGGAATGCAGCTTGCTGAGCCAGCGCGGCACCCAGTCGCGCGTCTGGGCGAGGGCCTCGCGGAGGCAGGCGTCAAAGGCCTTGGTGTTGCTGGCGTCCATGCAGCCGGGGTCCTTGGTGAGCAGAAATGGAGAGCGGTTCAGAACAATATCGGCAGGAGCGTACTACCACCGCAGCGGAATTGAAACCTGGAAATGCCGGTGGCTCACCGTCTGGTCATCAATAGACGCCAGCCGTCGGCACCCAGGTCTCTCAGGGTCTGCAAGTTGCGTTCCACGATGGCATCCGCATCACCGCCCGCCGTGTCCACCGCCCGCTCAACGCTTTCTTCCCGCAGCAGATGCAGGGTCGGGTACGGCGCCCGGTTCGTGGCATTCGTCACATCGTCCGGCGCCGTGCCATCGAACTGGAACAGCGGGTGGAACGGCGCCACCTGGATCACGCCTTCGAGTTCGTGTTCGGCCACCACATCGTCCACCACGTTGAGGAAGTCGTTGAACACCTCGAAATCGGGAAACAGCGTGGGGTGCACCAGCAGCGTGGTGTCGATCTCTTCCGCTGGCGTGTTCACCAGGAAGTCCAGCTCGCGGTCCAGATCGTCGAGGAAGGCGTCCAGGTGCCTCGCGGTGCTCACCACGATGCGCACCTGGTTCTTCACGTACACCGCCCGCGCGAACGGACAGAGGTTCAGGCCGATGACCGCCTTTTCGATCCAGTGGCGCGTATCGGCTTCAACGTCTTCGGCGGTCAGAGTGGACATGTCGAGGAAAAGAGGGTGCTGGTCCAGAAAGCCGCGGGTCCGGGTTCCCCGGCCCGCAGGCATTGCCCCTTGAGGGGTGACGGCCCGGGCATCGGGCCGGCGCGGGGTGGACTTACTTCAGGGCTTTGTAGCGCACGCGCTTGGGCTTGGCGGCCTCTTCGCCCAGGCGCTTCTTCTTGTCGGCCTCGTACTCCTGGTAGTTGCCATCGAAGAAGTACCACTGGCTGTCGCCCTCGGCGGCCAGGATGTGCGTGCAGATGCGGTCCAGGAACCAGCGGTCGTGGCTGACGACGAGCGCGCTGCCGGCGAACTCCAGCAAGGCCTCTTCCAGCGCGCGCAGGGTTTCGACGTCCAGGTCGTTCGACGGTTCGTCCAGCAGCAGCACGTTGCCGCCCTCGGCCAGCATCTTGGCCAGATGCAGGCGACCGCGTTCACCGCCGGAGAGGTTCTTCACCATCTTCTGCTGGTCGCCACCCGAGAAGTTGAAGCGGCCGCAATAGGCGCGGCTGGGCATCTGGAACTTGCCCACGGTGATCATGTCCAGGCCACCCGAGATGTCCTGCCACACCGTCTTGTCGCCGGCCAGGCCGTCGCGGCTCTGGTCCACGGCCGACATCTTCACCGTCTGGCCAATCTTCACGGTACCGCTGTCGGGCTGTTCCTTGCCCATGATCAGCTTGAACAGCGTCGACTTGCCCGCGCCGTTGGGGCCGATGATGCCCACGATGGCCCCCGCCGGCACCTTGAAGCTCAGGTTGTCGATCAGCAGGCGGTCGCCGTACGACTTGGACACGCCGTTGAACTCGATCACCTCATTGCCCAGGCGCTCGGCCACGGGAATGAAGATCTCGTTGGTCTCGTTGCGCTTCTGGTATTCGACGTCGCTCAGCTCCTCGAAGCGGGCCAGACGCGCCTTGCTCTTGGCCTGGCGGCCCTTGGCGTTGGAGCGCACCCACTTGAGCTCCTCCTTCATCGCCTTCATGCGCGCGTCTTCGGTGCGCTGCTCCTGCTCCAGGCGGGCTTCCTTCTGCTCCAGCCAGGTGGAGTAGTTGCCCTTGTACGGAATGCCGTGCCCACGGTCGAGCTCGAGAATCCACTCGGCGGCGTTGTCGAGGAAGTAGCGATCGTGGGTGATGGCCACCACGGTGCCGGGGAAGCGTTGCAGGAAATGCTCCAGCCACTCCACGGACTCGGCGTCCAGGTGGTTGGTGGGTTCGTCGAGCAGCAGCATGTCGGGCTTGGAGAGCAGCATGCAGCACAGCGCCACACGGCGCTTCTCGCCACCCGAGAGCAGACCGATCTTGGCGTCCCAGGGCGGCAGGCGCAGCGCGTCGGCGGCGATTTCCAGCTGGTGTTCGCTGTCGGTACCGGCGGTGGCGATGATGGCTTCGAGCTGGGCCTGCTCGGCCGCGAGCGCGTCGAAATCCGCGTTCTCTTCCGCGTAGGCGGCGTACACCTCTTCCAGGCGCTTCTGCGCGGCGCGCACCTCACCCATGCTGTCTTCCACCGCTTCGCGCACGGTCTGCTCGGGGTTGAGCTGAGGCTCCTGCGGCAGGTAGCCGATGCGGATGCCTGGCATCGGAATCGCTTCGCCTTCGATCTCCTTGTCGATGCCCGCCATGATCTTGAGCAGCGTGGACTTGCCCGAGCCGTTGAGGCCCAGCACACCGATCTTGGCGCCCGGGAAGAACGACAGCGAGATGTCCTTGAGGATCTGGCGCTTGGGCGGCACGATCTTGCCGACCCGGTTCATGGAAAAGACGTATTGAGCCATACCAGTATGGAGTTCGATGAAGGAAAAGGAAGAAGGGGCTGAAGGCCGTTGGCCCACGAGCTGACAAGCATCAGGAAAAAGGCGGAGCCACTCGCCCGGGACAACCACAGGCCTGCGCCCCTGCGACTGCACCCACCCTGAAAGAGCCTTTGGACACAGCCGGATGACCGACGAGTCTACCGCAGCCCTGCGCAGCCATCACCAGAACTGCCAGGCTGTGCTTTTGTCTTATCCATGACAAAAAAGAGGTCTTAAGAGTTACAAACCCATCTTCAAACAAACGCGGCACTCATGCCGCAACCAGAGGATGAAGATGGGCTTCAGGGGAACCAGACGCGGGCGCTGGGTGATTGTGTTGCTGGTCGCCATGCTGGTGCTGTTCGGCGGTGTGCTGGCTTTGCTGGCCTACGTGACGGGCGCGGGCGCGCTCGGCTTCATGCCGCCACAGATGTCCGCTGCGCACTACACGCCGAAGGACGTGGTGGGCGATCTGGGTGGCATGCCCGTGACCATTGCTCGCCACATTCCGCATCTGGTGGAGTACGACGGCGATCCCGGATGGGGAGAAAAGCGCAAAGGCCCACCACCAGAAAGAACTCACGCCTCGCGCCTCAAAAGCTTTGGTGTTCACGTGCGCTACCCCGATATGGCCACGCTCTCCAGCCCTGAGCTGTGGAGTGAATTCGAAAAAAAACGTCTCTATGACCATAAGTGGCTGGATCTCACGATTCAGTCTGGCTCGAGCTATCCGGGGGATGGGTATTTGGATCGAGGCTACCAAGCGACCATCCCAAATCCGGAGCGCCACGATTCATCCAGCCAATATGAACCGCTGCCGTCGCCTATCAAAGGGCTGGAGTTGTATGCCAAACGAGGGGTCAATCCTCGAACAGGTGTCGCTCATCGCTACGAGTGGACGGACGGTGATCTCTACATCCATCGCAACCGCGAAGGCAATGTCACAACCTTCATCAGATGCACCTTCCGCAGCGGCACCGAACACTACTCCAGTTGCGCTCAGGACTGGAGCATGGAGGGGCATGGCTTGGGGATTGACCTGCGTGCGCGCTATGCACCCGACCTGCTGCCTCAGTGGCAAGACATTCAGGCCCGAGTGAGCCGGTTCGTGTTGGGCTTCAGAGACCCACAAGCCGCGTCTGAACGCTCGCCGACACGTTGATCACCCTTTCTCATTCAGCAACACAGCAAATCAAGGAGGACTCTCATGACGCAACCCCAAACCCTGAGCACCCAACAACTCCAAGACTTCCGAGCGCGTATACGCAACGCCGGTACTCTCGACCAAAAAAAGGCCGTAGCCAACGAAACCCCATGGGTGCAGGCCGCATGAGTTCTTCACCCAAGAGTGCCGCAGCTCTACCCCCCCGTGCCAGGAAGCGGGGGCGCTGGGTGATTGTGCTGCTGGCCGCGATGCTGGTGCTGTTCGGCGGTGTGCTGGCTTTGCTGGCCTACGTGACGGGCGCGGGCGCGCTCGGCTTCATGCCGCCACAGATGGCCGCTGCGCACTACACGCCGAAGGACGTGGTGGGCGATCTGGGTGGCATGCCCGTGACCATTGCTCGCCACATTCCGCATCTGGTGGAGTACGTCGGTGACCCGGGCTGGGGGGAGAAACGCAGAGGCCCGCCGCCTGAGCGCACGCACGCCTCGCGCCTCAAAAGCTTTGGCGTTCACGTGCGCTACCCCGATATGGCCACGCTCTCCAGCCCTGAGCTGTGGAGTGAGTTCGAGAAGAAACGCCTGTACGACCACCGTCACCGGCGTGGCGTGCGATGCACAGTCGGGTGTGATCACCGGCTTCTACATTGCGGACTCCGGCCGAGGTCTGGTGAGCGACATGACCCGCTACATCCCCATCGCGGACTTCCGCGCCGAGGCCAACGTGGCGAACGCGTACGCGATCTACACCACCGAGCCGATCAAGCTGTGGGAAGAGGACATCAACGCGACAGGCAATGAACTCGCGAACCTGATCACCGGCAACCGCGGCAACAACGTGCTCACCGGCGGACGCGGCAACGACACGCTGATGGGGCAGGCCGGCGACGACACCTATGTTTTCGGCAGGGGCGATGGGCAGGACATCGTGTTCGACGCCGATGCGACCCGTGGCAACACGGACGTTCTGCAGCTCAACGGCATCAACCAATCGAACCTGTGGTTCAAGCACGTGGGCAACGACCTGCAGATCGACGTGATGGGCACGACCGACCGCATCACGCTGAAGGACTGGTACGTTCCCGGCGCGACCGGCAGTGACAACCAGATCGAACGCATCAAGACCGCCGAAGGCTACACGCTCTACAACAGCGACGTGGAACAAATGGTGCAGGCCATGGCCTCTTTCGCACCACCCAGCGCCGGCCAGACCAGCTGGACCAACGGGCAACGCAGCAGCACAGGCCAGGTGCTGATCGCCGTGACCCACTAACGCCCCGAAGCAAAAGCAAAAGCGAACGCAGAGGTTTCGGCCTCTGCGTTCGCTCTGTTTTATGAGCATGCAAGCGCCACCCCATTCACAACACCCTCCGGATTCTGCGCTGAACAGCATCGACACGGGCCTTCACTGCCTCCTGCAGATGGCCAGGCTGCACGGTGTGGCCGCAGACCCCGCACAACTTCAACACCAGTTCGGGCGCGATGCCTTTGACGTTCAAACCATGCTGTTGGCAGCCCGCCAACTGGGCCTGAAAGCAAAAGTCGTTCGACAGGCGGTGGACCGCCTGGATCGTGCGCCGCTACCGGCGGTGGCGATCGGTCGCCATGGCGACTTCTTTCTCTTGGGCAAGGTGGACTCCAGTGCCACCCCGATGCGCGCGCTGGTGCAGACGCCAGGGCAGCCTCCCGACATCGTCGACGTGGATGCCCTTCAGCAGCGATGGTCGGGCGAGCTGATCTACTTCACCAGCAAGGCGAGCTTTGCCGCAGACATGGCGAAGTTCGACTTCACCTGGTTCATTCCCGCCATCGTCAAGTACCGCAAGGCGCTGGGTGAAGTCCTTCTGATCTCGCTGGTTCTGCAGGTACTGGGTCTGGTCACACCCATGTTCTTCCAGGTGGTGATGGACAAGGTGCTGGTGAACCAGGCGATGACCACCCTCAACGTGATCGCCGTCGGGCTGATCGCCGCCACCGTGTTCGAAGCCTTGCTCACGGGCATTCGCACCGCCGTCTTCGCCAACACCTGCAGCAAGATCGACGTCGAACTGGGTGCTCGCCTTTTCGGTCACCTGCTGAGCCTGCCCATCAGCTACTTCCAGGCGCGGCGTGCGGGTGATTCGGTGGCCCGCATCCGGGAACTGGAGAACATCCGGAGCTTCCTCACCAGCAATGCGATGACGCTGGTGCTGGATCTGATGTTCTCCGGGATATTTCTCGCGGTGATGTTCTGGTACAGCGTGACACTCACCTGGATCGTTCTGGGTTCGATACCGGTCTACCTCGCGCTCTCGCTGCTGTTCACGCCGATCCTGCGCGCACGGCTCAACGACAAGTTCAACAAGGGCGCCGAGAACCAGTCGTTCCTGGTGGAAAGCCTGGGTGGCATGGACACCATCAAGTCGATGGCGCTGGAGCCGCGCTGGCAGCGCAAATGGGATCAGCAGCTGGCGGGCTATGTGGCCGCCGGTTTGTCGACGGCCAACATTTCTCTGGTGGCCAGCGGCAGCGTCACGCTGGTGAGCAAGCTCGTCACCGTGGCCATCATGTGGCTGGGTGCGCTGCTGGTGATCGACAACCAGTTGACCGTGGGAGAACTGGTTGCCTTCAACATGCTGGCAACCCAGGTGTCGTCTCCCATTCTTCGCATGGCCCAGCTTTGGAACGATTTCCAGCAGGTGGGCATCTCCATGAGCCGGCTGGGCGACATTCTGAACACGCGCACGGAGTCGGCGTCCAGCAAAAGCCGGATGCCCCAGATTGCCGGCTCAATCGAGTTCGACCAGGTGTCGTTCCGCTACCAGCCGGATGCGCAGGATGTCATCCGGTCGGTGTCCTTGAAGATCCGCCCGGGTGAAGTCATCGGCATCGTGGGGCGTTCGGGCTCGGGCAAAAGCACGTTGACCAAACTGGTTCAAAGACTGCATGTGCCGAACCGCGGACGTATCAGTGTGGATGGGCACGACATCGCCGTGGCAGACACCGCTTCGCTGCGGCAGCAGATTGGTGTGGTCTTGCAGGAGAACACGCTCTTCTCTTGCTCCATTCGAGACAACATCGCTCTGAGCGACCCCGCGCTGCCTCTGGAATCGATCACGGCAGCGGCCCGGCTGGCTGGCGCCCATGATTTCATCTGCGAGTTGCCACAGGGCTACGACACCCGGATCGGCGAGAACGGCACAGGCTTGTCCGGCGGGCAGCGGCAACGCATCGCGATTGCCCGCGCGCTCATCTCGAACCCACGCATCCTGATCTTTGACGAGGCCACAAGCGCCCTGGACTACGAGTCGGAGCGTGTCATTCAAGAGAACATGGGTCGCATTGCCGCAGGACGCACGGTGCTCATCATCGCCCACCGGCTGAGCGCCGTAAGGGATGCCCACCGCATCATCGTCATGGAACGGGGGCAGATTGCCGAAGAAGGCTCTCACACCGAGTTGCTGCGGAACCCCCAGGGTATCTACAGCCACCTGAATCGCCTGCAGCACGGCGCAAGTGCAGGGCTTGAGACGGTCGATGGGGTTGCCGCATGAGCGCCATACACCGCGTGCAAGCCGGAGCGGAACTGGTCTTGAAGTACGCCTCGCGCTTCGCCTACTTCTGGAAGCAGCGGCACACTTTGCGATCGGGCTTCTTCAACCAGCACGAGGCCGAGTTCCTGCCGGCGAGGCTGTCACTGCAGGAAGCGCCAGGGTCCGCCGGCCTGCGCTGGTCGGGTCGTGTGCTCATGGCTATCGTGCTCTTTGCCCTGCTGTGGTCCATCTTTGGCAAAGTGGACATCATCGTCAATGCGACCGGCCGCATCATTCCCTCGTCTCGAACAAAGACCATCGGCTCCATCGATGTGGCGAGCGTGCGTGCGCTGCACGTGAGCGAAGGGCAGCGCGTGCGAGCGGGTGACGTGTTGATCGAGCTCGACTCCAGCGCCAGCGATGCCGAGCGCGACAAGGCGGCAGATGCGGTGATACAGGCGCAATTGCAGGTGGCCCGTTCGCAGGCAATGGCGCGCGCGGTAGAGCAGATGAAGCCGCCCACGCTGCCACCGATTTCGGGGTTGCCGGTCGACGCGTGGCAGGCGGCCAGCGTGCAACTCCAGGCCCATTTTGAGGACTTCAGGGCGAAGCTGCATCGCCTGGATGGCGAGGTCGCTCGCTACGCCGAGGCACTTCCACTGGCCACACGCCGTGCCGAGGACATGAAGTCGCTCCTGGAAGGCCATACGGTCTCTCACCACGCCTGGATGGAGGCGGAACAGAGCAGGCTCGATATTTCGGGAAGGCTGCTGGATGTCAGGAATCAGCGCACCGCCTTGATGGCGCAAACGCGCAAGGAGGCATGGGACACGCTGACGGAAGGCAACAAGATCATCGCCGCGGCACAACAGGACCAGCGCCGGGCCCAGGCGCACAGCCGGCTGCTCAAACTGACGTCCCCTGTGGATGGAACCGTGCAACAACTGGCCGTACACACCGTGGGAGGTGTTGTTCCGGCAGCGCAGCCGCTGATGCAGATCGTCCCGCTGGACAACGCGGTTGAAGTTGAGGCGACGATCGACAACAGGGACATTGGATTCGTACGAGAGGGCCAGCCTGCCTCCGTCAAGGTGGAGGCGTTTGACTACACGAAGTACGGAACGATTTCATCGACGGTTCGGCATGTTTCGCAGGATGCGGTTCAGGACGAATCGCGAGGCCCCATTTACACGGCCAGGATTCTCCTCGATCGAAATGCCATTGACGTCGAAGGAAAAGCGATGCCCTTGTCCGCTGGGCTGGTGGTTCAGGTGGATATCAAGACAGGCACGCGAAGGGTGATCGAATACGTTCTCTCCCCGCTGGTGCGTCACACTGGGGAGGCCATGCGTGAGCGTTGAACGTATCGTGGGCGGTGCGAAATGGGCGCTTCTATCGATGGGGTTGGCCGTGAGCACTGCGCAAGCGGGCCTGTGGATGGAACAGGTCACCACGCATTTTTCAGACCCATTGTTCAGTCAGCCGGAGAGGCTGAGTACCGCGAAGGCAATGCCTGGCGATGCCAGCCCGCTGGATTGCGACGCCTCCGTGCCCACTCAAAAGTTGTCACTGACCGAGGCGATTCAACTGGCTTTGTGCCGACATCCGCAAATCCGGGTTGCTGCGGCGTCGATCCGGCGGCAAGCAGCTCAACTGGGAGAATCGCGGGCGGCCTACCTCCCTGTCATCAGCATGGGAGCGAGCCAGCAACGCCAGGTGGCACAACAGCCTGACTCGCAGTTCACTGTGCAGACCGATCGAAAGACCACGTCGCACTTTGTCACTCTGACCTGGCGCCTGCTCGACGGGGGAGGCCGACATGCGAGTCACAGCATGGCCAGGTCGCTTCTGGACGCAGCCGTCGCCACACATGATGCCGAACTGCAGCGGCTCTTCTCCCTGGTCACCGCCGCGTACTTCGACGCACAGACGGCCCGCGCGAACCACGATTTCAGAGCGACAAGTGAAGGCCTGGCCCGGCAGACACTGGATGCCTCGAAAAGGCTGGAGGCCAGAGGCATGGGGTCTCAGTCGCAGACACTGCAGGCCAAGGTGGCACTCGCGAAAGCGGAGCTGGAGCGCGTAAGGGCGAGAGGTGTCCATGAGAAATCCTTGCTCGCGCTGCAGGTGACCATGGCCCTGCCGGCCAGCCAATGGGCCGAACGGAGTTGGGATATCGAAGAAGACTTCGATGAATCCGCCGACGACCTTCAGCAAGCACTTTCTGAATGGGTGACCCTTGCCACACGGCAACACCCTTCCCTGCGAGCGGCGCGATTGGAAGCCGACGCCGCGAGAGACAGGCTTCGCATTGTTCAATCCGAGGGCTTGCCCACGCTGGACTTCACGCAGAGCCGATATGTCAATGGGCGTCCGAATCAAGGCCTGTCAAGCAGCCGCTCCAGGGAAACGGTTACCGGGGTCACCTTGAACATCCCCTTGTTCGAAGGGTTTTCGCGCACGTACAAGGTCAGCGCCGCGCGGGCGCAAATCGACATCCAGGAGGCTGAGCTCTCTCGACTGGAGGCACAGGTTCTCAGTGAAATTGCGAAGGCGCACGCCGAAGCCTCCGCCGCCCTGCAAAACCTCCAGTCTTCCACGGCGCTGCTGGATGCCTCTCGAGAAGCGCTTGCCCACGTGAGACGAAAGTTCGAGGCCGGTGTCGCCGACATTTCAGAGATGCTCCAGGTGCAGGCGTCGCTGGCAGATGCCCAGCAGGAGCGGATTCGCGCGGTATCGGAATGGAGATCTGCACGGCTCCGGTTGCTGGCCAACGCGGGCGTGGCTGGCCTGGCGGCTCTGTAACTGCGTGATGCCCGGCACGGTTGGTTCTCCTTGCGGCCATGCCTTCGGACAAGGGGTCGCAGGAAGTCGTGCGACAATACCGCCTTGTCGGGCACTTCAGTTGGCCCGGCGCCGGCACTTCGCCGGGATGTGCGCAACCTGCTTGCAAGCGTCGACTTCCTGAATCCATCTGCCCAGACTGACCGGGCGCCGCGGCCACCCAAGGCACGGCAACCGGGGTGGCCGATGCCCCCAGCGCCCTGGACGGGCGCCTCACCTACATGACCTTTGACGATCTGAACCTGGCCCCGGCCATCGTGCAAGCGGTGCGCGAACACGGTTACGAAACCCCCACCCCCATCCAGGTGGAAGCCATTCCCGCCGTTTTGACAGGCCGTGACCTGCTCGGCGGCGCCCAGACGGGCACCGGCAAGACTGCTGCCTTCACCCTGCCGATGCTGCACCGCCTGGCGGCATCCGAGCGCGCCACCAGCCGCTTCGGCGGCGTCGGCATCCGCGCCCTGGTGCTCACCCCCACCCGCGAACTGGCCGCCCAGGTCGAGGAATCTGTGCGTGTCTACGGCAAGCACCTCTCGCTGACCTCCACCGTCGTCTTCGGCGGCGTGGGCATGAACCCGCAGATCAACGCCATGAAGCGTGGCGTGGACATTCTGGTGGCCACACCCGGCCGCCTGCTCGACCTGCAGCAGCAAGGCTTCCTGGACCTGTCCACCGTGCAGATCCTGATCCTGGACGAAGCCGACCGCATGCTCGACATGGGTTTCATCCACGACGTGAAGAAGGTGCTGGCCCTGGTGCCCAGCGAAAAGCAGAGCCTGCTGTTCTCGGCCACCTTCAGCGACGAGATCCGCGACCTCGCCAGCGCCCTGCTCAAGGACCCGCAGCACATCCAGGTGACCCCGCGCAACACCACGGTGCAGCGCATCTCGCAGGTCATCCACCCCGTGGGCCGAGGCAAGAAGAAAGCGCTGCTGGTGCACATCATCAACCAGCACAACTGGAGCCAGGTGCTGGTGTTCACACGCACCAAGTTCGGTGCCAACAACGTCGCCGAGTACCTCACCAAGAACGGCATCGAGGCGATGGCGCTGCACGGCAACAAGAGCCAGGGTGCCCGCACCCAGGCGCTGGCCGGCTTCAAGAGCGGCGAGATCCGCGCTTTGGTGGCGACCGACATTGCGGCGCGCGGGATCGACATCGACGAACTGCCGCATGTCGTCAACTACGAAATCCCCAACGTCTGTGAAGACTACGTGCACCGCATCGGCCGCACCGGCCGCGCTGGCAACAGTGGTGAGGCCGTCAACCTCGTGAGCCTGGACGAAGAAGGCTTCATGATGGAGATCGAGCGCTTCACCAAGCAACAGATTCCGGTGCAGATCTTCCAGGAATTCATGCCGGAGCCCGGCGAGAAGGCCGAGCCCATCGCCATGGGCCGCCAGACCATCTGGGGCGGCGCGGGCAAGCCGCCCAGCCGCGAGGTGATGGCGGCAGCCGCCAAGGCAGCCCGCACGGAAATGCTGCAGCGCGTGCGCGAGAAGAAGGCCAATGAGCAGCAGGGCCGTGGCCAGCGCCAGCGGCCTGCCGGCGACGGCAGCCAGCCCGAAGGCGCGCGCGGCGAAGGCCGTCGTGGCAATGGCGGCGGCCAGCGGGCCAACGGCCATGGTGGCGGTGGCAATGGCCAGCGCCAGGGCCAACGCCACGGCGGTCAGCAAGGTCAGCGCCCGCCGCGCGAAGACCGCGGTTTCCGTGAAGACCGGGGCCCGCGCGAGGACCGCGAGCACGGTGCCGAACGCCAGCCCGGCCCGAACGCTCATCTGGGCAGCCTGCGCATCAAGGAGCCGCGTCCTCGTGCCGCGAACCCCGGTGGACAGCCCGATCCGCTGCGCACCAGCATCGACGCCATGCGCACCGGCAACCGCGGTGGCCGTGGCAAGGGGGGTGGCGGCGGGCAACGCGGCGGCAACGGCGGTGGTGGAGCCGATCCGCTGCGCACCAGCTACGGGCGCATCCGCTAGAACGGTTTCGCCACTACAGTGCGGTCATGTCCCTTGACCGCACCACCCCTTCCGGCGCCCCGTCGGCCCCCGCAGGCCACGGGGCGTCGCCACGTTATGCCACCCTCATGGTGGCCACCTGCAACGTGCTCAATCTGGCGCAGGCCGGGCGCCATTTCTACGATGGCCAGGAGCCCTACACCCAGACGGAGTTCGAGCGCAAGGTGGGCTGGCTCGGTGATCGCTTCAAGGTGCTCAACGCGGACGTGCTCGCCGTGCAGGAAGTCTGGGACGAGACCGCGCTGCGCACGGCGGTGGCGCGCAGCGGGCTGCAGTACGGCTTCGTGGCCGTGCCGGGCGCCGAGAACGGCCCGGGGCAGATCGGCGCACAAGGCACACCGCGCGTGGGCATCGTCACGCGCCTGAAGGTCGACGCCATCCAGTCGGTGACCGATTTCCCCGATGCCGCCCGGGTGGAGGTGCCCGGCCTCGGGCTGCACACCCGCTTCGAGCGTCCACCGCTGATCGCCATGCTGCGCCTCAAGCACGGCCAGCCGCTGTGCATCATCACCGCACACCTCAAGAGCAAGCGGCCCAAATTCCTGGAAGATGCCAGCGGCGCGACCATCGAGGACACGGCGGACCCCGCGGTACAGGCCCTGGCCTCCTTGCGCTCACTGGTCATGCGCGCAAGCGAGGCGCTCGCGCTGCGCCTCAAGGTGGTGGAGCTGCTGCACCGCACCCAACTGCCGCTGGTGTTGATGGGTGACCTGAATGACAGCCCGCACAGCGTGACCACACAGCTCATCGCCGCCACCTCCCAGGTGGCGTACGACAAGGGCGCCTACGATCACGCCCTGTTCAGCGCCTGGGATGTGCAGGGCGAAGCCGCGATGCGGCGCGATGTGGCGTACTCGCACATCCACCAGGGCTACCCGGAGGTGCTGGACCAGGTGCTGGTGAGCGAGCAGTTCGTGGCGGCCAGCCGCGGCGCCATCGGCGATGTGCGGCGAGTGGAGGTGTTCAACGACCACCTCTTCGAAGGTCGAGACCGCAGCCGAAGCGACCATGGCTTCGTGCGGGCGCTGTTGCGCCTGAGACTGCCCGCCACGCCGTAGCGGGCCCGCCGGTCATACGGCGGGCGCAGCGGCCTCGCGAATGCGCTTGGCGAGGTGCGCCAGCGCCTCTTCCACCTGGTCGACCAGCACCAGGCAGAGGTCGCCGGGTTTGAGCCGTTCCAGCGCGGCGTCGATGGCCACGAATTCGCCGCGGATTTCCATCACTTCCTGGGTACGGCTCGCACCGGACAGCCCTTCCCGCAGCAGCCTGAGCACTTCGCCATCTTCACGGCCGCGCTGGCAGGCGTCCTGAAACAGCAGCACGTCGTCGAAGGCCTTGCCCAGGATCGTGGTCTGTTCGCGGATGTCCTCGTCGCGGCGGTCGCCCGCTCCGCTGATGACGACGCTGCGCCGGCGCGCCGGCATGGCGTTCACCGCCTCCACCAGGGCGCGCATGGCATCCGGGTTGTGGCCGTAGTCGGCGATCACGGTAGCGCCCCGGTAATCCATCACATTGAAACGGCCGGGCGCGTTGTCGGCATCGTTGGAGAAGCTCGCCAGCCCGCGTGCGATGGTGTCCCAGTCCAGGCCCGCGCACCATGCGGCGCCGATGGCGGCCATCACGTTGTCTTTCTGGAAGCCGATGGTGCCGCCGCGCGTGATGGGCACGCCCTGCAGCGGAATCGCCACCCGCCAGCTGCCTTCGGTGACGAGGATGCGGTCGCCTTCCACGCAGATGGTCCGCTTGCCCTGCACGCGGTGTGCGGCGAGCACGGGGTGGTCGTGGTCCTGGGCGAAGAACACCACGCCGCCGGGGCACTTGGCGGCCATCGCGGCCACGATGGGGTCGGCCGCGTTGAGCACCGCATAACCCGTGGGTGCCACGTTCATCACGATCACGCGCTTGAGCACCGCGAGGTCCTCGACGGTGGTGATGTAGTTCAGGCCCAGGTGGTCGCCAGCGCCCACGTTGGTCACGACCGCGACCTGGCACTGGTCAAAGCCCAGGCCTTCGCGCAGCATGCCGCCCCGGGCGGTTTCCAGCACGGCGGCGTCCACATCGGGATGCAGCAGCACGTTGCGCGCGCTCTTGGGGCCGGAACAGTCACCGCTGTCGATCTGGCGGCCATCCACGTACACGCCGTCGGTGTTGGTCATGCCCACGCGCATGCCGTTGGTGGCCATGAGGTGCGCGATCAGGCGTGTGGTGGTGGTCTTGCCGTTGGTGCCGGTGACGGCCACCAAGGGAATGCGCCCATCGTCGCCGGGTTCGAACATGTGGGCAATCACAGCCTCACCCACCGGTCGCCCCTTGCCGTACGAGGGCGACAGGTGCATGCGCAGGCCGGGTGCGGCGTTGACCTCGACCACGCCACCGTGCTGCTTTTCCAGCGGCACATGCACGGTTTCACAGACCACGTCCACGCCGCAGATGTCGAGGCCGACGGTCTGTGCCGCCGCCACGGCGCGCGCGGCCACGTCGGGGTGCAGGTCATCGGTGACGTCGGTCGCGGTGCCACCCGTGCTCAGGTTGGCGTTGTTGCGCAGCACGACACGCCGGCCGATCTCGGGCACGGACTCGGGCGTGAGTCCCTGAACATCCAGGCGTGCCAGGGCAATGTCGTCGAAACGGATCTTGGTGAGCGAGGTGGCGTGGCCGTCGCCGCGTTTGGGGTCGGCATTGACGAGGTCGACCAGTTCCCGCACCGTGTGCTCGCCATCGCCCAGAACGTGCGGCGGGTCGCGCCGCGAAGCGGCCACCACTTTGTCACCGACCACCAGCAAGCGGTAGTCGCTGCCGGGCAGGAATTTCTCGACCATCACGTCGCCAATCTCGGCGGCCGCCCGGTACCCGAGTTCGAGGTGCTCGCGCGAGACGATGTTGACCGCCACGCCTTTGCCCTGGTTGCCGTCCTGCGGTTTGACGACCACCGGCAGCCCGATTTCCAAGGCCGCGGCCCAGGCATCCTCCACGTCCGTCACGGGTCGGCCTTCGGGCACTGGCACACCGGCTGCTGCGAGCAAGGCCTTGGTCAGGTCCTTGTCCTGCGCGATCGACTCGGACACCGCACTGGTGCTGTCGACCTCGGCGGCCCAGATGCGGCGCTGGCGAGAGCCCCAGCCCAACTGCACCAGGCTGCCCGAGGTGAGGCGCCGGTACGGAATGTTGCGCGCCACGGCGGCATCCACGATGCAGCCGGTGCTCGGGCCCAGGCGCACGTCCTCGTCCAGCGCGCGCAGGCGGGCGATGGCACCTTCCACATCAAACGGCGTGGTCTCGCTGGCGGCTGCCGCTGCGAGCAGCTCGCGGGCCAGGCTGAACGCCAGCTTGCCGACGGCTTCCTCGCTGTACTGCGCCACCACCTGGAACACACCGGGCTCCAGGGTGGCGGCGGTGCGGCTGAAGGAAACCGGACAGCCGGCCTGGGCCTGCAACGCCAACACGGTGTCTTCAAGCACATGGGCCAGCGACAGCCGCTCCTGCGGCGGGTTGCTCGGCTTCAGGGCGCCGATGGTGGGAAAGAGCTCGCGCAGCCGCCGTTCGAAATCCGGCAATGTCTCGATATCGAGCTCGTGCGGTTCGCAGGCCACGATGGCCTCGATGCAGGTGTGGCGACTCCACAGATTGGGACCTCGCAGGGGCCGGATGCGGGAAACGTCCATGAAGGAAGCTGGATGTGAATGAAGGGAGGACTGGCGACTCAGCGCGCCACGTCCAGCGTAACCGGTTCGGCCCGATCGGGTGTCAGCCCCGCCTCGAGACCCGAGGTTTCGATGCCCGCGGCCATCAGCTCGGGCGACACCGAAAGCGCCCAGGCCGCGGCGGCCACCGCCATCACGGTGTGGGGGCCCAGTGCCTTCAGCAGGGTCTGCACGACCGGGCCGTCCAGCCGCACGCGGTGTGCCTTGCGCACGCCTTCGGCCAGCACCAGCGCACCCTCGAACATCGAGACCGTGCGGGAACCCGCCTCTCGGTGCTGCTGCAACGCGGGAGACGCGGCGTCCATGCCATAGAGGATCACGTCACCATCGCACAGCTCGACCATCTCGAGCACGCGGGCATCGTCGGCATTGAGCACGGCCACGCCGTCGGGCAGCACCACATCGACCTGTGTGCGCAGCACGCGGTAGAGCTGGTCGACGTTGTGCACGTCGTGCCGTTCCAGGCCGACCACCGGATCGAGGTCGGTCACCACGCCCACGGTGCAGCGGTCATAGGCCAGGCCATCGTCGAGGATGACGTCCGGGCCGTTCTGCAGGACCACAGTGTCGATCTCGCGGTTCATCAACAGGCGCTGCCCGGCGTCCCAGTGGGCACTGGGCCGGGCGTCGACCTTGCGGTTGCCCAGGAACAGCCCGTCCTGGCAGGCCAGTCCGACCTGGTGGCCGCTCAGGTGCAGAAGCCAGGCCACGAGCCGGGCGATCTCGTTGCTGTGGTGGGAGCCTGTCACGCCCACGATGGGCACACGCCCGTTGCCGCCTTCGTCGAACAGGTGGTCCACGATGGCACGCCCCACCGGGCGCGACAGACCAGTGGCGGGCTTGAGGTGCATCAGCAGGCCGGGGCCGGCGTTCACTTCCACCACCGCACCGCCCTGTTCTTCCAGCGGGCGACCGATATCGCGCGCCACGAGGTCGATGCCGGCCACGTCCAGGCCGACCACGCGGGCCGCCAGCGTGACCGCGTGCGCCACTTCCGGATGCACGTCGTCGGTGCAGTCGATGGCCACATTCCCGTTGCGCTGGATCATCACGCGCCGTCCGGCAGCGGGCACCGAATCGCCCGACAGGCCCTGGCGCTCCAGCAGCAGCCGCATGACCGGCTCCCTGTCCAGGTGGATGGTCTCCAGCGGGAATTCCTCGGCTTCGCCGCGACGCGGGTCGCTGTTGAGCTGGCTGTCGATGAGCTGCGCCACGGTGGAGCGGCCATCACCGAGCACGGACAGGCTCTCGCCGCGTGCCGCCGCCACCACGCGCCCACCCACGACCAGCAGGCGGTGTTCGTCGCCTTCGACGTAGCGTTCGACGATGACCTCGCTGCCCTCCGCATCGGCCACGGTATAGGCTTTCTCCACGTCGCCGCGCTCGGTCAGGTCCAGGCTCACGCCACGGCCATGGTTCGCGTCCGAAGGCTTGACGACCACCGGCAACCCGATGTCCTGTGCGGCTTCCCAGGCGGCCTCGGGGCTGTCGACCACCTGGCCTTCGGGCACCGGCACGCCGCACGACGCCAGCAGGCTCTTGGTGAGGTCCTTGTCGTGCGCGATGTTGCCAGCGATGGCACTGGTGCGATCGGTCTCGGCCGTCCAGATGCGGCGCTGGCGCCGGCCATGGCCGAGCTGGACCAGGTTGCCGCCATTCAGGCGCAAGTGCGGAATACCCCGGTCCGTCGCGGCGGCGACGATGGACGCCGTGCTCGGCCCCAGATAGGTGCGGTCGATCTGCTCCACCAGACGCGCCACCGCTGCAGGCACGTCGAAGGCGGGCTCACCGGCACGCCGGTGGATGGCGGCGAGCAGCAGGGCATGGGCTTCCGTGAGCGCAGCCCGTGCCACGGCCTCATCGCGGGCGCGGAACACCATGCGGTAGACGCCGCGCTTGGTGGTTTCGCGCGTCTGGCCGAAGCCTGTTGGCATACCCGCGAGGTTGAGCAGTTCGATGACGATGTGCTCGAGGATGTGGCCCGCCCATGTGCCTTCGCGCAGGCGCTCGATGAAGCCGCCGCGTTCACCCACGCCACAGTGGTGCTCCACGAGGGCGGGCAGCCACTCGATCAGGCAATCGGTGAGGCCGGGCAGCTTGTTCGAAGGGAAGTCTTCCAGATCACCCAGATCCAGCCAGACTTCGAGAACCGGACGGTAGGTCCAGATATTGGGACCGCGCAGGTAATTGATGCGCAGCAGATTGATGTCGTGTTTAGAGCTCATGTCTCCGACGGGACGCGTGGTTCGGGCGATCAGGCCAGACCGACCGGGGGTTCAGAAGAACTTCGATGCCATCAACGATCACGGGCCCGACATCGGTGAAAATGCAAGGCTCCCTTGTGGGAGCATGCCATTTCTCGCGGTCGACGCCACGCTGTCATCTTCACCATGCTTTCACACTTTCCAGCTGAATCCTCAGCCCCAGGCGCCGACCCTGCGCGGGACGCCCTGCGGACCGCATCAACCCAGCTGGGGGGCGATGATAGCGCTGTCGCCTCGTTGGCGCTGGACTTGGACAGCGATTTACATTTCCGTACGCGCACCCTGTTGTTAACCCGTCAAAAGTTCACGCTCGACGGACAGGAGTGGCCCCTGGCGCCGGGCATGGAGCTGCGGATGAGCGACCACGCTGGCGTGGGCTGCCTCGAATTGCTGAATGCCGACGGCCGTGTCGCTGTCTGGCGCTTCACGATGGGCGAGCAAGGCCGGGCCACGCGGCTGGTCGATCAGTTCCACCGGGTGATGGCCGAACTGGAGCAAAGTTCCGCCTGGCCCCTGGACGAGGTCGGCGTCCGCACCTGCCCGCAGTGCCAGGCCAGCCTGCCACCCGACAGCGACGAATGCCCCGAGTGCGCGCCGGAAACACCCCAGGCGCCGCCATCGACCTGGGTGCTGTTGCGTCTGTGGCGCTTCGCACGGCCCTACCGCTGGACACTGCTCACCGGTTTTCTGCTCACCCTGGCCTCCACCGCTGCCACGCTGGTGCCGCCTTACCTCACCATTCCACTCATGGACCGGGTGCTGATCCCGTTCCAGAACGGCCAGGCCATCGACAGGGGGCTGGTGCTGGCCTTGCTGGGCGGGCTGCTTGGTTCGGCGCTGCTGGCATGGGGCCTGGGCTGGGCGCGCACCTGGCTGCTCGCCCTCGTGTCCGAGCGCATCAGCTCGGACCTGCGCACCACCACCTTCGACCACCTGCTGGAACTCTCGCTCGACTACTTCGGCAGCAAGCGCACCGGCGACCTCATGGCGCGCATCGGCAGCGAGACCGACCGCATCAGCGTGTTCCTCTCCCTGCACGCGCTGGACTTCCTCACCGACGTGCTCATGATCAGCATGACAGCGGTGATCCTTTTTTCGATCAACCCCTGGCTTGCCCTGGTGACCCTGCTGCCCCTGCCCTTCATCGGCTGGCTCATCCACCTCGTGCGTGACCGCCTGCGCACCGGCTTCGAGAAGATCGACCGCGTCTGGGGCGAAGTGACCAACGTGCTGGCCGACACCATTCCAGGTATCCGCGTGGTCAAGGCCTTCGCACAGGAATCGCGCGAAGCCCGGCGCTTCCGGCAGGCCAACGAACACAACCTGGCCGTCAACGACCGCATCAACAAGACCTGGTCGCTGTTCACCCCCACCGTCACCCTGCTCACGGAAATCGGCCTGCTGGTGGTGTGGGCCTTCGGCATCTGGCTGGTGAGCCGCAACGAGATCACGGTGGGCGTGCTCACCGCCTTCATCGCCTACATCGGCCGCTTCTACGGCCGGCTCGATTCGATGAGCCGCATCGTCTCGGTCACGCAGAAGGCCGCCTCCGGTGCCAAGCGCATCTTCGACATCCTGGACCACGTCTCCAACGTGCCCGACCCGGTACAGCCGGTGCCGCTGACGAATGTGAAGGGCGGCCTGCAGATGGAGGGCGTGAGCTTCCGTTATGGCAGCCGCACCGTGATCCGCAACCTGAGCCTGGAGATCCGGCCGGGCGAGATGATCGGGCTGGTCGGCCACAGCGGTTCGGGCAAGAGCACACTGGTCAACCTGCTGTGCCGCTTCTACGACGTGAGCGAGGGTTCCATCCGCATCGACGGCACGGACGTCCGTCGCGTCGCCGTGGCCGACTTCCGTCGCCACATCGGCCTGGTGCTGCAGGAACCCTTCCTCTTCTTCGGCACCATCGCCGAAAACATCGCCTACGGGCGGCCCGACGCCACCCGCGCCGAGATCGTGGCCGCCGCGCGCGCCGCGCACGCACACGAATTCATCCTGAGGCTTCCACAGGGCTACGACTCGCTGGTGGGCGAGCGGGGTCAGGGCCTGTCGGGCGGCGAGCGCCAGCGCATCAGCATCGCTCGCGCGTTGCTGATCGACCCGCGCATCCTGATCCTGGACGAGGCGACCTCGTCGGTCGACACGGAAACGGAAAAGGAAATCCAGAAGGCGCTGGACAACCTGGTGCAGGGCCGCACCACCATCGCCATCGCACACCGGCTTTCCACCCTGCGCAAGGCAGACCGGCTGGTGGTGATGGACCGCGGCCAGGTGGTCGAGATCGGCCCGCACGACGAGCTGATGGCGCTGCGCGGCGCGTACTGGCGGTTGTACGAGGCACAGGCCCGCAAGGAACAGGAAGCCGCCAGCCTGCTCGATGCCGGCATATCCGAGGACGACGCATGAGCCCCCCCGCCTGGCAACTTCAACGCAATGCCTTCGGCCGCCTCGTGCTGACGGATGAGGCCGGTCAGGCGCACGTGGGCGTTGTTCCGGTGCGCGCCTTTCCCATTGGAGCGCCGGACGAAGGCCTTTCGGTGCTGGGCAGCGATGGCCACGAACTGGTGTGGGTGGACCGCCTCTCGGCGCTGCCGGCCGGACCTCGCCAGCTGCTGGAAGAGGAGCTCGCCCAGCGCGAGTTCACACCGGTGATCCAGCGCATCGAAGCGGTGTCCACCTTTTCAACACCCAGCACCTGGAAGGTGACCACCGACCGTGGCCCCACCAGCTTCACGCTGCGCAGTGAAGACGACATCCGCCGCCTGCCCGGCCACGCCTTGCTGATCCTGGGCAGCCACGGCGTGACCTTCGCCGTGCGCGACCGCCTTGCACTGGACGCGAACTCCCGCCGGCTGCTCGACCGGTTCCTTTAAGCGGTTCAGCCGCGCACGAACAGTGTCACCAGCGGCTCATCTCCCACCTGGCGGCTGCGATGGCCGTGCACCGCGGGGTCGAAGGTGGCGCCTTCGGGCAGGGTGTCGGCCGAATAGAAGTGCTGGCCAGCCCGGAAAGCGCGCCAGCTGCCGTCCTGCAGGCCGATCTCCATGCAGCCCTGCAGCACGAACAACCACTGGGCGTCGCCGGTGCAATGGAATTCGCTGCGGAAGCCCACCGGGCTCTGGCGCAACTGACAGGCGGTGGCCGGCAGCAACGGGGACAGCCGTGCCGCTGGCGATCCCTCGCTCAGGGCGATCTCGGTCTCGCGGAAACGCGCGCGGCCATCGGTATCGGTGTACAGAATCACCTGCTGGAATGTGCTCAAAGGAAATCTCCTGAATCCGGGCCGTCGTTTGTACCAGAGGCTTTCGCCGCTTTTCGCTGACACTACGCAACCATGAAAGTTCTACTCGCTGAAGACGATGTCATGCTGGGCCGCAGCATGGAACGCGGCCTGCGCATGGCCGGTTTTTCCGTGGACTGGGCGCACGACGGCCTGCAGACACAGGCCGCCTTGCGCGAGCAGGAGTACGAGGTGGTGCTGCTCGACATCGGCCTGCCCGGCCTGGACGGCCTGCAGCTGCTGCAATGGCTGCGGGCGCAGGACCGGCCGGTGCCCGTGCTGGTGGTCTCGGCACGCGATGCGGTGAGCGACCGGGTGACCGGCCTGAACCTGGGCGCCGACGACTACCTCACCAAGCCCTTCGATCTGGATGAACTGGTGGCCCGTGTGCATGCGCTGGCACGCCGCCGGGCGGGCCGCGCCCAACCCGAGATGCAGTTCGGCCGCCTGATCATGCGCCCGCTGCGACGCGAGGCTCTGCTCGACAACCAGCCGGTGTCCCTGGCCGCGCGCGAATACGACCTGCTGCTCGCCCTGATGGAGAACCCTGGTACCGTGCTTTCGCGCGAGCAGCTGGAGAGCCGCCTCTATGGCTGGCACGAAGAAGTGGCCAGCAATGCGGTGGAGGTGCACGTGCACCACCTGCGGCGCAAGCTGGGCACCGCGTGGATCAAGAACGTGCGAGGCGTGGGTTACAAGCTGGTAGCCGCGGAATGAATTCGATCCGCCAGCGCCTGCTGTTCTGGCAGATCACGGCGCTGGTCGTCACCAGCGTGCTGGTGAGCGGCTTCACCTATTACCTCGCCTGGGAGGCCTTCAACCGGGTGCGCGACTTCGGCATGGAACAGATTGCACATTCGGTGGTGCGACACGGCGTGCGCCCCCACAGCTGGATGCTGGACCGGCCGGAGCACCCAGCGCCACGGGCCACGGCCCGGCCGCAACCCCAGGACAATCCACCCCCCTGGGTCTCGGACGACCTGGGGCGCTTCATCAGCCAGATCTGGTCGGAAGATGGCGAGCTCCTGTACGCCTCGGTCGAAGGTGGTGGCCCACCCCTGCAGGCCATGGGCTTCAACAACATCCAGTGGGCCGGCGAGGCCTGGCGGGTGTACACGCTGGAGGACGACGAGGAGGTTGTCCAGGTGGCCAAGAGCGTGAGGGACCGCGCCAGCACTTTTGCCCAGATGGTGCCCTGGCTGCTGGTGCCCGTGGGCCTGCTGGTGCTCGTGCTGAGCGTGCTGATCCGCGCTGCCGTCAACCGGGCGCTCGCACCGCTCGATGCGCTTCGACAGGACATCCGCCAGCGGGATGAAAAGGATCTCCTTCCCATCGACACCCGGGGCCTCCCCGAAGAAGTGGCGCCTCTGGGGCAGGCGCTCAACCAGTTGCTCGAACGTGTGACGCGCCTGCTCTCCCGCCAGCGACAGATGCTGGCCGACGCAGCGCACGAGCTGAACACACCGCTGGCCGCCGTCAAGCTGCAGGCGCAGCTGACCCGTCGCGCGCCCGAGCACGAACGCGGCGCGGCACTGGACGAACTGGACCGCGGTATCACCCGCAGCACGCACCTGGTGACCCAGTTGCTGCAGATGGCGCGGCTGGAGGCCGATGGGCGAGAACGGCAGCCGGTGCCGGTGCGCCTGTGCCAGCTCGCGGCAGACACCGTGAGCGCGTTCTCGGCACGCGCCGAGGCCCGGGGCATCGACCTCGGGCTGGACACCTGCGAGACCGCCACGGTGCTGGCCGACCCCCACGATCTGCAGGTGCTGCTGGACAATCTGGTGGACAACGCCCTGCGCCACACGCCCCCGGGCAGCCAGGTCGATCTGCGCGTTGAAAGGGAGGCCAACCGGGTGACCCTGATCGTCAACGACAACGGCCCCGGGATCCCTGAAGCCGATCGCCCGCGCGTGCTGGAGCGTTTCGTGCGCCTGAATCCGCGCGACGACGCCACCGGCAGCGGCCTCGGGCTGGCCATCGTGGCCCAGATCGCCCAACAGAACGGGGGGCTGCTGACCTTGGCCAGCAGCCCCCCGGGCGGCCTGAGCGTGCGCGTCTCGTTCAGCGCACACCCGGCGGATACGGCATCGCCCGACGGGACGATGCCTGCGACGGCTTAGCCGCCGTTGGCGCGGCGCGACTCGACCGCCTGGGCCCGCACCTCTTCACGCGACTGGCCCTGTGCCACCACCGGCTGCGGGTAGCGGTTGGGGTACAGCTGGTTGAACTTCGCACCGGTTTCGCCATCGGCGATCAGGTCACCGTTGCGGATGGCTTCGGCCAGTTCGGCCTTCACCTGTTCGCGGGTCTTGCCCACGGCCACGGTGGTGGCGGGCGTTTCGGCGCGAACGGTGGCGTACTGAGCAGGTGCCACATCCTTGAATTTGGCACCGGTTTCGCCATCGGCGATCAGGTCGCCATTGCGCACGGCTTCAGCCAGTTCGGCCTTCACATCAGCGCGGCTCTTGCCAGCGACGACTGCGGGCTGGGCGTACAGGGCCGGGAACAGCTGGTTGAAGCGGGCACCGGTTTCGCCATCGGCGATCAGATCACCGTTGCGCACGGCTTCGGCCAGTTCGGCGCGCACTTGTTCGCGGGTCTTGGCGGCAGCAGGGTCGGCGGCCAGAGCGTGACCGGCAACGAGGGTGGAGAGAGCGATGGCAACAACAGACAGACGGGTTTTCATGACAGTTTCCTTTGAGAGGGTTGAACATGCCGGTCGGTCCGTTGTGCGGTCTGGCCGGCTTCGATGCCTCTGCGGAGGGTTTGCGTGCATCGATGGGATGAACTGTAAAGTTTCCGACCGTGATGAAAAATAGCAGCCAAAAGACTGGTGTGTTTCTGTTTCAGCAATAATCATCCGTTCTTCACCCGGGTAAACCCTTTAAAGGAGACTTTCCATGGACCGCCTGGCCTCGATGCGCGTTTTCCAGAAAGTGATCGATGAGGGCGGTTTCGCCGCCGCCGGCCGCGCGCTCGACATGTCGCCTGCCGTGGTCACCCGGCTCGTGGCCGACCTGGAAGACCATCTGGGCACCCGACTGCTCCACCGCACAACACGGCGCGTCTCCCTCACCGACGCGGGCGAGAGCTATCTCGACCGGGTCCGCGTGATCCTGCAGGACCTCGACGAAGCCAACGATCTGGTGAGTTCGCAGACCAGCGAACTGGCCGGTGTGTTGCGCCTGCTGGCGCCGCCGGTGCTGGCCACCCACGTGCTCGCGCCACTGGTCAGCGGCTTCCGGCAGGCGTACCCCAAGATCCTGCTCGACATCGACGTGGAGTCCCACCGCGAACCACCGATCCAGGACTACGACATCACGCTGATGGGGGCCAAGGCCTCGTTCGATGCGAACGTGATCGCGCGCAAGGTGCTCTCCAGCGTCACCGTGCTGCTCGCCTCGCCCGACTACCTGCGGCGCAAGGGAACCCCCATCCGGCCGGAGGACCTGGAGCAGCACGACTGCCTGCGCTTCAAGCCACCAGGCGGCCGCACGCGGGCATGGCGGCTGCTGCACGAGACGGATGAAGCGCGTTTTGTCGATATCGATGTGCAGCCGGTGCTGTGGGCCAACCACACCGACACCCTGATGCACGCGGCGCTCGACGGCGCGGGCATCACCGCCACCACCATCGAGCTGGCCGCCCCCCTGATCCAGAACGGTGATCTGGTGCGCGTGCTCAACCCCTGGATCACCGACCGTCTGGCCATGTACGCAGCCCTGCCGAGCCGCAAGTTCATGCCGCGCCGCACCGGTGTCTTCCTGGACTACCTCATTGAGCAGACCCGCACGCGCGTGAGCAGCGCACTGGCCACCTGCAGCACCTGCTGAAGCACACCGTTACACAAAAGGGGACCGGCCTCAACCCCGTTGAGGAGGTTGATTCGTTTCAGTGGGCTCCATCCACTTTCCGGAGCCCTCATGAAACCCCCGCCCTCCGTCAGACTCGCCATTTCTCTTGCCGTCGCACTCGCGGCGCTGTCCACCGCATCGGCGCACGCCATCGGCCGCCTGGCCGATATTCAGGTGATCGACCGCGACAGCGGTGAAACGCTCGCGGTGTACCGGCATCAGGGCGAACACTGGGTCGCCGGGCGCCCCGGCGCACGCTACGCGGTATCGGTGCGCAACGCCACGGGCGGCCGTGTGCTCGGCGTGGTGTCGGTCGATGGCGTGAACGTGATCTCGGGCGAAACCGCCGCCTGGCAGCAGACCGGCTACGTGCTCTCGCCCTGGCAACAGCACGCCATCACCGGGTGGCGCAAGAGCGACACCGAGGTGGCGGCCTTCCACTTCACGGCGTCCAGCGCGTCTTACGCCGAGCGCACGGGTCGACCCGCGCACGTCGGCGTGATCGGCGTGGCCGTGTTCCGTGAAAAGCCGCTCCCGCCGCCTCCGCCGGCCGTCACGCCATGGCCCTCGCCGAGAGAGCAAGGTGCGGCCGAGCAGCGCTCCTCATCGGCCCCGGCCAGCGCCACCGACACCCTGGCCGAAACACAGGCCGGCGCCGGCGAAGCGCCGCGAGAGCGTCCCGGGTCGCTCGCCGCCCGCCGCATGGGACCTGCCGCGCCGATGCCTGCGCCCCGGCTGGGCACGGGACATGGCGCACGCGAGAACGCGCCCATCACGCACACCACCTTCGAGCGACGCAGCGACCGGCCCGACGAAGTGATCCGCCTGCGCTACGACAGCCGCGAGAACCTCATCGCCATGGGCATCATCCCCACGCAGGCCATGCCGCCCAGGCCGAACCCGTTTCCCGGTGCGGTGCACCCCGGCTACGCACCCGATCCGAGTTGAGGTGCGTCCAACATAATCCGGCATGAGCTCCGAGGCCGTGCCGGACGAAACGCTGATGCTGGCCTTTGCCGCCGGGGATGCGCTCGCCTTCGAAACCCTGTACGACCGCCATGCCCTGCCGGTGTGGCGGTTCGTGCAGCGCAGCCTGCACGACACCGCGCTCGCCGATGACCTGGTGCAGGACGTGTGGTTCTCCCTCGTGCGACAGGCCCCGCAGTACCTGCCTCGCGCGCGGTTCCGCACCTGGCTTTTCACCCTGGCCCACCACCGCCTGGTGGACCACTGGCGCACGCACAAGGTCCACGCCAGTCTGGACGCCGAAACCGAAGACGGTGCCGCCCTGGCGGACACCCTGGCAGCGGACTCGGGCTTCGGCCCGGTGCGCCAGATGCAATCGCGCGAACAGGCGCAGGCCCTGCTCGACGCCCTCGACGCCCTGCCCCTACCCCAACGCGAGGCTTTCCTGCTGCAGGCGGAAGGCGGCTTGAGCCTGGCCGAGATCGCGCAGGCCACCGGCGTGAGCGCCGAGACCGCCAAGAGCCGTCTGCGCTACGCGCGCGAACGCCTGCGCCAAGCCCTGGAGGCGTTCACATGAAGCCACAAGACGATCTGCTGCAACGCTACCGCGAAGCCAACGCGCACGATCCCGCCCGGCCCGGTCCCGCCGTGCGCGAGAACGTGCTGGCGCAGGCGCGCGCCGCCGCACAAACCCACAAGGCGCCGGGCCAGCACCGCTCGCCCGCCGTCAACGACACCGCCTGGCGCTGGCGCGCACTGGGTGGGCTGGCGGTGCTCGGTCTGGCCACCCTGGTGGTGCTGCAGTTCGAACGCGGCACACCCGAGGAACGCGAGGCGGCGCTCGGCGAAGCGGCAGCACCCGGCCGCAACGCCGCGCCAGCCCCCATCGCACCCGCACCTTCGCCAGTCCCGGCCGCCGCACCGGAACCGGCCCCCTCCGTCGCGCCAGAAGCCGCGGCACCCGCCCCACCCACGGCACCGGCAAGCCCGCCCGCGGTGACGCCGCACGCCGTCACACCGGCCGGGCGCCGCACCGCGCCCGCCAGCCCGCCGCCACCTTCGACGCAGGCCGCGCCCGCAGAAGCCGCACCCCGGTCGCAAGCGGTCGACAGCACGGCGGCACCCCGGCCTGCGCCGCGGCCCGCCCCGGCACCCACGCCCGAAGACCACGACAGCGCATCCGCCGGGCTGGCTGCCGCTGTCCCGCGGGCACGCAGCCTCGCGCGGGAAGAAGCACCCGCCACGCTATCGGCACGCCGGGCCGCGTCCACCCCGCAGCCGGCGCCGCCCCGCGCGCCCACCGCGGGCCTGCTGGAGGCCGCCGCCCGCGGCGCAGTGGCCGATGTGCGCGAGGCCCTGGCCCAGGGGGCCAATGTGGACGAAGCCGATGCCCTGGGCCGCAACGCCCTCATGCTGGCGGCGCTGCGCGGCGACGCGACGCTGCTGCGCGTGCTGCTGGACGCCGGCGCCGACCCGCAACGCACCGACCGCGACGGCCTGCGTGCCGCCGATCTCGCGCGCCAGGCTGGCCACGAGGCGCTGCTGCCTCTGCTGGAAGCGCGCATGCCACGCTGAGCCCGACCGCTACCATGGACGCATGAACACCCACGCTCTCCATCCCACTCCTGTGAATTTCGGACACCAGGGACGCGTCGTGCTTGTCACCGGAGGGTCCCGGGGCATTGGCGAGGCGTGTGCGCGCCGCTTCGCGCGCGAAGGCGCCAGGCTGGTGATCGCGGACGTGGCCGACGCGCCAGGCCGCGCACTGGCCCGCGACATCGGCGGCACCTACATGCATTGCGACGTGGGCGACAAGGCCGACGTGGACGCGATCGTGGCGCTGGCGCTGTCCACGCACGGCCGCATCGACGTGCTCGTCAACAACGCCGGCATCTTCAAGGCGGCCGACTTCCTCGAGGTGACCGAGGACGACTTCGACGAGGTGCTGCGCGTGAACCTGAAGGGAGCCTTCCTCATGGGCCAGGCGGTCGCGCGGGCCATGCGCGGCACCGGGGGCGGCAGCATCGTGAACATGAGCTCGGTCAATGGGGTGATGGCCATCCCGAACATCGCCAGCTACAACGTGAGCAAGGGCGGCATCAACCAGCTCACGCGCGCGATGGCGCTGTCACTGGCCGACCACGGCATCCGCGTGAACGCGGTCGCACCTGGCACCATCGCCACCGAACTGGCCGCCCAGGCGGTGCTCACCAGCGAAGAGGCGCGCCACAAGATCCTGAGCCGCACGCCACTGAAACGGTTGGGCGGGCCCGACGAGGTTGCCGATGTGGTGGCTTGGCTGGCGAGCGACGCGGCCAGCTACGTGACGGGCGAGATCGTCACCGTCGACGGCGGCCGCATGGCACTCAACTACACCGTCCCCGTCTGAGCCCCTGCACCCGTCTTACACCTTCTTACGACCCGATACGCCCGGAAGGCGTGCCGGGATGCGTTGTCCGGCAGACTTGTGTCCCTTGGTGCCAACCGCCGGATGGTTGGCCGTGTGAGAGCAACCGAAAGAGGACGCCCATGAAACAGCCACTGGGTGTGATCGTGACCGCAGCCCTGGTGGGCCTGGCCCCGTTCACCATCGGCGCGACCGAGCGCAGCACCACCAACAAGGCCGCCCCGGCGAAAACCAGGCCGGCGGCCGCGAAACCCGTCACCGCCAAACCCGCCCCTGCCACCCCGGCCCCCAGCGCGGACCACAGCGGCCCTGGCGGCGATACCGTCGTGCATGGCTTCTTTCAAGGCTGGGCGAACGGCATGAACCGCGGGGCTCGCGCCATCGGCCTGGACAAGGACCCGCTGGAGGGCCGCCTGCCCGGAGGCAAAGGCATTCAGCGGCGCACCAACGAAGGGCCATTCGACAACGACCCCACCCGCTGAACAAGAACGCTTGCCGTGCAGGGTTCAGGCGGGCTGCACTCCCCGGATCACCGGCGCTTCGCGGATCGGCAGGTGGATCAGCGCCGCGCCCACCGCCAGCACGATGTCGATGTACCAGACCCAGTCGTAGCTGCCGGTGGCTTCGAACACCTGCCCCCCCAGCCACGCCCCCAGAAAGCCACCGACCTGATGCGACAGCATCACCAGCCCGAACAGCATGGCCATGTTGCCCGTGCCGAAGAACTTGGCGACCAGGCCCACGGTAGGCGGCACGGTGGACAGGAACGTGAGGCCCATGACGGCCGCGAAGGTGAGCATCACGGCTTCGGTCTTCGGTGCCAGCAGAAACACCAGCACCGCCACCGCGCGGGAAGCGTAGACGAGTGACAGCAGCGACTTCATGCGCCAGCGGCCGACCGCCCAGCCCATGACCAGGCTGCCCACGATGTTGAACAGGCCGATCACACCCAGCGCCCAGGCCCCCACGGGCGCGGGCAGCCCGCAGCTCGCGACGACGCCCGGCAGGTGCGTGGCCAGAAAGGCCACATGGAAACCGCAGACGAAAAAGCCGGCCGACAACAGCAGATAGCTGGGGGTTCGCAGGGCCTTGCGGATCGCCTCGCCGGCCGGCAAGGCCACCGGGGCCGGCGCCGCCCCCACCGAAGCCGACGGCCCGGGACCGCGCAGCACCCAGGCGGCCGGCAGCGCGAGCAGCACGATCAACCCCAGGGCCTGCATGGCCCCGATCCAGCCCATGCTCACCGTCAGCGCAGCGGCCAGTGGAGCCATCAGGAACTGCCCGAACGAGCCGCCCGCGTTCACGATGCCGGTGGCCATGCCCCGTCGCTCGGCCGGCATCAGGCGTGTCGTCGCCGCCATCAGCACCGACGGCCCGGCCATGCCAGCCCCCCCTGCCGCCAGCACACCGATGGCGAGGATGAGACCCCAGGTGCTGGTCATGAGCGGTGTGATCCAGGTGCCCAGCGCCACCAGCAGCACACCCGCGAGCAGCACCCGACCCGCACCGATGCGATCGGCCACCGCGCCGGCGAACGGTTGCGTCAGGCCCCACCAGAGCTGGCCGAACGCGAAAGCCAGACTGATGCTGCCCACCCCCAGCCCGGTGGCGGTGTTCAGCGGCGACAGGAAAAATCCCATGGTCTGGCGCGTCCCCATGGTCAACGCGAACGTGCCAGCGGCGGCCAGCAACACCAGCCACCACACATAAGGCACCCGCACAGGGGCCTTGGGCAAGCGATCAGTCCCCATGGGTGTCCTCCTCGTGGAATGCGGCGAGGCCTTCGTCCAGCAGCCCGTGGAGCGCGGCCACCGTGGCCACGCCGAGTTTCTCGTTCAGGGACAGCTGGGCGGCTTTCCAGCGCCGCTGCGCCTGACGCCGCAATTCGAGGCCTGTGTCGGTGATGTGAACGAGGCGGCTGCGTGCATCCACACCCTCGCCCAGTGCAAGCCAGCCGGCAGCAATCATCGGCTGCAGGTTGCGCGTGAGGGTCGAGGCGCTCATGTCCATGCGCCGCGCCAGCTCGCCGGGCGCCAGCGGCCCGAGCCGGTCCACGTGCGTGAGCAGCGAATACTGGGTGATCTTCAGGCCTGAGCCGGTCAGGTGCTGGTCGTAGTGCTGCGTCACTCGCCGGGTGAGCTGGCGCAGCTTGAAGTTCGTGCATCCCACCGGGGTGGCAGATGTCGCATGCGTGTCGGCGTTCATGAATTTATTGTATCTACAATATTTGTATCTGCAAATTAAAGGAGATCGCATGAGCGCAGAGGACATCCAGGCCCATTGGAACCAGCAATACGAAGCCGTCGTGGCCCGCCTGAAAGCGGGCATCGGCGCGGGGCTGGCCAATCCGGCCGACATCGCGGGGCTGACCGGCCTGCAGCAGATGCAGGCCATGCTCGAGGGGACGCTGCCCTATCCGCACATCGCCGACACGCTGGACTTCTCGCTGGTGGAGGTGGGCGAAGGCCGCGCCGTGTTCCAGGGCCTGCCCCAGCTCAAGCACTACAACCCGCTGGGCACCGTGCACGGTGGCTGGTATGCCACGCTGCTGGATTCCGCCGTGGGCTGTGCGGTGCACACGGTCATGCCGGTGGGCCGCGCCTACACCACCGCCGAACTGAGCGTGAACATCGTGCGTGCCGCCTCGTACAAGAGCGGGCCGCTGCGCGCCATTGGCACTGTGGTGCATGCCGGGCGTCAGCTGGCCACGGCAGAGGGCCGCATCGTCGGGCCCGACGGCAAGCTCTACGCCCATGCCACAACGACCTGCCTGGTTTTTGAAGTGCCCTCAAAATAGCGCGCATGAGACTTCTACACACCATGCTGCGCGTGGGCAACCTCCAGCGCTCGATCGACTTCTACACCCAGGTGCTGGGCATGCAACTGCTGCGCACCTCCGAAAACCCCGAGTACAAGTACTCGCTGGCCTTCGTGGGCTACGAGGGCAATCCGGCGCAGGCCGAGATTGAACTCACCTACAACTGGGGCACCGACAGCTACGAGCTCGGCACCGCCTATGGGCATATTGCCCTGGGCGTGCCCGACGCTTACGCCGCCTGCGAGAAGATCAAGGCGGCCGGCGGCAATGTGACGCGAGAAGCCGGGCCGGTCAAAGGCGGCACCACGGTGATCGCGTTCGTCACCGACCCCGATGGCTACAAGATCGAGCTGATCCAGCGCGCGGACGACCACCAGACCGGTCAAGGCCTGCGCTGAACACAGCGGCTGCACCACCCCAAGGAAAAAGCCCGGCATGCCGGGCTTTTTCCTTGGGAATGATGGGGCGCTCAGGGAGCGATCACCACTTCCACGCGGCGGGCTTCGGCGTTGTTGCCGCTGCCCGTGGTCTGCTCGGGCTTCTTCAGCTCGACCACCGTCTCGGCCACCCCCGCACCCACCAGCGCGCTGCGCACGGCCAGGGCCCGCTGCTTGGCCAGTTCGGCGTTGAATGCCGGGTCGCCGGTCGTGTCATGGAAGCCGGACAGCACCAGCTTCTTGCCCGCCTTGCCTGCGGCAATGGCATCTCCCAGAGCATTGAGCGCACCCGGGGCCAGGTCGGCCTTGCCGGAAGCGAAGTAGAACTTGACCACACCGTTCTCGACCACGACGCTGGCGTCATCACCCACAGGGGCTGCGGCCGGGGCGGCAGCCACTGCGGCGGCTGCGGTGGGGGCACCCGATGAAGCCGCGCCGCGCGACTTGTGGACACCAATGCCCAGCACAGCGCCCACCACCAACACAATCACGCTGATCAGCAGCAAGGCAACAACGCGGTACTCGGGCTCGTCATCCTGAGAGGACATGGGAAACACTCCGTGAAGAATAATGGGGAAAGAACTCGACGAAGATTGTAAATGGCCGACCGTGACACCCCGAGGGCCCGCGCCCTCCACGACCCTGCGCTGCGCAACGGCGCGCAGATGATGGCCGACACCCTGGCCCAGTGGCGTTCGCAGGGCGAGCGGCCCGATCTCTGGGTTTTTGCCTATGCATCGCTGGTGTGGCGCCCGGAGTTCGAAGCCGCCGAACAACGGCCGGCCCGCGTGCGTGGCTACCACCGCTGCCTGCAGATGTGGAGCCGCGTGAACCGCGGCACCTTCGAGTGCCCGGGCCTGGTGTTTGCGCTCATGCCCGGCGGCAGCTGTGCCGGCCTGGCGCTGCGCGTACCGCACGAACAGGTGGAGGCGCTCATGCCCGTGCTGTGGGCCCGCGAGATGCCCAACCCGGTCTACGACCCGAAATGGCTGCATTGCGACACGCCCCAGGGCCCTGTGCGGGCGCTGGCGTTCACGCTCTCGCGCCACAGCCCGAGCTACACCGGCACCCTGAGCGACGAGCGCTACCGCGACATCTTCAAGCGGTCCTGCGGGCGCTACGGCACCACGCTCGACTACGCTCGCCAGACCTTCGAGGGACTGCTCCACCACGGCATCCACGACCGTGCACTGCAGAAACTGCTGCTGCTTGCCGACGAGCCGATGGTCAAGCCCGACCCACGACCCGCTCCTATACTGCCCGCATGAACATCGCCGACCTGCGCAAGAGCTACGAAAAGGCCGAACTGAGTGAGTCGGCCTCCCATGCCCACCCGCTCAAACAGTTCGACCAGTGGCTCAACGAAGCCATCAAGGGCGAGGTGCCGGAACCCAATGCCATGACACTGGCCACCGTCGGCCCGGACCTGCGGCCCAGCACCCGCGTGGTGCTCGTCAAGGGGTACGACGAGCGCGGCATCGTCTGGTACACGAACTACCAGAGCCGCAAAGGCCGCGAGCTCGCCGGCAACCCGTTCGCGGCGTTGCAGTTCCATTGGGTCGAACTGGAACGCGTGGTGCGCATCGAAGGCGTGGTGGAGAAGGTGAGCGAAGCAGAGAGCGATGCGTACTTCCAGAGCCGCCCGCTTGACAGCCGCATCGGTGCCTGGGCCAGCCCGCAGAGCGAGGTGATCGAGAGCCGCAGCGTGCTGGTGGCGAATGCCGCGAAATACGGCGCGCAATTCCTGCTGCAGCCGCCGCGCCCGCCGCACTGGGGCGGCTACCGACTCAAGCCGGACAACTGGCAGTTCTGGCAAGGCCGCAAGAGCCGCCTGCACGACCGGCTGCGCTACACCGCGCAGGCCGATGGCGGCTGGCTCCGCGAGCGGCTGGCCCCCTAGTGGGCCTTGTCGATGCGCTGCGCAGCCACCGCGCGAAGCTGCACGGGCGTCACCCGCTCCGGTGCGATCTCGGCCAGCGGCACCAGCACGAAGGCGCGCTCGTTCATGCGGGGATGTGGCACCGTCAGCCGGGCCGAGTCGATGCACGCCTCACCATACGTCAGCAGATCCAGGTCCAGGGTGCGCGGTGCGTTGCGATAGGGCCGTTCGCGGCCGGCATTGTTCTCGATCACCTGCAGCGCGTCCAGCAACTCAGGTGCACTGAGCGTGGTGCGCACCTCGGCCACTGCGTTGAAGTAGTCCGGCCCGCTGGAGTCGATCGGGGCGCTGCGGTACAGGCTGGACGCCTGCACCACGCGCACACCGGTGGTGGCGTTCAGCGCCGCGAGCGCATCGCGCAGGGTCCGTCCGGCATCGCCCAGGTTGGCGCCCAGGGCGATGAAGGCCGTGACCTCAGCCCGGATGGCGCGCATCCCTCACCGCAGATCAGTCGGCCGCCGGTCCGGCGTCGTTGCCACCCTCGGCACGCCCGGCATCGTTGGGTTTGCGGCGCCGGCGGCGGCGCTTCTTCGCCGGGGCGGCGCCCTCGCCGAGCGGTGCACCGTCTTCCGGATGCACATCACCCTGGTCTGCCTCGCCGTCGACGGGACGGAAGCGGGGATCGGCATCGACCGGCTGGGAAGCAGCCGGGTGGTCGGCATCGGTGCGCTTGACGCGGCGGGCCTTGCCGGCACCGGGCTTGGCCAGGTTCTCTCGGCGCTGCGCGTCCACCATGTCTTCGCGCATGGCATCGCTGGCGGTGCTGAAGGTTTCCCACCAGTGGGCCAGTTCTTCTTCGACCTCGCCAACCTGCGAACGCAGACGCAGGAAGTCGAAGCCGGCGCGGAAGCGCGGCTGCTCGACCAGGCTGAACGGAGAAGTGCCCACGCGCTTGTCGAAGCGCGGCTGCATCATCCAGATCTCGCGCATGTCCGAGCCCAGCTTGCCCCGGCCCGACACGTCGCCGATGCGGGCCTCGAAAGCGTCGTCCACCGCTTCCTGCAAAGCCGCGAAGGGGGCTGGCGGGCGCTGGTTCGGGCGCGGCGTCAGGCGCTGGTTCCATGCCTTGCGCACGTCGGCCCAGAGCACGCAGGCCAGCAGGAAGCTCGGTGCCACAGGCTTGCCTTCGCTCACGCGCCGGTCGGTATCCTGCAAGGCCAGCTTCACGAATTCGTCGCCGGCCCGCTGCACCACCACATCGAGCAGGGGATAGATGCCGGTGCCCAGGCCCACGGCCTTGAGCTGCTCGATGCTGGCCAGCGCGTGGCCGGTCTGCAGCAGCTTGAGCATTTCGTCGAACAGGCGGCTCTGCGGCACATCGGCCAGCAACTTGTGGGACGACGCCAGCGGCGCGAGCGTTTTGGCATCGAAGGTGAAGCCCAGACCGCTGAGCTTGGCGGCGAAACGCACGGCGCGGATGATGCGCACCGGGTCTTCGCGGTAACGCGTGGCGGCATCGCCGATCATGCGCAGCGTGCGCTTCTTGGCATCGCGGATGCCATGGTGGAAATCGACCACGGTCTGCGTTTCCGGGTCGTAATACATCGCGTTGATGCTGAAGTCGCGGCGGGCCGCGTCCTGCTCGATGGGGCCCCACACGTTGTCGCGCAGCACACGCCCGCTGGCGTCGACCGCGTGCTTCATGCCAGCCAGCTCACCCTTGCTGGTGCGTTCGTTGCCCGCGACCTGCTCGGCAGCGGCACTGTCCAGGTAGGCGCGGAAGGTCGAAACTTCGATGACCTCGTGCTCGCGTCCGCGCCCGTAGACCACGTGCACGATGCGGAAGCGCCGCCCGATGATGAAGGCCCGGCGGAACAGGCCCTTGACCTGCTCTGGCGTGGCACTGGTGGCCACGTCGAAGTCCTTGGGGCGCAGGCCCAGCAGCAGGTCGCGCACCGCGCCCCCGACGAGGTAGGCCTCGAAGCCGGCCTGCTTGAGGGTGTGCACCACATCCAGTGCGCGCTGGTCCACCAGGCTGCGGTCGATGCCGTGCACGCCGGCCGGCACGTCCTCGCGCTTGCCGAAGGGGTTGGCACGGCGGCCGGAAGGGGTGCCGGACTTGCCCAGCAGCCGGTCGATGAATTTCTTGATCATTCGAATAGGTTCAATGTGCGCCAGCCCCGTTCGAGGGCGATGGCGCGGAGCCGGGCATCCGGGTTGGTGGCCACGGGCTCGTGCACTTTTTCCAGCAGCGGCAGGTCGTTGATGGAGTCGCTGTAGAAGGTGCTGTGCTGCACGCGCGACCAGTCCAGCCCGCGCGCAGCCAGCCATTGTTCCACACGGGCGATCTTGCCCTCGCGGAACGACGGTGTGCCCTGGATGGCACCCGTGGGTTCGCCGCGCGCGTCGCGTTCGAGCTCGATAGCGATGAGTTCGTCCACACCGAAGGCCCGGGCAATGGGCCGGGTGACAAATTCGTTGGTGGCTGTGACGATGACCACGGTGTCGCCAGCCGCCTGGTGACGCCGGAGCAGCGCGCGAGCGGGCTCGCGCAGGGCGGGCCCGATGACGTCGTGCATGAAGCGATCGTGTGCCTTCTGCGCGGCGGCCAGGCCACGCTCGCGCACCGCCTCGATGGCAAAGCGCACATAGCGGTGGATGTCGAGCATGCCGGCCTTGTAGTCGGCATAGAAGCCGTCGTTGGCCTTGGCAAACCCCTGGGCATCGCGCCAGCCGAGCGCGACGGTGAATTCGCCCCAGGCGTGATCGGAGTCGAGTGGGATCAGCGTGTGGTCCAGGTCGAAAAGGGCCAGTCTCATACGGTCATTCGTTCTCGAGCATCGATTTGATCAGCGGGATGGTGATGGCACGCTGGGTGCGCAGCGCGTAGGTGTCGAGCTGATCGAGCAGCATCATCAGGCTGGAGAGGTCGCGCGAGAAGCGGCGCAGCATGAAATCCATCACCTCATCGCTGAGGAACACACCACGGTCGTCGGCGGCGCGGCGCAGCACGGAACGGCGCTCGGTCTCGCTGAGCGCCTGCAGCTGGAACACGTGGCCCCAACCCAGGCGGGTGCGCAGGTCCTCGCGCACCCGCAGGTCTGCGGGTGGGCAGGTGGCGGCCGCCAGCACCCAGCGCGACGGCCCATGGGCCGGGCTCTGGGCATTGACGAACCAGTTGAAGGCCGCGGCCTGCTGGGGCGCGGTGTAGAGGTGGCAGTCGTCGAGCAGCACGGCGTCCCACTGATCGTCGAATTCGGTCGGGTCCAGCGTGGCGGCATCGAGCCAGCCCACACGCCCGCCCTGCTCGCGCAGGGCTTCGCGCACGGCGCGCAACAGGTGCGTCTTGCCACTTCCGCTTTCGCCCCACAGAAACGTGGGCACAGGCGAGCGAAGGGGGTTGTTCGTCCACAGGCGCAGGTGCTCGACCGCAGCCTCGTTGCCCGCGCCGACGAAATTGACAAGTGTGGGCACCGGTGCGAAGCCGATGTCCAGCGCCATCTGCCGCATGGGGGTGGGTGGAACGCTCATTGTTCGGGGTTCCCGGGCACTGCGCGCGGGCCATCAAGGTAAAGGGCGCTGTTCACGTAACGCTCACGCAGACGGCGGATGGCCACCAGCAACACGGCACTGGCCGGCAAAGCGATCAGCACGCCCACGAAGCCCAGCAGGTGGCCGAAGGCCAGCAGCGCGAAGATGACCGCGATGGGATGCAGGCCGATGCGTTCGCCGAGCAGGCGCGGCGTGAGGTACAGGCTTTCGACCACCTGGCCCACACCATACACCGCCGCCACCAGCAGCACGCCGGTGATCGTCTGGAACTCCAGCAGCGCGGCCAGCAGGGCCAGCACCAGGCCCACGCCGAAGCCCAGGTAGGGCACGAACACGGCCAGGCCGGTGAACACGCCGATCGGCAACGCCAGGTTGAGCCCGACGAGCGCCAGCGCCACGGTGTAGAACACCGCCAGCACCCCCATCACCAGCAGCTGGCCACGCAGGTACTGGCCCAGCACGGCGTCGGTCTCGTCCAGGAAACTCTGCACGCTGGCCTGCCAGCGCGGGGGAATCAGCGATTTGGCGCGCTCGACCAGGTTGTCCCAGTCCAGCAGCAGGTAGTAGGCCACGATGGGCATGAGGAACAGGTTGCCCACCACCGCTGCCAGCGCACTGCCGCCGATGCGCAGGGAAGAGAGCAGCCTCTCGAGGATCTCGCTCTCGTGGCCGGACACCAGGCGCGTCAACCATTCGCGCACCAGGCCCACATCCACCGACAGGCTGACGCCGAAACGGCCCGCCAGCGGGGTGATCCAGGCATTGAGGCGGTTCAGCAGCTCGGGCACCTGCTCGCGCAGCAACGGCACCTGCTTGGTGATCACCGGCACGATGAGCAGCATCACCGCCATCAGCACCAGCATGAGCAGCGTGATCGCCAGCCCGGCCCCCAGCCAGCGCGGCACGCGCCGGGCGTGCAGGCGTTCCACCAGCGGGTGCAGGGCGTAGCCGAGCACCGCGGCCAGCAGAAAGGGGGTGAGCACCGGAGCCAATAGCGACAGGAGCAGCCAGATCACGACCGCGATCGAGGCCCACAGCAGGGCTCGGATCTGGTTGGAGGTCAGGGGCATGGGGCGGGGGCTCGGCGGGTGGGCAGGGGTCGCGGGGGGGCAAACCCTTAAAATCTGGCGCAAATTCTATCGGGCCACCCCCCAGAGTACCCGAAAGTCCCCTCCCACCCGCGTTCCGACCACCGACCCGCCCCGCCCTGCGCCGGGCCAGCCCGCACATGACATCCCCCTCCACTCCCCTTTCCTACAAAGACGCCGGCGTTGACATCGACGCGGGCGACGCGCTGGTCGAACGCATCAAGCCGCTGGCCAGGAAGACCATGCGCGAAGGCGTGCTGGCCGGCATCGGCGGCTTCGGCGCCCTTTTCGAGGTGCCCAAGCGCTACAAGGAACCCGTGCTGGTCTCCGGCACCGACGGTGTGGGCACCAAGCTCAAGCTGGCGTTCGAGTGGAACATGCACGACACCGTGGGGATCGACCTGGTTGGCATGAGCGTCAACGATGTGCTCGTGCAGGGCGCAGAGCCACTGTTCTTCCTGGACTACTTTGCCTGCGGCAAGCTGGACGTGGACACCGCTGCGGCCGTGGTGGGCGGCATCGCCAGAGGCTGCGAGCTCAGCGGCTGCGCACTGATCGGGGGCGAAACGGCCGAAATGCCGGGCATGTACCCTGCGGGTGAGTACGACCTGGCCGGTTTCTGCGTGGGCGCGGTCGAGAAGTCGAAGATCCTCTCCGGCCAGAACGTGCAGCCGGGTGACGTGGTGCTGGGCCTGGCCTCGCACGGTGTGCACTCCAATGGTTTCTCGCTGGTGCGCAAGTGCATCGAACGCGCTGGCGCCGACCTGCCCACCACGCTGGATGGTCAACCGTTCCGCGAAGCCATCATGAAACCGACGCGCCTCTACGTGAAGAACGTGCTGGCCGCGCTGGCCGCGCACCCGATCAAGGCTCTGGCCCACATCACCGGTGGCGGCCTGCTGGAGAACATCCCGCGCGTGCTGCCCGAAGGCACGGCCGCCCACCTCGTCAAGGGCAGCTGGCCACAGACCGAGCTGTTCGCCTGGTTGCAGAAAACGGCCGGTATCGGCGACATCGAGATGAACCGCACGTTCAACAACGGCATCGGCATGGTGGTGGTGATCGCCGCCGACCAGGCCGCAGCCTGCGCGGCCACGCTGCGTGGCCTGGGCGAGACGGTGCACGAGATCGGCAAGATCGCACCGCGCGGCGAAGGCGCGGCGGTGATCGTGGCCTGAAAGTCACCTTTCAGGCAGACCCCGGCAGCGTGCTCCGGGGGAAATAACCTACCAATCAGAGCAAGGCGTCCGACGGCAGCACATGCACGCCCGGCGTCGCCACCAGCGCGGCGTGCAACAGGTGGTAGGCGATGCGTTCGGCCGGAACGACGCGGTAGCGGCGAGGCAGCAAGGGCTGCACCAGTCTGGACAACTTCACCGCCAGTTGCTCCGCTGGCCGGCTTTCCTGCCGGTTACCTGCGATGAGCCCCGGGCGCACCAGCGTGAGCGAGGAGTAGCCCACCGCCTGCAGGTCGCGCTCGGTTTCGCCCTTCGTGCGTGTATAGAAGATGCGCGAATTCGCGTCAGCGCCCAGCGCCGAGTTCAGGGCGTAGGCCCGCGCACCGTGGCGACGCGCCAGGTACGCCACTTCCACCGGGTGGTCGTGGTCGACCTTGTAAAACGCGGCCTGCGAACCCGCCTTCCGGATGGTCGTGCCCAGGGTGCAGACCACGGCGTCCACTTGCCACCAGTCGGCGTCATGTGGCAGGCGCTCGAAATCCACCAGCGGGTTGACCAGACGAGGTTGAGGGGTGAGGGGTTTTCGGGTCGGGGCGACCACCTCGGTCACGCCCGGATGGGCCAGAGCCTGTTGCAGCACATGGCTGCCCACGAGTCCGGTGGCGCCCACCAGCATCAGTCGTTTCATGGATTCAGTTGGGTGCGCGGCGCAGTTCCTGCAAGCGGTGGGAAATGGTCTCGCGGTCCAGCGCGTCATCTGCGTGTTCCACGTACGTCTCGAGATCGGCCACGGCCAGCCGCACATCGCCCATCTCGGCCCAGGCCAGACCCCGGTCGCGGTACTCGATCCAGGCGTCCGGCAGCAGGATGAGCAGTCGGTCCAGCACGGCGATGAGGCGCAGCCAGTCTTCCTGGGTGCGGTGGATTTCCTTCAGGTTGCGCAGCAGGCGCGCCAGGATATCGCGCGGCGTGGCGGCTTGCAGGTACAGGCCCACCGGGACGTCGAAATCGTCCACCAGGCCATTGCGCCGCTTGTACGGTTCGAGCCGCTCCGACAGGTCTTCGCGGCTGAGCGACTGGCCCGTGAACGGGTCGATCACCACCTGCCCGTTCGGCAGGTTCACCTTGACCATGAAGTGTCCGGGAAAATTGACCCCTTTTGCCTTCAGTCCCAGCCCCTGCGCGAGTTCAAGCCAGAGCACCGCGAGCGTGATCGGGATGCCGCGGCGCGTGCGCAACACGGCGTTGAGAAAGCTGTTGTCGGGGTCGTAATAGTTGTTGACGTTGCCGCCAAAGCCCATGTCCCGGAAAAAGAACTGATTCAGTGTGCGCAGCCGCTGTAACGGGCCGGCATCGGCGGCGCACCGCCGGCGCACGCGGGCCAGCATCTGGTCCACATCGCCCAGCACCTGCTGCACGTCGAGATCGGGGTATTCGTCCTGCGCGATGGACGTGGCCGCCTCGAACAGTGGCAGTGCATCGTCATCCCCCACCAGAGCGGCGAAATAGCCCAGTGGGGTTGGCGCGGGGTATTCGTAAGCGGTCGGCATGGTGAGTGGGTATCTGCAAACCGCAGGTTACGTCATTTTCTGATGAACTGCCTCAAGTTCAAACCCGCAAGCAACAGCGTAAGGAAGTAGATCAGCATCGCACCCAGCACGCACAGGGTGAGCAAACCCACGCGCTGCAAGGCCTGGCCGTCAAAAGCCAGCCAGTCGAAATGGGAGGCCACCCACATGAGAAACACCGCCAGCAAGGCACTGGCGGCGAGCACCTGCATGCCGAATCGTGCCCAGCCCGGCGAGGGCCTGTAGGCTCCGCGGCGGATCAGGCCCATCAGCAGGAACAATGCGTTCACCATGGCACCGATGCCGATCGCCAGGGCCAGCCCGGCGTGCGCCAGCCGGGGCACCAGCAGCAGGTTGAGCAATTGCGTGAGCACCAGCACACCGATGGCGATCTTCACTGGCGTGCGGATGTCCTGCCGCGCATAGAAGCCGGGAGCCAGCACCTTGATGGCCACCAGTCCGATCAGACCCGCTCCGTAACCCATCAGGGCGGTGGCCGTGCGCTGCACGTCAGCGGCGGTGAAAGCGCCATAGTGATAGAGCACAGCTACCAGCGGCTGTGCGAATGTCAGCAGCGCCACCGCACAGGGCACGGCGAGCAGCACCACCAGGCGCAGGCCCCAGTCCAGCAGGTTGCTGTAACGGTCCGTGTCGTCTGCCGCCTTGGCCGCCGCCAGCTGCGGCAACAGCACCACGCCCAGCGCCACGCCCAGCATGGCCGTGGGGAACTCCATCAGGCGATCGGCATAGGTCAGCCAGCTCACGCTACCCGCACCGAGGTGGGACGCGATCTGCGTGTTGATCAGCAGGGAAATCTGCGCCACGCTCACGCCCAGCAGCGCCGGTAGCATCAGTGTGGTCACCCGGCGGGTCCCGGGGTGGATCCAGGCGGTCTTCAGGCTCGACCAGCGCAGGCCGATGCGCGGCAGCAGGCCCAGCCGGCGCAGCGCGGGAATCTGCACACCCAACTGCAGGCAACCACCCAGCAGCACACCGCCTGCCATGGCAAAGATCGGCTCGATGCCCAGCGTGGCGAACCAGGGTGCCCCCCAGCCAGCTGCGGCGATCATCGCCACATTGAGCAGCACCGGCGTGGCCGCCGGCACCGCGAAGCGCTTCCAGGTGTTCAGGATGCCCGCCGACAGCGCCACAAAGGACATGAAAGCAATGTAGGGAAACATCCAGCGCGTCATGAACACGGCGGCGTCGAATCCGGCGTCGCTCAGCCCGCTGGCCATGGCCCACACCAGCACGGGCGCGCCCAGCACGCCGAGCACGCAGGTGGCGGTGAGCGCCCAGGCCAGCACGGTGGCGATCTGGTTCACCAGCACGCGGGTGGCGTCATCGCCCTCCTTCTCACGCACGCCTGCCAGCACGGGCACGAAGGCCTGACTGAACGCACCCTCGGCAAACAGCCGGCGCAGCAGGTTGGGAATGCGGAAAGCGACGTTGAAGGCGTCGGTCAGCGCGCTGGCGCCGAAGGTCGCTGCCATCAGCAGTTCACGCACCAGGCCGGTGATGCGGGATGCCAGGGTAAGCAGCGAGACGAGGGAGGCGGACTTGAACAGGGTCACGCGGGGAGTGTAACGACCGGGGCCCCCCACCTTGTCACCCGGGGCGGCCGTGCTAAAATCGCGGGCTTTGCTGGCATCATCCCCAAACACCGAAGGAACTCACCATGGCAACCAAGCCGAAGAAAAAGAACCCCCGCCTGGCATCCGGCCGCAAACGCGCCCGCCAGGACGTCAAACTCAACGCAGCCAACAGCTCGCTGCGCTCCAAATACCGCACCGCCGTCAAGAACGTTGAAAAAGCCGTTCTGACCGGTGACAAAGCCAAGGCGACCGAACTGTTCGCCAAGATGCAACAAGTGGTCGACATCGTCGCCGACAAGGGCATCTTCCACAAGAACAAGGCCGCGCGCGACAAGAGCCGCCTGTCGGCCAAGGTCAAGGGCCTCGCAGCCGCCGCTGCCTGATCCCCCGGTCTGGCCCAGCCAGACCCTCAGCCCGGGCCCCAGCGGCCCGCCGTTTGAAACGGGTGCGCTGCCAGCAAAAGCAAAAAAGCCGTCGCAAGACGGCTTTTTTGTTGCCCGGTCGGTTCGGGCCTGCCCCCCGCAGATCTACCCGACTGCGGACCAGACCGCGAGCTCGTACCCGTCGGGATCGATGAAGTGGAAACGACGGCCCCCGGGAAAGGCGAAGATGCCACGGCTGATGGGCGCACCTGCGGCCTCGACCCGTTGCTGGGTTGCCTCCAGATCATCGGCATACAGGATGACCAGCGGGCCACCCGGTCGGACCGCCTCACCGGTGGTGAAACCGCCCGTGAGCCGACCGTCGCTGAATTCGGTGTACGCCGGCCCATAGTCGGTAAACGCCCAGCCAAACACCGCGCCATAGAAAGCCTTGCTTCGCGCGATGTCGCTGACGTTGAACTCGATGTTGTCGACCTGACGGTCGCGTCCTCGAAGGCCCATGCGGATTTCAGGTGGACTGGGGTGGGTCGGGCAACAGGCAGGCCTCGACCACCTGCAGGCCGTTGTCGCGCGCGAAATTCATGCAGAAGTCCCAGGCCATGGGCTCGGATTCCCGCAGGTCGGTGTGCACCACCACGCACTTGATGCCATTGATGTTGTTGGGCACGCACCAGGGAGAGTAGCTCAGGTGGCTGCCCGGGGTGGCCCCACCGGGACGGAAAGAGCTCATCACCCCGGCCAGGCGCTCGGCCCAGTCACTCGGGCGGAAGGTGCGACCGTCCTTCGTGACGCCCTGGATGAAGACTTGTTTGGCTGTCGGTGAAACCATTCGGTGGGGAGGCCTTCGGATGGAGGGCTCGACTGGGAACATACCACCGCCGGACCGAGGATCGCTCACCGGGGCAAGAGGCAGGTATTCTATCTTATATAAGACTTGGGACCCGGGATAACCCGGGCGGCGGGCGGACACGGTAGCGCATTTCTTCGATGCCGAACAAGCAATGATGATGCCCACCCGCTGCCCCTAAAATCGCGCTTCAACGGCTCAACCTGCGTTGAGCCGCTTTCTTTTTGGCCCTTCCCAACGGAGTCCCTGCATGAACGCCGCCCCCAAGCCCGCCGCCTCGCCCCACGTGATGAACACCTACGGCCGTCTGCCGATCGCGATGTCGCATGGCCGTGGCTGCCGTCTGTGGGACACGAACGGCAAGGAATACCTGGACGCGCTGGGCGGCATCGCCGTGAACACCCTGGGCCACGCCCACCCCAAACTGGTGCCTGCCCTGCAGGACCAGGTGGCCAAACTGATCCATTCCAGCAACTACTACCACGTGCCTGACCAGGAAAAGCTGGCCCAGCTGCTGGTGGAGCGCTCGGGCCTGACCAACGTGTTCTTCTGCAGCACCGGCCTGGAAGCCAACGAGGCCGCGCTCAAGCTGGCGCGCAAGTACGGGCATGACAAGGGCATCGAGCGCCCGGAGATCGTGGTCTACGACAAGGCCTTCCACGGCCGCTCCATCGCCACCCTCTCGGCCACGGGCAACCCGAAGGTGCAGGCCGGTTTCGGCCCGCTGGTGGACGGTTTCATCCGCGTGCCGCTCAACGACATCGACTCGCTGAAGAAGGCCACGGCCGGCAACCCGAACATCGTCGCCGTGTTCTTCGAGACCATCCAGGGTGAAGGCGGCGTGAACCCGATGCGCGCGCAGTACCTCAAGGACGTGCGCGCCCTGTGCGACGCCAACGACTGGCTGCTCATGATCGACGAGGTGCAATGCGGCATGGGCCGCACCGGCAAGTGGTTCGCCCACCAGTGGGCGGGCATCGTGCCCGACGTGATGCCCCTGGCCAAAGGCCTGGGCTCGGGCGTGCCGATCGGTGCGGTGGTGGCCGGCCCCAAGGCCGCGAACATCTTCCAGCCCGGCAATCACGGCACCACCTTTGGCGGCAACCCGCTGGCCATGCGCGCGGGCGTCGAAACGATCCGCATCATGGAAGAAGAAGGCCTGCTGGAAAATGCCGCCCGCGTCGGCGAACACCTGCGCACCGTGCTCGAGAAAGACCTCATCGGCAGGGCTGGTGTAAAGGAAATCCGTGGCCAGGGCCTGATGATCGGCATCGAGCTCACCAAGCCCTGCGGCGTGCTCACCCAGCGCGCAGCCGATGCCGGGCTGCTGCTCTCGGTCACGGCCGACAGCGTCATCCGCATGGTGCCACCGCTGATCATGACCACCGCCGAGGCCGACGAAGTCGCCGCCATCCTGCTGCCGCTGATCCACGCCTTCCTGGCCGAATGACCCCGCCCGCCATGACGATCCCGCACTACCTGCAGTTCAAGGACTTCGACGCCGCCACGTACGCCTATCTCTTTGAACGCGCGGCCTTCATCAAGCGCAAGTTCAAGGCGGTGGAGAAGTACCAGCCCTTCGCCGACCCCGACCGCACACTGGCCATGATCTTCGAGAAGGCCAGTACGCGCACCCGGGTGAGCTTCGAGGCCGGCATGTACCAGATGGGCGGCTCGGTGGTGCACCTCACCACCGGCGACAGCCAGCTGGGCCGCGCCGAGCCCATCGAAGACAGTGCCCGCGTGATCAGCCGCATGGTCGACATCGTGATGATCCGCACCTTCGAGCAGAGCAAGATCGAAGCCTTCGCCGCGCACTCGCGCGTGCCCGTCATCAACGGCCTCACGAACGAGTTCCACCCCTGCCAGATCCTGGCCGACATCTTCACGTTCATCGAACAGCGTGGATCGATCCAGGGCAAGGTGGTGGCCTGGGTGGGCGATGGCAACAACATGGCCAACACCTGGCTGCAGGCCGCCGAGTTGCTGGGCTTCACGGTGCACGTGAGCACACCCGGTGGCTACGAGGTCGACCCCGTGCTCGCGGGCATCGGCCACCGCGACTGCTACAAGGTGTTCAAGGACCCGCGTGAAGCCTGCAAGGGCGCGCACCTCGTCACCACCGACGTGTGGACCAGCATGGGCTTCGAGGCCGAGAACGAGGTGCGCCGCGAAGCCTTCAAGCGCTGGTGCGTGGACGAGGACATGATGCGAGCCGCCCAGCCCGACGCGCTCTTCATGCACTGCCTGCCCGCGCACCGTGGCGAGGAAGTCAGCGCCGAGGTGATCGACGGCCCGCAATCCGTCGTCTGGGACGAGGCCGAGAACCGCATGCACGTGCAGAAGGCCCTCATGGAATACCTGCTGCTCGGCCGCCTGGCCTGATGCAGGCCCTGCTCGATGCCATCGCGCGCATCGAACCCCACACCGACGCCCGGCGCGTGTTCCACGGCCGGGGTGGCCTGTACCCTGGCTGCGAACAATGGACGCTGGACGCCTTCCCGCCGGTCTGGGTGCTCACCAGCTTCAAGCCCGTGGACGATGCCACGCTGCTCACTCTGGACGCTGCGCTGTCCCGGCGCTGGGCCGAGGTTGCGCCCGGCGAGCCGCTGAACTGGGTCTTCCAGTGCCGGCATGAAGGCCGCACGAACACCCATCTCATGGCCGGTACCGTGCCGGAACCGCATGTGGTGAGCGAACGCGGCGCGCGCTACCTGGTGCACGTGCTGCGCGGCCAGAACCATGGCCTGTTCCTGGACATGGCAGAAGGCCGGCAATGGGTGCGTGAGCACGCCCTGGGCTGCAAGGTGCTCAATCTGTTCGCCTACACCTGCGCGTTTTCGGTGGTGGCGCTGCAAGCCGGCGCGAAGCAGGTGGTCAATGTCGACATGAGCGGCGGCGCCATCGCCATCGGCCAGCAGAACCACGCGCTCAACGGCCTGCAGGGCAAGGCGGGTTTTCTCGCGCACGACATCTTCAAGACCTGGGGCAAGATCACCCGCAGCGGCCCTTACGGCCTGGTCATCGTCGACCCGCCGAGTTTCCAGAAGGGCAGCTTCGTTGCTACCAAGGACTACCTGCGTCTCATGCGTCGCCTGCCCGATCTCTTGTTGCCGGAAGGCCATGCACTCCTGTGTCTCAACGCACCCGAGCTGAGTCCCGGGTTCCTGCAGGAACAGATGCAGGAAGCCGCACCCGAACTCGTGTTCGAACAGCGCCTGCCCAACCCCGACGCTTTTGCGGATGCCGCGCCCGAGCGCGCGCTCAAGGTGCTGGTCTACCGCGCGCCGCCCGTGGCGCCCCGCAACGCATGAGCGCCTGCACCAGCTGCGGTGCGTGCTGCGCCTGCTTCCGCGTCGATTTTTCCATCCATGAAACGGAAGACATGGGCGGCAGCGTGCCCGGTGGCCTGGCGGTGGACGTGACAGACAGCACCGCCCGCATGCGCGGCACCGACCATTCACCGCCGCGCTGTGCGGCGCTCACCGGCAAGGTCGGCCAGAAGGCCATCTGCGGCATCTACGAATGGCGGCCCTCCCCCTGCCGCGAGTTCGAGGAAGGCAGCGACGCCTGCGGCCGGGCACGCCAGCGCCACGGCCTGCCCGCGCTCGACGGCAGGGGCTGACAGCGCCGCCATTTATTTCAGGCCTCAACAATTTTTGAAGCCTGTTGGCAATAACCGACACCATGGTTTTTTTCAGGGTGCTACCTTCAACGCACCATGAAGAAGCAGCTCTGGGACATCTCCCCGCCGGTCCACGCTGGCGCGCCCGTTTTCCCGGGTGACACCGCCTACTCGCAGCAATGGGCGGCCACCATCGGCCCCGGCTGCCCGGTCAACGTCAGTGCCATCACGATGTCACCGCACGTGGGCGCGCACGCTGATGCGCCGCTGCACTACGACGCCGACGGTGCCCCCATCGGCGAGGTCTCGCTCGAGGCCTTTCTCGGCCCCTGCCGCGTCATCCATGCCATCGGCTGCGGCCCATTGGTCAAGCCCGAGCACCTCGCGCACGCATGGGCGGGTCTTCCGGAACGTGTGCTCGTGCGCGTGTATGACCGGCAACCGCAAGACCGGTTCGACGACGCACTCCCCGCCTTCGCGCCAGAGACCGTCGAACAGCTCGCCGACCTCGGCGTGAAGCTGATCGGCATCGACAGCGCCAGCATCGACCCGGCCAGCAGCAAGACACTCGACAGCCACCAGACCATCCGCCGGCGCGGCCTGCGCGTGCTGGAGAACCTGCTGCTCGACGATGTGCCCGAAGGCGACTACGAACTCATCGCCCTGCCCCTGAAACTCACCACCGCCGACGCCAGCCCCGTGCGTGCCGTCCTTCGCTCCCTGCCATGACCATCACCCTGCAAGACTGCCGCGCGCTCGACGCGCAAGACCCGCTGCTCTCCCTGCGCGAGCTCTTCCACATTCCCCACGGCACCATCTACCTCGACGGCAACTCGCTCGGCGTGATGCCGCGCAGCGCGCCCGCGCGCGTGGCCGAAGTGGTGACGCTCGAATGGGGCACCGACCTCATCCAGAGCTGGAACAAGCACGGCTGGTTCTCCAAGCCCGGCCAGGTGGGCGACAAGATCGCGCGCCTCATCGGCGCGGCGCCCGGCACCGTCGTGGCCACCGACAGCACCTCCGTCAACCTCTTCAAGGTGCTCTCCGCCGCCATGCACCTGGCCGAGGCGGACAGTCCTGGGCGCAAGCGCATCGTGAGCGAGCGCAGCAACTTCCCGACCGACCTCTACATCGCACAAGCCCTGTGCCGCGAACGCGGCTTCGAGCTGGTGCTGGTGGAACCCGAAGAGATTTCCGCCGCGCTCACGCGCGACGTGGCGGTGCTCATGCTCACCCATGTGAACTACCGCACAGGCGCCATGCACGACATGCCCGCCGTGACCGCCGCAGCGCAGTCCACCGGCGCGCTCATGCTCTGGGACCTGGCACACAGCGCGGGCGCCGTGCCGGTGGACCTCACCGCCGCCAACGCCGACTACGCTGTGGGTTGCGGCTACAAGTACCTTAACGGCGGGCCTGGCGCACCCGCCTTCGTGTGGGTGAATCCGAAGCACGCCGATCGGTTCTGGCAGCCGCTGGCCGGCTGGTGGGGGCATGCCACCCCCTTTGAATTCACGCCCGACTACCGGCCCGCGCCCGGCATCACCCGTTACCAGTGCGGCACCCAGCCCATGATCAGCCTCGCCGCACTCGAATGCGGCGTGGATACCCTGCTCGCCGCCGAGACGCACGGCGGCATGGCCGCGCTGCGCCGCAAGTCCCTCGCGCTCACCGACCTCTTCATCTCTCTGGTGCGCGAGCGCTGCGAAGGACATGGCCTGGGCCTGGCCACCCCCATGGACCACGCGCAGCGCGGTTCGCAGGTCTGTTTGACGCGGGCAGAGGGCGCCTACGCCATCGTGCAGGCCCTCATCGCACGCGGCGTGGTGGGCGACTTCCGCGCGGGCGACGGCGATCGCCACAAAGACATCCTGCGCTTCGGCTTCACGCCGCTGTACATCGGGTTCGAAGACGTGTGGCACGCCGTCGACCACCTGCACCAGGTGCTGCAGACGGGTGAGTGGCGACGCCCCGAGTTCAACCAGAAGCATGCGGTGACGTGATGAGCAGCTGCCCTCACCACAAGCCCGAAGACATCGTGCGCGAAGAAGGTGCGCAGCTCGACTTCAGCCGCGACATGAGCTATGGGGACTACCTGCAGCTCGACGCCATCCTCAATGCGCAGAAACCCCTCTCGCCCGCGCACGACGAAATGCTCTTCATCGTGCAGCACCAGACCAGCGAACTCTGGATGAAGCTCATGCTGCACGAGCTGCGGGCCGCCATCGCGCACATCGCGAAGGACGAACTGCAGCCCGCGTTCAAGATGCTCGCGCGCGTCTCGAAAATCATGGAACAGCTGGTGCACGCCTGGGACGTGCTCGCCACCATGACCCCGCCCGAATACAGCGCGCTGCGGCCCTACCTGGCGCAGTCCAGCGGTTTCCAGAGCCACCAGTACCGCTGCATCGAATTCGCCATGGGCAACAAGAACGCAGCCATGCTCAAGCCGCACGAACACAGCCCCGAGCGCCTCGCCGCCGTGAAGGCCGCCTACGAAGCCCCGTCCCTGTACGACGAAGCCCTTCGCCTGCTTGAGCGGCGCGGCCTTCCCGTGCCCGCCAGCCACACGCAACGCGACTGGACGCAACCCTATGAAGCCAGCGACGCCGTCGAAGAAGCGTGGCTGCAGGTCTACCGCAGCCCCAACGAGCACTGGGACCTGTACCAGCTCGGCGAAGAACTCACCGACCTGGAAGACGCCTTCCGCCTCTGGCGCTTCCGCCATGTCACCACGGTGGAGCGCGTCATCGGCTTCAAGCGCGGCACCGGCGGCACGGGCGGCGTGAGCTACCTGCGCAAGATGCTCGATGTGGTGCTGTTCCCGGAGATCTGGCGGTTGCGCACGGACCTCTGACACGCGCCCGCTCCCCCCTACGCCCGGGGTAAACCCCATAACGTCGATTCCATTTCAAATATACATTTCAAATTCAAATTTGAATTTGAAATGACCACCAGAACACCGACCCGCCCCCAAACCGCCGAGCCCGCGGCAAGCAAAGCCGCGGATTCCACCCGCTCGAAGATCGTCACGGCCGCCTTGCGCGCCTTTGCCACGCGCGGGTTCGAAGCGGTTTCCCTGAAAGAAATCACCACCGCGAGCGGCGCCAACGTGGCAGCGATCCACTACCACTTCGGCTCGAAGGAAGCGCTGATCCGTGAGGTGCTGCAGTCGGTGTCCGACCCTGTGAACCGCATGCGCCGCGAACTGCTGGACGCGGCCCCGCCCGCCCCGCGCCGCACCCTGGAGCATGTGGTGGAGGCGCTGGTGGCCCCGCCGATCCGCCTGAGCTTCGATGCCATGGGCGACGGACGCCTGGTGCCGCGCCTCATCCTGCAGACGCGGGCGCTGCCCAGCGAGTTCACCACCGCCACCATCTTCCAGCAGTACGACGACACCGCCGTGCTGTTCGTGCAGGCCATGATGGACACGGAGCCCGGCCTGGGCAAGGAAGAGGCCTTCTGGCGCTACGCCTTCGCCATCGGTGCCATGCATTACATCGTCACCGACTCGGATGCAGCCAACCACCGGCTCAACCGCATCTCGGGCGGCCTGTGCGACACGGACAACCCCGACACCATCATCCAACAGCTGACCGCGTTCGTGGTCGCCGGCATGCGCGCCCGTGCACCGGCGAAGCCCGGCACCGTCCCCTTCGAAACCTGAAGAGAACCCCACCCATGCCCCGTCGCATCATCGATCTTTCCGTCACGCTGGAAGACAAGCCCACCTCGCCCAGCCACCACCGGCCGCAGATCCAGTACGCGGACCACGACCAATCCTGGGAGCTGTTCTCCCGACTGTTCCCCGGCATCGGTCCCGAATCTCTGCCGGATGGCAAGGCATGGGCGGTGGAAAAAATCTCACTGTCCACCCACGCGGGCACGCACATGGACGCGCCCTGGCACTACCACCCAACCACGGACCATGCCCTGCAGGACGGCGGCCGCCCCGCGCCGGGCATCGACGAAGTGCCGCTGGACTGGTGTCTGCGCCCCGGCGTGAAGCTGGACTTCCGCCACTTCGAGGCCGGCTATGTCGTCACCCCGCAGGACATCGAGGCCGAACTCAAACGCATTGGGCATGAACTGCAACCGCTGGACATCGTGGTGGCGAACACGCGTGCCGGTACGCGCCAGGGCCAGGAAGACTATTGGGAGAGTGCCTGCGGCTTCGGCCGCGCGGCCACGCTCTACCTGCTGGAACGCGGCGTGCGTGTGGTCGGCACCGACTCCTACAGCTGGGACGCGGCCTTCAAGTTCGTGGTGGAACGCTTCCAGCGCGACGGCGACCCTTCGATCATCTGGGAAGGCCACAAGGCAGGCCGCGACATTGGCTACTACCAGATGGAGAAGCTCTCCAACCTGGACCAGTTGCCTCCCCACGGCTTCGACGTGAGCTGCTTCCCCATCAAGATCAAGCACGGCTCGGCAGGCTGGGTCCGAGCGGTCGCCATTCTCAACGACTGACCCCCTCTTTTCTCTTTCACGAACAACCAGGAGACATTCCCATGCGCAACGCTTCCCTGCCCGTCACCCGCCGCCGCACCGTGGTGGCGGGCGCGCTCGCCCTCGCTGCCAGCCTGCCCCTGAGCGCCCTGGCGCAATCGGGCGCTTACCCGAACAGGCCGATCCAGGTGGTGGTCCCCTTCCCTGCGGGTGGCATCGTGGACAACGTCACCCGCAAACTGAACACCGAACTCAGCGCCACGCTGGGCCAGCCCCTGGTGGTGGAGAACAAGGCCGGCGCAGGTGGCTCCATCGGCGCCACGCAGGTGGCGCGCTCGAAGGCCGACGGCTACACGCTGCTGACCGCCTTCGACACGCATGCCGTCAACCCGCTGCTGTACAAGCTGGGCTTCGATTCGGAGAAAGACCTCAAGCCCATCGCGCTGATCGCGACCTCGCCGCTGGTGCTGGTGGTCCACCCCTCGGTGCCGGCCAACAGCCTGCGCGAACTGGTCGATCTGGCCAAGGCCCGGCCCGACACGCTGCACTACGCGTCCACCGGTGCGGGCAGCTCCAACCACCTCACCACGGAGCTGTTCAAGGCGACCTCCGGCGCGTCGTTCAACCATGTGCCCTACAAAGGTGGTGCACCGGCCATCACCGATGTGCTGGGTGGTCAGGTGCAGGTGATGTTCGTGAGCGTCACCTCGGTGCTGGCACACATCCGCGCGGGCAAGATGCGCGCCCTGGCCGTGACCTCGCGCGAGCGCATCCCCGCGCTGCCCGACGTGCCACCGGTGAGCGACACCTACCGCGATTTCGAGGCGCACTCCTGGGTCGGCCTGCTGGCGCCGGCCGGTGTTCCCGCCGATGTGGTGAGCAAGCTCAACGGCGGCGTGAACGCGGCGCTCAAGTCACCCGAGTTCCAGAAATTCCTGGACGAGCAGTCGCTCAAACCCGCGGGCGGCACGCCCGAGCAGTTCGACGCCTTCATGAAGGCCGAGACACGCAAGTGGGGCGAGGTCATCAAGCGCCAGAACATCCGGGTCGAGTAAGGGGGAGCGCGAGCCTCATCGCCGCCGATAAGCCCCGCAATGCTTCCCCGTCCAGCGCTTGAACGCGCGCTGGAAGGTGGGGCTGTCGCTGAAGCCCAGTTCGCTCGCCAGCTGCACGAGCGACACGCGCGACGTGGACAGGCGCGAGATGGCGAGGTCGCGCCGCAGGTCGTCCTTGAGCCATTGCAGTGAGGTGTGCTCTTCCTTCAGGTGCCGCTGCAGCGTGGACGGTGTGGTGTGCAGTTGCTCGGCCACGGCTTCCAGCGTGGGCCACTGCGGGTAGCTGCGCATGAGGTGGTTGCGCACCTTCTGCGCCACGGCACCGAAGTCGCGCGGCGGCGAAATGATCTGCGTGTACGCATCGGTGAGGAAGATGCGCAGCGCATGCTCGTCGCGGCTCACCGGCGTGTCCAGCTCCGAGGCCTGGAACCAGAAGCCGAAGCTGGGCTGCGCATAGCGCCGTGGCGCAGGAAACACCAGGTTGTAGCCCTTCTGGTCCTCCGGTTCGGGGTAGGTGAAATCGAAGTGCAGCACCGGCAGCGGCTTGTTCAGCAGCCAGGCCGCCAGGCGCCAGAGCACGCGCACCATGGTCTCCTGCGCGAACACCGGCGTGGGGGTGACGGGGTCGATCGTCTGCATGTGCAGACCGGCCTCGTCGCCGTTGGTCTGCAGCGAGAAGGTGATGTCGTCCTGCAGCAGGTTCAGGGCTTTGCTCATGCGTTTGAGGGCGTGCCGCAGGTCTGCGGCGGAGAGGCCTTCGCGCGCCGTCAGCGCGAAGCTGCCGGGCTTGAACGGGCGCGAGAACAGGCCCATGCACTCGTCCTGCATGTCGTTGAGCAAGGCATAGAAAAGGGCCACGTACTGCATGGGGGTCACCCCGGGATCGCCCGGGGTGCGCAGCGCCTGCGGGTTCACCCCAACTTGACGTAGATAGCCATCCACGTCCACGTCTTTGCCTTCCAGGCCGGAGAGCATGCCGAACACGAAAACAGGGGCAATAAAGGCACCCGGGTTTTCCCGAGGTTTACCGCGTTTGAGGTCTTTTGCCATGGTTTCAAGGTGTCTGGCAATCGCCAGGAAATGGGGCGAAGCCTAGCATCCGCCTCGTTTTCAACACAAGTTTTCCGGCCCCCGGGAACCACTGCGCAAAGGAACGTTCATGAAGCAAGACGTGTATGTCGTCGGTGTCGGCATGGTGCCGTTCACCAAACCGGGGGCGAGCGAGCCCTATCCGCAAATGGCCGCCAAGGCGGTGAACGCCGCGCTGCGCGACGCCGGGCTGGACTACGGCAAGGTGCAGCAGGCCTACGTGGGCTATGTGTACGGCGACTCCACCGCCGGCCAGCGCGCGTTGTACGAGGTGGGCATGACGGGCATCCCCGTCGTCAACGTGAACAACAACTGCTCCACCGGCTCCACCGCGCTCTTTCTCGCACGGCAGGCGGTGATGAGCGGCGCGGCCGACTGCGTGCTGGCGCTGGGCTTCGAGCAGATGAACCCCGGCGCGCTGGGTTCGGTGTTCAAGGACCGCGCGAGCGCCTTCGAGCGTTTCGACGAAGCCACCGAAGAGCTGGTGGGCCACGGTGAGATTCCGCTGGCGCTGCGCTACTTTGGTGGCGCCGGCCTGGCGCACATGCAGGAGTTCGGCACGCCGCTGAACACCTTCGCGAAGATCCGCGCCAAGGCCAGCCGCCACGCGTCCAACAACCCCCTGGCGCTGTTCCGCACCGTGGTGACGGAAGAGGAAGTGATGAACACGCCGGTGATGTGGCCGGGCGTGATGACACGCCTCATGGCCTGCCCACCCACCTGCGGTTCGGCTGCGGCCATCGTGTGTTCCGAGGCCTTCGCGAAGCAGCACGGCCTGAACACGTCGGTGCGCATCCGCGCGCAGGCCATGACCACCGACGGCCCCGCCACCTTCGGGGCGAAGGACATGCGCGAGGTGGTGGGCTTCAGCATGGCCAAGGCCTGCGCCGAGAAGGTGTACGCCGAAGCCGGCGTGGGCCCGAAGGACGTGCAGGTGGTGGAGTTGCACGACTGCTTCGCGCACAACGAGCTGTTGAGCTACGAGGCGCTGGGCCTGTGCGAACGCGGCGGCGCGCAGAAGTTCGTGGACGACGGCGACAACACCTACGGCGGCCAGGTCGTCACCAACCCTTCAGGCGGCCTGCTCTCCAAGGGACACCCGCTGGGCGCCACGGGCCTGGCGCAGTGCACCGAGCTCGTGCAGCAGCTGCGCGGTCAGGCCGAAAAGCGCCAGGTGGAAGGCGCCCGGCTGGCGCTGCAACACAACCTCGGCCTGGGCGGTGCCTGCGTGGTGACGATGTACGAAAAGGTCTGAGCATGATCGACAAGAAATTCATCGGTTACCAGCTCAAGCCCTCGGTGCTCACGGTGGACCGCACCCGCCTGCAGTTCTTCGCCAAGGCCATCGGCGAGAAAGACCCGATCTACGTGGACCCGGCCGCCGCGAAGGCCGCTGGCTACGCCGACGTGCCCGCTCCGCCCACCTTCCTGTTCGCCGCCGAGCTCGACAGCGGCGCCAACGACCAGCTGCTGGCCGACCTGGACATTCCGCTGGCCAAGCTGCTGCACGGCGAGCAATCCTTCCGCTACCTCAAGCCCGTGTGCGCGGGCGACACGGTGACGGTGCAGTCGACCATCACCGACATCTACGACAAGAAGGGCGGCAAGCTCGAATTTGCCGTGAAGGATTCGCGCGTGACGAACCAGCGCGAGGAACTCGTCGCCGAACTGCGCACTGTGCTCGTCGTCCGCCACTGACACCGAGGGAGACCCACACATGACCACATCGATCAAGGTCGGCGACCGCCTGCCCGCTCTTCAACTGCCCCCGGTGGACCGCGCCACGCTCGCGCTGTTCGGCGGCGCCTCGGGCGACCACAACCCCATCCACATCGACCTGGACTTCGCGCGCCGCTCCGGCATGCCCGACGTGTTCGCGCAGGGCATGCTGGGCATGGCCTGGGTGGGCCGGCTCATCACGCAATGGGCGCCGCAGTCGCGCCTGCGCAAGTACGACGCGCGCTTTGCCGGCATCACGCACCTGGGCAACGCCATCACCTGCACCGGCGAGGTGGTCGAGCTGTTGGACATCGACGGCGAGGCCTGCGCCCGCGTGGCGGTGAGCTCGTCCAACCAGTACGGCCAGAACAAGATCGTGGGCGAAGCCATCGTGGCTCTGGCCTGAACAACGCCTTCCAGACAGCAAGAGGACACAACGCAATGACCAAGAAACTCGACGGCAAGGTCGCCCTGATCACGGGCTCGGGACGCGGCATCGGCCGTGAAATCGCGCTCAAGCTCGCCTCCGATGGCGCGCGCCTGGTGGTCAACGACCTCGACGCCGATCCGGCACAGGAAACCGTGGAAGCCATCAAGGCCATGGGCGGCGAGGCCGTGGCCTGCGTGGGCAGCGTCACCGCCCCCGATTTCGCCGAGCGCTTCATCGGCACGGCGGTGGAGAAGTACAAGGGCATTGACATCATCGTCAACAACGCCGGCTACACCTGGGACAACGTGATCCAGAAGATGACCGACGAACAGTGGTACGCCATCCTGGACTGCCACCTCACCGCGCCCTTTCGCATCCTGCGCGCGGCGCAACCGGTGATCCGCGCGCTGTCCAAGTCCGAGACCGAGAGCGGCGTGCGCAACGTGCGCAAGGTGGTGAACATCTCGTCCATGGCCGGCGTGTTCGGCAACGTGGGCCAGACCAACTACTCGGCGGCGAAGGCCGGCATCATGGGTGTGACGCAGGCGCTGGCCAAGGAATGGGGCCGCATGAACGTCACCGTGAACTGCGTGGCTTTCGGCCTGATCAAGACACGCCTGACCGGCAGCACCGCCGACGGCGCCACCACGAACATCGACGGGCGCGACATCAAGGTCGGCGTGAACCCGGGCCTGCTGTCGATGATGGAACAGACGATACCGCTGGGCCGGGGCGGCACGCCCGAAGAGGCGGCCGGGTCCGTGTACCTGTTCTGCATCCCCGAGTCGGACTACGTCAGCGGCCAGACGCTGATCTGCTCCGGCGGCCTCACGGGCATGTGAAGCCCATGTTGCCGCGACTGCACCAGCACGCCTGGATGGACGCCGAGATCGAGGGTTTCCGCGATCAGGTCCGACGCTGCCTGTCGGACCGCTTCGCACCGCACCTCGACGCATGGCGCCGCCAGGGTTTCATCCCCCGCGAGACCTGGCGCGCCCTGGGCGAACTCGGCGCCCTGCTGCCCGAGATGCCCGAGGCCTATGGCGGCCCGGGCGCCACGCTGGCCTACCAGCTGGTGGTGCAGGATGAGATGGGCAAGCTGGAAGTGCCTGCCAACACGGCCGTGCACTCCATCGCCGCGCACTACATCCTGGACTACGGCACCGAGGAACAGAAGCTGCGCTGGCTGCCGAAGCTGGTCAGTGGCGAGATGCTGGCCGGCATCGCCATGACGGAACCGGGTGCGGGTTCGGACCTGAAGGCCATCCGCACCAAGGCCCGCCTGGCTGGCGGCGACTACGTGGTGGACGGTGCCAAGACCTTCATCACCAACGGCTTCACCGCCAACCTGCTGGTGGTGGTCGTGCGCACTGGGGAGGCCGGTGCCAAGGGCGTGTCGCTGCTGGTGATGGAGACCGAGAACCTGCCCGGCTTCAGCGTGGGCCGCCGGCTCGAGAAGCTGGGCCAGCACGCGTCAGACACGGCCGAGCTGTCGTTCGACGGCGTGCGCGTGCCGGTGGAGAACCTGCTGGGCGGCAAGGAAGGCGAAGGCTTCAAGCAGTTGATGAGCCAGCTCACCTACGAACGCTTGCTGCTCGCGGTGGGCGCGGCGGCGGTGATCGAGCGCGCGGTGGAACTCACGGTGGACTACACGAAACAGCGCAAGGCCTTCGGCCAGACGCTGGCCGACTTCCAGAACACGCGCTTCAAGCTGGCCGAGTGCGCCACGCTTGCCCACGTGGTGCGCAGCTTCGTGAACGACTGCATCCAGCGCCAGCTCGACGGCACGCTGGACAACGAAGCCGCCTACATGGCGAAGTGGTGGTGTTCCGAGCAGCAGTGCAAGGTGACGGACGAATGCCTGCAACTCTTTGGCGGCTACGGCTACATGGCCGAATACCCCATCGCCCGCCTGTACGCCGACTCGCGCGTGCAGCGCATCTACGGTGGCGCCAACGAGATCATGAAAGACCTGATCGCACGCAAGGTGGTGGGGTGATGAGCGCCGCCCGGCCGCCCGAAGGCGCTCGCACCGCAGACCGTCAGGTCGGAGGTACTCCTATTCAGCCACTGCAGCACATCCACGTGGTCGAGTTCGAGGGCATCGGCCCTGGCCCCCTGTGCGGCCGGGTGCTGGCCGACCTCGGCGCGCGCGTCACCGTCGTCGCGCGGCCGGGCACCTCGTCGGTGGTGGACAAGCTGTCGGGTGGCGGCCAGCCGCCGCTGCGCGAGGGCAAGCACATCGTCGAACTCAATCTGAAGAAACCCGAGGACGTCGCACAGGCGCTCGGCCTCATCGCCAGCTGCGACGCGCTGATCGAGGGCAACCGGCCCGGCGTGATGGAACGCCTGGGCCTGGGGCCCGCGCACTGCGCGGCGGTGAACCCGCGGCTGGTGTACGGCCGCATGACCGGCTGGGGCCAGTACGGCCCGCTGGCGAACGCGGCGGGGCACGACATCAACTACGTCGCGCTCAGCGGCATGCTCTCGCTCTCGGCGGTGCACGGCCAGTTGCCCGTGTCGCCACCCACGGTGCTGGGCGATGCCGGTGGTGCGCTCGGCCTGGCGCTGGGCATCGCCTGCGGCGTGCTGCAGGCGCGGCAGACTGGCCAGGGCTGCGTGGTGGATTCGGCCATCGTCGACGTGGTCGCGATGCTCGGTGGCCTGGCGCAGTGGATCGCCGGCAGCGGCGGTCTCGGTGGCCCCACGCCCAGCGTGTTCCACGACTCGCCGTTCTACGACGTATACCGCTGTGCGGACGGCGGCTTCGTCACGCTGGGCGCCATCGAGCCGCAGTTCTACGCACTGCTGCTGCAGAAGCTGGGCCTGGACGACGTGAGCCCGGCTGCGCAGTTCGACACCGCCGCCTGGCCCGTGCTCAAGGAACGCGTGCGCGCCCTCTTCCTCACACAGCCGCGCCAGCACTGGTGCGACCTGCTGGAAGGCACGGACGCGTGCTTCGCGCCGGTGCTCACGCTCGACGAGGCGGCACGCCACCCGCACAACGCGGCGCGTGGCGTGTTCAAACAGACGACCACGGGCGAACGTCGCACCAGCGCCGCGCCCCGTTTCTCCCCTTTGCAAGAGGCCCCCACCCATGACTGAAGCCCGGCAACCACCGGCCATGCTGGAAGCGCGCGACCTCACCCTGAAATTCGGCGGCGTCACCGCGCTCTCGGAGATTTCGGTGGACATTGGCCACCACGAGCTGGTGGCCCTCATCGGCCCCAATGGCGCGGGCAAGAGCTCGCTGCTGAACGTGCTCTCGGGCTTCTACCGCCCGAGCCAGGGCACGGTTCGCTTCGAGGGCAACGACATCGGCCGCTGGCCGGTGCACCGCGTGGCCCAGGCCGGCCTGGCGCGCACCTTCCAGGGCACCCACCTGCTGCCGCACATGAGCGTGCTCGACAACATCCTCGTCGGCCGCTACATGCACATGAAGAGCACGCTGACCACCGCCTTCTTCTACTACCCCTTCGCGCACCGCGAAGAGGTGGCGCAGCGCGCCGTGGCCGAAGAGATCCTGGGTTTCCTGGAGCTCGAACATCTGCGCCACCACCCGGTGGGCACACTCGGCTATGGCATGCGCAAGCGCGTGGACCTGGGCCGCGCGCTGGCGATGGAGCCGCGCATGCTGCTGCTGGACGAGCCCATGGCCGGCATGAACACCGAAGAGAAGGAAGACCTGGCGCGCTTCATCCTCGACATCCGCGAATCGCGAAAGATCCCGGTGGTGCTGGTGGAGCACGACATGGGCGTGGTGATGGACATCGCCGACCGCGTGATCGTGCTGAACTTCGGCCGCAAGATCGCCGACGCCACGCCCGCCGCCGTGCAGAAGGACGAACACGTGATCTCCGCCTATCTGGGAGGACACCAATGAACCCCCACGCTCCATCGCTGCGCGAGTCGCTGCCCCCCAGGGGGGCTGATCCGGCTTGGGGCGGCCCGGCGCCGGATCGCATGAGCGCCGCGCACAACAAGACCCCGCAAACCCTCGCGCAATGGCTGGTGCACAACGCCGCCACGCGTGGCGGCGAAGTGGCACAGCGCCACAAGCGCGAAGGGGTGTGGAAGGAATTCAGCTGGACCGACGTGCGCGACGAAGTGCGTGCGCTGGCGCTGGGCCTGCGCGCACGCGGTGTGCAGCGCGGCCAGACCGTGGTGCTGCTGAGCGAGAACCGGCCCGAGCTCTACTGGGCCGAGTGGGCCGCCATGGCGGTGGGCGCCAAGGTGGTGGCGCTCTACCCCGACGCGTCCGAGGCCGAGGTGGACTACATCGTCGGCGATTCGCATGCGGTGTGCGTGTTTGCCGAAGACCAGGAACAGGTCGACAAGGTGCTGCCCGTGATGGCGCGCCACGCCGACCTGCAGACCGTGGTGTGGTGGGAGTCGGGTGGCCTGTGGTCGTACCGGAACGAGGGCCTGCTCGGCTGGGATGTTTTCCGCACCGCGCAGCACGACGTGCAGCCCGCCGATGCCGCCTGGTTCGATCAGTCCGTGGCGCAGGGCCAGAGCAACGACATCGCCGTGCTGTCCTACACCTCGGGCACCACCGGCGTGCCCAAGGGCGTGATCACCACGCACGCCTCGCTCATGCACAACGCCGACCTGATCGCGCGTTCGATGCATGTACCCGAAGGCGGCGAGTACCTCTCGTACATCCCGCTCTCCTGGGCCACCGAGCAGTGGGTGGGCGTGACCATGGGCCTGATGCGGCCGCTGCGCGTGAGCTTCGCGGAACGGCCGGACCAGATCCAGGAAGCCATCCGCGAACTGGCCTGCGAGATGGTGTTCTTCGGACCGCGCCAATGGGAAAGCCTGGCCGCGCGCGTGCACGCCCGCATGCTCGATGCCCCGCCCTGGCGGCAGAAGGTGGTGGACTGGGGGTTGCGCATCGGGCGCCTGGCCCGCGCGGACCAGATGGACACCCGCGCACGTTCGTGGTGGGTGCGCGCCCTGCTGCCCGTGGCCGATGCGCTGGTGCTGCGCCCGCTGCGCGAGCAGCTCGGCCTCAAGCGCTCGCGCATCGCCTTCACCGGCGGCGCGGCGGTGGCGCCCGACATCTTCCGCCTGTTCGCGGCCATGGGCGTGATGCTGCGCAACGTGTACGGCTGCAGCGAGTTCGGCCTGATCACGGTGCACCAGGGCGCGCGCGTCAACGCCGAAACCATCGGCGAGACCGTGGCCATGGCCAGCGCCTGGGGCGTGCCGATGGAATGGCGCGTGGCCGAAGACAGCGGCCTGGAAGTGCGCGGCGGCGCGGGCTTCGCCGGCTACTGGGGCAAGCCCGAGAAGACCGCTGAAAAGATGAACGGCGACTGGTTCCAGACCGGCGACGCGGTGGGCCTGGGACCGGGCACCGGCGAGCTCGTCTACTACGACCGCGTGGAGCACATGAGCCGCCTGAAGGGCGGGCACCTGTTCTCCAAGCAGTTCATCGAGGTGCGGCTGCGCTTCTCGCCTTACATCCGCGAGGTGATGGTGGTCGGCGACGCGACACGCGAGCGCGTCACGGCGCTGGTCAACATCGACGGTGAGGTGTTCGGGCGCTGGGCCGAGCGCAACGGCGTGTCGTTCACCACCTTCACCGACCTGTCGCAGCGCCCCGAGGTGCTGGCCCAGGTGGCGCGCGAGATCGCCAGCGTCAACCAGGCCCTGCCCGAGGCGGCCCGGCTCACGCACTTCGTGAACCTGCCCAAGGAGCTGGACGCCGACGAGGGTGAACTCACCCGCACCCGCAAGCTCAAGCGCGACTTCATCGAACAGCGCTACGGCGTGCTCATCGACGCGATGTACACCGGCCGCCCCGCGGCGACGATCGAGATCCCCGTGCGCTACCAGGACGGCCGCGCCGGCGTGCTGCGCGCCGACGTCACCACCGGGCGCGTGCCCACCTCCGCTGCCATGGAGACCTGAACCCATGATCGACTTCTTCAACTACCTCCTCAACGGGTTCCTGCAAGGCCAGATCTACGCCCTGCTGGCGCTGGGTTTCATGGTGATCTACCGCGCCAGCAAGGTGTTCAACTTCGCGCAGGGCGAGCTGATGATGCTCGGTGCCTACGCGGTGTGGACGCTCACGCTGGGCGCGAACCTCTCGCCCTGGCTGTCGATTCCGCTGGCCTTCGTCTGCGCGCTGATCTACGGCTGGCTCATCGAGCGCCTGTTCTTCGAACGGCTGGTTGGCGAGTCGGTGTTCTCCATGGTGATGGTGACCATCGGCCTGGTGATCCTGATCCGCGGCATCGTGCTCGTGGTGTGGGGTGCGGCCGACCGCCAGTTCCCCGTGCTGCTGCCACCCGCGCCCTTCATCGTCGGCGACATGATCTTCCCGTCCTCGCTGGTGATCGGTGCCGTGCTCACACTGGTGGTCACCATGGGCATGTCGTGGTTCTTCAACCGCACCCGCGCCGGCCTCACGCTCACCGCCGTGGCCGAGGAACCGACCACGGCCATCTCGCTCGGCATCTCGGTCAAGCGCGCGGTCACGCTGGCCTGGATGATGGGTTCGGTCATCGCCACCGCCGGCGCCATCGTGCTGCTCAGCGGCCGCTCGCTCACCGTGGGCACCGCCGACGTGGCCCTGGCCGCGCTGCCGGTCGCCCTGCTCGCCGGGCTGGAATCCATCGGTGGCCTCATCCTCGCGGGCGCCATCGTCGGCATCGTGCAGGCGCTCGTGGCGGCCTACGTCGACCCCGCGATTGGCGGCTCCGCCTCGTCCATCGTGCCCTTTGTTTTCATGCTGCTGATCCTGCTGGTGCGACCCACCGGCCTGTTCGGCTGGCGCCACGTGGAGCGTGTGTGATGGACCCGTCCGGCATTTTCTTCACCAGCCACGCGGGCGACCGCTCGCTGATCCGCACGCGCCCGCAATGGGCCTGCCTCATCGCGCTGCTGTTCGTGCTGGCCACCGCGCCCTGGTGGGCGTCGGACCGCTGGGTCAGCATCGGCTACACCACCTTCATCACCGCGGTGGCGGTGATCGGCCTGCAGATCTGCACGGGCTACGCGGGCCAGATCAACCTCGGGCAGTCGGCCTTCATGGGCGTGGGCGCCTACGGTGCGGCCCTGGCCATGTCGGCCGGGTGGGACGCGCTCGCCGCCCTGCTCATCGGTGGCATGGGTGCGGCGCTGTTCGGCGTGATGTTCGGCCTCACCGCCGCGCGCATCAAGGGCTTCTACCTCGCCCTCACCACCATCGCGGCGCAGGCGCTGTTCCACTTCCTGGTGCTCAACCTGCCGCAGGCCTGGCTGGGGGGTGCGGGTGGCCTGCATGTCGAATCGGCCACCACCTTCGGCATCTCGCTCAACAACGACCGCGCGATCTACTGGTTCTCGTTCATCGTGCTGGTGGTGATGACCGCCGGGGCCTTCGGCATCGTGCGCTCGCGCCACGGCCGCAGCTTCGAGGCGGTGCGCGACGACGACGTGGCCGCCGGGATGATGGGCATTCCCGTGGCCGCCACCAAGGCGCGCGCGTTCCTGGTGAGTGCGTTCTACGCCGGCGTGGCCGGCGGCCTGTGGGTGGTGGCGCTGCGGCACGTGTCGGTGGAGCAGTTCACGCTGTTCAACGCCATCTGGATGATCGCGATGATGATCGTCGGCGGCCTGGGCTCCATCGTCGGTGCCCTCATCGGCACGGTGCTGATCCAGCTGGCCCGCGAAGGCGTGACCAGCCTGGGCCCGAGCGTCATCCAGTGGGTGCCCGCGGTGGGGCAGGACTTCGTCTTCGCCGCCATGAACGTGCTGCTGGGCACCGTGATCATCCTCTTCCTGCTCTTCGAGCCGAAGGGCGTCATGCACCGCATCAACATCTCGAAGAAAGCGTACCGACTCTGGCCGTTCCCGTACTGACCGCCAGGGGCGGCACCCATCACGACAACAAGGAGACAACATGCGAACCCTGAGAAGCTGGGCGGTGCGAACCGCCACCCTGGCGGGCCTGCTCGTATCGGCCGCCCTGCCCTCCACCGCACAGACCGTGTACCAGGTCCCGGCCATGTCGGACTTCTCCGGGCCGTTCTCGTCCATCATGCCGATGATGGCTGGCGGCCGGGAAGCGGTGGCCACCTGGTGGAACACCGAGGTGGGCGCGAAGATGGGTGTGAAGGTCGAGTTGAAAAGCTACGACACGCGCTACGACGCCGCGCAGACCGCCAGCCTGTGGCCCGGCGTGCTGGCCACGAAACCGCTGGTGGGCCTTTCCGCCGGCGGGCCGGACACCGCCGCCCTGCAGCAGCGCCTGCCCACCGACAAGGTGGTGATGATCTCGGGCTCGGCGGCCAACGGCTCGGGCTGGCGCCCCAACCAGTGGGTGCTCACGCCACGGCCCACCTTCGTGCACGAGATCGCCGGCTTCATCGAGTGGTACCAGAAGACGAAGACGCCGGGCCGCCCGCTCAAGGCCGCGATGTTCACCACCGAGGCCTCGCCCAGCTTCGCCGACATGGCCAAGGGCGTGGCCGCCTACGCCAAGGCGAAGCCGAACGTGGTGAACCTGGTCGAGATGGTGTTCGTGGACGTGCAGCCCACCGACGTGACGCTGCAGCTGCGCCGCGTGCTCAACGCGGGCGCCGAGGTCATCCTCGTGCCCACCAACATCCAGCAGGCCGTGGCCGTGAAGCGCGCCATGCAGGCACTGGGCAAGAACGTCCCCATCGTGCACGGCCTGCAGAACTCGCCCGGCATGCTGCAGAAGCTGGTGGGCAGCATGGCGGCCATGGAAGGTGACTACGAGATGCACGGCGGCGTGATCACCAGCGACGAAGAGAACGACGCGAAGAAGTTCTACGACATGCTGGTGGCGAAGCACGGCATGAAGGTGCCCTGGCACGCCATCACCTCGCTGGGCATGACGCAGACGCTGCTCGCACTGCGCGCGGTGGAGGTGGCCGCGAAGAAGCACGGCCCCGACAAGCTCACCGGCGAGCACATCCACAGCGCCATGCTGGAGACGACCTTCCCTGCGAAGGACTTCTTCGGCCTCACAGGCGGCGATCTCGACTTCTCGGTCGAGGCGCCCTTCCCCACCAAAGACCCCCGCATCAACATCGGCCAGGTGGTCGGCGGCAAGCTGGTCACCGTGGCCAAGGGTGTGCCGGTGCCGCAGCTCGCCAAGTGGTGACCGATTTTTCCGCAGCCATCCATTCCAACCAGGAGACCTCATGAACGCACTGAAGAACTGGGCGGCCCGTGCCGCCATCGTGGCGGGAGCCGCCACCTCGGCCCTGTCGCCCGCCACCGCGCAGACGGTGTACCAGGTGCCTGCGCTGTCCGACTACTCGGGCCCCTTCGCGGCCATCATGCCCATGCTGGGCCCGGGCCGCGACGGCGTGGTGGCCTGGTGGAACGCCGAGGTGGGTTCCAAGCTCAACGTGAAGCTCGAACTCAAGACCTACGACACGCGTTACGACACCGCGCAGACCGCCAGCCTGTGGCCCGGCGTGCTGGCCACCAAGCCGGTGATCGGCCTGTCGCTCGGCGGCCCCGACACCTCGGCGCTGCAGCAGCGCCTGCCCACCGACAAGGTGCCGATGATCCTGGGCTCGGCGGCCACCGGTTTCGGCTGGCGCCCCAACCAGTGGGTGATGGCCACGCGGCCCACCTTCGTGCACGAGGTCACCGGCTTCGTCGAGTGGTTCCAGAAGAACAAGGCCGGCGGCACGCGCCCGGTCAAGGTGGCCATGTTCACCACCGAAGCCTCGCCCACCTTCGCCGATCTGGGCAAGGGTGTGACCGCCTACGCCAAGGCCAACCCGTCGATCGTGAACCTGGTGGAAATGGTCTACGTGGAACCGCAGCCCGCCGACGTGACGCTGCAGCTGCGCCGCGTGCTCAACGCCGGTGCCGAGCTGGTGCTGGTGCCCACCAACATCCAGCAGGCCGTGGCCGTGAAGCGCGCGATGCAGGCCCTGGGCAAGAACGTGCCCATCGCCTACAGCATCCAGAACTCGCCCGCGATGCTGCAGAAGCTGGTGGGCAGCATGGAAGCCATGAACGGTGACTACGAGGTGCACGCGGGCGTGATCGCCACCGAGGAGGCTTCCGAGGCCAAGCAGTTCTACGACATGCTGGTGGCCCGCTACGGCCTGAAGGCACCGTGGCACTCGATCACCACCATCGGCATGAGCCAGGCGCTGGTGATGGTTCGCGTGGTGGAAGCCGCCGCGAAAAAGCACGGCGGCGACAAGCTCACCGGCGAGATCCTCTACAACACGCTGCTCGAAACGCACTTCCCCGCCAAGGATTTCTACGGCTTCACCGGCGGTGGCGACATCGACTTCTCCGTCGAGGCCCCCTTCCCCACGAAAGACCCGCGCGTGAACATCGGCCAGGTGGTGGGCGGCAAGCTGACCACGGTGGCCAAGGGCGTGCCGGTGCCCAGGCTGGCCAAGTGGTGAGCGTGGGCAGCGAAGTGAGCAACGCCGTGTCCGAACCGCTGATCGCGCTGAACAACGTCGAGGTGCTGTACGCCGACGTGATCCTTTCGCTCAAAGGCATCACGCTGCAGGTGGCTTCGGGGGGATGCACCGTGCTGCTGGGCCCCAATGGGGCTGGCAAGAGCACCACCCTCAAGACCATCTCCGGCATGCTCGATGTGGAGGAAGGCCGCGTGGCGTCGGGCAATGTGCGCATGCTCGGCAAGGACATCACCGGCGTCTCCGCCGAGCAGATGGTGGCCGAGGGCGTGGTGCACGTGGTCGAGGGGCGCAAGGTGCTGCGCCACATGACCGCGGAGCAGAACCTCGTGGTGGGCGGCCACCGCCTCACGCGCATGGCCGACGTGAAGCAGGGCCTGGAGCGGGTGTATGGCCTGATACCGCGCCTGGCCGAGCTGCGCACGCGCACCGCCGGCTACCTCTCGGGTGGCGAGCAGCAACTGCTGCTGATCGGCCGCGCCATGATGGCCAGGCCCCGGTTGCTGATGATCGACGAGCCCTCCCTCGGCCTCGCGCCGCTGATGGTGAAGGAGATCTTCGACCTGCTCGGCAAGCTGCGCGCAGAAGGCGTGTCGCTGCTCATCGTGGAGCAGCACGCCCAGGCTGCACTGGAGCTGGCCGACCACGGCTACATCCTGGAGAACGGCCGCGTGGTGCTGGAAGGCACGGCCGCCGAGCTGCGCGCCAACGAAGACATCCAGGAGTTCTACCTGGGCAACCAGGCGAGCGGCGAGCGGAAGAACTACCGTGAAGTCAAACATTACCGTCGACGGAAAAGGTGGCTGGGCTGACGCCCACCCCCGCGCCGCCTTCGGCGTCACCCCCCCAGGGGCGATGCCAGCCGACTGGCGGAGCCAGATCGGCGGCATCCCTGGCCAAGGCACTTCAGGCAACCGAGAAAGCAGCATGAACAACATGAACGGCATCGAATGGGACGTGGATGGGCAAGGTGTGGGCCGCATCGTGCTCAACCGCCCCGAACACAACAACGCGCTGGGGCCGTCGAATGCGCCGGCGCTGGTGAAGGCGATCGCGGAGGTGCTGGCCGGCCAGCCGCGCGTCATCGTGATCGAGGCACGCGGGCCGATCTTCTGCGCGGGCGGCGACATCCGCGAATTCGTGAAGGCTGGCGACAGGCTGGACGACCTGGTCGACGAGATCCTCGACGAGCTGCTGCCCGGCTACCTGCAGCTCGCGCAGGCCCCCTGCCCCATCGTCACCGTGGTGGGCGGGCCGGTGGGCGGGGCCGGTGTGGGCCTGGCGCTGTGTGGCGACTTTGTGCTCGCCAGCGACACCATGAAGCTGCGCACGGGCTACGCCGCCATCGGGCTCTCGCCCGATGTGGGTGCGTCCTACTTCCTCTCGCGCCGCGTGGGCGCGGTGCGCGCGCAGCAGTGGCTGATGCTCAGCGATGCGATCAGCGCCGAGCAATGCCTGGCGGCGGGCGCGGTGGACCAGGTGCACCCTGCGGCCGGACTCGATGCCGCCGCGCAGGCGCTGGTGGCGCGGCTGTGCGCCTCGGCACCGGCCTCGCTGGCCGCCATGAAGCGGCTCGCACTCGAAGGCCCCTCGCTCTCGCTGCAGGCCTACCTGTCGCTGGAACAGCAACTGCTCAAGGCCTGTGCCCGCACCGCCGACGCGCGCGAAGGCACCTCGGCTTTCGTCGCCAAGCGCAAGCCGGTGTTCACCGGCCGCTGAACCACCATGGCCCTGCCGCCCGAATGGCGCACGCGCCTGCGGCTGCCGCTGATCGCCGCACCCATGCTGCACGTGAGCGGGCCGGCGCTGGTGGTCGCGGCGTGCCGCGCCGGCGTGATCGGCGCGTTTCCCGCCGCCAACTGCCAGCAGCATGGTGAGCTGCAAGCGTGGATCGGCGAGATCCGCCGCGCCATCGGTGACACCGCGAGCGCCGCCCCCTTCGCGGTGAACCTGATCGTGCGCAGCGCCACGCTCGCGGACGATCTGGCCTGCGTGGTCCGCGAGAAGGTCGAACTCGTCATCACCAGTGTGGGCTCACCCGCCGCACTCGTGGGCCCGCTGCACGACGCGGGCTGCCGCGTCTTCGCCGACGTGGCCACACTCGCGCACGCCGAGAAAGCGCTCGCGGCGGGTGTGGACGGTCTGGTGCTGCTGTGCGCGGGTGCGGGTGGGCAGAGCGGCTGGCTCAGCCCCTTCGCGGGCGTGCGCGCGGTGCGTGCGCTGTTCGAGGGCCCGCTCATCGTGGCCGGTGGCCTGGCCGATGGCCATGCGCTGTGGGCGGCACAGGTGCTGGGCGCCGACCTCGGCTACATGGGCACGCGTTTCATCGCCACCCACGAAAGCCTGGCCAGCGACGCACACCGGCGCATGGTGGTGGACGCCACCTGCGACGACATCGTCTCGTCCAGCGCTTTCACTGGCCTGCCGGTGAACTGGCTGCGCCCCTCCCTCGTCGCCGCCGGCCTGGACCCCGGCGCGCTCGACGCCGACGCGCTGCGGGCCGGCAATGCCGAGCTGTACGGCACCCGCGAGGCCCATCACCCACGCCGCTGGACCGAACTCTTCAGCGCCGGCCATTCGGTCTCGGGCGTGCACGCCGTGCAACCCGTGGCCGCGCTGGTGGACGAACTGGCCTGCGAACACGATCTGGCGCGCCAGCGCAGTCACACACTGGGCGCAGCCGGCCCTTCGCGTTTTCCCAGGACCACTCCATGACCTCCGCCCTGCCCACGCTGATCGATCTTCTTGCCCACAACGCCGTGGCCCACGCCGACCGTGCTGCCGTGATCGTGGACGACGACACCCATACCCACGCCATGCTGTACGAGGCCGTGCAGCGCCAGGCCGCCGCGCTCGCGGCCCTCGGCGTGAGCGGCGGCGACCGCATCGTGATCGTGGCCGGCAACCGCACCGAAGTGCTGGTGCTGCTGGGCGCGGCGGCCTGGCGGGGCGCGATGCTGGTGCCGCTGAACCTGCGCCTCTCGCCCGCCGAGGTGGCCCAGCAATCGCGCGATGCGTCGCCCTCACTGGTCATCGTCGACACCGCCTGCGCCGCGCTGTGGGGCGCCGCCTGGCCCGAGGGCATGCCTGGTGTGCGCACGCTGGTGCTGGACACCGCCGTCTGGCCGTCGCTCGCGGTGGCCGGCCCGGGGGCCGCCGCACCCGTGCCACGGCAGGACACGCCCGAAAGCGGCGTGCTCATGCTCTACACCGCCGCCGTGCAAGGCCACGCGCGCGGCGCCGTGCTGGCGCAGTCGCAGCTCACGGCGTCGGCGCAACAGATCGGGCAGGTGTGGTCGCTCGGCACCGACGACCGCTGGCTCGGCGTGCTGCCGCTCTTCCACGCGGCGGGCATCGGCCTCTCGCTCGCGTTGCTGGCGGCGGGAGGGGCGTGCGTGCTGCTGCCACGCTTCGATCCAGCCGCCGCCGTGGCCGCGGTGGACCGGCACCACATCACCGTGAGCGCGACGTTCGCACCGATGCTCGGTGCCATGCTCGACGCGGCCCGGGCCGGAGGCGCCACACTGGCAAGCCTGCGCATCGGCATGGGGCTGGAACCCCCGGCGGTGCAGGAGCGACTGGCCGCGCTGTGTCCCTCGGCGGGGTTCTGGTCCGCCTACGGCCAGGCCGAGGTGTCGAGCATGGTGTGCCTGGGCCTGCAGCGCGAGCGTCCGGGCGCGGCGGGTCGCGCCGTGCCGCCGTCGCAGGTGCGCATCCAGGACGCAGCGGGCCAGCCCGTGGCAGCGAACGTGGAAGGCGAGATCGCCGTGCAGGGCCCCACGGTGTTTCTCGGCTACTGGGACGTGGAAGCGAAGCGCCCCTTCAAGCCCGCCGACCCCTGGCACCGCACCGGTGACCTCGGCCGCATCGACGACGAAGGCTGGCTGTGGTTCGCAGGCCGCACCGCGCAGAAGCAACTCATCAAGACCGGCGGTGAGAACGTCTACCCGGCCGAGGTGGAACAGGTGCTGCTCGAACACCCTGCCGTGGCCGAAGCCTTCGTGTTCGGACGGCCCGACGAGAAATGGGGCGAAGCCGTGCACGCGGCCTGCGCACTGAAGCCGGGCATGAACACCACCGAGGCCGCATTGATCGCGTTCGTGGAACAGCGGCTGGCACGCTACAAGCGGCCGCAGAGCGTGAGCTTCAGGGAGGCGCCGCTGGAGCGCACGGCGGTCTAGTGCAAAGCGGCGCGGGGGGGGTGTTTCAATGCCTCCGCCGCCGCTCGGCATAGGCCTCGCGCACGCGCCGGAATTCTTCGAGGCCCAGCCGGTCGCGGAGGTCTTTCATGGCCGGTCGCAGCATCGCGGCCGCGGTGTCGCGGCCCAGCAGGTCGCCTAGCGTCACCCAGGCCGAGGCCAGGCGCGCATAGGCGTCACCCACCTGGCCCTGCTGTTCCATCAGCATGGAGGACTGCACCGAGGCCACGAGATAGGTGGCGGCATCTCGGGCGTCCAGCGCGCCTTGCCGGGCCATGCCATAGCGGGCCAGTGCCAGCGCGGGCTGCCGCGACTGTTCTGCCAGTTGCCCTCCCACCAGCCCCCGCCGGGCCGCCCCCGTGCCATCGCGGGGGGGGAGGCGGTCAATGTCGCGCCAGAGGATTTCTGCGGCGGCCGCGTCCACCCGGGCGAGACAGGACACGGCGGCCAGCCTGGCGGTTTCTGCATCGGCCGGCTGGCCGTGCATCTGCATCAGGTCGGCGGCGGCGCGGTAGTCGATGGCAGCGGCACGGTCATCCTGCGCAGCGGCCGCGGCGACGGCGCGCCGTTGCAGCACCACCGCGCGCAAGGAGGCGTCCATCAGGTCGGCGTAGCGAGCCAGCACGAAAGCAAAGCGCTCGCGCGCCATGGCGGCGTCGCCCGAGGCCAGCGCCTGCTCGGCCAATTCCATGTCGACGCCGCGCCGCACCTCGTCCGACAGCGGGAGCACCTCGGCACAGCGCGCGGCGTGCCCCGCCTCTTTCATCTTGCCCGCCAGGCGCAGCGTGGAGGCGGCGAGCAGCCAGCAGGCACCGGCGCGCGCGTCGTCGCCCACGTGGTTCCAGTCGCGCGCCGCATGCTGCAGCAGGCTGGCGGCACCTTGCAGGTCGGCTCTGGCCAGCCGCGTGCGCGCCTGTTCTTCCATCTTCTCGGGGCTGATGCCCCCCAGGGGGACGGTGGGTTCGCTCATGGTCGTGATCCGGGAAAGAGTCAGGCGCTCGCACCAGCGGTGCGCTGGCCGAGGCGGAAGATGGTGAATTCTGCCGGCTGGATCATGGCCAGGCCGATGAGACAGACCAGGCGACCGTGGTCGATGTCGTCCTGCGTCATGGTGCTGCGGTCGCAGCGCACGAAGAAGGCCTGATCCTGCGTGGAGCCGCGCAGACCACCGGCGCGCCATTCGTTGTGGAGGAAGTTCGTGAGGGACTCGCGCACGTTCGCCCACAGGCGTTCGCCCTGCGGCTCGAACGCCACCCATTGCGTACCACGCGAGAGCGAGGCTTCGAGGTAGTTGAAATAGCGACGTTGGTTGACGTACTGCCACCCGGGGTCGCTGGAGACCAGCCGAGCGCCCCACACGCGGTGGCCCCGCCGTTCGAAGGAGCGCAGGCAGTTCACGCCGGCGGGATTGAGCAATTCCTGCTCCACCTTGCTCACTTGGCGCTCGAAACGCAGGGCGCCAGTCACCACCTCGTTGGCCGGCGCATGGTGTACACCACGCTCCATGTCGTTGCGCGCATAGATGCCGCAGACAAAGCCCGAGGGTGGCAGGGTCAGCGTGGCGGGGATGTCGCCCCGCTCCGGGTTCGCGAGGGGATGGGCCACCTCCACCCACGGAAAGTACAGCGCGGCGTGGGTGGAATCGAAGCGGGTGCGCCAGGTGCGCGCCTCGGTGGGGGTCTGGCCGGGCGGTGTGTCGAGCACGGCGATGCACCAGGCGCGGGGGGCGGCGGCGTGCGCGATCAGGGCCCGGGCCACCTCGGCGGCCTGTTCCTCGTCGACCCTGTCCGAGCTGCCGGGCGCGGCGAGGATGGACACATCGTCGAGCCCCGCGAGGCTGGTGATCGCGCTTTCATACATCGGCGGGGTGGGCGTGCCGCCATCCTGGCCACCGTCCAGCGTCCACAGGGTTTCGGGTTCTCCGGCGGCGTTGGTCCGGGCGTGTTCGAAGAGGCCAGCGAGCAGCCCGGCGGCCGAGAGGTTCGTCCCGATGTGGATGGCATACGGCTGGTACAAGCGGTCGTCGCGCACCAGCGGCCTGGCGGCCATGACCCCACCGATCCAGCGCGGGTGCGCGGGATGCAGGCCCATGCGCTCATGCACCTGGTGGCGGCCATCGCCATCGATGGCATGCGCCGAGACGGTGATGAGGCGTGGCGCGCCGGCCCGCACGTCGGCGCGGTCGATGGCGGTGTCCGCGAGCCGCCATGCGCCATCGGTGTTCACCAGCAATGCCTGCCTGCCCTGCAGGGTGGCGCGCACCACGCTGCCGGGCGGCGCGGCGTCGAGCTCGTTCGCGGCAGCGGGCGAGGCGTGCTCGCGCAGCGTCACCTGGCCGTTGCCGGCCTTCCCCGGAAAGCGCGCGACGAAACCCAGACCGGTGTCGCCGTCGTCGACGGCGCCCACGCTGGCCACGGCCATGCCCGGACTTGCCAGGCGCACGACATAGAGGCGTGCGCCACCCTGCTGGAAAAAGGCGTATGCCGCGTGTGCGATGTGGTTGATGGCGGATTCGCCCTCGCCGGCGGAGAGGTCGGCCAGACCCCCGTGCAGGCGCTCGAAAGCGTTGAAGCTCGTGATCAGAGACGGCGGCTCCGCGCCGGGGGCATGGCAGGGCCCGGTGCGCGCGGGGCCGATGAACGCGGCGGTGCATGTGGACACGCCCTCGATGGGCGGGGCGCGGAAGCGGACCTCCTCCACGTAGACGCCGGGCGACCGGTAGTCAGGCATGGCGACGGGTATCAGTGGGGCGGATCGCCGGCGCTGCGCTCACGACAGCACCCCGCTACCGCGGTGACCGAATGGCGTGGTGACAACGGCGCGTGCGTCGGACAGCTCGTCCGGCGAGCTACCGCCCCACGCGGTGAACAACAGGTCCAGGGCCGTGGCGATCGACGGGCAGACGGCATGCGTGCCGAAGACGCGGGCCATGGCCTCAACCCGGCAACGATCGCGACAGGTGCAAGACGGCAAGCGCTGAGATGTGTGGCATGGAATCCCCCCTGGAACTTGCGGCTTCTTATACCGTTGCACCACCCCACCTCGGGCAATTTATACGTTTCCAGACGATTGGTTACATGCGCTCACGCCGGACGGGTGATGCGAAAAAGGGGCCCGAAGGCCCCCAAGGTTCAGCCGGTCAACGCCCCATCAACCCGGCCGGATGTTGTTGCGCCGGATCACCTCGGCCATGGCCGCCGTGTCACTCTTGATGCGCCGCGCCAGGCCTTCGGGACCGGTACCGGCGACCTGCCAGCCCTGGCCGAAGATCTTCTGGCGGATGTCTTCCCGGCGCACGATCTCGGTGAGCAGCGTGGCCAGCCGGTTCACATGTGCCTTGGGCAGGCTGTTGGGCGCGGCCACGGCGTTCCAGATCTCCAGCTGGAAGTCGCGCACGCCGGCCTCGCTCAGGCTGGGCACGCCCGGCACGAGGCTGCTGCGGCCGGTGGACGTGACGCCGATGGCCTTGAGCTTGCCGGCCGTGACCTGCGGCATGGCCAGACCCGGCGGCAGCAGCGACATCTGCACCTGCCCCCCCAGCATGCCGGTGATCACCTGCGGGTTGCCGGGGTACGGCACGTGCACCGGCGCGATGCCGGCGCGGCTCTTGAGCAGCTCCATGCCAAGGTGGGCCACGGTGCCCACGCCGGGGGTGCCGTAGTTCCACTTGTCGCCGGCCGCGCGGGCGGCGGCGATGTAGGCCGCGCCGCTTTCCGTCACCGTGGCTGGCACGCTGAGCACAAGGGGCGCCACGGCAATCAGGGAGACCGGCGCGAGTTCGGTGATGGGGTCGTAGGTGGTGTCCGGGTTGAGGATCCTGGCGATCGTCATGTTGCCGTTGATCATCAGCCCGATGGTGTGGTCATCGGTGGCGCGCGCCACCAGCGCAGCGGCGATGTTGCCACCAGCGCCCGGGCGGTTCTCGATCACCACCGGCTGGCCCAGCGCCTGCTGCAGGGGTTCGGCCAGCAGGCGCGCGGTGAGGTCGGGCGAGGAGCCGCCGGGGAAGCCCACGAGGATTTTCAGCGGTCGGCTGGGCCAGGTGGACTGCGCTCGCGCGGCGGGCAGCACGGTGGCTGAGGCCAGTGCGGCCGCGGTGGCCATGGCATGGCGGCGGGTGACGGGGGTGTTCTGGAAGGTCATGTCTGCCTCTGGTTTCGGGATGGATTCAAACGGATTCTCACTGCTCCTGAGCGCGCCCGGCAACGAGAGGGGCAACGCCACCAGGGGCATCCAGGGTCCGGCTCCGCCGGCCCGGAATGCCGTCCCCCCCTCGAAGCGCCGAAAGGCGCGCCACGGAGGGGGAAGCCTCATGCCAGCGGCTCGGGCGGGCCGTCGTAGAGCCAGGCATTGTCCAGCAAACGTTCTCCCAGCAGGCCCATGGCCGCATCGCGTCCCCATCGCAGCACGCCCTGCGCGTGGAAGACCACGCCATTGCGCCGCGAGAGCGCCTGCACGCGCGCGTTGCGCCGCCAGCGGGTTTTTGCGTACCTGGCGAAGCGGTCGGCCCAATCGGTGCCAGCCACCCCCTCCTGCGCGAGGCGCCCCAGTGTCCAGGCGTCTTCGATCGCCATGGCCGCGCCCTGCGCGAAGTAGGGCCGCATGGGATGGGCTGCGTCGCCCAGCAAAGCGACACGGCCGCGCGCCTGCTCCTGCGGGCCTCGCATCGCGGGCCTGTCGTTGAGCGGCCACAGCGTCCAGTCGGGCACGGCGGCCACCATGGCCACGAGTTCACCACAGGCTGGACCGAGGGCACGCCGCAGATCGGCGGCATGCGCTTCATGCGTCCACGCCTGGGCATCGCCACCGGCCGGCAGGTTGCCGTGCACCACCGCGACCAGGTTGAACCAGTCGCCCTGTTTCACCGGGTAATGCACCACGTGCAGGCGCGGTCCCAGCCAGGCGGTGACCACATTGGCCCGCAGCGGCGCGGGCAGGTCCACCGCGCGCACCATGCCGCGATAGGCCAGGTGGCCCGTGGCGCGCACCGGCTGCCCGCCGAGCAGCCGTGTGCGCACGCGGCTCCACAGGCCGTCGCACCCGATCAGGGCATCACCGTCCAACGTTCCACCATCCTCCAGCGTGACGCGCACCCCGGCATCGCTGTCTTCCCAGTCGGCCACGCGCGCACCCAGCCGCAGCCGCACCTCCGGGCGCCGCTGCACCGCGCCCAACAGCAGCGCGTGCAGATCGGCGCGGTGCAAGGTGGCGTAGTGCTGACCGTGCCGCGCCAATGCCAGAGCGCCCAGGCGCAGGTGGCCGAGCTGGCTGGCGCGGTGTGCGTCGCGCACGCGCAGCACCTCGGGAAAGGCCGCGCAGGCCTGCAGCGCGTCCATCAGGCCCCACTCGGCCAGCACGCGCACGGCGTTCGGCCCGAGCTGCAGGCCCGCCCCCACCTCACTGAACGCGTCGGCCTGCTCCAGCACCACCGAACGCACCCCCGCACGGGCGAGCGCGAGGGCGCACGACAGCCCCCCGATGCCACCACCGGCCACGATCACTTGTTGGTTCATGCGCGCGATTGTGCCGCCGCGCGCGGCCCGCCGGGGAGATACGGCCTAGAGGATCCGGTTGAACCAGAGCACCGACAGCCCCGCCGAGATCAGCGCCAGCAGGGACGCGGCCAGCGCCAGCAGGCCGGAGATCTCGGTCTCGCGCTTCTCCACCGTCAGCTTCGAACTCAGCGTCTCATAGACCTTCTTGAGGTTCTCCGCGGTGCCGGCGTAGAAGTACTCGGCCTGCGTGGCGCGGGCCACTTCCTTCAAGCTTTCCTCGTCCAGCCGCACGCGCATGGACCAGCCTTCGAAGCCGATGATCTCGCCGTCCACCGTGCCCACGCCCACGGTGTAGACACGCACCCCGCGTTCGGCCGCCATCTTCGCGGCCTCCGCCGTGTCCACGCCGGTGGTGCGCTGCCCGTCGGTGAGCAGGATGATGGCCGCCGAACTGTGCGAACCCGGCGCCACCGGGGTGAAGGGTTTGTCGTCCGGCTTGGGCTGGTCGAGCGAACGGCCCTTGGGTGCGAACGGGTCGGTGTTGCGGCTGTAGGTCATGTCGCCGAGGTTGATGCGCTGCTCGGGAAACAACTCGGAGAGCGCGACCACGATGGCGCTGCCGATGGCGGTGGCGCGCTGCAGCTGGAACTTGTCGATGGCGGCAACGAGGTCTTCACGGCTGAGCGTGACGGGCTGCACCACCTGCGCGGACCCGGCGAACGCAACGATGCCGACCTTCACGTGGCGCGGCAGTTCGGCCAGGAACGCCTTGGCAGCGTTCTGCGAGGCCACCAGCCGGTTGGGCTGCACGTCTTCGGCGCGCATGCTGCCCGAAACATCCATGGCCAGGATGATGGTCTGCTGGTTCGAGGGCAGCACGATGGTGGCCATCGGCCGCGCGGACGCCAGCAGCATGAGGGCGATGGCCGTCAGCAGCAGCACCGGAGGCACATGGCGGCGCCAGCCCGGGCCCTTGCCCATGGCTTCGCGCACGATGGAGAGGCTGGCAAAGCGCAGCGCGGCCTGTTTGCGCCGTCTCAGCAGCCACACGTACAGCAGCACCAGCAACGGCAGCGCGAGCAGCAACCAGAGCAGTTGCGGCCAGAGAAAGGTCACGGGCCAGTTGTTCATCATGGACGGGCTCCTTCGCTTGCGACGTCGTGGCTGCGGCGGTCGCGGGTGGGCAGCTGGGTGGGCACCGGGCGCCCGCCGATGCCATTGCGTGTCTCGCGCAGGCGGCGTTTGCGCAGTTCAATGAAGCGCAGCACGGCTTGCGCCAGGTCGTCATCGGTCGAGAGTTCCAGCGTGTCGACGCCGGCACGGCCCAGACTCTCGCGCAGTTGCGCTTCGCGTTGCGCGGCGATGCGCGCAAAGCGCTGGCGAAACCCGGCGTCGTGCGTGTCCACCATCAGTTGCTCGCCCGTCTCGGCGTCGCGAATGGGCACCAGACCGAGGTCGGGGAGATCGAGTTCCAGAGGGTCGAGCAGGCGCACCGCCACCACGTCGTGCCGGCGCGCGAGCTCTCCCAGCGGTTTTTCCCAGCCGGGCTCGCTGATGAAGTCGGATACCACGAACACGGTGGCACGCTGGCGCACCGTGTGCACGGCCGCGCGCAGCAGATCGGCCAGCTGGGTGACGCCATTCTTCGCATCGGCATGCTTCGGCGGCTGCAGCACCATCTGCATGATGCGCAGCACCTGGGTTCGGCCACCGCGTGCAGGGAGCACCGCATCCACCACCGGTTGCCCGCGCGAGCCGTAGAGCACGGCGCCCACGCGGTTGCCGTGGCGGCCCAGCAGGCGCGCCAGCACGGCGGTGAAGTCCAGCAGCACCTGGCTCTTGCGCTGCTCGCCCGAACCGAAATCCACGGAGGGGCTCAGGTCGAGCAGGAACCAGGCGGCCATCTCGCGGTCTTCGGTGAACACGCGCACGTGCGGCTCCTGCAGCCGCGCGGTGACGTTCCAGTCGATGTGGCGCACGTCGTCGTGCAGCTGGTACTCGCGCAGGTCGGCCAGATCGAGACCGGAGCCCCGCATGAGGGTGCGGTAGTCGCCTTGCAAGAGACCGTCGAGCCGCCGCAGCACGGTCCATTCGAGCCGGCGCAGCAGGGTCTCGGCGCGGCGCGCAGCAGGCGTGGCGGTGCTGACCGGCGTGCCGGCCTGCGCCTCGCCGCCTTTCCTGCCGAACAGCCGGGCCAGCATGGTCAGGCCACTTTCTTTTCGTGCTCCAGCGGCCGGGCGGGCGCAGGGATGTGTTTCATGATGCGTCCGATCAGCGTCTCGCTGGTCAGCCCTTCCGACAGACCTTCGTACGACAGCACCACGCGGTGGCGCAGCACATCGGGCACAAGATCGGTCATGTCCTCAGGCAACGCATAGTTGCGGCCGCGCAGCATGGCCAGGGCGCGCGCGCCCTCCACCAGGCCGATGGTCGCGCGAGGGCTGGCACCGAAGGTGATCAGGTTCGCCATGTCCTTGATGCCATGTTTCTCCGGGGTGCGCGTGGCAGAGACCAGCTTGACGGCGTACTGCACCAGCGATGGGTCCACATAGACCTGTCTGCATTGCGCCTGCAAGGCAGCGAGTTGATCGGTGGTGGCCACAGCATTGACGGCCACAGCGGGTCCGGTGACGCGCTCGACGATCACGTACTCCTCTTCGTCGGTCGGGTAGTCCACCATCACCTTCATCATGAAGCGGTCCACCTGCGCCTCGGGCAGCGGGTAGGTGCCCTCGGTTTCGATGGGGTTCTGCGTCGCCATCACGAGAAAGGGATTGGGCACCTTGTGCGTTTCGCCCGCGATGGTGACCTGTCGCTCCTGCATCACCTCCAGCAGCGCGCTCTGCACCTTGGCTGGTGCGCGGTTGATTTCGTCGGCCAGCAGCAGGTTGGCGAACACCGGGCCGAGCGAGGTGCTGAAATCGCCCGTCTTCTGGTTGTAGATGCGCGTACCCACGAGATCGGCGGGCACGAGGTCGGGCGTGAACTGGATGCGCTTGAAGCGGCCTTGCACGACGCTGGCCAGCGTCTTCACGGTCAAGGTCTTGGCCAGACCGGGCACGCCCTCGACCAGCAGATGGCCCTGGGCCAGCATGGCGACCATGACGCGTTCGAGAAACCGGTCCTGCCCGACCACCACCCTCTTCACCTCGTACAGGATCTGCTCCATCAGCTGGGCGGTGTCGGGGGCGTTGTTTGGGTCCATGGAGCGCTCCTGTTTGAAAGGTGAGAGAACTAGAACGGGGGCAGACCGGCGGCGCTGGCGGCGCTCTCTATCGGTACTGCAAAACCGATGCCAACGAAGGTGCGGTGGCTGGTGGGGTTGAGGATGCCGGTGACGATGCCGACCACCTCCCCATCCATGGTGACCAGCGGCCCGCCCGAGTTGCCCGGATTGGCGGCCGCGTCGAACTGGATCAGGTTGCCGATTTCCTGTTCGCCCTCAGGCGACTTGAAGGCACGGCCAAAACCGGAGATGACGCCCGCCGAAGTGGACGGGCCGATGCCGAACGGGAAGCCCACGGCCACCACCTCGTCTCCCGGGACGAGGTCGGCGGTGGAGCGCATGGTGGCGGCGATCAGGTCGTCGGGAATGGTGTGGGCCTGCAGCACGGCCAGGTCGTTCTTGGCCTGCACACCGGTGATGCTGGCCCCGGATTCGGTGCCGTCGGCGAACACCAGCTTGATGGTCTGGGCATGCTGCACCACGTGCAGGTTGGTCAGGATGATGCCCTTGTCGACGATCACCACGCCTGTGCCCACGCCCAGCTCCTGCTCCTCGCCCTTCTTGTCCTTGCCGTAGGACATGACACGCACCACCGCGGGGCGTATCTTTTCAGCGGCGCGCGCCGCCCTGGAGGGCAGGTTCTGGGTGGTGAGGGTGCGCAGCACGGCCGCGTCGATGTCTTTCTGGGTCAGCGCCCTGGGGCCGCTGGCATGGCCGTGCCATACGCTGGCCCCCAGCAGTGCGGCCGTCAAGGCCATGACCGACCACATCACGCGCGGGCTGCCGGCCACCCGGGAAGCCGTTGCCCGCCACCGCCGGGGCTGGGCGGAGGGGGCTGCCCCTCCTTCGGGCACCGCGCCCGCACCCTGGGCGGCCGCCTTCGGTGCCACCGGGCGGGAGGACGGGCTGTACAAGGCAGGCTTTCGCATGGCGACTCCCGGTGGGCATAACGAAAACACATCATGCCGCGTTGCGGCATCCGGCTCAAGCGCTCAACAATTGCCTGAGAACGTAAGGGAGGATTCCGCCCTCGCGGTAATAGTTCACTTCCACCGGCGTGTCGATGCGCAGGATCACACTGACCTCGCGGCGCTCCCCCGTGGCGCGCGTGATGACCAGCTTTGCCTCGCTCTGCGGCAGCAGCTCGGGGTGCGGGATCACGTCGATGGTCTCATCGCCGGTCAGACCCAGGCTTTCCCAGGAATCGCCAGCCTTGAATTGCAATGGCAACACGCCCATGCCCACAAGGTTGGAGCGGTGGATGCGCTCGAAGCTGCGCGCCACCACGGCCTTGATGCCTAGCAGCTGTGTGCCCTTGGCTGCCCAGTCACGGCTGGAACCGGTGCCGTACTCCTCGCCGGCGAAGATCACCGTGGGCACGCCCGCGGCCTGGTAGCGCATGGCGGCGTCGAAGATGCTCAGCTTCTGGCCCTTGTCTGCGCCCTCCTGCTGATAGAGGGTCAGGCCGCCCTCCTCGCGCGATCCATCGGGCCGGGGCGCCAGCATCAGGTTCTTGATGCGCACGTTGGCGAAGGTGCCGCGCATCATCACGTCGTGGTGTCCGCGGCGCGCGCCGTAACTGTTGAAATCGGCCTTGAGCACACCGCGTTCGAGCAGCCACTGCCCTGCGGGCGACTTCTCGGCGATGTTGCCGGCCGGCGAGATGTGGTCTGTCGTGATGGAGTCGCCAAACAGCGCCATGACACGCGCTCCGCGCACGGTCGGTGGTTCGGCGGTGGTGGCTGCCTCGAGCCTGAAATTCTCGAAGAACGGTGGCTCGGCGATGTAGGTGCTCCTGGGCCAGGTGTAGGCGTTGCCCGAAACGCCCTGGATCTTTTCCCAGAGCTTGCCGGGTTCACTGGCCACGCGTTCGTAGTTGTCGCGGTAGGCCTTGCCATTCATGGCGAACTTCATGAGCTTGTAGATCTCGTCGCTGCTGGGCCACACGTCCCCCAGGTAAACGGGCTTGCCGCCCTTGCCCTTGCCCAGCGGTTCGGTCATGAGGTCTTTCATGACGTTGCCCGCGAGGGCATAGGCCACCACCAGCGGCGGGCTGGCCAGGAAGTTGGCCTTGAGGTTGGGGTGGATGCGGGCCTCGAAGTTGCGGTTGCCCGACAGCACCGCGGCACAGATGAGGTCGTTCTGCGTGATGACGGCATTGAGCTCGGGCGTGAGGTCGCCGGCGTTGCCGATGCAGGTGGTGCAGCCATAACCGGCCAGCGCGAAGCCGAGCTTCTCCAGGTAGGGCAGCAGACCGGTCTGGGTGAGGTATTCGGTGACGATGCGCGATCCCGGCGCGAGCGAGGTCTTGATGTGCGGCTGCACCTTGAGGCCCGCCTCAACGGCCTTCTTGGCCAGCAGGCCGGCCGCCAGCAGCACGCCAGGGTTGCTGGTGTTGGTGCAGCTGGTGATGGCGGCGATGAGCACGTCGCCGTTGCCGATGGTCACCTCCTTGCGCGCGGGCTCCTTGGCCGGCGCACTGGCCCGTACCGGGCGGTTGGCCACCATCTCCGCCTCGAAGCGCGGCGCGCCTTCGGGCGTGGGTTTGGCGCTCGGCACCGGAACGGGGGCGACCTCGCTGTCCTTCGCAGGGTAGCGCGTGTGCAGCAGCTCGGCCGGCCGGTTGAAGCCATTCTCGGCGTTGGGCTTGCTGAACAGTTCGCTGAACTGGCGTGCCACCTGGCCGAGCTCGATCCGATCCTGCGGGCGCTTGGGGCCGGCCAGGCTCGGCGTCACCAGGCCGAGATCCAGCTTGACCACCTTGGAGTAGTCGATATCGCCGCTGGCGGGGACACCGAACAGGCCCTGGGCCCGGAAGTAGGCTTCGAACGCCTCGATCTCCGCCTTGCTGCGGCCAGTGCCACGGAAGTAGTCGAGCGTCTTCTCGTCCACCGGGAAGAAGCCCATGGTGGCGCCGTACTCGGGCGCCATGTTGGCAATGGTGGCGCGGTCAGGCAGGGCGAGCGACTTCGTGCCTTCGCCAAAGAACTCGACGAACTTGCCGACCACCTTGTGCTGGCGCAGGATTTCGGTGACGGTGAGCACCAGGTCGGTGGCGGTGACGCCCTCGCGCAGGCGCCCGGTGAGCTCGAAGCCCACCACGTCGGGCGTGAGGAAGTACACCGGCTGGCCCAGCATGGCGGCCTCGGCCTCGATGCCGCCCACACCCCAGGCCACCACACCAATCCCGTTGATCATGGTGGTGTGGCTGTCGGTGCCCACCAGCGTGTCGGGGTAGTAGAGGCCGCCCTTCATGTGCACGCCACGCGCGAGGTACTCCAGGTTCACCTGGTGCACGATGCCGAAGCCTGGAGGCACCACGCCGAAGGTGTCGAAGGCCTGCATGCCCCACTTCATGAACTGGTAGCGCTCGTTGTTGCGCTGGAACTCCAGCTTCATGTTGAGGTCGAGCGCCTGCCTGGTGCCGTAGTAGTCGACCATCACCGAGTGGTCCACCACCAGATCCACCGGCACGAGCGGTTCGATCTTCTTCGGGTCCTGCCCCATGCGCTGGGCCACGCTGCGCATGGCAGCCAGGTCGGCCAGCAGCGGCACGCCGGTGAAATCCTGCAGCACCACGCGCGCCACGGTGAAGGGAATCTCGTCGGTGCGCGCGGTGTTGGGTTGCCACTGCGCCAGCTGCGCGACGTGCTCGGGCGTTACGCGCTCGCCATCGCAATGGCGCAGCACGCTCTCCAGCACGATGCGCAGCGACACCGGCAGCCGCTTGACCGAGGGGTACTGCTTCGCCAGCGCCGGCAGCGAATAGAACCGACCGCTCTTGCCCGATGCGGTTCTGAAGGTCTTGACAGTGGAAGCGAAGGGATGGGAGAAGTGGTTCGTCGTGGGCATGTGGGCTCCTGGCGGTATCGGTGAAACACCGGCCCATTCTGTCAGCAGCACGCTATTCCGTGCTGACAGCCCTGAATTGCACCCGCAACGCTGCGCCCCCGGCACCTGCGTGCCGGGGGCGCAGCCCTTCAGCGGGGGTGGGGGCTGGGTGACGCCCGCGTCACAACCTGCCGGTGAGCAGCAACACGATCACGATGACCAGCACCACGCCCAGCAGACCGCTGGGCCCGTAGCCCCAGCCCCGGCTGTGCGGCCAGGTGGGAATGACGCCCAGCAGGATCAGGACGAGGAGGATCAGGAGGATGGTTCCGAGTGTCATGGCTGTTTTCCTTCTTTCTTCAGAGAGCGTCGCCCGATGACGGACCATCCATCAGAGGCGCACGCCCAGCGTAGGGGCTGGGCGTGCGCGCATCTGTTCGCTGGCGCACACGCCCTTCAGGCCATCGTGGCGCCCCGTGTGCGGCGCATCGCCATCCACTGCAGCTCGGCCAGCACCAGCACGGCCACGGCCTGCACGACGAGGTACGCCTGCCCCAGCGGCGTGGGCGAGACCAGACCACCGAACAGCAGCGCCAGGCAGCCGATCACCCAGGCGAAATTGCCAAGCACCAGCGCACCCAGCAATGCTCTGTACGGTACTGTCTGCAGCGCCAGGCTACCGGCCAGGGCAACATAGGCGAGCAGCGAGATGCCCGAACCGATGAGCAGCGCGCCAGGCAACCCCAGCAGCGACGACAGCGATCCCGTCAGGACGAGGTGCAACGCTGCGCTGCCGGAGCCGGACAGGGCATCGGCCCAGAGCACGCGGCGCAGGCCGGAGGGAGAGGTGAGGGAGGAGATGAGGGACATGATGTGACTCCTGGTGGGGATGGAACGAAAGGCTCGGGAGCCATCGTCTTGCAGCCGGTGCGCGGCGTCCATGACGTGGGAGGTCATGGCCGCGCGACGTACCGTGCCCTACCATGCCGCCCATGACCGCCCTCCCCTCGACCACCCGCTCTTCGCTGCCCACCCCGTCGCCGTTCGGCGAGCGCTTGCGCCACTGGCGCCAGCGGCGGCGCCTGAGCCAGCTGGACCTCGCCCATGTGGCCGACGTGTCCACGCGACACCTGAGCTACGTGGAAACCGGCCGCGCCAGCCCGAGCCGCGACATGGTGCTGCGCCTGCTCGACAGGCTCGACATTCCCCTGCGCGAGCGCAACACCCTGCTGGAGGCGGCAGGCTACGCGCCCATGTACCGAGAGCGCTCGCTGGACGCCCCCGACATGGCGTCGGCGCGCGCAGCGGTCAAGCGCATCCTCGACTGCCACGAGCCCTGGCCGGCGCTCGCGATGGACCGCCACTGGAACCTGGTGATGGCCAACCGCATGGTGCCGATGCTGATGGCGGGCGCGTCGCCCCGGTTGCTGGAAGGTTCCATCAACGTGCTGCGCCTGAGCCTGCACCCCGATGGTCTGGCACCGCGCATCGCCAACCTTCGCCAATGGCGTGAACACCTGTTCGAGCGGCTGCGCCAGCAGGTCCACGCCACGGGCGACGACACCCTGGCCGCTTTGCTCGCGGAGTTGAAGGCCTATCCGGAATCTTTCGGCAACGACGCCGGCACCCTGCCCGGCGAACACCATGGCGTGCTGATGCCATTCCAGTTCGACACCGGGCAGGGCGTGCTGAACCTGGTGAGCACCACCACCGTGTTCGGCTCGCCGGTGGACATCACGCTGCAGGAACTGGCCCTGGAGACCTTCTTTCCGGCCGATGAGGCCTCGGCGAAGCTGCTGCGTTCGCTGGCCGCGCAGGCCGAAGCCACGCCATCCTGATGCCCGGGTGCGAGGCGAGCGCCGGCTTCGTCCGGTGGGTTTCTTTATTCAGATTCATCTAATTTAGAAATTCATGAAATAATGCGGGCCATGACGTCGAAGAAGGATGCCCTGTTCCTGCAGCAAGGTGCCGCCCAGGCCGCAGCGATGCTGCGTGCCATCGGCAATGAACACCGGCTGGTGGTGCTCTGTCTCCTGATCGAACACGGCGAGATGACGGCGGGCTCCCTGCAAGAGCAGGTCGGGCTGAGTCCGTCCGCCCTGTCCCAGCATCTCGCCCGGATGCGCGCGGAAGGCCTGGTGACGTACCGGCGCGAGTCCCAGACGCTGCACTACCGCATCGACAACCCGGACGCGGCCCGGCTCATCGCCACGCTCAAGTCCATCTTCTGCCCTTGACCCTGCCACCTGGAAGGCCTCTGCCATGTCCCTGAAACCCCTCTCCCCTCAAGCTGCGCAGGCACTACTGAACCAGGGAGCCGTCCTGATCGATATCCGTAGCACGGACGAGCACGCCCGCGAACGCATCGCGCAGGCGCGGCATGTGCCGATGGAGCGACTGAAGGGCAGTGATCTGCCGGTCGTTGGCGCTTCGGCCGTGATCTTCCACTGCCGTTCGGGCAACCGGACACAGGTCAACGCGCCGGTGCTGAGCGCGAGCACCGGGTGCGACGCCTACGTGCTCGAAGGCGGACTGGACGCCTGGAAGAAGGCAGGGCTTCCTGTGATGACCGATGCGTCACAGCCGCTGGAGTTGCAACGGCAGGTGCAGATCGTGGCGGGCTCGCTGATCGTGCTGGGTGCGGTGCTGGGCGCGACCGTCTCGCCCTGGTTTCATGCGCTGTCCGGCTTCGTCGGGGCCGGCCTCGTGTTCGCGGGTGTGTCGGGCTTCTGCGGCATGGCACGCGTGTTGATGCGGATGCCATGGAACCGCAGGGCGCTGGCCGGCGTCCGCTGAACTCGAACGCTTTGTCACCCGGAAAAAAGCCGCTCGGTGAGCGGCTTTTTTTATCGGGTCAAGGGGGAACGCCTTACGCGGCCACGCCCTTGGCGTTGTCGGCGTATTCCTCGATCTGGTCGAAGTTCATGTACTTGTAGATCGCGGCACCATCCTTGTTCACCACGCCCATGGCGTCGTGGTACTCGGCCACGGTGGGAATGTGACCCAGCTTGGAGGCGATGGCAGCCAGCTCGGCCGAGGCGAGGAACACGTTGGTGTTCTTGCCCAGGCGGTTCGGGAAGTTGCGGGTGGAGGTGGACACCACCGTCGCGCCTTCACGCACCTGCGCCTGGTTGCCCATGCACAGCGAGCAACCGGGCATCTCGGTGCGCGCACCGGCCGTGCCGAAGGCCGAGTAGTGGCCTTCCTTGATGAGCTCGCTCTCGTCCATCTTGGTCGGCGGGGCCACCCACAGCTTGACCGGGATGTCGCGCTGGCCACCCAGCAGCTTGGCCGCAGCGCGGAAGTGGCCGATGTTGGTCATGCACGAACCGATGAAAGCTTCATCGATCTTGGTGCCGGCCACGTCGGACAGGGTCTTGGCGTCGTCCGGATCGTTCGGGCAGCAGAGGATGGGTTCCTTGATGTCGGCCAGGTCGATCTCGATGACGGCGGCGTACTCGGCGTTCGCGTCGGCCTCGAGCAGCGTCGGGTTGGCCAGCCAGGCTTCAACCTTCTCGATGCGGCGCTTGAGGGTGCGGGCATCGGCGTAACCGTCGGCGATCATGTTCTTCATCAGCACGACGTTGCTGGTGAGGTATTCCTTGATCGGCTCGGGGTTGAGCTTGATGGTGCAGCCGGCGGCAGAGCGCTCGGCGGAGGCATCGCTCAGCTCGAACGCCTGTTCGACCTTGAGGTCTGGCAGTCCTTCGATCTCCAGGATGCGACCCGAGAAGATGTTCTTCTTGCCGGCCTTGGCCACGGTCAGCAGACCGGCCTTGATGGCGTACAGCGGAATCGCGTGCACCAGGTCGCGCAGGGTCACGCCCGGCTGCATCTGGCCCTTGAAGCGGACCAGGACGGACTCGGGCATGTCCAGCGGCATCACACCGGTGGCGGCACCGAAGGCCACGAGACCGGAGCCGGCGGGGAAGCTGATGCCGATCGGGAAGCGGGTGTGCGAGTCACCGCCGGTGCCCACGGTGTCGGGCAGCAGCAGGCGGTTGAGCCACGAGTGGATCACACCATCGCCCGGGCGCAGGGCGACGCCGCCACGGTTGCTGATGAAGGCCGGCAGTTCGCGGTGTGTCTTCACGTCCACGGGCTTCGGATAGGCCGCGGTATGGCAGAACGACTGCATCACCATGTCGGCGCTGAAGCCCAGGCAGGCCAGATCCTTCAGCTCGTCGCGGGTCATCGGGCCGGTGGTGTCCTGCGAACCCACGGTGGTCATCTTGGGTTCGCAGTAGGTGCCAGGACGCACGCCGAAGCCTTCGGGCAGGCCAACGGCGCGGCCCACCATCTTCTGCGCCAGCGTGAAGCCCGCCTTGGACTCGGCAGGCGCCTGCGGCAGGCGGAACGCCGTGCTGGCGGACAGCCCCAGGAATTCACGTGCCTTGGCGGTGAGCGAACGGCCGATGATCAGGTTGATGCGGCCGCCGGCGCGCACCTCGTCGAACAGCACGTCGCTGCGCAGCTGGAACTCCGCCACGGTGGCACCGTTCTTGGTGATCTTGCCTTCGTAGGGGTGGATGTCGATCACGTCGCCCATTTCGAGCTTGCTCACGTCCACTTCGATCGGCAATGCGCCAGAGTCTTCCTGCGTGTTGAAGAAGATGGGAGCGATCTTGCCGCCCAGCGTCACGCCGCCAAAACGCTTGTTGGGCACGAAGGGGATGTCTTCGCCGGTGGCCCAGATCACGCTGTTGGTGGCGCTCTTGCGGCTGGAACCGGTGCCGACCACGTCGCCCACGTAGGCGACCAGGTGGCCCTTCTTCTTCAGGTCCTCGATGAACTGCATCGGGCCACGCTTGCCGTCTTCCTCGGGCTTGAAGGCCGCGTCCGGGCGGGTGTTCTTCAGCATGGCCAGATAGTGCAGCGGAATGTCGGGGCGGCTCCAGGCATCGGGCGCGGGCGACAGGTCGTCGGTGTTGGTCTCGCCGGGCACCTTGAACACGGTCACGGTGATGGTCTTGTCGACTTCCGGGCGGCTGGTGAACCATTCGGCGTCTGCCCAGCTCTGCATCACCTGGCGGGCCTTGAGATTGCCGGCCTTGGCCTTCTCGGCCACGTCGTTGAAAAAGTCGAACATCAGCAGCGTCTTCTTCAGACCTTCGGCGGCCACGCTGGACACTTCTTCATCGTCCAGCAATTCGATCAGCGGGTGCACGTTGTAGCCGCCCACCATGGTGCCCAGCAACTCGGTGGCCTTGGTCTTGGAGACCAGGCCGACCTTCACGTCGCCGTGTGCCACAGCCGCCAGGAAACTCGCCTTGACCTTGGCGGCGTCGTCCACGCCGGGCGGCACACGGTGCGTCAGCAGGTCCAGCAGGAAGGCCTCCTCACCCGCCGGCGGCGACTTGATCAGCTCGATCAGTTCGGCGACCTGCTTCGCCTCGAGCGGCAGCGGCGGAATGCCCAGCGCGGCGCGTTCGGCGGCATGGGCGCGGTAGTCGGTGAGAAAGGTGGACATGGGATTCTCCAGAGGGATTTGCGTGGGGTCGGAAAACAGTTGGGGACGGCGCAAGCAAGCTCAATGCCGCACGGTGGCGTCGGTGAAGTGGGCTTGCACCGCATCGGGCAAGGACAGGCCGGTCTGGTGCGCGCGCTCCAGCACCTGCCAGAAATACCGGTAGCTCGCCCGGTCGTGCAGCCGGCCGTCGAACTGCACGGGCGCCCAGTCAGCGGCCATGGCGCGCTCGATGAGGGCGGCAGCGGTGTCGACCTCGCGCGCCTGCGGCGCGAACGCCGCCAGGATGGGGCGTATCTGGTCGGGATGGATGCTCCACATGCGCGTGTAGCCCAGTTCACGGGCGGCCTTGCGGGCAGCCTGCTCCAGGGCATCCAGGTGCTTGAACTCGGTCACCACGCAGTGCGAGGGTACCTTGCCGTGCGCATGGCAGGCCGATGCGATCTCCAGCTTGGCGCGGAGCACCAGCGGGTGCGAAAACTGGCCGGCGGCGCTCATGCCGTCGGCGGGGATGGCGCCACCGTGCGCTGACACAAAGTCCATGAGGCCGAAGCTGATGCTCTGCACACGGGCGTGGGCGGCGATGTCAAACGCGCGGTGCACCGCAGCGGGCGATTCGATGAGCACGTGCAGCGGCAGCGTGCCAGCACCAGCGGCATCCAGTGCGTCGGCCGCGCGCTGCACATCCGCCACCGACTCGACCTTGGGCACCATCAGGTGGGTCAGGCGGTGGCCGGCGCGGCCGGCGATGGTGGCCACATCGGCGTCGAACGCCGCATGGTCCACCGGGTGCACGCGCACCGCCACGCGCGCGCCAGGGGCGGCGGCCAGGGCCAGTTCGGTCACCAGCACGGCATGCTCGGCCTCGCCCCCCACGGGAGCACCATCCTCGCAATCCAGTGTGGCGTCGAACACGCAGGTACCGAACTCCTCGGCCATCTCGGCCTGGAGTGCCAGGCTTTTGCGCATCCGGACCTCGACACCGCTGTAGTGGTCGCAGACCGGCAGCGCAAACGCGCCGGCCTGGGCGCCGAGCAGGATGTGACGTGGATGGAGGGTGGCCAAGGCGCGGTTACCAGCCGATTACAGGAGGTGCTTGACGCCGTCCTGCTCGCCCTTGAGCTCGTCCAGGGTCTTGTTGATGCGTTCTTGCGAGAACGCGTCGATCTCCAGGCCTTCAACGATCTTGTACTTGCCACCTTCGGTCGTGACCGGGAAACCGAAGATCACGTCCTTCGGAATGCCGTATTCGCCGTTGGAGGGCACGCCCATGGTGACCCACTGGCCATTGGAACCCAGGGCCCAGTCGCGCATGTGGTCGATGGCGGCGTTGGCCGCAGAAGCGGCGGACGACAGACCACGCGCTTCGATGATGGCGGCGCCGCGCTTGCCCACCGTAGGCAGGAAGGTGTCGGCATTCCAGACCTGGTCATTGATCGTGTCCTTGACGCTCTTGCCGCCGATGGTGGCGAATCGGTAGTCGGCGTACATGGTGGGCGAGTGGTTGCCCCACACGGTCAGCTTCTCGATTTCACCGACCTTGCCACCGGTCTTGGCGGCGATCTGGCTGGCGGCGCGGTTGTGGTCCAGACGCAGCATGGCGGTGAAGTTCTCGCGCGGCAGGCTGGGCGCGCTCTTCATGGCGATGTAGGCATTGGTGTTGGCGGGGTTGCCGACCACCAGCACCTTGACATTGCGGCTGGCGACCTTGTCCAGCGCCTTGCCCTGGGCGGTGAAGATCTGGGCGTTGGCGGCGAGCAGATCGGCACGCTCCATGCCGGGGCCACGAGGACGGGCACCGACCAGCAGGGCGTAGTCGGCATCCTTGAAAGCGACTTCCGGATCGCCCGTGGGAATCACGCCAGCCAGCAGCGGGAAAGCGCAGTCTTCCAGCTCCATGATCACGCCCTTCAGCGCCTTCTGGGCCTTCTCGTCCGGGATTTCCAGCAGTTGCAGGATCACGGGCTGGTCCTTGCCGAGCATTTCGCCGGAGGCAATGCGAAACAACAGGGCGTAACCGATCTGGCCAGCGGCACCGGTGACGGCAACGCGAACGGGCTTCTTGTTCATGGTGAAAACTCCGGAAAAGGACGTTGGGAGAAGATGGGAATGACGAGGCGGGCGAACCCCAGGACGACGGCGGCAAACATGTCAGGAAAACCCGCAGCTCCGGGTCCAGGTCAGCTCGCGAGTGTACCCTCGCAAACCCTGAAGCGTCAATTTGTCTTATGTCTTATATAAGATATGATTCACGTCAGGAGCACCGCATCGCGGCGCCGCAAACGCATGCCCACTTCCACCCAGAACTCTCCTGAAGCGGTGCCGGCCGACGCCGGCGCTTCGGCTGCGTTCGAGAACACCGCACCGGCGTTCAGCCCGTTGTACCAGCAGATCAAGACGCTGATCCTGCGCAGCCTGCAGGCCGGCGAGTGGAAGCCGGGCGACATGATCCCCAGCGAATTCGACCTCGCGGCACGGTTCCGTGTCAGCCAGGGCACGGTGCGCAAGGCCATCGACGCCCTCGCCACCGACAATCTGCTGGTGCGCCGCCAGGGCAAGGGGACCTTCGTGGCCACCCATGCGGAACAGCACATCCAGTACCGCTTCCTGCGCCTGCTGCCCGACACCGGCTCCCTGGAAGAACAAGGCCCGGCCGAGCGGCGCATTGTCGAATGCCGCCGCCTGCGCGCTCCGGCCGAAGTGGCCCGGCAACTGGGTCTGCGCACCGGCGATGCCGTGCTGCAGGTCAAACGCGTGCTCGCGTTCTCAGGGGCGCCCGCCATCCTGGAAGAGCTCTGGCTGCCCGGCGGCCCGTTCAAGGGACTGACGATCGAAGCGCTGTCGGATGACAAGGGCCCGATGTACGCCCTGTTCGAAACCCAGTTCGGCGTGCGCATGGTGCGCGCCGTGGAAAAGATCAAGGCGGTGAGCGCCGACGAGGACACGGCAGCCCTGCTGGGTGTGGCGCCCGGATACCCCCTGCTGAGCGTGGAGCGGCTGGCCTTTACCTACAACGATGAACCGATGGAATTGCGGCGCGGCTTCTACCGCACCGACGCCCGCCACTACCGCAATGAACTGAGCTGATACCCCCTACCCGCGACCACCTGGGCCCCGGAGCATCCGACTGTCAGCCTGCGGCATGGTGCGTTGCAATAGAATTTGACGCGCCTTGGCATTAGTTACCAACCAGTTACCAAGCCGCCACGTTCCCCTCCCCCCCGGAAGAAAGCCCCCACCATGACCGAGTTGACCAAGAAGCGGCCCGAGTTCCGCAACATCAACGCCTTCAAGGATCTCACCACCTACCGCCTGCCACCGGCCGGCTGGGTGTCGATCCTGCACCGCGCCAGCGGTGGCCTGATGTTTGTTCTCCTGCCCCTGATCGTCTGGCTGTTCGACACCTCCGTGTCGTCCGAGCTGTCCTTCGAGCGTTTCAGCTCGGCGTTCTCCGCAGGCATCGGTTTCGTGCCCGGCTGGCTGTTCAAGCTTGTGGTACTGGCCATCATCTGGGCCTACCTGCACCACCTCATCGCCGGCGTCCGCCACCTTTATATGGACGCCTGCCACGCCGTGAGCAAGGAATTCGGCAAGACGTCCGCCATCGTGACGCTGGTCCTGAGCATCGGCCTGACGCTGGTGCTGGGCGCCAAGCTGTTCGGTTTGTACTGATTGCGACGAGGAAACTGACCATGTCCGTCAATTACGGTTCCAAGCGCGTCGTCACCGGCGCCCACTACGGCCTGCGCGACTGGCTCGCCCAGCGCATCACCGCGGCCCTCATGGCCCTCTTCACACTCATCGTGCTGCTGCAGGTGCTGTTCACCAGCGGCCCCATCGGCTACGAGAGCTGGGCCGGCATCTTCGCAAAACAATGGATGAAGGCGCTGACCTTCGCCGTCTTCCTGGCGCTGGCCTACCACGTCTGGGTCGGCATGCGCGACATCTGGATGGACTACGTCAAGCCCGCCGGCATCCGCCTCGTGCTGCACGTTTTCACCATCGTCTGGCTCCTCGCCTGCCTGGGCTGGGCCGTTCAAGTTCTCTGGAGGCTCTGAAGCCATGACCGCATCCGCATCCCTTCCCAAGCGTCAGTTCGACGTGGTCATCGTCGGCGCCGGTGGCTCCGGCATGCGCGCCTCGCTGCAGCTCGCGCGCGCCGGCCTCAAGGTGGCCGTGCTCTCCAAGGTGTTCCCCACCCGCTCGCACACCGTGGCTGCGCAAGGCGGCATCGGTGCCTCGCTCGGCAACATGAACGAGGACAACTGGCACTACCACTTCTACGACACCATCAAGGGTTCCGACTGGCTGGGTGACCAGGACGCCATCGAGTTCATGTGCCGTGAAGCGCCCAAGGTCGTCTACGAACTCGAGCACTTCGGCATGCCGTTCGACCGCAACCCCGACGGCACGATCTACCAGCGCCCCTTCGGCGGCCACACCGCCAACTACGGCGAAAAGCCGGTGCAGCGCGCCTGCGCCGCGGCCGACCGAACCGGTCACGCCATGCTGCACACGCTGTACCAGCAGAACGTGCAGGCCCGCACCACCTTCTTCGTCGAATGGATGGCACTGGACCTGATCCGCGACGCCAGCGGCGACGTTCTCGGCGTGACCGCGCTGGAAATGGAAACCGGCGAAACCTACATCCTCGAGGCCAAGACCACCCTGCTGGCCACCGGCGGTGCGGGCCGCATCTTCGCGGCATCCACCAACGCCTTCATCAACACCGGCGACGGCCTGGGCATGGCGGCACGTGCCGGCATTCCACTGCAGGACATGGAGTTCTGGCAGTTCCATCCCACTGGCGTGGCTGGCGCAGGCGTGCTGCTGACCGAAGGCTGCCGTGGTGAAGGCGCGATCCTGCTCAACAGCGAAGGCGAGCGTTTCATGGAGCGCTATGCGCCCACCCTGAAAGACCTGGCGCCACGCGACTTCGTGAGCCGCTGCATGGACCAGGAAATCAAGGAGGGCCGCGGCTGCGGCCCCAACAAGGACTACGTGCTGCTCAAGCTCGACCACCTCGGCGCGGAGACCATTCACAAGCGCCTGCCGTCGGTGTACGAGATCGGTGTGAACTTCGCCAACGTGGACATCACGCGCGAGCCGATTCCGGTCGTGCCCACCATCCACTACCAGATGGGCGGTATCCCGACCAACATCCACGGCCAGGTGGTCACCCCCGACGGTCAGGGCAACCAGAAGGTGGTCAACGGCCTGTACGCCGTGGGCGAATGTTCCTGTGTGAGCGTGCACGGTGCCAACCGCCTGGGCACCAACTCGCTGCTCGATCTGCTGGTGTTTGGCCGTGCCGCCGGCAACCACATCGTGCAGTACAACGAAAAGAACAGGAACCTCAAACCCCTGCCTGCCGACGCCGCCGACAAGACGCTCGCCCGTCTGGCGCGCCTGGACAACTCCACCGGCGGGGAATACGCGCAGGACGTCGCCAACGACCTGCGCGCCGCCATGCAGCAGCATGCCGGCGTGTTCCGCACCCAGGCCAGCATGGACGAAGGCGTCGCCAAGATCAACGCCATGCGCGAGCGCGTGAAGAACATCGCGCTCAAGGACAAGTCCAAGGTGTTCAATACGGCGCGCATCGAAGCGCTGGAAGTCGAGAACCTCATGGAATGCGCCCAGGCGACGATGACCTCGGCCGCTGCCCGCCGCGAGTGCCGTGGCGCGCACACGGTGAACGACTATGAGCGCCCGGCCGACGACGCGCAGTTCCCGTTGGGCCGCAACGACGCCGAATGGATGAAACACACGCTGTGGGACAGCGCGACCAACACGCTGTCATACAAGCCCGTCAACCTCAAACCCCTGACCGTGGAGTCGGTGCCGCCGAAGGTCCGTACCTTCTGAGCCCCCTCGCACGCACCCCACGACGCACGGAGAAGAACCATGGCAAAACGCACCTTCAAGATCTACCGCTACGACCCGGAAAAGGACGCCAAGCCCTACATGCAGACCATCGAGGTCGAGCTCGACGGGCATGAGCGCATGCTGCTCGACGCGCTGATGAAGCTCAAGGCGGTCGATCCCTCCATCTCGTTCCGCCGCTCCTGCCGCGAAGGCGTCTGCGGCTCGGACGCGATGAACATCAACGGCAAGAACGGTCTGGCCTGCCTGACCAACATGAACACGCTCAAGGGCGACATCGTGCTCAAGCCGCTGCCTGGCCTGCCGGTCGTGCGCGACCTGATCGTGGACATGACGCTGTTCTTCAAGCAGTACAACAGCATCAAGCCCTACCTGATCAACGAAACCATCGCGCCCGAAAAGGAACGCCTGCAGAGCCCGGAGGAGCGCGAAGAGCTCAACGGGCTGTACGAGTGCATTCTTTGCGCGAGCTGCTCCACCAGCTGCCCGAGCTTCTGGTGGAATCCGGACAAGTTCGTCGGCCCTGCCGGCCTGCTGCAGGCCTACCGCTTCATTGCCGACAGCCGCGATCAGGCCACCAGCGAGCGCCTGGACAATCTGGAAGACCCCTATCGCCTGTTCCGCTGCCACACCATCATGAACTGCGTGGATGTCTGCCCCAAGGGGCTGAACCCCACGAAGGCCATTGGCAAGATCAAGGAAATGATGGTGCTGCGCTCGGTCTGAGCAAACACCCCGAACACCATGACCGACACCGCCCTGCAGGACACTTTGCTGGACGAACGCGCGCTGAGCAAGCTGCGCTGGCGGTGCCGTCGTGGCTTGCTCGAGAACGATCTGTTCATCGAGCGATTCTTTGCCAGGCACGAATCTGGCTTGACCGTGCGCCATGCCGAGGCGCTTGGAGCGTTGATGGACCTGTCCGACAACGACCTGCTGGATCTGCTGCTCGGCCGAAAGCCCCTTCAGGGCGATCTTGAACGTGCGGACGTGACGCAAGTGCTTGCACTGCTGCGCGACCTGCGCCCTCTCCCATCATCCGAGGAACCTGCATGAAACTCGTAGACAACAAAGCCACCCTGTCGTTTTCCAACGGCGGCCCCAGTGTCGACCTACCGGTGTACGCCGGCAGCATCGGCCCGGACGTGATCGACATCCGCAAGCTCTACGCGCAGACCGGCATGTTCACCTACGACCCCGGCTTCCTGTCCACGGCCTCGTGCCAGTCGGCCATCACCTATATCGATGGCGACAAGGGCGAGCTGCTGTACCGCGGTTACCCCATCGAGCAACTCGCCACGCAGTGCGACTACCTCGACACCTGCTACCTGCTGCTCAACGGCGAACTGCCGAACGAGGCGCAGCGCGGCGACTTCCACAAGCTCGTGACCAACCACACCATGGTGAACGAGCAGATGCAGTTCTTCCTGCGCGGCTTCCGCCGTGATGCACACCCCATGGCCGTGCTGACCGGTCTGGTTGGCGGCCTGTCGGCCTTCTATCACGACAGCACGGACATCAACAATCCGAAGCACCGCGAGATCGCCGCCATCCGCCTGATCGCCAAGATGCCCACGCTGGTCGCCATGGCCTACAAGTACGGCATCGGCCAGCCCTACATGTACCCGAAGAACGACCTCAGCTACTCGGGCAACTTCCTGCGCATGATGTTCGGCACGCCCTGCGAGGAGTACCAGGTCAACCCGGTGCTCGAACGCGCGCTGGACCGCATCTTCATCCTGCACGCCGACCACGAGCAGAACGCCTCCACCTCGACCGTGCGTCTGTGCGGTTCGTCGGGCACCAACCCGTTCGCCGCGATTGCCGCTGGCGTGGCCTGCCTGTGGGGCCCGGCCCACGGCGGCGCCAACGAAGCCTGCCTGAACATGCTGGAAGACATCCAGCGCCAGGGCGGCGTGTCCAAGGTCGGTGAGTTCATGGAGAAGGTCAAGGACAAGAACTCCGGCGTCAAGCTGATGGGTTTCGGCCACCGCGTGTACAAGAACTACGACCCGCGCGCCAAGCTCATGCAGGAAACGTGCAACGAGGTGCTGCAGGAGCTGGGCCTGGAGAACGATCCCCTGTTCAAGCTCGCCAAGGAGCTGGAAAAGATCGCCCTGGAAGACGAGTACTTCGTTTCGCGCAAGCTGTACCCCAACGTGGACTTCTACTCCGGCATCGTGCAGCGCGCCATCGGCATCCCGGTGAACCTGTTCACCGGCATCTTCGCGCTGGCCCGTACCGTGGGCTGGATCGCCCAGCTCAACGAGATGATCAGCGATCCCGAGTACAAGATCGGCCGCCCGCGCCAGCTCTTCACCGGCTCGCCGCGCCGTGACGTCAAGCCGATCACCAGCCGCTGAGCCTTCTTCGGCCAGAAAGCCCGCCCCAGGCGGGCTTTTTTTTCGCCCACTGCCAGCGTATTGCGGCACCTAAGACATCGCATTTCAAGATGCCAAAAATCAAAAACAAGGAGGAAAATGCGCACATGGCTTCTTGAAATGAGAAGCCACACGCCACATGCTTTCCGAACGCAACTTCGCCCGTCAGATCGATCTCACCTCACTGCAGCTGTTTGTGGCGGTGTGTGAGTCGGGCAGCATCGGCCGAGCAGCAGAGCGCGAGTTCATTGCGGCCTCGGCCATCAGCAAGCGCCTGTCGGATCTCGAGAACACGCTGGGCACGCCCTTGCTGAACCGGCACGCGCGGGGCGTGCGACTCACGCCCGCTGGCGAAGGTCTTCTGCACCACGCCCGCGCGGTGCTGTTCGGGCTGGAGAAGATGCAGGTCGAACTGGCAGAGTACGCCGATGGCGTGCGGGGCCATGTGCGGGTGCATGCCAGCATTTCCGCGATCGTCCAGTTCCTCCCGGAAGACCTGGGCGCATTCGCCCGCAGCCATCCGCAAATCAAGATCGACCTGGAAGAACACCTGAGCCCGGAAGTTCTGCGGGCCGTGAAGGAGGGTGCAACCGACCTGGGACTGTGCAACGGCGCCACGGGAACCGGCGGCCTGCAGAGCCGGCCTTACCGGCGCGACCGCCTGGTGCTGGTGGTACCGCGCGGACATGCCTTGGCGGGTGGCGAGCCCATCGCATTCGAGGCTGCCCTGCCCTACGACCACGTGGGCCTGCACGCCAACAGCTCCATCCACCTGGCCACGCACCAGGCCGCCACCGAGGCAGGTACGGCAGTGCGCGTGCGCATCCGCGTCACCGGTCTGGACGCCATGTGCCGCATGATCGCCAACGGCCTGGGGGTCGGGGTGATGCCCGAACGGGCCTTCCACCTGCTGAGCACCGACGACTCGCTCCTTGCAGCACCCCTGACCGATGCATGGGCTCAGCGCCAGCTCGTGCTGGTGGCGCGCGACTTCTCCAGCCTGCCCACGGCGGCACGCCTTCTTGTCGAGCACCTGGCGGCCACAGATTCACCCCAGTCGACCTAAAATCCATCCTCCACGAAAAGCCAAAGCCATGCCACGCACGCTCTACGACAAGATCTGGGACGAACACGTTGTCCATACCGAGGAGGACGGCACGTCCGTGCTCTACATTGACCGCCACCTGGTCCACGAAGTCACCAGCCCGCAGGCCTTCGAAGGTCTGCGCCAGGCTGGGCGCAAGGTCTGGCGTGTGAGCTCGGTGGTGGCCACGGCCGACCACAACACCCCCACCAGCGGCTGGGAACTCGGGTACGACGGCATCACCGATCCGATCAGCAAGGAACAGATCACCACGCTGGACAGCAACATCGCGGAATTTGGTGCCGCCGCCTTTTTCCCGTTCATGTCCAAGCGCCAGGGCATCGTGCATGTGATCGGCCCGGAGAACGGCGCCACGCTGCCGGGCATGACCGTGGTGTGCGGCGACAGCCACACGTCCACCCATGGCGCGTTCGGCGCCCTGGCCCATGGCATCGGCACCAGCGAGGTGGAGCACGTGCTTGCCACCCAGACCTTGCTTGCGAAAAAGGCCAAGAACATGCTGGTGCGTGTGGAAGGCCAGCTCGCCAAGGGCTGCACGGCCAAGGACATCGTGCTGGCCATCATCGGCAAGATCGGCACCGCAGGTGGCACGGGTTACACCATCGAATTCGGCGGCTCCGCGATCCGTGCGCTGAGCATGGAAGGCCGCATGACGGTGTGCAACATGGCCATCGAAGGCGGCGCTCGCGCGGGCCTGGTGGCGGTGGACGACAAGACCATTGACTACGTGAAAGGCCGGCCCCTTTCGCCCACGGGAGTGGAGTGGGACCAGGCCGTGGCCTACTGGAAAACGCTGCACTCCGACGCCGACGCGAAATTCGACGCCGTGGTCGAACTCGATGCCACACAGATCGTGCCGCAGGTCACCTGGGGCACTTCGCCTGAAATGGTGCTGGGCATCGATGGCACGGTCCCCGACCCCGACCGGGAGAAGGATGCCAACAAGCGGGGTGCCATCGAACGCGCCCTCACCTACATGGACCTGTCGCCGGGCAAACCCCTCAATGACATCTTCATCGATAAGGTCTTCATCGGCTCCTGCACCAACAGCCGCATCGAAGACATGCGGGAAGCTGCGGCCGTGGTGAAGAAGCTGGGGCAGAAGGTGGCCAGAAACGTCAAGCTGGCGCTGGTGGTACCGGGCTCCGGCCTCGTCAAGGCCCAGGCCGAGCGCGAAGGCCTGCACGAAATCTTCAAGGCAGCGGGCTTCGAATGGCGCGAGCCCGGCTGCTCCATGTGCCTGGCCATGAACGCCGACCGGCTCGAACCTGGCGAGCGCTGCGCCTCGACCAGCAACCGCAACTTCGAAGGCCGCCAGGGCGCTGGTGGGCGCACACACCTCGTTTCCCCCGCCATGGCCGCTGCGGCGGCCGTGCACGGCCACTTCGTGGACGTGCGCACCTTCGCTTGACCCCCAACCGAAACCACCTCAGGAGACTCACATGAAACGCATTGCCGTCATTGCTGCCGCCTTCGCCCTCTCGCTGACGCTGGCTGCCTGCAACACCTGGTCCGGTGTCAAGCAGGACGCCAAGGAAGTGGGACAGGCCGCTGGCAAGGGCATCGAAAGAGCTGGCGAAAAAGTCCAGGAAGTCGCCAAGTAAAAGACGCCCACCAACATGCAGAAATTCACCCTCCACAAGGGCCTCGTGGCCCCGATGGACCGCGAGAACGTCGACACCGACGCGATCATTCCCAAGCAGTTCCTCAAGTCGATCCGCAAGACCGGCTTCGGGCCCAATCTGTTCGACGAGTGGCGCTACCTCGACAAGGGCGAGCCGGGGCAAGACCCGGCCAGCCGCAAGCCCAACCCCGACTTCGTGCTCAACCAGCCGCGCTACGCCGGCGCGTCGGTGCTGCTGGCGCGCAAGAACTTCGGCTGCGGCTCCAGCCGCGAACACGCGCCCTGGGCCATCGATCAGTACGGCTTCCGCGCGATCATTGCGCCGAGCTACGCCGACATCTTCTTCAACAACTGCTTCAAGAATGGCCTGCTGCCGATCCAGTTGTCCGAAGAACAGGTGGCACAGCTGTTCGACGAGGTCGCAGCCTTCCCTGGTTACCAGCTCACCATCGATCTGGAACGTCAGGTGGTCGTCAAGCCGCAGGGAGAGGAAATTCCCTTTGACGTGCAGGCGTTCCGCAAATACTGCCTGCTCAATGGTCTGGACGATATCGGCCTCACCTTGCGCTACAAGGACAAGATCGCCGCGTTCGAAGCCGAGCGCATGGCAACCAAGCCCTGGCTGGCGCACACGATGACGGCCAACGCCTGAACGCCCCCTCGCCTTTCCTGAGTCCCCCCGTATCGCATTGCGCCCGGGGTACCCACCGCACATCACATGAAAATCGCAGTTCTTCCAGGTGACGGTATCGGCACCGAAATCGTCGCCGAAGCCGTCCGCGTTCTCCAGGCGCTCGAGTTGCCCATCGAAATGGAATCCGCCCTCGTCGGTGGCGCAGCTTACGAGGCCCATGGCCATCCACTGCCAGAATCCACGTTGAAGCTGGCCATGGACGCGGATGCGGTGCTGTTCGGCGCCGTGGGCGACTGGAAGTACGACAAGCTGGATCGCCCCCTGCGGCCGGAACAGGCAATCCTCGGCCTGCGCAAGCACCTCGGACTGTTCGCCAACTTTCGCCCGGCCATCTGCTATCCCGAACTGGTGGGCGCCTCCAGCCTCAAACCCGAACTCATCGCCGGGCTGGATATCCTCATCATCCGCGAGCTGACCGGTGACATCTACTTCGGCCAGCCTCGCGGCCGGCGCACCGCCACCGACGGGCACTTCCCCGGCGCGGAAGAAGCCTTCGACACCATGCGTTACAGCAAGCCCGAGATCGAGCGCATTGCGCACGTGGCGTTCCAGGCCGCGCGCAAACGCAACAAGAAGGTGACCAGTGTCGACAAGGCCAACGTCCTGGAAACCTTCCAGTTCTGGAAAGACGTCGTCACCGAAGTGCACGCCCAGTACCCGGACGTGGAACTCGAGCACATGTATGTGGACAACGCGGCCATGCAACTGGTGCGCGCACCCAAGAAATTCGACGTGGTGGTCACCGGCAACATGTTCGGTGACATCCTCTCCGACGAGGCGTCCATGCTCACCGGTTCGATCGGTATGCTGCCCTCGGCATCCCTGAACACGAAGAACCAGGGCTTGTACGAACCCAGCCACGGCAGCGCGCCGGACATCGCGGGCAAGAACCTGGCCAATCCTCTGGCTACAATACTGTCCGCTGCCATGATGCTCAGATTCACTTTCAACCAGACCGAAGCCGCCGACCGCATTGAACGTGCGGTCAGCAGCGTGCTTGCGTCCGGTCTGCGCACCACGGACATCTGGTCTGAGGGCACGACCAAGGTGAGCACCCGCGGCATGGGCGATGCCGTCGTGGCCGCCATCACCAAAACCATTACCAAGGGCTGATACAGCTCCGGTTCGTCACGCCCCTTCCCGGCCAGACGAGCCGGGGCAAAACGGTTTTTTAACTGAAGGGCGTTGACATGAAACTCGTAGGACTTGTTGGCTGGCGCGGCATGGTTGGGTCCGTGCTGATGGACCGCATGGTCGCGGAAAGCGACTTCGACCTGATCGAACCCCTGTTTTTCTCCACCTCGAACGCGGGCGGCAAGGCCCCTGCCATGGCGAAAAACGAAACCGTGCTGCAGGATGCACACGACATCGAAGCGCTCAAGCGCTGCGACATCGTGATCACCGCACAGGGCGGCGACTACACCAGCGAGGTCTATCCCAAGCTGCGCGCGGCCGGATGGAACGGCCACTGGATCGACGCTGCGTCCACCTTGCGCATGGACAAGAAGGCGGTCATCGTCCTGGACCCGGTGAACCTGCCTGTCATCCAGAACGCGCTGGCCCATGGCGGCAAGGACTGGATCGGCGGCAACTGCACCGTGAGCTGCATGCTCATGGGTGTGGGCGCGTTGTACAAGGCCGGGCTCGTCGAATGGATGAGCACGCAGACCTACCAGGCCGCATCCGGCGGCGGTGCGCAACACATGCGCGAACTGCTCACGCAGTACGGCACGCTCAATGCGGAAGTGAAGTCCCTGCTGGACGACCCCAAGAGCGCCATCCTGGAAATCGACCGCAAGGTTATTGCCAGGCAACGCTCTCTCACCGGCGCCGAGACCGCCAACTTCGGCGTTCCCCTGGGCGGCTCGCTCATCCCCTGGATCGACAAGGATCTGGGCAACGGCATGTCCAAGGAAGAGTGGAAGGGCATGGCCGAGACCAACAAGATCCTGGGCATGGGCGAAGGCTTCAACAGCGCCGCCATTCCCGTGGACGGCTTCTGTGTGCGGGTGGGCGCCATGCGCTGCCACAGCCAGGCGCTCACCTTCAAGCTCAAGAAGGACGTGCCGCTGGCCGATATCGAAGGCATGATCGCGGCGGACAACGCCTGGGTGAAAGTGGTGCCCAACACGCGCGAGGCAACCATTCAGGATCTGACGCCAGTGGCGGTGACGGGCACCATGACAATCCCGGTGGGCCGCATTCGCAAGCTGGCCATGGGTCCCGAATACCTGGGTGCGTTCACCATTGGCGACCAGTTGCTCTGGGGCGCAGCCGAACCACTGCGTCGCATGCTTCGCATCCTGCTGGAAGCCTGAGCACCATCGGTGCGTGTATCAGGGACGTGTATGTGAAGGGTCGCTCACGTTGCGCCACTGCAACGCGGGCGTCCGCCCAGTAACGGGAGATGACCGGTGAAGAAACTCAAGCGGATTCTCAGCTTGTCACTGTAATGCGTTGATGTTAAGGTCAATTCTCGGTTTTTTACGTCGAGGTCAAAGTGCCATCCAACTCCCGCTACACGCCATCCCAACAGAGCCGCCAAGTGCAACAAAGTGCTGGTTTACGCGGCCTCGCCCGGCTGCATGCGGTCGCTGCGGCAGCGTTGCTGTGCGCGAGCCTGGCCCATCACCCGGATGCGCAGGCCCTGGCACTTGGTCGTGTGGTGGTGCAGTCTGCTCTCGGTGAGCCCCTGCGGGCGGAAATCGATGTGCCCGATATCAATGCCGAGGAAGCGGCCAGCCTGCGTGTGGGCCTGGCATCAGGTGATACCTTCCGTGCTGCCGGGGTGGATGTCAACCCTGTGCTGGCCAACCTGCAGATCAGCCTGCAGCGACGCCCTGATGGCCGTGCGTACCTGCGCCTGACGAGTTCGCGTCCCGTCACCGAACCCTTTGTCGACCTCATCGTCGAGGCCAACTGGTCATCCGGACGCGTGGTCCGCGACTACACCCTGCTCTTCGATCCACCCAATCTTCGCGCCGCCGCACCTCAACCGGCACCAGTTGCTCCCGGCGTCAGTGCCCCGGCCCCGTCCGCGCAGGCACCACGTCCGGCACCTGCACCCAGCGCCGTGCAGCCCCAAGTCCAACCGCCCCGTGCCGTGGCGCCCGCCCCGAGCCCGGTGGCGCCGCCGACACCAGCAGCCCCAGCTCCGGCCCCGAGCGCAGCAGGCGGTGGGCAGGTGCGTGTGCAGTCGGGCGATACAGCTGGCGCCATTGCCGCCGCCAACAAACCCGCCAACGTATCGTTGGACCAGATGCTCGTGGCCATGCTGCGGCAGAACCCGAACGCCTTCATTTCTGGCAATGTCAACCGCATGCGTTCCGGCGTGGTGCTCGACTTGCCCAGCGCCGCAGAAGCCAGCGCCATTCCGCAGAGTGAGGCCCGCCAGACCATCACGGCCCAGAGCCGGGATTTCAACGAATTCCGACGCCGTCTTGCAGGCAGCGCTCCCGAAGCCGGCGTTGCTGCAGCGGATCGGCAAGCCGCCGGTCAGGTGCAGACAGAAGTCAAGGACGCCAAGCCTGCAGCGCCCGCCGCCGACAAGCTGACCTTGTCGAAGGAGGGCGCACCGGGTCAGGCGGCCAACGAAGAGCGAATTGCCAAAGAGCGCCAGGCGCAGGAATCCTCCTCGCGCGTGGCCGAGCTCTCCAGAAACATCGAAGAACTGTCAAAACTGGGTTCTGGCAGCGCACCGGCACCCGCCGCGCCAGCACCTGCTCCCGCAGCCCCGGCCGCGCCCGCTGCAACCACGCCCGCACCCAGCGTGACCGTGCCCACGGCCCCGGCCCCGACGGAAGCGGCGCCCGCTCCTGCCGCGCCAGCAGCAGAAGCCCCCGCACCGGCACCGGCCCCGGCCGAACCGCCTGCAGCCGAGGCGCCGGCCTCGACGACGCCTGCACCGGTCAAGCCACCGCTGCCGGTGCCCACCCCGCTGCCGGATGAGCCCTCGTTCTTCGACCAATTGCGCGACAACCCGCTGCTGATGCCTTTGGCCGGCGGATTGCTGGCGCTCCTGGCAGGCTTTGGGCTCTACCGCATGCGCCAACGCAAGAACGGCTCGAACGTCGACAGCTCTTTCCTGGAAAGCCGCCTGCAGCCGGATTCGTTCTTCGGTTCCAGTGGTGGACAGCGGATCGACACCGCAGAATCCGTGGCCTCTGGCTCGTCCATGGTGTATTCACCCAGCCAGCTGGACGCTGCGGGCGACGTGGACCCTGTGGCAGAAGCCGACGTCTACCTGGCCTACGGTCGCGACTTGCAGGCCGAGGAAATCCTCAAGGAAGCCATGCGCAGCACCCCGACGCGCGTGGCCATCCACAACAAGCTGCTGGAAATCTACGCCAAGCGACGCGATGCGCGTGCGTTCGAAGTGGTCGCGACCGAAGCTTACGGCCTGACACAAGGCCAGGGCCCGGAGTGGGAGCATGCCTGCGAACTCGGGAAGGAACTGGATCCGTCCAACCCCTTGTACCAACCCGGTGGCGCCCCCGCCATCAAGGTGGCAGCCACCGCCGGCATCGCTGGCGCGGGCCTGAACACCATGCCTTTCGGTGCCAGCACCCTGACAGAAACGGGCAAATCGGGCGCAGCATCTGGCATGGGCGACCTAGACCTGGATCTTGACTTCTCGCTCGACGAACCCGCCAACGTGCCCTCTCCGGCTTCCGCACACGTTGCGCCCGAAGCCGAGATGTCCAGCCTGGACGACCTCAAGAGCACCGACGAACTGACCCGTGCGCCTGCCGATGAGAAGGAAGGCGCACCGTCCTCGATGTCAATGGACTTCGACCTCGACTTCCCCTCCGGCCCGGCGCCACTGCAGGAACACACGCCTGAGCCGATGCCGACCATGGATCTCACGCCGCCGCCGAGCGTCGACGCACTGGCTTTCGATGACGGCCCCATCATCGGCCTGGACACACCTGCCGACGAGAGCCGGCAGGACCCTGCCCCCGCCGCCCCCGAGATGATGTCGTTCGACCTGAACAACATCAACCTGGATCTGAACACGCCCCCCGTGGAAGACGAGTCCACGTCCGCAGGCCGCCTCACGGAAGAAAACCCGCTGGAGACCAAGCTGTCCCTGGCGGAAGAATTCCGCGCCATTGGCGACTTCGAAGGAGCGCGTTCGCTGGCGGAGGAGGTGCTTGCCGAAGCGTCCGGCACGCTCAAGGCCAAGGCCGGCACGTTCCTGGCCGATCTGGCCTGACGCGCCGCGCCCGGCCCGCCCCTTTGCCCCCTCTCACGGAGCCCAGCCGCACCCGCGTCGCGCTGGGCGTGAGCTACAACGGCCGCGCCTACGATGGCTGGCAGAGCCAGCCGGGAGGCCGCACGGTACAGGACCATCTGGAGCGCGCGCTGACGCAATTCAGCGCCCAGGACCCGGTGAAAACGCTGTGCGCCGGCCGCACCGACGCCGGCGTGCACGGCCTCATGCAGGTGGTTCATTTCGACACGCCACTCGAACGCGCGGAAAACGCCTGGGTGCGCGGCACCAACAGTTTTCTGCCCGACAACATTGCAGTTCAGTGGGCCCGGCACGTACCCGGCAGCTTTCATGCCCGCGCCAGCGCGCGCTCAAGGCGCTACGCCTATGTGCTGCTCGAGTCGCCCGTCCGGCCCAGCGTGGATGCCGGACAGGTGGGATGGGTCTTCAGGCCGCTGGCGCTCGAACCCATGGTCCAGGCGGCACAGGCTCTGGTCGGTGAACACGACTTCACCTCTTTCCGCGCTGCACAATGCCAGGCCCATTCGCCCGTCAAGCACCTGATGCGCGTGGACATCGCTCGTCGAGGAGACTACTGGCGTTTTGAGTTCGAGGCCTCGGCGTTCCTGCATCACATGATCCGCAACATCATGGGCTGTCTGATCGCGATCGGTGCAGGCAACCGCCCTGCGGCCTGGATGACCGAGGTGCTGCAGGCCCGCAGCCGTGACGCCGCAGCCCCCACCTTTTCCCCTGACGGTCTGTACTTTCTCGGGCCGGTCTACGATGCGACCTTTGGCCTGCCAGAGCGCACGCCCGCCTTCGACTGGTTGCCATGACCCCTCTTCACCGCACGCGCATCAAGATCTGCGGCCTCACCCGCGAGGTCGATGTGGACGCGGCCGTCCATACAGGGGCCGATGCCGTGGGCTTCGTCCTGTATGAAAAGAGTCCGCGCCATGTCACGGCACAACGGGCTGGCGAACTGGCGCGCCGACTGCCACCCTTTGTCACCCCGGTGCTCTTGTTCGTCAACGCAGGCCTCGACCAGATACGGACCGCCTGCGACGCAGTGCCCCAGGCACTTCTGCAGTTCCATGGCGATGAAACCGATGCCGAATGCCAGGCCGCGCGTCGGCCCTACCTGCGCGCGGCGCGCATTCCGACGGGCCCTGCCGCAGCGGGCTTCGATCTCCTAAAATACGCCACGGAACACGCTGCCGCCCAGGCCATCCTGCTCGACGCCCTGGTCGACGGTTACGGCGGCGGCGGTCAATCCTTCGACTGGACAGCATTCCCTTGGTCACATCCACTTCTAAACGCCAGCTCTCGCCTCGTTTTGTCTGGTGGACTCACGCCTGCAAACGTGACCGATGGCATCACGCGCGTGCGGCCCTGGGCCGTTGACGTGAGCTCGGGGGTCGAAGCCGCCAAAGGCATCAAGGACCCCGACAAGATGCTCGCCTTCGTGGCCGCTGTACGGGCGGCCGATGCGCAGAACTCCCGCTCGAGCTGACCCCGGTTTGCCTGGGTCAGGCGGGCCATCCCACCGGAAACACCATGCAGACCTATCAGCAACCCGACGCCCGAGGCCATTTCGGCATCTACGGCGGCAGCTTCGTGAGCGAGACGCTCACGCACGCGATCAACGAACTCAAGGCAGCGTACGCCAGGTACCAGCGCGACCCAGAATTCCTGGCCGAATTCAAGAGCGAACTGGCCCACTTCGTCGGCCGGCCCAGTCCGGTGTACCACGCCGCGCGCATGAGCCGCGAGGCGGGCGGCGCGCAGATCTTCCTGAAGCGGGAAGACCTCAACCACACCGGCGCACACAAGGTGAACAACACCATCGGCCAGGCCATGCTGGCCCGCCGCATGGGCAAGCCGCGCGTCATTGCAGAAACGGGTGCTGGCCAGCACGGCGTGGCCACGGCGACCATCTGCGCACGCTATGGCCTGGAATGCGTGGTGTACATGGGCAGCGAAGACGTGAAGCGTCAGAGCCCGAACGTCTACCGCATGAAGCTGCTCGGTGCCACGGTGGTGCCGGTGGAATCGGGCAGCAAGACGCTGAAGGACGCCCTGAATGAAGCCATGCGCGACTGGGTTGCCAATGTGGACAACACCTTCTACATCATCGGCACTGTGGCGGGCCCTCACCCGTACCCCATGATGGTGCGGGACTTCCAGAGCGTGATCGGCGAGGAATGCATCGTGCAGGTCCCTGAGATGCTGGCGACTGCCGGCTGCAAAGGCGAACAACCGGATGCGGTGATCGCCTGCGTGGGCGGCGGCAGCAATGCCATGGGCATCTTCCATCCCTACATCCCTTACGAGAACACACGGCTCATTGGCGTGGAGGCGGCCGGGGAAGGCCTGGAAAGCGGCAAACATTCCGCCTCCCTGCAGAAAGGCAGCCCGGGCGTGCTGCACGGCAACCGCACCTATGTGCTGCAGGACGACAACGGCCAGGTGACCGAAACCCACAGCATCAGCGCCGGGCTGGATTACCCCGGAGTGGGCCCCGAGCACGCCTTCCTGAAGGACATCGGCCGCGCCGAGTACGTGGGCATCACGGACACTGAGGCACTCCAGGCCTTCCATCTGCTGTGCCGCACCGAGGGCATCATTCCCGCGCTGGAGTCGAGCCACGCAGTGGCATACGCCCTCAAGCTCGCCCGCACCATGAAGCTGGAACAATCCATCCTGGTCAACCTGTCTGGCCGTGGCGACAAGGACATCGGTACCGTGGCCGACCTGTCTGGCGTGGACTTTTATGACAGACCTTCCATGCGCGGGCATACCGTGAAGGGGGGGGCTTCCCAATGAGCCGCATCGAAAAAACCCTGTCCCGGCTCAAGGCGGGGAATCGCAAAGCCTTGATCCCCTATGTCACGGCGGGCTTTCCGTTCGCCGACATCACGCCGGACCTGATGCACGGCATGGCCGAAGCCGGCGCCGACATCATCGAGCTCGGCGTGCCTTTCTCTGACCCCTCCGCCGACGGCCCGGTCATCCAGAAGGCAGGCGATCGCGCGCTCGCACTGGGTATCGGCATGACGCAGGTGTTGGCGATGGTGCGCAGCTTCCGCGAACGCAATGACACCACGCCGGTGGTGCTCATGGGCTATGCCAACCCGGTGGAGCGCTACGACCAGAAGCACGGGGCAGGTGCCTTCGTGCGCGACGCCAGTGCCGCAGGCGTGGACGGCGTGCTGATCGTCGACTACCCGCCCGAGGAATGCGAGGAGTTCGCCGCTTCACTCCGCGAACACGGGATGGACCTGATCTTCCTGCTCGCCCCCACCTCCACCGACGAGCGCATGGCGCAGGTGGCACGGGTGGCCAGCGGTTATGTGTACTACGTGTCGCTCAAGGGCGTCACCGGCGCGGGCACGCTGGACGTGGGCCAGGTCGAGGCCATGCTGCCGCGCATCCGCTCGCATGTGAGCGTGCCGGTGGGCGTGGGTTTCGGCATCCGCGATGCCGAAACCGCTCGCGCCATCGGCCAGTCCGCCGACGCGGTCGTGATCGGCAGCAAGATCATCCAGCTTCTGGAGAACGAGCCGCACGAGAAAGTGGTGGCGGTGGCCATCCAGTTCCTTCGCACCATCCGGAAAGCACTCGACGCATAATTCACGGTGGCGCCCGCCCTGGTGCCGCCGCACGGAGAAACACCATGTCCTGGCTAGAAAAACTGCTTCCCCCCAAGATCACTCCCACCGACCCAACGGAGCGCCGCAGCGTGCCCGAAGGCCTGTGGATCAAGTGCCCAAGCTGCGAAGCGGTGCTCTACAAGAACGATCTGGAAAAGAATCAGAACGTCTGCCCGCATTGCAGCCACCACCACCGCATCGGCGCGCGCGCGCGCCTCAATGCGTTCCTGGACGCCGAAGGCCGCTACGAGATCGCGCAGGAAGTGCTGCCAGTCGATGCGCTGAAATTCAAGGACAGCCGCAAGTACCCTGAACGCCTCAAGGACGCGCTGGAAACCACCGGCGAGACCGATGCACTCGTTGTCATGGGCGGGGCGGTGCACGGCCTCAGCGTGGTCGTCGCCTGTTTCGAATTCGACTTCATGGGCGGTTCCATGGGCTCGGTGGTCGGCGAGCGCTTCGTGCGCGGCGTCGAAGAAGCCATCGCACAGAAGGTGCCTTTCGTCTGCTTCACGGCGACCGGTGGCGCCCGCATGCAGGAAGGCCTGCTCTCGCTCATGCAGATGGCCAAGACCAATGCCGCACTGACCCGTCTGGCCAAGAAGGGCCTGCCCTACATCAGCGTGCTGACCGACCCGACCATGGGGGGTGTCAGTGCCGGCTTCGCTTTCGTGGGGGACGTGGTGATCGCCGAACCCAAGGCGCTGATCGGCTTTGCCGGTCCGCGGGTGATCGAGAACACCGTCCGTGTGAAGCTGCCCGAGGGCTTCCAGCGCGCCGAGTTCCTGCAAACCAAGGGTGCGGTGGACTTCATCTGCGACCGCCGTGAACTGCGTGCATCGGTGGCCAACACGCTGGCCATGCTGCAACGCCAGAGCGCCGATGCGGTGGTCGACGATTGAGTTCCACGCCTGGGGCTGAGGCGCTCACACTCTCACAGCTCCCGCTGTTCCCGCTTCAAACGGTTCTGTACCCAGGGGGTTGGCTCCCTTTGCGCATCTTCGAGGTGCGTTACCTTGACATGATTGGCCGCTGCCACAGGACCGGCGCGCCCTTCGGAGTGGTCTGCCTGAGCGAGGGCAGTGAGGTGCGGCGCGCTGACCCTAATGCCCCACCGGGCGGCGATGGCTTCGCGAAAGAGGTGTTTCATCCTGTGGGCACCCTGGCACAGATCGAAAGCCTGGGGAGACCCCAGCCCGGCCTGATGATGATTCAGTGCAAAGGCCTGCAGCGGTTCCATGTGCAGCGTCGCAACCAGTTGCCTCTTGGCCTGTGGGTGGCGGACGTGCAACTGGACGAACCCGAGGCGGTCGTACCGGTACCGGAGCACCTGGCCCACACCCGTGACCGTTTGCAGCGCCTGCTGCAGAACCTGCAGGAGCGCGACGCGCGCAGCCTGGAGCAGCTGCCGTTGCGACCACCGTACCAATGGGACGACAGCGGCTGGGTGGCGAACCGCTGGGCCGAATTGTTGCCAGCACCGGCCGAACTCAAACAGCGCCTCATGGTGCTCGACAGCCCGCTGCTGCGGCTGGAGCTGGTCTCGGACCTGCTCGAGAAACTCGGCCTCGACCGCTGAGGTGCTTTCTGGCAGGGCGTTCGCCGTGGTCAGCCTGGGAGCAGAGACAACGCGAGCATGTAGCGCTCATTGACCATCAATGCCGCCCATTCCGGCGCTGGCGCGCGCGGTAACAACGCTAGGCGTCGCTCTTCACTGGCAGCACTGGGTGTCCAGCGCCCTTCCAGTACGGCCCGGGACAGCGAGTCGATCGCCTCATCGATCGGCGCCCCTCCCGCCACCACCGACTGGTTGCAGAGCAAGACCATGTCACCGCCCGCGTCCAGCGAAGCCAGCGCGGCATCGGTAAAGCTGACCTCACGCCCCTCGATCTGGCGCGCCGCCGCCATGCTGAGATCGTCGCTGAAGATCGCACCCGTGAAACCGAGGCGGTGCCGAAGAATGTCTTGCAACCAATAGGCCGAGAAACCGGCCGGGCGCTTGTCCACCCTGGAATAGATGACATGAGCAGGCATCACTGCCTGGAGGCTGGCTGAAAGCCAGCCATAGGGGGCTGCATCATCGGCGAGAATGGTTTTCAGGCTTCGGTGGTCCACCGGAATCGCCAGATGCGAATCGGCCTTGACGAAGCCATGGCCCGGAAAATGTTTGCCGCAATGGGCCATGCCGCTCTGCGACAGGCCGTGCATCACCGCCTGCGCGAGCACGGTCACCATGCGCGGGTCGCGCCCGAAAGCGCGATCTCCGATCACGGAGCTCTCCCCATGATCGAGGTCCAGCACCGGTGCGAAAGTAAGGTCCACGCCGCAGGCACGCAGCTCAGCGCCCAGCACAAAACCCGCGGCGGTCGCCGCGTTCATGGCCCGCAATGCCGCCGCACCGTCTGCGTCGCCGGCTCTGGAACCGCGCAGCCACATCTCGCCCAACGCGGCCATGGGTGGCACGTGCGTGAAACCGTCCGTGCGGAAACGCTGCACACGGCCACCTTCGTGGTCCACCGCGACGAGCAAGTCCTGCCGGACTGCCTTGATCTGCCGGCACAGCGCAGTGAGTTGTCCACGGTCGTTCCAGTTGCGTCCGAACAGGATCACGCCACCCACCAACGGATGCGCCAGGCGTTGGCGATCCAGGGTAGTGAGGCTGTGTCCGGCCACGTCGATGATGAGAGGTGCGTGTGAATGCATGGGGTCGTTCTGAAGACGTCGCTCAGTCGCGCTCCACCACCACGAAACTGGCGGCGTAGTCGGATTCGTCGGTCACGGTGACATGGGCACGCAATCCTTGCGACTCGAACCAGGTTTTGAGTTCACCGTGCAACACGATGACGGGCTGACCGCTGGGCAGGTTGCCTATCTCGCAGCCTCGCCAGGTCATCGGCATGCGCATGCCCAGGCCGATCGCCTTGGAGAAAGCTTCCTTGGCCGAAAAACGGGTGGCAAGGAACCGCATGCCGCGCTGAGGCCAGCGCGCGCTGCGCTTTTGCCAGACGACAATCTCGGCATCGCTCAGCACCTTGCGCACGAAACGCTCGCCCTGGCGCTCCAGCACGGCTTCGATGCGCCGGATGTCGCAGATGTCGGTTCCGATGCCGTAGATCATGAAGCGAAGGCGTCGTTGATGCAGCGGTTGTAGTCGGCAATCGTCGCGCTGTAACCGAGCTCCAGCGCGTCTGCAATCAGGGCATGACCAATGGAAACCTCCGCCACGCCCGGCACGGTGCGCACGAAAGCCGTGAGATTCTCCCGATTGAGATCGTGCCCCGCGTTGACCCCCAGGCCGGCGTCCAGTGCGGCCTGTGCAGCCGCCTTGAATCGCTGCAGCTGCTCATCACGCCGGGAGGTGTGCCACGCGGCGGCGTAGGGCTCGGTATAGAGCTCGACCCGATCCGCCCCCACGGCCCTGGCGGCGGCCATCTGAGCCGGATCGGCATCCATGAACAGGCTCACACGCACGCCCAGCTCGCGGGCCTGCGCAATGACAGGACGCAGGCGGTCGGCATCGGCGGGAAAACTCCATCCGTGGTCGCTGGTGAATTGCCCCTCACTGTCGGGCACGAAGGTGACTTGCTGTGGCCGCAGTTCACGCACGAAACCCATGAGGTTGTGGAACGGGTTGCCTTCGATGTTGAACTCGCAGTCAGGCCATGCCTTGAGCAGCGCCGCGAGGTCGTGCACATCGTGCGCCCGAATGTGGCGTTCATCTGGTCGGGGGTGCACCGTGATGCCATGTGCACCGGCCTCGAGGCACAGCGTTGCAGCCCTCGTGACCGAAGGAATGCCCAGATGCCGCGTGTTGCGCACCAGAGCCACCTTGTTGAGATTCACCGACAGGGCGGTCCTGGAAAGCGGGGAGCGGGAGGCCTCGGTCATGATTCGGTCGCGGCAGGAAGATTGTCTGAAGGGACTGCATCACCACCCACAGGCCTTGGCGGCCGCGTCATGGCTTGCACGTCGAGCATCAACTGGCGGGTCTTGAACACGCGCACGCCGCAATGGTAGTGCAGCAGGTTGCGCAAAGGCACACGCACCGCTTGCAGGCAGGCCGCGCAGGCACGCAGGGTCGGAATAAAGGGTGCAGGCTCATCCATCGCGGCCTGGAGATCCAGCCACTGTTCGCCCGTGAGCGCATGCGGATCGTCCACCCCTGAAGGGGCCAGGCCGCTCTCCGGCACCAGCACATATCGGCGCTGTGGATGGAGTTCGGCCAGCGTGTTGCTCTCCTGGCCGAGGTCGGGCAGGAGGCCCACGTCGCGCAGCAGCAGCAGCTCGAACGCGCGCAGGATGAGCGGCTGCGCATCACCTCTTTCCGCGAGCAGTTGCACGGCCGCAGCGTAGTGGCCGAACAGCCGCTCGTGAGGGTCATCGCGGGCCAGCAGACGCATGAGCAGTTCGTTGAGGTAGCTGCCCGACATCAGCGCATCGCCAGTGGGCATGACGTGCCCTCCCTGCCAGTGTGCGGCCTTGAGCGTACGCACCTCCGCATCACCGCTCCAGGACACGAGCAGAGGCTGCAAAGGCAACAGCACAGGGCGAAACTGGGAAGTGGGTCGCTTCACCCCCTTGGCCACCATGGCAATGCGGCCATGGCGGCGTGTGAAGACCTCCAGCACCAGACTCGTCTCGCTCCAGTCGTAACGGTGCAGGACGAAGGCGGGTTCGTCAGAGAAACGTTTCAGGGCCATGCCATCCGGCCTTGCCGACGTGGGGGTGGGGCGGGCTTATTCGTAGCCGAACGATCGCACGCGTGCGTCGTCGTCCGCCCAGCCCGAGCGCACCTTCACCCAGAGCTCCAAGAACACCTTGCAGTCCCAGAGCTTCTCCAGCTCCTGGCGTGCCTCGGTGCCGATGCGCTTGAGCTTTTCACCCTTTTCACCGATCACCATGCCCTTGTGCCCCTCGCGTTCGACCACGATCGTGGCGGCAATGCGCCTGAGCGCGCCTTCCTCCTCGAACTTGTCGATGACCACAGTGGACGTGTACGGCAGCTCGTCGCCCGTCAGCCGGAACAGCTTTTCGCGCACCATTTCACTGGCCATGAAGCGCTCGCTGCGGTCCGTCAGATCATCCGGGTCGTGCATCCAGGGTTGCTGGGGCAGGTACTTCTCGCAGATCGCGAAGAGACGCTGGATGTCCCTGGGTGCCTTGGCCGACATCGGCACGAACTCGGCGAAGGGGTGGCGCTCCTGCATGGAGCGCAGCCACGGTGCGAGATCACCCCGGCGGTGCACCAGATCGAACTTGTTGGCGACCAGCATGACGGGCACCTTGGGCGGCAAGGCCGACAACGCTTTGGCATCGGCCAGATTGAAACGGCCTGCCTCGACCACGAAAAGAATGAGGTCGACATCGTTGACCGCTCCCAGCACGGTCTTGTTCAAGGCCCGGTTGAGCGCGTTGCCATGACGGGTCTGGAAACCTGGCGTGTCCACGAAGACGAACTGCGTCGGCCCAACGGTGCGGATGCCCGTGATGCGGTGGCGTGTCGTCTGCGCCTTGCGCGAGGTGATGCTCACCTTCTGTCCCACAAGCGCATTGAGCAAGGTGGACTTGCCGACATTGGGCTTGCCGATGATGGCAACAAACCCGCACCGCTGTGCCGAAGGGTCCACCTCGATGTCCGCCGATGGACGAGCAGGAGCGTCCGGAGCGCCGGGAGCAGGCGCCGTGTCCTTGCCCAGCACCTTGGCCAGCATGGCGTCCAGGTCGGGGTTGGCAGGAGACTGGGCAGAAGGGTCTGGCATGAATCAGGAGGACTGGGGGGTGCGGGGCACCACCGATGGAGAAGCCGGATTTCCGGGGGTCAGATGTTGCAGCATGGCGGCGGCGGCGGCTTGCTCACCGGCCCGCCGCGATGCACCGATACCCCGTTCGCTGTGCCCCGTCTCCATGACGGTGCATTCCACATCGAAGGTCTGCTTGTGTGCCTCACCCAGGGTGGCCACCACCCGGTAGGACGGCAGCTTCATTTTGCGCGCCTGCAGCCACTCCTGCAATTCGGTCTTCGGATCCTTGCCCATGGCACTCATCTGCGCGTTGAGTTCGATGCCACTGAACAGCCGCTGGACCAGAGCGGCAGCCACCTCGAAACCCGCGTCGAGATAGACGGCACCGATCACAGCCTCCAGCGCGTCGGCCAGGATGGAGGGCCGCTTGTGTCCTCCGGAACGCTTTTCACCGTCGCCCAGGCGCAAGCAATTGGAAAGACCCAGTTCGCCGGCAATGCGGAACAAGGTGTCCTGCTTGACCAGATTGGCCCGCACGCGCGACAGATCCCCCTCGGGCAGCTGATTGAGCTTCTCGAACAGCAGGCCGGAAATGGCGAGGCTGAGCACGGAATCACCCAGAAACTCCAGCCGCTCGTTGTGGTCGGACGTGAAGCTGCGATGCGTCAACGCACGCTCCAGCAGGCGCGGGTTGGCGAACGGATGCTGAAGGCGCTTCTGAAGCGCGAGCAATTCGGGGCTCAATGGCACCAGCGCCCGCCAGGGCGCCGCCCGTCTATGGCAGTCACTTGGAACGGCCTTCGTACTTCATGACCAGAAAGGCCGGTCCGACCAGATGAATTTCGCGCGGATAAGCAAACGACACCACCACGCGATCACCCGTCTTGCCCACCGTGAGGTCCTTGCCGGAGATGCTGGTGATGTCGTCAATCTGCGCGGCCTTGTCGAAGATGCTTCGGACTTCCGCAACCGTGCTGCCTGCGGCCGCCTTGTCGACGGCCTTCTGCACGGCAAGAAACTCAACATATGTTGGGGCCACCTGCGCCAGGATGACGCCTGTGTACGCCAGCAGGATGCCCACGATCAGCAAGCCCACGAAAGTCAGGCCCCGTTGTTGTCGCTTCAGCTTCATCTGTTCATCCCCTTGAAACCAAACTGCTGAATCACTCGAACGACCCGATGCGGCCGAGATCCCCGAAGTTCATCCAGACAAAAAAGGCCTTGCCCACGATATTCGCCTCGGGCACGAAGCCCCAATAGCGCGAATCCAGGGAGTTGTCGCGATTGTCACCCATCATGAAATAGTGACCTTCAGGCACCTTGCAGGTCACACCTTCGACGGTGTAGCGGCAAGCATTGCTGAAGGGGAACTCCGTGGTGCCCTGGATGAATGCAGGGCGGTCATCGTCGTTGAGGGTGTTATAGCTTCGCGCGTCCAGGGTTTCGCGGAACTGGCGCGCGTAACGCATGGTCTCGCTGTCGAAGAATTCGGGCTGTGCCACGCGTGGCACCGGCTTGCCGTTCACGGTGATCTGCTTGTTCAGGTAGGCGACCTCGTCGCCCGGCACCCCGATCACTCGCTTGATGTAATCCAGACTGGGTTGCGGCGGATAGCGGAACACCATCACATCGCCGCGCTGCGGCTTGTGATTCTCGAAGAGCATGGTGTTGAACACGGGCATCCGCACTCCATAGTGGAATTTGTTGACCAGTATGAGATCACCCACCCGCAATGTGGGGATCATGGAGCCAGACGGTATCTTGAAGGGCTCGAACAGAAAGGAGCGCAGCACAAAGACAGCAAGAATCACCGGAAACAGGCCGGCGGTCCAATCCAGCCACCAGGGCTGGGCCAGCAGTTTCTGGCGCGCGTTCTCCACATCGCCCTCGATGTGCGTGAACCCCTGCTTGAGCAAGGCTTCTTTGCGGACGTTGTGTTCATCCAGCAACTGCTGTGCAGCGCGGCGGCGGCGCGGCAGGAAAACGAGCTTTTCGATCACCCAGTAAATGCCCGTCACTACCGTGGCCAGCATCAGCAGGACAGCGAAATTGCCCTCCACCACACCGGTGTACCAGGCGCCCGCGTACGCAGCGAACGCCGCCAGGATCACCGCAGTGATCGTTCCCATGATCGCCTGCATCAGTCTTGCACCTGCAAAATGGCGAGAAAAGCCTCCTGGGGCACTTCAACGGAACCGATCTGTTTCATGCGCTTCTTGCCTGCTTTCTGTTTTTCGAGGAGTTTGCGTTTGCGCGTGATGTCACCGCCGTAGCATTTTGCCAGCACGTTCTTGCGCAGCGCTTTGATGGTTTCCCGGGCGATCACGTTACCGCCGATGGCCGCCTGAATGGCGACGTCGAACATCTGGCGGCTGATGATCTCACGCATCTTGGCTGCAACCGCCCGGCCCCGGTACTGTGCCTGGGTGCGGTGCACGATGATGGACAAGGCGTCCACCTTCTCGCCGTTGAGCAGGATGTCCACCTTCACCACATCGGACGCCCGGTACTCCTTGAATTCATAGTCCATGGATGCATAGCCACGGCTGACCGATTTCAGCTTGTCGAAAAAGTCCAGCACGATCTCGCCCAGCGGCATGTCATAGGTCAGCATGACCTGCTTGCCGTGGTACGCCATGTTGATCTGCAGGCCACGCTTCTGGTTGGCCAGCGTCATCACCGCCCCCACATATTCCTGGGGCATGTAAAGGTGCACCGTCACGATCGGCTCGCGAATCTCCTCGATACGCCCCTGGTCAGGCATCTTGGACGGGTTCTCGACCATGATGACCTCGCCATCGGGTTTGACCACCTGATAGACCACGCTCGGCGCGGTGGTGATGAGATCCTGGTCGAACTCGCGCTCCAGCCGCTCCTGCACGATCTCCATGTGCAGGAGCCCCAGAAAACCGCAACGGAAACCGAATCCGAGCGCCTGTGAGACTTCAGGCTCATAGTGCAACGATGCGTCGTTGAGCTTGAGCTTTTCCAGCGCGTCCCGCAAGGCATCGTACTGGTTGGCCTCGGTCGGGTACAGGCCCGCGAACACCTGGGGCTGCACCTCCTTGAAACCGGGCAACGCTTCTGCGGCCGGGCCGGCGTTGTTGGGCAGCTTCTTTTCCAGCGTGATGGTGTCACCCACCTTCGCCGCCTGCAGCTCCTTGATGCCGGCGATGATGTAGCCCACCTCGCCAGCTTCCAGCGACTCGCGCGCTTCGTTGGCGGGCGTGAAGACACCCAGGTTGTCGGCGTTGTAGACGGTGTTGGTCGCCATCATCTTGATGCGCTCGCCCTTGAGCAGACGTCCATCGACCACACGCACCAGCATCACGACCCCCACATAGGCGTCGTACCAGCTGTCGACAATCATGGCCCGCAAGGGCGCGTCGGGCTGCCCCTTGGGCGAGGGGATTCGCGCGACCACCGCTTCGAGAATGTCTTCGACCCCCATGCCTGTCTTCGCCGAGCAGGGGATGGCATCGGTGGCATCGATACCGATCACGTCCTCGATTTCGCGTTTGGCGTTGTCGGGATCAGCGTTGGGCAGATCCATCTTGTTCAGCACGGGCACCACTTCCACGCCCAGATCCAGCGCGGTGTAGCAATTGGCCACGGTCTGGGCCTCCACGCCCTGGCTGGCATCCACCACCAGCAACGCGCCTTCGCATGCGGACAGCGATCGGGAAACCTCGTAGGAGAAGTCGACATGCCCCGGGGTATCGATCAGATTGAGGTTGTAGACCTGCCCGTCGCGCGCCTTGTAGCGGAGCGCCGCCGTCTGCGCCTTGATGGTGATGCCGCGCTCTTTCTCGATGTCCATGGAGTCGAGCACCTGCTCGCTCATCTCACGGTCAGACAATCCCCCGCACAAGGAAATGATGCGATCAGCGAGGGTGGACTTGCCATGGTCGATGTGCGCGATGATCGAAAAATTGCGGATGTGTTTCATCAGGAAAAGCGGCTCGGCACGAGAGGAACACCGCAGGTTCGGACAGGAACGTGCGGCCATAAAAAAGGGCGCGTCAGCTGCTGACGCGCCCGTAACCAACAATCAATGGCAACTGCGATAGTTGGGGTTTCATTGTAGGCAAAAAGCCCGGAATGCACACCTCCGAACCTGCGTCGTCACCCTGTTGCAGCGCAGCAACGTCAAAGTTATTCACAGATAATCCACAGAAAAATGCGGGCAACATGTGCACCGTCTGTGGATGACATGGGGGCTTCTCGTGCCACTTCCACATCGTGGATCGAGGTGGCGCATGAACACGGGAATCTGTTCAGAATAGGTGCCATTTTAGCGAATTCCGTCATGAGACATCCAAAGATTGTGAGCATTCACTAACAATTCATCACTCAAGAAATATCCGCACTGTGGAAAACCCGGTGTGGTGAATCGGCCACCCCAAAAAATAACCCCCAATCCCAATCGGGACAGGGGGTTATTGACACACGGACCCGAAGTCAGCGCGAGGCGCGGATCACCGCATACTGGGCCCATTCACCACGCCGGAACAGGACATTGATGGGGCGGGCTTTCTCCACCTTGGCCAGCGCGGCCTCAACATCCTTCACGCTGGCAATCTCGCTGTTGGCGATCGCCACGATGACATCCCCTTCGCGCAACCCGGCCCGCGCAGCGGCGCCGTCGGCGGACGCGATACGCACACCCCCCTTGAGATTGAGTTCCTTCTTGTCCGCCGCCGTCAGCTCGGTCAGGCTCAGGCCAAGTGCCTGCAGGGCATTGCTGGACTGGGGCTTGGTGGGCTCGGGTGTCGCCGCCTTGGCCTCCGTGCGCTCGGGCTCCAGTTCGGCCACGATGACGGAAAGCTCCCGTTGACTGCCTCGTCGGAAGACCGTCATGCTGCTCTTGCTGCCGGGCTTGGTATTGCCAACCAGTCTCGGAAGGTCTACCGACTTGTCGATGTCCTTGCCATCGAATTTCAGGATGATGTCGCCCGGCTCGACGCCCGCCTTGGCCGCGGGAGAGTTGGGTTCGACGCCACGCACCAAGGCGCCCTTGGACTGGCCCAATCCGATGGATTCAGCGACGTCCTTGCTGACCTGATCGATCTGGACACCGATACGACCTCGCGTCACACGCCCACTGGTCCGCAATTGATCGGACACGCGCACCGCTTCATCGATCGGGATGGCAAACGAGATGCCCTGGAAACCGCCGGAGCGCGAGTAGATCTGGCTGTTGATACCCACCACCTCGCCACGCATGTTGATCAGTGGGCCACCTGAATTTCCGGGGTTGATCGCCACGTCCGTCTGGATGAAAGGCAGAAAGTCACCCGTGTCGCGCTGCTTGGCACTCACGATGCCCGCGGTCACCGAGTTTTCCAGTCCAAATGGAGAACCGATGGCCATCACCCACTCACCCACGCGCAGGCGGTTGATGTCACCGATCTTGACGGCCGTCAGGCCCGTGGCCTCGATTTTCACCACCGCCACATCGGTGCGTTTGTCAGCACCCACGATCTTGGCCTTGAACTCGCGCTTGTCCGGCAGGGTGACGATCACCTCATCAGCACCTTCGACGACGTGCGCGTTCGTCATGATGAGACCGTCTGCGCTCAGGATGAACCCTGATCCGACACCACGAGGCTGCGCCTCCTCGGAGGGCGCACGCTCCTGGCGTGGCCCGCGCGGGTTCATACCGGGAGGAATGGGAATACCGAAGCGGCGGAAAAACTCCAGCATCTGCTCATCCGGTGCCGAGCCACCCGAGCTGTCCCTGCTGGCGCGCTCCATCGTGCGGATGTTCACCACCGAAGGCCCGACCTGATCAACCAAGTCGGTGAAGTCGGGCAGACCACGAACGCTGGCGGCAGGAGGAACGGTCGGGACGCTGGTCTGGGCGCCCGCGGGCATCGAAAGGACAAAACCGGTCACCGCCAGTGCGGTCGCTGTCAAAAGGCCAGCCAGCGGCGCTTTCGCGTCAGGAATGTGCGTCATGAAAATCCTTTACAGGTACGCAAAACGAAATGACAACCGAAAAAGAAGCATGTGGTAGGAAACCCCCCCGAACTGTGCTACGCAGGGAACGACGCGCGGCCACAGCGGCCCCGCATTTAACGCGTTCTCTCCAACGCCATCGCGAATCTGCGCAGCGTGGCAGCAGGCACTTCACCCACCACGGTGAGCCAGTGTTCGCCCACGCGTCGATTGACTGAATTCGTGGCACCCAACGCGGCTGACGACTCCTGAACGTGGCGCTGCGCGTCGAACGGTTCGACGAAGAGTGACACCGAGGCCAAGCCATCAGAGAACACCCATTGCATGGACGTTTGTCCAGTACCACCAGAGGCCTCGCGGGTATGGCAGCTCATGGCCGCGAAGCCCGGCACAGGCTCCTTCAAACGCCAGCCCTCTGCTTCAGCGGTGGTCTTCTTGAGCGTGGGCTTGTAAACCTCATAGCCCCGTGTGTCCTTCATCAGCTTGTGCAACTTGTCCATGCTGACGGGGGCATCGAGCTGCAACTCGGAGAACGCCACCTGCTCCACCACTGCGCCCTGCTCGCCCAACGTCTGCAGCTTGACCACGAGGCCCGTCTGTCGCTCCGACCAGATACGGTAGCCAAAGCGCAATTCGTCCTTGGGAAGAATCTCAACCATGTCCGACAGGTGGCCCGCCACGCGCTGCACACCCACTTCCCGGGCGCTGTAGAACTGGGGAATCAGGTTGCTGGGCGTGCGCAACAACTCGGGGAACATACCCAGCGAATCGCGCTTCTCCACGAAAGCCGTTTTGGCCTCCGGCACGAAGGTGATGACTTCCTTGTTCCGCCGGATGGTCGTCCTGGGCGCACCGGTCAGGGTGTCGACCCGCTCCATCTGCTGCGAACCATCGCAGACATGCCAGATTTTCGAAGCCGACATGGCGCTTCCGGCAGAAACCACGAGAGTCCCGATGTAAGAGCGCTGGTTCGAGGCTTCGTGCATGCGGGTCAGCCATTCGTTGACGCTGCGCGTGGTCGACGAAGGCAACGCATTCTGACCATACACGGGCGCCATCAGACCAGACGCCAGCGCCACAAGCGCCGCAGCACTCCAGTGGCGGACACCATGGCGTCCACGCAGTCGCGAGCGAGGATTGCTCGCGGCACTTGGGGAAGGCGAAAGCGGGACGAGCGTCATGGTGCGTCAGCGTCCCGCGGCATCGTAAGTGGCATTCCGGATGAAGCCGGTGGGCATCTGCAAGGCAGACATGCTGCCGTTCTGCCGGTGTTCAGCCAGCAATTCTTCCAGGCGGGCATCGCGGATCAACGTCCCTTGCCCGGTATTCACCACCACGGCAGTTGAGGGTGTCGTGACCTGGGCCGCAACACGCTCTGCCGCCTCAGGCGCCGTCGGCACGGCCGCCAGCTGAGGACCCGACGTCCCGCCCGCAGCCGGGGGGACTCCACTCAACACCGTCCAACTCACCGCCATGACCGCGGCCAGGGAGGCAACGCCGGCCACCAGCTTCCAGCGGAAGGTGGCGTCATTGGCGGCAGTGCCTCGCACCAAGGCTACAGGTTGGACCGGCTCATGGGGATGGCGAACGCCAGGCATGGGTTGGACAATGGGTGCGGCCTCCAACCGAAGGCGTTCGCGCACATCCGCCAGAAAGTCGCAGGGCGCACGGGTTGAAATGACGCCACTGTGACCCCGCAGCACGTCGCCGATCACATGGTAGGCATGCCAGCTTCCCAGCAACTCCTCTCGACCCTCGTCTGAGGACAGCAGATCTGCCAACTGCGCGGTACCGATCTCACCATCCACCAAGGAAGACACACATTGCTCAGAAGCAATGATGGCGGCCGTTTCCTGAGATTTGGCGTTCAAACTGACTTGTGCGGCATTCATGATGAATTTCCTGACTTCCCAATTCGTGGGCCATAGGACCGCCGTCTCGGCGGCGCCCTGCCTCTCCTACCAGCGTTTGCCTGTCTGGCGCTCCAGCATCGGCTTGATGCGCCCCGAAATGGCCTCTCGCGCCCGAAAAATCCGGGAACGCACCGTGCCGATCGGGCATTCCAGCGCCGTGGCAATTTCTTCGTAGCTCATGCCCTCGATCTCTCGCAGGGTGATCGCCATGCGCAACTCTTCGGGCAACGCATCCATGGCGGCGTTGACCGCCTCGGCGATTTCCTTGCTGGCCAGCACCGCTTCGGGCGTTTCGGTGTCAGCCACTCCCGAATTTAGTTCACGTTCGGGGGCGGAAGTTTCATCGTCCTCGCCCGATTTCATCTGGGACTGGAAGACCAGCGGATCGCGCTTGAGTTCCATCAACTGCTTTTTGGCCGTGTTGACCGCAATCCGGTACAGCCAGGTGTAGAACTGGGCATCCCCGCGAAACTGGGCCAGAGCACGGTAGGCACGGATAAAGGTTTCCTGGGCGATGTCCTGAACCAGGTCGGCGTCTCGCACCATCCGCCCAATCAGGCGCTCCACACGCCGCTGGTATTTGACGACCAGCATCTCGAATGCCCGCTGCTCGCCCGCAAGCGTGCGCTGCACCAGCATGACGTCACTGTCAGGCGGCGGCGGAGCGGTGTGATCTTCGGGATTCATGCGCGCGGAAATATAACCCAGGGTACCAGACGCATCAGCGGCTTCCTGCCGTCAGCGCACGCCTCAGCATCATCCATTGCGCAGGATCTCTGGCCCGCTCGACCCAGACCCAGCGCGCGAGGGCGTCGGCATTGTGCAAACGCAGCAATGCCACGACTTGAAGATCCAGCACCCACTCCACCCTGCGCAGCACAGCGCCGTCGGGACAGGCCGCGCTGTACCAGTGCCAGCTTCCCATGGACACATCGTCCCCGCACATGCCTGGACCATTCCATTTCAGTTGGCCAACCGGAGCGCGGCGCCATGTCCAGGTGGCAAAGCATGCCCACGCCGTCCACAGCAGGGCGCCGGCAAAGCCGGGCCGCAAACCGTACTGCCATCCGTTGAACCACCACCAAGCGCCCAACGCGCAGCCCCCAAGCAACGCGAGCGCGGCAAATATCACCCCGTACCAAATGCAACGCCCCACCGGAAAAACGACCGATGGGGCGCTGTGCATGCGAAGTCTTGACAGAGGGCGTGATCAGAGCGTTCAGGCGCGCTTGAAAACCAACGTGCCGTTGGTCCCGCCGAAGCCGAAGTTGTTTTTCAGGGCCACGTTGATCTTTGCGTCCCGCGCCGTATTGGCGCAGTAGTCCAGATCGCACTCCGGATCCTGATTGAAGATGTTGATGGTCGGCGGCACCTTTTGATGGTGGAGAGCCAGAACGGTGAACACCGACTCGATACCGCCCGCGCCGCCGAGCAGGTGTCCCGTCATCGACTTGCTGGAACTCACCACCATGTTCCGCGCATGGTCCCCCAGTGCGGCTTTGATGGCGTTGCTTTCATTGATATCGCCGAGCGGAGTGGACGTGCCATGGGCATTCAGATAATCCACCTGATCGGGATTGACGCCCGCATTGCGCAACGCACTCAACATCGCACGGCGTGGTCCATCCATGTTGGGTGCCGTCATGTGCCCGGCGTCGGCACTCATCCCAAACCCCCCGAGCTCGGCATAGATCTTTGCACCGCGCGCTTTCGCGTGCTCATACTCTTCGAGCACCATCACGCCAGCGCCTTCACCCAGGACGAAACCGTCCCGGTCCTTGTCCCAGGGACGCGAGGCGGTCTTGGGATCGTCGTTGCGTGTGGACAGCGCTCGCATCGCGGCAAAGCCACCGATACCCAGCGGAGACACGGTGGCTTCAGCGCCCCCGGCGATCATCACATCTGCATCGCCGTACTCGATCATGCGGCCAGCCTCACCAATGCAATGCAGGCCGGTGGTACAGGCCGTGACGATGGCAATGTTCGGCCCCTTGAAGCCGTACTTCATCGACACGTGCCCCGAAATCATGTTGATGATCGAGGCAGGCACGAAGAATGGCGTGATCCGTCGCGGGCCGCGATTGAGCAATTCGGTGTGCGTTTCCTCGATCAGCGGCAGACCGCCGATGCCCGAGCCGATCACACAGCCAATGCGCGTCGCTTGTTCGTCGCCCAAATGCTCCCCGGTAGGCAAGCCGGAGTCTGCCACCGCTTGCATCGAGGCAGCCACGCCGTAATGAATGAAGGTATCCATCGTCCGCGCTTCCTTGGCGGTGATGTACTCCTCCAGATTGAACCCCTTGACCTCCCCTGCGAACTTGCAGGCGAAGTTCGACGCGTCGAACTTCGTGATGAAGTCAATGCCGGATTGACCTGCCAGGAGGTTGGCCCAGGAATCGGCCACCGTGTTACCCACGGGGCTGACGCAACCCAGGCCGGTCACAACGACTCGGCGACGGCTCATCTGTGCTTCAGGCCTTCTGGTGGGCCAGGGCGTAATCGATGGCCTTCTGGACCGTGGTGATCTTCTCGGCTTCTTCGTCGGGAATTTCGATACCGAACTCGTCTTCCAGAGCCATCACCAGTTCAACCGTGTCCAGCGAATCGGCACCCAGGTCTGCCACGAAAGCCTTTTCATTCGTGACCTGCCCCTCTTCCACACCGAGTTGTTCGGCAATGATTTTCTTAACACGTGCTTCGATATCGCTCATAGGTCCCTCTAAGGGTGGTTGAATTACAGACCGCCATTTTAGCCGCGCCGAAGATATCACCCCGGATGGCCCGCCGGGCGGCGGCACGGCGCAAAAGAAGAATGAATGCCCGTTCAGGCTCAGGACATGAACATCCCGCCGTTGACGTGCAACTCCTGCCCGGTGACATACGCAGCCTGGGGACTCGAGAGATAGGCCACCGCATGCGCGATGTCGGCTGGCTTGCCGAGATGGCCGAGAGGAATCTGTCCCAGCAGCGCCTTCTGCTGTTCCTCCGGCAAGGCCGCCGTCATATCGGTTTCGATGAAGCCGGGGGCGACACAGTTCACCGTGATGTTGCGGCTCCCCAGTTCCCGCGCCAGCGCACGCGTCATGCCCGCCACGCCAGCTTTCGCAGCCGCGTAGTTGGCCTGCCCGGCATTGCCCGACGCGCCAACGACACTGGTGATGCTGACGATTCGGCCGTAGCGTTGCTTCATCATGGGGCGGATGACCGCGCGGCTCATGCGGAAAACCGCTTTGAGGTTGGTGTCCAGCACGGCGTCCCAGTCCTCATCCTTGAGACGCATGGCGAGCATGTCGCGCGTGATGCCGGCGTTGTTTACCAGCACCTGCAAACCGCCATGCGCCTTGACGATTTCATCGATCAAGGCTTCTGCAGCGGAAGCGTCGTTCACATCCAGCCGGGCACCGCGGCAGCCACCGGCTGCGCCCGGTACAGCAGCCAGAGTAGACCCTATGCGCGCGGCACCGTCATCGCTGGTCGCCGTGCCAATCACGATCAGGCCGCGCGCGGCCAGCTCCAGCGCAATGGCCGCACCGATGCCTCGAGAGGCACCGGTTACCAAGGCCACCTGGCCTGCAAACTTGATTTCAGACATGAATGGATTCTCCAGGGTCAGGCCAACAGGGCCTTCACCTCAGCAAGGGTGGCGGGATCGAACAGTGCACCCGCATTCAGCGAAGGGTCCACACGTTTGACCATGGCGGTCAACACCTTGCGGGGACCACATTCGATCACGGTATCGAGGCCTCGAGCCTTGATGGCTTCCACGCACTCGACCCATCGCACCGGCCCGAAAGCCTGCCGGTACAGCGCATCACGAATCCGATCAGGATCGGATTCGACCGTCACATCGATGTTGTTGATCACAGGGATCTGCGGTGATCCCAAGGAGGTAGCGGCCAGCTTTTCCTTCAAACGTTCGGCAGCAGGTCTCATCAGACTGGAGTGGAACGGGGCAGACACTGGTAGAGGCAAAGTGCGCTTGGCTCCCTGCGCCTTGAGCACTTCACAGGCCTTCTCGACAGCCGCCTTGCTGCCCGCGATCACGGTCTGTGCGGGATCGTTGAAGTTCACGGCCTCGACCACCTCGGCGCTGCCTGGCCCGAAACTGGTCTGGGCTTCGATACAACCGGCGACCACGCCAGCGGCATTCAAGCCCAACACGGCCGCCATCGCACCCGTGCCCACCGGCACGGCTTCCTGCATGGCCTGTGCACGGAAGCGCACCAGAGGAGCAGCCTGGGCCAGCGTCAGCACCCCAGAAGCAACCAGTGCGGAATACTCCCCCAGCGAATGACCCGCCACCACAGCAGGCAAGGCACCGCCTTCGGCGCGCCACACGCGCCAGGCGGCGACACCCGCGACCAGCATCACAGGCTGGGTGTTCACGGTCATGGCCAGCACGTCGGCCGGCCCTTCGTGAATCAGTTTCCCCAGATCCTCCCCCATGGCATCCGACGCTTCCTGAAGCGTTTCCCGGACGGCAGCATGCTCACCCCAGGCATCGAGCATTCCCACGGCCTGGGAGCCCTGTCCGGGGAATACAAAAGCAAAGTTTTTCATCGCAATAGCAGTTCAGGCTGAGTGACGCAGGTGTCACTCAGAAATCCAGCAGAACGGAACCCCAGGTGAATCCGCCACCAACGCCTTCCAGCATCAATGTGTCACCCCTCTTGACGTGGCCTTGGCGCACCGCATGGTCGAGCGCCAGAGGAATGGATGCGGCCGAGGTATTGCCATGCTGGTCGACAGTGACCACGACCTTCTCCGGCGGCAATTTCAACTTCCGCGCCGTGCTCTGCATGATCCGGATGTTGGCCTGATGCGGAATGAGCCAATCGATATCGTCGGTGGTCCTGCCAGCCTTGGCCAGCGTGGCGCGCGCCGTCTCCTCCAGCACACCCACTGCCAGCTTGAAGACTGCCTGTCCATCCATCTTGAGCAAGGGGTCACCAAGGATCTGTCCACCCGAGACGTGGCCAGGCACGCAAAGAATGCCCGTATGCTTACCGTCTGCATGGATATCAGTGGCGAGAATGCCGGGCGACTCCGAAGCCTCCAGCACCACCGCACCAGCGCCGTCGCCAAACAACACACAGGTGGTGCGATCGTTGAAGTCCAGCAACCTGCTGAAAATCTCCGCACCGACCACGAGCGCCTTGCTTGCAGTTCCGGAGCGGATCATGGCATCCGCCACCGTCAGCGCATAGATAAAACCCGTGCAAACGGCCTGCACATCGAATGCCGGGCTACCGGCAATGCCCAGTTTGTGCTGCAGTATGGTCGCCGTCGAAGGGAACACCATGTCTGGCGTGGACGTGGCGACAATGATCAGGTCGATCTCGGTGGGTTGCACATGGGCGGCCTTCATAGCCTCGCGACAGGCCTGGGCAGCAAGGTCACTGGCGTACACCCCCTCGCCCACAAAATGCCGCGCCCGGATTCCGGTGCGCTCCACGATCCACTCGTCGCTGGTCTCCACCCCACGTGGCGCCAGCATCGCCACCATGTCGGCGTTGGTCAGGCGTTGGGGTGGAAGGCAACTCCCAGTGCCAGCGATGCGGGCGTAGCTTGTCATGCGGATGGATCGATCAGAAAGTCGAGATGCTCTTGAGTTCGCTGGCCACAGGCTCTGGTGCTATCAGAGGCCTGGCATGGGCAATGCGCTCCCGCACGTTGTCCAGCAATTTGTTGTGGGCCGCATCATAAGCCCGGTTCAACGCCTGTTCGAACGCGAACGCATCGGCCGAGCCATGGCTCTTGAACACAAGCCCCCGAAGCCCCAGCAGGGCTGCGCCATTGTAGCGACGGTGATCAACCCGATTTTTGAATGATTTTAGAACCGGATAAGCGACAATTGCCGCAATTTTACGGAAAATGCTCTTCGAAAACTCTTCCCGGATAAAACCACTAATCATCGAGGCAAGGCCTTCACTCGCCTTGAGGGCCACGTTCCCGACAAACCCGTCACAGACCACGATGTCGGTGGTTCCCTTGAAAACATCATCACCTTCAATATTGCCGAAGAAGTTCAAATCACCGGATGTCGATGCATTTCGAAGCAAGATACCCGCTTTTTTGATGACTTCGCTGCCCTTGATGACCTCCTCCCCGACATTGAGCAAGCCAACGCTAGGCTCCTGCCTGCCCGTGGCGGCCGCCACCAGAGCCGAGCCCATTACGGCGAACTGCAAAAGATGCTCGGCAGAACAATCCACGTTCGCACCAAGGTCAAGCACCGTGGTGGCACCTCCGCGTGCATTGGGCATCTGGGTGGCGATGGCGGGGCGATCAATACCGTCCATGGTCTTCAACACGTACCGGGCAATGGCCATCAGGGCCCCGGTATTGCCTGCCGATACCGCCGCTTGTGCGACGCCATCCTTCACCTGGTTGATGGCCACCCGCATCGAAGAGTCCTTCTTGCGACGCAACGCCACCTCGACCGGATCGTCCATGGTGACAACCTCGCTGGCCGGCACCAACTTACAGCGCGGATTGCCCAGCAACTGCGGCCAGGCACCCAACGCATCAGGTTGCCCAACCAGCAGCAACTGCGCTTGCGGATGAGCCTCCAGAAAGGCGAGGCTGGCCGGCATGGTGACATCCGGTCCGACATCTCCCCCCATGCAATCGACGGCGACGGTGATCATGAAAACACCCCGGGTCGGGCGCTTTTAACGCCCCAAGAATGAAAAAAGCCCGCATGCAGCATGCGGGCCCGGGTCTCAATGGCCGCCAAGCCCCTGCCCGCAATTTCGCGGCAGGGCCTGTGGCGACCCGCCATCAGGCTTCGGACTTGTTTTTCAGGACTTGGCGCCCACGGTAAAAACCGTTGGGGCTGATGTGGTGGCGTAGATGGGTTTCGCCAGTGGTCGGCTCCACGGCAATGCCGGGAACGTTCAACGCGTTGTGCGAACGGTGCATGCCGCGCTTGGAGGGAGACTTTTTGTTTTGCTGAACAGCCATGGTGGGCTCCTGAAATCGGTAGGGTCAAACGGGGTGGCAAAAACGGAGCCTCGCTCCGTCCAACCGGTTGCGCGCCTGACCCGGGCACATCGACGTGCAAATGGATACCAGCGCAAAGCCAAGCATTATAGCCCGAAGGCGCAGTTGCCGCCAGTGGCGTGCCCATGGCGCTCCCTTGCCTCACTTTTTCAGCTTGGCCAACGCAGCAAACGGGTTTCTCGGGGGTGGCGCATCCTGGTCGCCCCCATCAGCGGACGCCGACAAACCCGCGAGAACCGAGGCGGGGCACACCTCATGCATGGGCACCAGCGGCAACTCCATCAGCAGCTCGTCTTCCAGCACATCCAGCAGGTTGGGCCGGGGCTCGAGCGCCAGCAGGTCTTCCTCGCAACCGTCGTCCTGCGCCTCCGCCGTGGCTTCGTCTGCGACAAAACGGAACCAGCGATCCACCACCAGTGGCGTCGCGACCGGGGCCAGACAGCGCTGACAAGTCAGTGACACCAATGCATCGGCCTCGAGTTGCAGCCAGACATCGGGTGGTCCACCCGATGTCGAGGCTCGCATTTCGCCCCGAGCTTTCCAGCGAACGGGCGGAAGCTCCCCCGATCCATCGGGGTGAATGTCTGCGCCGAGACGTACGAATCCGGAGAGCGGCACTTCGCCGCTGATGCTATCGCCTGCCTGGGCAAAGGCTTTCATGTCCAGCCGCCTGGGATTCCAGGCCGTCTTGGGGGTGTCTTTCATGCGGGCAGTGTAAAAGAATACAGGGAAAATGCGCTCATGACGTCCGCCCCCCCATCCTCCCAAGCCGAATCCAGAGCCCTCATCCTGGGATCAACTTCACGCTACCGCCGCGAACTGGTTTCGCGCCTGGGCCTGCCATTCGAGGCCATCGCACCAGACGTGGACGAAACGCCCCAGCCCGGTGAGAAACCGGCCGACCTTGCGCTGCGCCTTGCCATCGCAAAGGCCCGCGACGTGGCGCGGCGTCATCCTCAGGCCGTGGTGATCGGCAGTGATCAGGTCGCCGATCTGGCAGGAGAGCCGCTCGGCAAGCCGGGCACCCACGAACGCGCCGTGGCCCAGCTGAGGCGGATGCGTGGCCAGACGGTTGTGTTTCAGACCGCGCTGGCGGTGGTGTGTGCATCCACAGGGTTCGAACAAAGCGACATCGCCGCCGTTCGCGTGGTCTTCCGTGACCTCAGCGACGAGGAGATCGAGCACTACCTTCGCAGCGAACAGCCCTACGACTGCGCGGGCAGTGCCAAGAGCGAAGGCCTGGGTATTGCGCTGCTGGAGCGCATCGACAACGACGATCCGACGGCCCTTGTCGGTCTTCCACTGATTCGCACCTGTCGGATGATCCGTGCCGCAGGAGTTCGCGTACTGTGAGTGCTCATTCTTCACCGCGCGGCACTCTGTTCCTGGTGCCCACCCCACTGGACTTCGGCATTCAGGATGCCACGCCAGTGTCCCCCTCCACCTGGCTGCCCGCCGAAACACTGGAGGTGGCCAGCCGCGTTACTCACTGGATCACCGAGAACGCGAAGAGCACCCGCGCCTTCCTCAAGCGGGTCGACGCGGTGGCCAGCCTGGCCGCACCATTGCAGTCGCAACAGATCGTTGAATTGCCACGTTCCGCGCACAAGAAGGGCGATCATGCCCCGCAGGCCGGAGGGGACGCTCAAGCTCGCGCGTTGCTCGAACCCGCCCTGCTCGGAAGCGACATGGGTTTGGTCAGCGAAGCCGGCATGCCCGCCATTGCCGACCCAGGGAGCTCCATCGTCCGGGCAGCGCACGCCCAGAACATCCGCGTCGTACCGCTCACGGGCCCGATCTCGCTGATGCTCGCACTGGCCGCCAGCGGGCTCAACGGGCAGAGCTTTGCTTTTGTCGGCTATGTGCCACAAGAAGCCAGCGAACGCGCCAGGCGCCTGAAAGAGCTGGAAGCGCTGGCACTGAAGACCGGGCAGACGCAGATCGTCATTGAGACCCCTTACAGAAACACCGCATTGCTACAGGCACTCCTGCACGCCCTGCATCCGCACACACGTCTGGCAGTGTGCGGCGCACTGACCTTGCCGCAGCAGGTATGCCGCAGCGCGGTGGTCAGCGAATGGAAACGCAGTCCGAACCTGGCGAATGACGTTCCCTTGGACGCGCCCTGCGTTTTCCTGCTGGGCCGATAGCCGCAATCAGACGCCGAGGCGCTTGAGGTGGGCTCGCACCGAGCCGCTGAGTTCGATATTGGCCAGCGCCAGATCGATGGTGGCCTCCAGGAAGCCTTCCTTGCTACCGCAGTCGTAGCGCTTGCCGTCATAGCGGAAGGCCTGCACCTTTTCCTTGCCGATCAGTGCTGCAATGCCATCGGTCAGCTGGATCTCACCACCGGCGCCTCGGGGCTGCTGGCGAATGCTTTCAAACACCGCTGGCGTCAGGATGTAGCGGCCTGCCACGGCGAGCGTGGACGGTGCCACTTCGGGTGCGGGCTTCTCCACCATCGCAAAAACCTCGGCCAGCGCCGACCCAGCACCATGCACGTCGACCACACCGTAGCGGCGGGTTTCCTCGCGCGGAACATCCTGCACAGCCAGCACCGTGCCCGGGCTGGACTCATAGGCTTGCACCATCTGCTGCAACACGGTGGCACCGCCCCGGACCTGGTCCTTGCCCATCATCAGGTCGTCGGCAAGCAGAACAGCAAAGGGCTCGTTGCCCACCAGACGCTCCGCACAGAGCACGGCGTGGCCCAGACCCAGCGCGCGAGGCTGCCGCACATAGACGCAATCCATGTCGTCGGGCTTGATGGAGTGCACCAACTCCAGCAAGGCAGACTTGCCAGCAGCCTGCAACTCCATCTCCAGCTCGTACGCCGTGTCGAAATGGTCTTCGATCGCGCGCTTGTGCCGCCCGGTCACGAAGATCATCTCGCGGATACCAGCCGCATAGGCTTCTTCCACCGCGTACTGCATCAGTGGTTTGTCCACCACGGGCAGCATTTCTTTCGGGATCGCCTTGGTGGCAGGCAGGAATCGGGTGCCCAGGCCACCCACGGGGAATACGGCTTTGCGGATCGTCATCTTGACTTGTACTCGCTCGTTCGTGAAGAAAGACTCAACATGGTAACGGCAGCCGCGCCGACGTCCACCAAATGACTAAACTACAACAGCGTCTGGCGGGCAATTTCCACACCTCAACCCATTTACTTCGCATGAGCATCACACCCGTCATCCTTTGCGGCGGCTCCGGCACCCGGCTGTGGCCCCTGAGCCGCCAGAGTTTCCCCAAGCAATTTGTCCCACTGGTGGGCGACAAGAGCCTGCTGCAACTGACTCTGGACCGACTGGCCTGGTGCGACAACCCCGTGATCTGCGTGGCCTCGGAGGATCACCGCTTCCTTGTGGCCGACGCCATCGAAGCTGAAAATGTGCCTGGGCAGGTTCTGCTGGAGCCGGCGGCGCGCAACACCGCAGCCGCCATGGCCCTGGCTGCGCTGCTTGCTCGCGCAGTCAATGATGCAGACCCATTGCTGCTGTTCTGCCCTTCCGATCACCACATCCCAGACACCAAGGCTTTTGCCGAAACCATTCGGCAGGGTGTCCCGGCAGCGGAGGCGGGCGCCATCGTCACATTCGGCGTCATGCCGAGCTTCCCCAGCAGCGCCTATGGCTACATACAACAAGGCGATGAACGAAGCGATGGCAGCCGCAAAGTGGCCCGCTTCATCGAGAAGCCCCTTCCGGCCGCGGCCCAGGCCCTGCTGCTGCAAGGCAACGTGCTATGGAACGCGGGCATCTTCCTGAGCCGGGCGAGCACGCTGCTCGCCGCGCTTGCGCAGCACGCACCCGACATCCTTCAAGCGTGCGAGAAGGCCATGGCCCAGCCTCGGCAGGACAAGGTCAACCGCATCCATTTCGTTCGCCCGGAAGCAGAACCCTTCCTCGCCTGTCGCTCCCAGAGCATCGACTACGCCGTCATGGAGCCCCATGACAATGTGACAGTGGTCCCCTTCAAAGGGCTGTGGAGTGATGTCGGCAGCTGGAACGCCGTTGCCGAACTCGGCGCGGCAGACGGCGAGGGCAACCGCGTCACCGGCCAAGGGCATGCCCTGAAAGCCCGCAACACCTTCATCCACGCACCGGACCGCACCGTCGTGGCGCTGGGCACCCAGGACCTGCTCATCATCGACACGCCGGACGCCTTGCTGGTGGCCCATCGAGACCAGGCCGAGCAGGTGAAGGACGTGGTCAGCCACCTGGCGCAGTGCAAGGTGCCGCAGGCTGCCATGCATCGCCGTGTGGCACGCCCCTGGGGCTGGTACGACAGTGTCGATATGGGAGAACGCTTCCAGGTCAAACGCATCGGTGTGAAGCCAGGCGCTTCACTGAGCCTGCAGAAGCACCACCACCGTGCCGAGCACTGGATCATCGTCAAGGGCACGGCCGAGGTGACGCGTGGACAGGAGGTGTACCTGCTGTCGGAAAACCAGTCCACCTACATCCCGATCGGCGAGGTGCACAGGTTGCACAACCCCGGCAAGATGACGCTGGAGATGATCGAAGTGCAATCAGGAAGCTACCTCGGAGAGGACGACATCGTCCGGCTGGAGGACATCTACGGCCGACAACCTGCTCCCGCCGACAGGAAGTGACCCGATGAAGATCTTGTTGACCGGCGGTGCCGGCTACATCGGCAGCCACACGGCCGTGGCTCTCGTGGAGGCGGGCTTCGAACCCGTGGTGCTCGACAACTTCGCCAACAGCCAGCCCTTGGTGCTGGACCGCCTGGCGCGCATCACGGGCCAGCCCCTGACGCTGGAGCAAGGTGACGTGCTGGACACGGCATGGCTCGAAGGCGTGCTGCGCCGCCATCGTCCCGCCGGTGTCGTCCACTTTGCCGGGGACAAGGCGGTCGGCGAAAGCGTGGCTCAGCCACTGAAGTACTTCCACAACAACATTGGTGGCGCAGTCAGCTTGCTGCGTGCCATGGAGACCCTGCACGCCGAGGACGGGTCCATCGCGCCCACGCTGGTGTTCTCCAGCAGCGCGACGGTGTACGGCGATCCGGCCACGGTCCCGATCACCGAGGACTTCCCGCGCAGCCACACCAACCCGTACGGCCACACCAAGCTGGTCATCGAGGACATGCTCACGGCGCTGTGTACCGCCCGCCCGGCCTGGCGCGTGGGCATCTTGCGCTACTTCAATCCCGTGGGCGCCCATCCCAGCGGCCTGATTGGCGAGGACCCGACAGGCATTCCCAACAACCTGATGCCCTACGTGGCGCAGGTGGCCGTGGGCCAGCGTGAACACCTGAATGTGTATGGCAATGACTACCCGACGCCTGACGGCACCGGCGTGCGCGACTACATCCACGTGCAGGATCTGGCAGCAGGCCACGTTGCGGCCATCAAGGCCTTGCTGGCCCGGGGCGAGAGCTTCACGGTGAACCTGGGCACCGGCAGCGGGCACAGTGTGCTGGATGTGGTGCGCGCCTTCGAGAAAGCCAGCGGCCGGAAGGTGCCTTACCAGATCGCCCCTCGCCGCGCAGGCGACGTGGCGCAGTGCTGGGCCGACCCCGCCATGGCATTGCGCCTGCTGGGATGGCAGGCCAGATACACGCTGGACGACATGTGCGCCGATACCTGGCGCTGGCAGAGCAGCAACCCGCGAGGCTACAGGGGCTGAGGCGGCCCTGCCGCCCCGCATCCGTCACTTCAGCTGGACACCGGCCGCACGGGCCGCGAAGAAGATGCCTTCGCCCACGCTCGCACCGAACCGCTTGGCCAGGCGAAGGCCAACGTTCTCGCGGCGCGTGTAGTCCACGATTTCTTCGGCCTTGACGATCTCGCGCGCCACATAGTCGAGGTTGCCCAACCCATCGGCCAGGCCGAGCGACACGGCCTGCTGCCCATTCCAGACCAAGCCGCTGAAGGTGTCTCCGTTCTCCTTCAAACGGTCACCACGGCCCTTTTTCACCACCTCGATGAACTGGGCATGAATTTCACCGAGCATGGCCTGGATATAGGCCCGCTGGGTTTCATCCTGCGGGCTGAAAGGATCCAGCATCGCCTTGTTGGCTCCAGCGGTGACCAGACGCCGCTCGATCCCCAGCTTGTCCATCAGCCCGGTGAAACCGAAGCCGTCCATCAACACACCGATGCTGCCCACCAGACTCGCCTTGTCCACATAGATATCGTCCGCGGCTGCGGCGATGTAGTAGGCGGCTGAAGCGCAGGTCTCCTCCACCACCGCGTAGACCTTCTTGTCGTGAAGACCTTTGAGCCGCGTGATCTCGTCGTTGATGATGCCGGCCTGCACCGGGCTGCCGCCGGGGGAGTTGATCAGCAACACCACAGCCTGCGCACCCTCGTCCTCGAACGCCGAGCGCAGCGAAGCCACCACGTATTCCGCGCTGGCCTCCGCACCACTGGCGATCTCTCCCTTGATATCCACCACGGCGGTGTGCGGAGTGCTCACCGCGGTGCTGGTGTTGTTGGTATAGACCAGCCAGACGATGGCACCGAACACGATCAGCCAGAGAAACCGGCTGAACATCTTCCAGCGGCGCGCGGCCTGCTGCTCCCGGATGGTGGCAAAGACCAGTTTTTCCAGCGTGGCACGCTCCCAGGCCACCCCTTGCGAGCGGTCGCTGGAACCATTGAGGGAAGGGCCGGGAAAGTCGTCGTTCATGATCGGAAGCTCTCAGAATTCAAGGGGTTTGAGGTGGTATTGTGACCGCCAGTGAACCACCCCGTCTTGCTCGACGAGTTCGATCTTGACCAGACCGCCTCGGCACGGCCCACCCCGGCAGTCGCCGGTATCGGGCTCGTACACCGCGCCATGGGTGGCGCACAGCAGCCAGCGGCCGCTGTCGTCAAAGAACCGGTCGGGCTGCCAGTCCATTTCCATCGCCACATGGGTGCAGCGGTTCAGGTAGGCGTGGGGCTGCCCCTGGTAGCGGATCGCAAAGGCACGGCAGGTCTGGCCTGCATACACCACGTCGAAGGACACGGCACGCCCCCCATCGACCAGATCCCGGCTGTTGCAAAGCGCGTAGACCGGGTCGTCGGAGGGTATGTTCATGGCGGGCTCAGGCGTTGGTATTCAGCCAGTCGTGCAGTTCGCTCACCGAGTGCGCCACATGCAAGGGGTTGAGCACGGCAAAGGTGGATGGCTCGTGCGCACCGTAGCTCACCGCCACACTCGCGCAACCCGCGCCAACGGCCATCTGCAGATCGTGCGTGGTGTCGCCGATCATCAGTGTGCGGTTGGCCTCCACGCCGAATTCGCGCATCAGTTCGAACAGCATGCGCGGGTGCGGCTTGCTGGCGGTCTCGTCGGCGGTGCGGGAGCCATCGAACACACCTTGCAATTCCACGGAATGCAAGGCCTCGTCCAGTCCCGCCCGGCTCTTGCCTGTGGCCACGGTGAGCCAGTGATGGCGGCTCTTCAGGTCGGCCAGCATGGGCAGCACACCCTCGAACAGGGTGAGTTCGTGTTGTGCCGCCATGTAGTGATGCCGGTAGCGCTGGCCCAGCTGGGTGTATTTGCTGGCAGGCACATCCGGCGCGGCATGCGCGAGGGCCTGCATCAGCCCCATGCCGATGACATAACTCGCGGCCTCACGCGTGGGCGGCACGCCACCCACGTCGATCACGGCTGCCTGGATGCAACGGGTGATCAACGCGGTGGAATCAAACAGGGTGCCGTCCCAGTCGAAGGCAATGAGGTCGAATCGGCGGGGGCGCATGGAGTCAGGCACAGAGAGTTTGCGCATGGTGGCGCAGGTGGTCGTCAATGAAGCTGGCGATGAAGTAGTAGCCGTGGTCGTACCCCTCGTGTCGGCGCAGCGTCAGGGGCTGACCCGCCGCCGCACATGCCGCCTCGAACAGATGGGGATGCAGCTGCGCCGCCAGGAAATTGTCGGCCAGCCCCTGGTCGATCAGCAAGGGGGGCGCCTTGCTTCCGCCTTTCACGAGCTCCGTGGCATCGTGCGACGCCCAGGCCGCACGATCTGCCCCCAGATACCCACCGAAGGCCTTCTCACCCCAGGGGCACTGCGTGGGCGCGGCGATCGGTGCGAAAGCCGACACGCTCTGGTACAGCCCAGGATTCCGAAGGGCGAGCGTGAGCGCACCGTGTCCACCCATCGAGTGGCCGAACAGGCCCACGCGGTCGCCACGCGCAGGAAACCGCGCCAGCACGAGTTCGCGCAGTTCGCGCGTAATCCAGCTCTCCATGCGGAAATGCGCGGACCACGGCGACTCGGTCGCATCGAGATAGAAGCCCGCACCATGGCCGAAGTCCCAGGCGGCGCTCGCGCCTTCGATACCGGTGTCGCGCGGACTCGTATCGGGCGACACCAGCATCAAGCCCAGCTCGGCGGCCAGGCGTTGCGCGCCGGCCTTGATGGCGAAGGTCTCCTCGGTGCAGGTCAGGCCCGCCAGATAGAACAGCACCGGCACAGGACCGTGCGCGGCCTGCGGCGGCACAAACACGCCGAACTTCATCGGCAGGCCGATCTCGCCCGATGCATGACGATAGAAACCCTGCACGCCACCGAAGCAGCGGTGCTCGCTGATCGTCTCCACGGCCATCAGAACTCCACGACGGCGCGGATCGACTCGCCGCGCTTCATCAGCGCGAAGCCTTCGTTGATGTCGGCCAGCTTGAGCTTGTGGGTGATCAGGTCGTCGATGTTGATCTTGCCTTCCATGTACCAGTCGACGATCTTCGGCACATCGGTGCGGCCACGTGCACCGCCGAATGCGGAGCCTTCCCACTTGCGGCCCGTCACCAGCTGGAAGGGACGCGTGCTGATCTCGGCGCCTGCCTCGGCCACGCCGATGATGATGCTGCGGCCCCAGCCCTTGTGCGTGCACTCCAGAGCCTGGCGCATGATCTTGGTGTTGCCGATGCATTCGAAGCTGTAGTCGGCACCGCCGTCGGTCAGCTGAACGATGGCATCGACCACATTCTCGACTTCGTTGGGGTTGATGAAGTGCGTCATGCCGAACTGGCGGGCCATCTCCTGGCGTGCAGGGTTGATGTCCACACCGATGATCTTGTCGGCACCCACCATCTTCGCGCCCTGGATCACGTTCAGGCCAATCCCCCCCAGACCGAACACCACCACGTTGGCACCGGCTTCCACCTTCGCGGTGAAGAGCACGGCACCGATGCCGGTGGTGACGCCGCAGCCGATGTAGCAGACCTTGTCGAACGGCGCGTCTTCGCGGATCTTGGCCAGCGAGATCTCGGGTGCGACGGTGTAGTTGCTGAACGTGCTGGTGCCCATGTAGTGGAAGATGGGCTTGCCGTCGACGCTGAAGCGGCTGGTGCTGTCGGGCATGAGGCCCTTGCCCTGCGTGCCACGGATCAGCTGGCACAGGTTGGTCTTGCGACTCAGGCAGAACTTGCACTGGCGGCATTCGGGGGTGTAGAGCGGGATCACGTGGTCGCCCTTCTTGAGCGAGGTCACGCCCGGGCCCACGTCCACCACGATGCCAGCCCCCTCGTGACCCAGGATGGCGGGAAAGATGCCTTCGGGATCGGCACCCGACAGCGTGTAGTAATCGGTATGGCAGATGCCGGTGGCCTTGATCTCGACCAGCACTTCGCCGAACTTAGGACCCTGCAGGTCGACGGTTTCAACGGTCAGTGGTTGGCCTGCTTTCCAGGCCACGGCGGCTTGCGTCTTCATGGTGTGTCTGCTCGGAGGTTGTGAAAACGGTCACGAGGTTACCGCAGATCACAGAAGCCCTCCGGAGCGACACGACAAGACCCGAAACGCTGCGCGAATCAATCCATCTTCGCGCCACCCTTGAACCAATGCGCCACCAGCGCACGCTCTTCATCGGTCATGCCGGTGGCGTTGTTCATGGGCATGAGCTTCGTGACCACGGCCTGCTGATAGACCGTCTGCGCGTGCTGCCTGACACCCTCCGCCGTGTCCAGACGGATGTTCTTGGACTGGAGGGCTTCACCATGGCACATCACGCAGCGCTGATCCAGGATGGGTTTGATCTGCGCGAAGCTCACCGTCTCGGGCACCGCCACGGCCTGCACTGGCGCGGGCTTGAGCCAGACGATGAGCGCGAGCAGCGCCACCACACCGGCCGCGGCGTAAGGCCAGGGGTGCTTGTTGCGGCCCAGCTTGTAACCGTGGCGCATGACGAAGAACTGGCGGATGGCCGCACCCGCGAACATCATGCCGATCAGGATCAGCCAGTTGTACTCGTGCGCGTAGGTGAAGCTGTAATGGTTGCTCAGCATCGCGAAGAGCACGGGCAACGTGAAGTAGGTGTTGTGCACGCTGCGCTGCTTGCCGCGCTTGCCGTGGATCGGGTCAACCGGCCGGCCGGCTTTGAGATCGGCCACGACCGTGCGCTGGCCGGGGATGATCCAGAAGAACACGTTGGCGCTCATCGCGGTGGCGATCATCGCGCCCACCAGCAGGAAGGCCGCTCGACCCGCGAACAGCTGCGTGGCCAGCCAGGCCGCCAGGCACACCAGAACCAGCACCAGAGCCCCGACCTTGGCATCGCCGTTTTCCTTCTGCCCGAGGGTGCGGCAGATCAGGTCGTACAGCAGCCAGAACACCACCAGGAAACCCAGCGCGGTCGCGATCGCGACCGGTGCCGACCATTCGAACACCTTCGGGTCGATCAGGTAGACATTCGGGCTCCACAGGTAGGACACCAGGAACAGCGCGAAGCCCGAAAGCCAGGTGGAATAACTCTCCCAATAGAACCAGTGCAGATGATCGGGCAGTTTGGGTGGCGAGACGTTGAACTTCACCGGGTGGTAGAACCCCCCGCCGTGCACGGCCCAGAGTTCACCGCTCACACCATCCTTCTTGAGCTGCTCGTCCTCGGGAGGTGTGAGGCTGCTGTCGAGAAAGACAAAGTAGAAGGAAGAGCCAATCCAGGCGATGGCCACGATGACGTGCAGCCAGCGGAGCAGCAGGTTGGCCCAGTCGAGCAGGTAAGTTTCCATGGCACCTCAAGCAAGGTCAGTTCAGGACTTGCGACTCACCACCGCGGGCGCTCTGAGTCGTCTGAGGGCCGCGTTTGGGTGTCATGAACACCTGCTCCGCTGCGACCGGTCCGGCAAAGTGTATACACTTTTTGAGAACATTCAAGGGGGTACCGGCGTATCCGAAGTGGCCTGGCATTCAAGCAACAACTGCGCCACCACCGAGGCGGCAATGACCGCAGGGGCCTTGCCCTCGATGCCCGGAAGACCGATCGGACAGGTGACGCGGGCCAGCTCGGCATCGCTGAAGCCGCGCTGGCGCAGGCGGCGGCGAAAGGTGGCCCATTTGGTCTTGCTGCCGATCAGGCCCACGAAACCCAGATCCCCGCTCTGGCGAAGGCGCAGGAGGCAGGCCGCCACGATGTCGAGGTCTTCCGCATGCGAGAAGCTCATGACGAGCACATGGGACCGCCTCACCAGTCCACGCACCGCGTATTGCACCGGTTCGGAATACTCGGCCCGCACATTGCCCGGCAGGTCGGCCGGAAACACTTCGTCCCGACTGTCGATCCATGTCACGTCGAATGGAAGTGGTGCCAGCGCCTGCACCAGGGCGCGGCCCACATGCCCGCCACCGAACAACGCCAGGGGAGCCCGGCCCTGGGTCAGGCGTTGCCGCAATGCGTCGACGTCTGAAGCGTCGACGGACTCGAAATGCAGGACCAACGCCCCGCCGCAGCACTGGCCAAGGCTCGGTCCGAGCGTGACAGCCTGAGACCAGACGCGCGGACGCTCACCGCCATTGCGCCCCAGCGCCTCTCGCGCGTGGCGCATTGCGTCCCATTCGAGGTGGCCTCCGCCGATCGTTCCGACAGCACCGCCGGTCGCGCCTCCGAAGACCGCCATCCACGCCCCGGTTTCGCGCGGCACGGAACCCCGTGTCACGCCGACCGTCACCACCACGGCGCGCTCTGTCGCAAGACGCAGCAAAAAGGATTCAAGGTCTGAGAGCATCTGTGGCGCCGATGTCAAAAAACTTGTATGGATACGTAATCGGAATCAAGAACCCTCAGTATCGGCCGTACTGTACGCACGCCCTGTCAAAAACGCCCATAGACTTCATCCGCTTTGCCATATGGTCCACCCGAAGACCAGGGCAGCCCACCCGACCCACAGGTTCCGCCACATGAGAGACATTGTTCCCGCCCCCCGTCCCGCCCAGTGCGCGGACGTCGCCGAAGCTCCGCGCGCGCACTGGCGCTGGCTTGGCCTCTGCACCGCCGCCCTGCTGGCCGCTTGTGCCGCGCCGCTGCCCCCGCCACCGCCCCCCCCCCCACCACCTCCCCCTGCCCCCGTGCCCGCGCCGCCGCCGGTCAGCACACTCCCGACACCCGAATTCGTGTCGCTTGCGGTCTCTCCGCTGGACTATCGCAAGGATGGTGCCCGCCATATCTACGAGCGCAACAGCCACCGCATCTACAAGGGTCAGCTGCCCCCCCTCATGCATGCCGTGGGCGTGTTGCAGGTGCAGGTCGACGGCCGTGGCAATGTGCAGACCATCAACTGGATGCGGGCGCCCAGCCATGTGCCCGACGTGATGCGAGAGATCGAACGCACGGTGCGCGCCGCAGCGCCTTTCCCGGCCCCGGTCCGCATGGGAAGCGTCACCTACACCGACGTCTGGCTGTGGGACAAGAGCGGCAAATTCCAGCTCGACACCCTGACCGAAGGCCAGCGCAACAAGTGACCATGCGCTGCCTCACATGAACAAACCCGCCGGATGGCGGGTTTTTTCATGTGCGCTCAACTGCCACGGTAGGTGGAATAGCTCCACGGACTCACCAGCAGCGGCACGTGGTAGTGCTGGTCGGCGTGCGCCACACCGAAATCCAGCGCCACGCGGTTCAGGAAGTTGGGCTCAGGCAGTGGCACGCCCCTGGCTGCGAAGTACCCCTTCACATCGAATACAAGACGATAGGTGCCGGTCTTCAGATTGGTGTGGTCGTACAGCAGGCCGTCCGGGTTGCGGCCATCGCTGTTGAGGGTGAAACGCTTGACCAGCGTGGCCTGGTCGCCTTGCGTGGTATGCAGCTCCACCACCATGCCGGCCGCAGGACAGCCGTGCATCGTGTCCAGAACGTGTGTGCTCAAGCCCATGGGTCTTCCTTCCGTGTTCGATTGATGGTCGACCGAAAGTGTATACACTTTTTGTTTTTCTGGATATGATGATCCGCATGGAAACCTCCAGCACCCTGCACATCGTCGAGTCGCTCACCCGTGCCATCGTGGAGCACCGTCTGCACCCTGGCACCAAGCTGGCAGAACAGAAGCTGGCCGATCACTTCGGCGTCTCGCGCACCCTCGTGCGACAGGCCCTCTTCCAGCTGTCCCAGAACCGCCTGATACGGCTCGAGCCGGCGCGCGGCGCTTTCGTGGCCACGCCTTCCGTGCAGGAAGCGCAGCAGGTGTTCGCCGTGCGCCGCATGCTCGAGGTGGAAATGACCCGGGCCTTCGTCAAGACGGTGACGAACGCCAAGATCAAGGCGCTGCGCGAACACGTGGCCCAGGAGAAGCTCGCGGTGAGCAACGAAGATGTGGCCGGACGCACCGAACTGCTGGGCGACTTTCATGTGCGCATGGCCGAGCTCATGGGCAACCAGGTGCTCGCCGAGCTGCTGCGCGAACTCATCTCGCGCTGCGCGCTGATCACGCTCATGTACCAGAGCAACCAGGCCGCCGAGCACTCCAACGACGAACACGCCGACATCGTCAAGGCGCTCGCTGCGCGCGACGAAGAGCTGGCCGTTCGCCTCATGAACGAGCACCTGCTGCACGTCGAGGAAAACCTGACCTTCGACCGCAAGGTGCCCACCAACGACATCTCCATGGCGCTTTCATGACACCGCCTCCTTTGCGCACCTCCATGCCCCTCTACGACTCCACAGCCCCCTACCCTCGCGACCTCGCCGGCTACGGCCGCGACGTGCCCCATGCCCGCTGGCCGGGCGGCGCGCGCATTGCCGTGCAGTTCGTCCTGAACTACGAAGAGGGTGGCGAGAACAGCGTGTTGCACGGCGACGATGCCTCCGAACAGTTCCTGTCGGAAATGTTCAACCCCGCAGCCTTCCCGGAACGCCACATCAGCATGGAAGGCATCTACGAATACGGTTCGAGGGCCGGGGTGTGGCGCATCCTGCGGGAGTTCGAACGGCGCGGCCTGCCGCTGACCGTGTTTGGTGTGGCCACGGCGCTGCAGCGCAGCCCGGAGGTGACTGCCGCGTTCAAGGAACTGGGGCACGACATCGCCTGCCACGGATGGAAATGGATCCACTACCAGAACGTGGACGAAGCCACCGAACGCGCGCACATGGCGCAGGCCATGGAACTGATCGAGCGCCTCACGGGCAGCCGGCCACTGGGCTGGTACACCGGGCGCGACAGTCCGCGCACACGCCGCCTGGTGGCAGACTTCGGTGGCTTCGAATACGACAGCGACTACTACGGCGATGACCTGCCTTTCTGGATGAAGGTGCGCAAGACCGATGGCAGCGATGCGCACCAGCTCATCGTGCCTTACACGCTGGATTGCAACGACATGCGCTTCGCGCTGCCCCAGGGCTACTCGCACGCCGACCCGTTCTTCCAGTACATGAAGGACAGCTTCGACGCCCTCTACGCCGAAGGCGACCCCGCCGGCCTGGATCGGCCCAAGATGATGAGCATCGGCATGCACTGCCGCCTGCTGGGGCGCCCGGGCCGCATCACCGCCCTGCAGCGCTTCCTGGATCACATCCAGCAACACGACCACGTGTGGGTGGCGCGCCGCGTCGACATCGCGCGCCACTGGAAGACCACGCACCCCCTGTCCGCAGCCTGAGCCCGACGCCATGCCCATCACCCTGGAACAACTCAACCGCGCGACACTGGCCGAGGCCGTGCAGATGCTCGACGGTCTTTACGAACACTCGCCCTGGATCGCCGAGCAGGCGTTGGCGCAACGACCGTTCCCCTCGCTGGCCGCGCTCAAGCACGCCATGGTGAAGGTGCTGGCGGCCGCTGGCGTGGACGCGCAGCTCGCGCTGATCCGCGCCCACCCCGAGCTGGCCGGCAAGGCCATGGTGGCCCGGTCGCTCACCGCCGAATCCACCAACGAGCAGACCAAGGCCGGCCTGACGAACTGCACGCCCGAGGAATTCGCGCACATCCAGCAGCTCAATGCGCAATACAACGCCAAGTTCGGTTTTCCATTCATTCTGGCGGTGCGTGGCCCGCGCGGTGCCGGTCTGGCCAAGCGCGAGATCATCGCCACGTTCGAACGCCGGCTCAGCCACCCGGTGGACTTTGAACGCGCTGAATGCCTGCGCAACATCCATCGCATCGCCGAGATCCGGCTGAACGACAAGTTCGGTTTCGAACCGGTCACCGGCAACCGTGTGTGGGACTGGCATGAAGACCTCTCACGCCACAGCGACCCTGGCTTCGCCGAGCACGGCCAGCTCACCGTCACCTACCTGACCGACGCGCACCGCGCCTGTGCCGCGGATATCGCGGCGCGCATGCGCGAATGTGGCTTCGACGAGGTGCACATCGACGCCGTGGGCAATGTGGTGGGCCGCTACCACGCCGCCACGCCCGATGCGCCCACCCTCCTAACCGGCAGCCACTACGACACGGTGCGCAACGGCGGCAAGTACGACGGGCGACTGGGCATCTTCGTGCCCATGGCCTGCGTGCAACAACTGCACGCGGCGGGCCGCCGGCTGCCGTTCGCCTTCGAAGTGGTCGGCTTCGCCGAAGAGGAAGGTCAGCGCTACAAGGCCACCTTCCTCGGCTCTGGCGCCCTCACCGGCCACTTCAATCCGGCGTGGCTCGATCAGCTGGACGCCGACGGCGTCAGCATGCGCCAGGCCATGCAGCACGCGGCCCTGCCCGCCACACTGGAAGCGATCAACGCACTGCAGCGCGATCCGTCGCGTTACCTCGGCTTCGTGGAAGTGCACATCGAGCAGGGCCCCGTTCTGAACGAGATGGACCTGCCATTGGGCGTGGTCACCTCCATCAACGCCAGCGTCCGTTACCTGTGCGAAGCCGTCGGCATGGCCAGCCATGCTGGCACGACGCCGATGGACCGCCGGCGCGATGCCGCCAGCGCGGTGGCAGAACTGGCGCTCTATGCCGAAGAACGTGCCGCCGCCGACGGCGACTCTGTGGCCACCATCGGCATGCTGCAGGTGCCTGGCGGGTCGATCAACGTGGTGCCCGGCCGCTGCCTCTTCTCGCTGGACCTGCGTGCACCCAGCAACGCGCAGCGCGACGCGCTGGAGCGCGACATCCTCGCGAAGCTGCGTGCCATCTGCGAACGGCGCGGCATTGGCCTCAAGACCGAAGAAACCATGCGCGCCGCCGCCGCACCCAGTGCCCCTGCCTGGCAGGCGCGCTGGGAAAAAGCCGTGGAAGCCCTGGGCGTCCCCCTGCACCGCATGCCCAGCGGTGCGGGCCACGACGCCATGAAGCTGCACGAGGTCATGCCCCAGGCCATGCTGTTCGTTCGCGGCCTCAACAGCGGCATCAGCCACAACCCGCTGGAGTCGACGACCAGCGACGACATGGAGCTGTGCGTGAACGCTTTCCTGCACCTCCTTGACCAACTCGCCACCGAACACAGCCACTGAACGCCATGACCATCGAACAACAACTGGACGCCTGGATCGACAGCCATTTCGACGAAGAAGTGCGCTTCCTGCAGGAGCTCGTTCGCGTGCCCACCGACACACCGCCGGGCAACAACGCTCCCCACGCCGAACGCACCGCCGGGCTGCTCGCAGCCATGGGCCTGAACGCAGAGAAGCACGCCGTTCCCGCGGCCGAGGTGGAGGCCGCAGGCCTGCAGAGCATCACAAACCTCATCGTGCGCCGCCCCTATGGCCCTGGCCGCACCATTGCCCTGAACGCGCATGGCGACGTGGTGCCGCCGGGTGAAGGCTGGACCTTCGATCCGTATGGCGGCGAGGTGGCCGACGGCAAGATCTATGGCCGTGCCACGGCCGTGAGCAAGAGCGACATCGCCAGCTTCACCTTCGCCATCCGCGCGCTCGAATCCCTGGGCGCGAAGCTCGCGGGCGGTGTCGAACTGCACGTGACCTACGACGAGGAATACGGCGGCGAAGTCGGCCCCGACTGGCTGCTGAAGAAAGGACTCACGAAGCCCGACCTGATGATCGCCGCCGGCTTCAGCTACCAGGTGGTGGTGGCGCACAACGGCTGCCTCCAGCTCGAAGTGACGGTGCATGGCGACATGGCCCATGCCGCCATTCCCGACAGCGGCACCGACGCCCTGCAAGGCGCCACGCACATCCTCAACGCGCTCTACGCCCTCAATGCCGACTACCTCAAGGTGTCCTCGAACGTCGAGGGCATCACCCACCCCTACCTCAACGTCGGCCTGATCAGCGGCGGCACGAACACCAATGTCATCCCGGGCAAGGTGGTGCTCAAGATCGACCGCCGCATGATCCCCGAGGAAGACCCTGCCGAGGTCGAAGCCGCCTTGCGCCGCACCATCGAACAGGCCGCCGCCAGTTTCCAGCCCCCGCGCGGTGGCCGGCAGCTCAAGGTGGATGTGCGCCGGCTGCTGCTCGCCCGCGCCATGAAGCCGCTGCCCGGCAACCAGCCGCTGGTGCAGGCGATCCAGAAACACGGCCAGGCCGTGTTCGGCGAAGCCATCCCTGCCGTGGGCACGCCCCTCTACACCGATGTGCGTCTCTATGTCGAGCGCGGCATCCCTGGCGTGATCTACGGTGCCGGCCCGCGCACCGTGCGCGAATCGAACGCCAAGCGCGCCGACGAGCACCTGGAGCTCGACGATCTCAAGCGTGCCACCAAGGTGATCGCGCGCACGCTGTTCGATCTGCTGCAGCCCGCCTGATTCGCTCCTGAAACGCCGCCCTGGCACCCCCATTGGCGGTTCGCTGCGTGACACAATGGGCGCGCATTTCACACGCCTTCTGGAGACACCATGACCCCCGCTGAACAAGCCCTGCGCGATGCCGCGTTCGAGTACCACCGCACGCCCTCGCGCGGCAAGATCGCCGTCACCCCCACCAAGCCCTTGTCCAACCAGCGCGACCTGTCGCTGGCCTACTCCCCCGGCGTGGCGTATCCCTGCCTGGCCATCGAGTCCGATCCCGCCACAGCCGCCGAATACACCTCGCGCGGCAACCTTGTCGGCGTGATCACCAACGGCACCGCGGTGCTCGGCCTGGGCGACATCGGCCCGCTGGCGGCCAAGCCGGTGATGGAAGGCAAGGGTTGCCTGTTCAAGAAGTTCGCCGGCATCGACGTGTTCGACATCGAACTGGACGAGAAGGACCCGGACAAGCTGGTCGAGATCATCGCGGCGCTCGAGCCCACGCTGGGCGGCATCAACCTCGAGGACATCAAGGCGCCCGAGTGCTTCTACATCGAGAAGAAGCTGCGCGAGCGCATGGGCATTCCCGTGTTCCACGACGACCAGCATGGCACCGCCATCATCTCGGCCGCCGCGCTGCTCAACGGCCTGGAGCTCGTGGGCAAGGACATCGGCGCGGTCAAGCTCGCGGTGAGCGGCGCGGGTGCCGCGGCCATCGCCTGCCTGGACGTGATGGTGGGCCTGGGCGTCAAGCGCGAGAACATCTACGTGTGCGACTCCAAGGGTGTGGTCCACGAAGGCCGCGCAGGCGGCTACGACGAATCCAAGGCGCGCTATGCGCAGAAGACCGACAAGCGCACGCTGGCCGACGCGGTCGACGGTGCCGACGTGTTCCTCGGCTGCTCGGCCGCGGGCGTGCTCACCGCGGAGATGATGAAGACCATGGGCCCCAAGCCCATCGTGCTCGCGCTGGCCAACCCCGAGCCCGAGATCCGGCCCGAGCTGGCGAAGGCCGTGCGGCCTGACGTCATCATCGCCACCGGCCGCAGCGACTACCCGAACCAGGTCAACAACGTCCTGTGCTTTCCCTACATCTTCCGCGGCGCGCTCGACTGCGGCGCCACGCGCATCACCGATGAAATGAAGCTGGCCTGCGTGCGCCAGATCGCCGACCTGGTGAAAAGCGAAACCAGCGAGGAAGTGGCCAACGCCTACGCCGGCCAGGAATTGAGCTTCGGCCCGGACTACATCATTCCCAAGCCGTTCGACTCGCGCCTGATCCTGCGCATTGCCCCCGCTGTGGCACAAGCCGCTGCCGATTCCGGTGTGGCCACGCGCCCGATTGCCGACATGGACGCCTACCGGCAGCAACTGGGCCGCTTCGTCTATCAGACGGGCATCCTGATGCAGCCGGTTTTCAACGCGGCCAAGGCGCTGCCCAAGAAGGCCCGCGTGGCCTACGCCGACGGCGAGGACGAGCGTGCGCTGCGTGCCGCGCAGATGGCCATCGACGACCAGATCGCGGTGCCGATCCTGATCGGGCGCCCGGCCGTGATCGAGGCACGCATCGCCAAGGCCGGCCTGCGCATGAAGCTCGGTCAGGACGTGCAGAACGTCAACCCGGAAGACGATCCGCGCTTCCGCCAGTACTGGGAGCATTACCACCAGATCATGGGCCGCCAGGGCGCCACGCCCGAGGTGGCAAAGGCAGCAGTACGGCGCTCCAACACCATCATCGGCTCGCTCATGCTGTCGCTCGGCGATGCGGACGCGCTGATCTGCGGTCTGGTGGGTGGCTACATGACGCACCTCGAGCGCATCGATCACGTGCTGGGCCGCCGCAAGGATGCCGGCCTGTACGCGGCGGTGAACGCACTCATGACGGACCGTGGCCCGGTGTTCATCGCTGACACGTACGTCAACGAAACCCCGAGTGCCGAGGAGCTGGCCGAGATCGCCTGGATGGCGGCGCAGGAGGTGCAGCGTTTCGGGTTGCCGCCCAAGGTGGCCTTCCTGTCGCATTCCAGTTTCGGCTCGAGCAAGCGCCCGTCGGCTCGCAAGATGGCGCAGGCGCGCGACCTGTTCGTGGCGGCCCACCCCGAGATCGAGTGCGACGGCGAGCTGCATGGCGACGCGGCGCTGCAACCGGAGATCCGTTCGGTTTACCTGGCGGACTCCACGCTCACCGGCTCGGCCAACCTGCTGATCTGCCCGAACCTGGACGCCGCGAACATCCTCTACAACGTGATGAAGACGACCGCCAGCGGCGGGGTCACGGTCGGCCCGGTGCTCATGGGCTCGGCGGGCACGGTGCACATCCTCACGCCCGCAGCCACGGTGCGACGGGTGCTGAACATGACGGCTTTGGCTGCTGCCAGTGGTGGTGCGCTGGATTGAGGTGTCTGATTGGCTTCAAGGAAAGGACGCTCCGGCGTCCTTTTTTTCGCCTGTACCTCGCAGGTTCATGAGGGTGGGCGCTCTGTTGCGCGAATGTCCCCCGGCGGCGGGAGGCCGCCTCCTCCTTTATTTCGCTACACAGAGCGCCCACCCTCATGAACCCAACCCACACCTCAGCGTGCCCCAAGTTCGATCGCCAATGAGGTCGTCGGTGACGAGAGGGCGCAGCGCAGCGAAATAAAAGGAGGAGAGGCGGCGAAGCCGACTCGGGGGACATTCGCGGAGCCGCGCCCCCTCGGCGCCGACGACCGGAGCAACGCCAAAGAAACCACCAACAGACCACCGGTGAAACACCTACACCGCCGGTCAGGACACCGGGTTTTCCCTAGGTATTCCCCATCATGCAGTACACATAATCTGTATACAGTTTTGCATGCATTGAAGGCCAGACCATGCCGCAAGGAACCCCCATGACCCCCTCCGTCCATCCCGTTGATGAAGTCCTGCCCACCGGCAAACTCACGGCACTCGGCCTGCAACACGTGCTCGTGATGTACGCCGGCGCGGTCGCCGTGCCGCTCATCGTGGGACGCGCGCTCAAACTCAGTCCGGAACAGGTCGCCATGCTCATCTCGGCCGACCTCTTCTGCTGCGGACTCGTCACCCTCATCCAGGCACTCGGTGCCACGCAATGGTTCGGCATCAAGCTGCCCGTGATGATGGGCGTCACCTTCGCGTCCGTGGCGCCCATGGTGGCCATGGCCAACAGCAACCCCGGCATCCAGGGCGCAGGCCTGATCTTCGGCTCCATCATCGGTGCGGGCATCGTCTCCATCCTCATCGCGCCCATCGTCAGCCGCATGCTGCGCTTCTTCCCTCCCGTGGTCACCGGCACCATCATCGCGGTCATCGGCATCAGCCTCATGCGCGTGGGCATCAACTGGATATTCGGCAATCCGGTCGGCCCCACCACGCCGTCCATTCCCAGCCCCGAACACCTGGCCTGGCTGCACACGGTGAACGAAGCCACGGCCAAGGGTTTGGTGCCCGAAATCCCGAAAGGCCTGGCCATCGTGGGCGGTGTGCCCAACCCCGCCTATGCGCAACCCGCACACATCGGCATCGCCGCCATCGTGCTCGCGGCCATCCTGCTGATCGCCAAATACGCACGCGGCTTCATCGCCAACATCTCGGTGCTGCTGGGCATCGTCGTCGGGGCCATCATCGCGGCAGCCACCGGCCTCATGACCTTCGAGAAGGTGGGCCACGCCGGCTGGTTCGATCTGGTGCTGCCCTTCGAGATCGCCATGCCGATCTTCGACCCCATCCTCATTCTCACGATGAGCCTGGTGATGATCGTCGTGATGATCGAATCCACCGGCATGTTCCTCGCGCTGGGCGACATGACCGACCGCAGGATCGACCAGAAGGCACTCACCGCAGGCCTGCGCACCGATGGCCTGGGCACGCTGATCGGCGGCATCTTCAACACATTCCCCTACACCAGCTTCTCGCAGAACGTCGGCCTGGTCGGCGTCACCGGCGTCAAGAGCCGCTTCGTCTGCGTCGCCGGCGGCGTCATCCTCATCGTGCTGGGCCTGCTGCCCAAGATGGCCGCGCTGGTGGAGTCCCTGCCCACCTTCGTGCTCGGTGGCGCCGGGCTGGTGATGTTCGGCATGGTGGCCGCCACCGGCATCCGCATCCTGGCGGGTGTGGACTACAAGGGCAACCGCAACAACCTCTTCATCGTGGCGGTATCGATCGGCTTCGGCATGATCCCGCTGGTCGCGCCCAACTTCAAGCAGTGGATGCCGCACGCCATCCACCCCCTGATCGAGTCGGGCATCCTGCTGGCGTCCATCAGCGCCGTGGCACTCAACCTGTACTTCAACGGCAGCCGCGGCGACAACACCGCTGCCATCGAAGCGGCCAAGCATGCCGAGGCGCACTGAAAGGGAGCGCTCCGCTTCGTGATACAGGCCCCGCAAGGGGCCTTTTTCTTGCCACCCGCACTCCCCGACATGGTGCAAGCCCCGATGTGGTGCGCACCATTCAGGGTTAGTCTCGATGACGTCCAGAGGGCAGTCCACAAGAATCTGTATACAAATTCTGTGCTCAAAAGGCGCCCCGGGCACCTTTTCGACGCGCGCACGCCGCTGGCACCTTTATTGCTGATACCCAGGCATTGCCGGGGTGACCTGAGCAAGCCCCGAAAACCCGACCACCAAGGAGAATCCATGAACAAGCGCCACTTCATCAAGACCACCGCGGCCCTGGCCGCCACCGTCGCGTTCTGCGGCGGCGCGCTGGCGCAAACGCCGATCAAGTTCCAGCTCGACTGGCGCTTCGAAGGTCCTGCCGCGCTGTTCCTGCAGTCCGCCGCCAAGGGCTATTACAAGGCCGCCGGTCTGGACGTGACCATCGACGCCGGCAACGGCTCGGGCGGTACTGTCACACGCGTGGCCTCGGGCACGTACGACATGGGCTTTGCCGACCTGGCCGCGCTGATGGAGTTCCATGCCAACAACCCCGACGCACCCAACAAGCCCGTGGCCGTGATGATGGTCTACAACAACACGCCGGCAGCGGTGCTCGCGCTCAAGAAGAGCGGCATTACCAAGCCAGCCGACCTCAACGGCAAGAAACTCGGTGCGCCGGTGTTCGATGCCGGGCGCAAGGCCTACCCGATCTTCCAGAAGGCCAACAACATCACCACCGCAAACTGGACCTCGATGGATCCGCCCCTGCGCGAAACCATGCTGGTGCGCGGCGACATCGACGCCATCACGGGCTTCTCGTTCACCTCGCTGCTCAACCTGGAAGCCCGTGGCGTGAAGACCGAGGACGTGGTCATCATGTCCTACCCCGACTACGGCGTGAAGCTGTACGGCAACGTGATCATCGCCTCGCCCAAGCTGATCAAGGAAAACCCGGCTGCCGTGAAGGCGTTCCTCTCCTCCTTCGCCAAGGGTGCGAAGGAAGTGATGGCCAACCCGGCCGCCGCCATCGAAACCGTGAAGGCCCGCGACGGCATCATCAACGTCCCGCTGGAAACCCGCCGCCTGGCGCTCGCCATCGACTCCGTCGTGGCCAGCCCCGATGCGCGCAAGGAAGGCTTCGGCCAGGTCAATCCGGGCCGCCTGAGTCTGATGGCCTCGCAGGTGTCTGACGCCTATGGCACCAAGACGCGCATCGACCCGGCCGCCGTGTGGAACGGCACCATGCTGCCGTCCGCTGCAGAACTCAACGTTCTGCCGCCCGCCAAGAAGTAAGCCAGCGACAACGCCGGCCTCCGGCACGGGCCAGCTTCCCCACGGCGGCTGGCCTTTTTTTCAGGAAGAGCATCCATGCAAGCAAGCAGCACAGGCGACGACACGGCCTTCGTCGACTTCGACAAGGTCTGGCTGGCCTACAACGACGAATTGCTCGCCAAGAATGTCTTCGCCGTCGAAGACATCAACCTCAAGGTCAAGCGCGGTGAATTCATTGCCATCGTCGGCCCGTCGGGTTGCGGCAAGTCCACCTTCATGAAGCTCACCACGGGCCTGAAGATGCCCAGCATGGGCAAGATCCGGATCGACGGTCAACCCGTCACCGGCCCGCTCAAGATTTCGGGCATGGCGTTCCAGGCACCGTCGCTGCTGCCCTGGCGTACCACGCTGGACAACGTGCTGCTGCCCCTTGAGATCGTCGAACCCTACCGCAGCCAGTTCAAGGACCGGCGCAAGGAGTACGAAGAGCGCGCCAGGAAGCTGCTGGCCAGTGTCGGGCTCGGAGGCATGGAGAACAAGTTCCCGTGGGAACTCTCTGGCGGCATGCAGCAGCGCGCCAGCATCTGCCGCGCGCTGATCCACGAGCCCAAGATGCTGCTGCTCGACGAGCCCTTCGGTGCACTGGACGCGTTCACGCGCGAGGAGCTCTGGTGCACCTTGCGCGACCTCTGGGAGGCGCAGCGCTTCAACGTCATCCTGGTCACTCACGATCTGCGCGAATCGGTCTTCCTGGCCGACACGGTGTACTGCATGAGCCGCAGTCCTGGCCGCTTCGTGGTGCAACGTGAGATTCCGATCCCGCGCACGCGCGACCTCGAGGTGACCTACACCAAGGATTTCACCGACATCGTGCACGAGCTGCGCGGCCACATCGGCGCCATGCGCAAGGCTGGCGCGGTGATCAACCAGTAAGACAGCGGAGCTCCACGACATGAACAACAAACACCTCGAACGCTGGTCACCACTGATCCTGCTGGTGGCCATCGTCGTCTTCTGGGAAATCGTCATCCGTGCCTTCGGCATCTCGGAGTTCATCTTCCCCAGTCCGTCGCGCATCTGGGAACAGACGATGGAGCACAAGACCACCATCCTCGGCCACGCCTGGCGCACCTTCTGGGTGACCATGGCCGGCTTTGGCATCGCCATCGTGGTCGGCGTCCTGCTGGGTTTCCTGATCGGCAGTTCGCGCCTCGCCTACGCCGCTGTCTATCCGCTGATGACGGCGTTCAACGCCCTGCCCAAGGCAGCCTTCGTTCCGATCCTGGTGGTGTGGTTCGGCATCGGCGTCGGCCCGGCCATCCTCACGGCTTTCCTGATCTCCTTCTTCCCCATCATGGTGAACATCGCCACTGGCCTGGCCACTCTGGAGCCGGAGCTCGAGGATGTGCTGCGCGTGCTGGGCGCCAAGCGCTGGGACGTGCTGACCAAGGTGGGCCTGCCACGTTCCATGCCCTACTTCTTCGGCTCGCTCAAGGTCGCGATCACGCTGGCCTTCGTGGGCACCACGGTGTCGGAGATGACCGCATCGAACGAGGGCATTGGCTACCTGCTGATCTCCGCAGGCTCGTCGATGCAGATGGGCCTGGCCTTCAGCGGCCTGCTGGTGGTGGGCGCCATGGCCATGGCCATGTACGAGCTGTTCAGCTACATCGAGAAGCACACCACCGGCTGGGCGCATCGCGGTAGCCAGGCCTGATCCCCTGCGCGCCGGACGGCACTTCTCCCTGGAAGGGGGACGACACCTGAGGCCCGGCTAAGCCGGTTCCTCGGTGTCTCTGCCGCCCCCCTTCACTCCGACTGCATGGGCTTTCAAACATGAACCAGGATCAAGTTGTGCAACATCTGAGGCATGCCAACGATGTCGCACGGCGTGCCGCCGGCATGGGCCGTCACCCGTTTGGTGCCCTGCTGGTGGCACCCGACGGCGAGACGGTTCTGGCCGAGCAGGGCAACATCGACACGGTGAACCACGCCGAGTCCACGCTGGCGCGCACGGCGGCGGACAACTGGCCCGGCGAGTACCTGGCGCGCTGCACGCTGGTGACCACCTTCGAGCCCTGCGCCATGTGCACCGGCACGCTCTATTGGGCCAACATAGGGCGCGTGGTGTACGGCGCGAGCGAAGAGGCTTTGCTCGCGCTCACCGGCAACCATGAAGAGAACCCGACCCTGTCGCTGCCCTGCCGAGAGGTGCTGGCGCGAGGGCAGAAAGCCATCGATGTGATCGGGCCCGTGCCGGAACTGGAAGCCGAGATGCTGGAGCCGCACCGGGGGTTCTGGGCTTCTCGCTGAAGGCTTCTCGCTGAAGGCTTCTCGCTGAAGGCTTCTCGCTGAAGGCTTCTCGCTGAAGGCTTCTCGCCGGTGGCTCCGGTCATCGGCGACCGGGAGCCGGCTCCGCGACTGTCCCCCGAGTCGGCTTCGCCGGTCCTCCTCCTTTTATGTCGCTGCGCCAGCCCCCGATCACCGATGACCTCGTTGGCACTCGGTCTGTTCACATGCCGACTGCATCTCTGGCGCGTGGGTGGGCGGCGCTCTGCGCAGCGGCATAAAAGGAGGAGGACCGGCGAAGCCGGTCCGGGGGACAGCCGCGGAGCAGAGCGCCGCCCACCCACGCGCCCGCGAGGTGCAGGCACTCAAACGCCAGGCCACGCACTCCACGCATCAACGATGCACTTCGACTTCTCCAGCAGCAGACAACAAAGCCATCAACTTGCGGCGAATGAGAATGCCCGGCCTATCCGAGTCCATCGAATATTCGACGCCGCGCCGCCGCAGATCCACCACCGCGTCGGCATCGGTGGACTCAAGGATGTCCTTGTCCTCCCGTGTGATCTCGTCGTCGAAATCGATCAGCATCTGCGCCGGGCAATCTTCCTCGGTATCGTTGCGGAACAGCCACTGGCACAACTGCATGCGCCCATCGTCGATCGGCGTGAACGCGTTGATGATCACGTGCCGCACGCCGCCGGGGTACTCGATATCGAGCCGGCGCGAAAAGGGCTGGTAGTACGCGTTGCGCATGTGGCGCTGCGTGATCGGATCCTTCACACCGCTGATGCGCTGGAATTTTTCCGGGTTCACCGCGTCGATCACCGTCTCGGCGTAGAAGCCGCTCTCGTTCTCCACCAGTTCGTACTTGCTCGGTGCCGGCGATGCCGCCACACCGAACGTGGCACGGTGCACGAAGCTGAAATGCGAGTTGTCGAACGAGTTCTCCAGCGCACGCACCGGACTGGTGTTCCAGGTCTCGTAGAACTGGAAGATCGTGCGCCAGCCGTCCGCCTCGAACTCGGGCAGCAAGGGAATGTCGGCCACCGGCTCCTCCAGGGCCACCCAGGCATAGCCGTAGCGCGCCTGGCAGTGGTAGGCCGGCGTGCCGTAGTCCTTGGGAATCTCGCGCTCGGGTGGGTACTGCGGAATGTTGATCACGCGGCCATGGCGGTTGTAGACCCAGCCGTGGTAGCCGCACTGGATATTGCCGTTCTTGCACCATCCCTTGCTGAGCTTGGCCGTGCGGTGGCAGCAACGGTCCTTCAGCGCGGCGGGCTCGCCGTGCTCGTCCAGGAACAGGACGATGTTCTCGCCCAGCAAGGTGAAAGGCTTGGGGCCGTCGGCCAGCATCGTCAGCGGCATGACGGCGTGCCAGTAACGGCGGAAGACGGGCTGTTGGGTGACCAGCATGAAGGCGCTCCAGATAGAAATGGCTTGAGGGTTCTCAAGAGCAATTTCCTGCCCCACTGCTGCGGGGTTGAACGCTTCTACTCTGGCGGGGAATGCTAGCAAAACACAGGCCACTGTTCCAGTGCACCGGGTTGGCACGGCTCGTGCATGCCTGGGTAGCGCAGAGTAGAAGCGTTCAGCGGGTCCCACGCACCCGCCCGGAAATTGCTCTTGTACGTCCCCGTGGCCACCTGGTCCAACGGGGTTGCAACAAGTCCCACGCACCGGAGCATTCCCCATGCAACGCCGTCATTTCATCGCTACTTCTGCCGCCACCGTTTCGGCCCTTGCCGCCCCCACCGTGTGGAGCCAGGCCACCCCGAAACTCACCCCCGTCAAGTTCACGCTGGACTTCCGCATCACCGGCCAGACATCGCCCTTCTTTCTTGCGCTGAGCAAGGGCTACTACAAGGATGAAGGTCTGGATGTGAGCATCGACGTCGGGGCGGGTTCGGTGGCCTCCATCACCCGCATTGCCAGTGGCGTCTACCAGATGGGTCTGGGCGACATCAGCTCGCTGATCGAATTCCAGGCGGCCCAGACAGGCACACCGCTGGTGCAGGCCGTGTACCAGTACTACAACCGCGCACCATTCGCGATCATCGGCCGCAAGGACCGCGGCATCACCACCGACTTCCGCAGCCTCGAAGGCAAGAAGATCGCCGCCGCCGCCGTCGAGTCCACCCGCCGCGCATGGCCGATGGTGGCGCGCAAGCTGCGCGTGAAGGACGACCTGTTCCAGTGGTCCACCACCGACTTCGCCTCGCGCGACAACGTGGTGGTGCGCGGCGACGTGGATGGCGCCACCTACTTCCATGACTCCGCGGTCTCGCTCTTCGCGCGCATGAAGCTCGACGACCTCTCGATCCTGGAATACACCAGCGCTGGCGTGAACCTCTATGGCAACGCCATCCTTGCCAGCAACGGCATCATCACGCAGAACCCTGGCGCCGTGGCCGGCTTCCTGCGCGCCACCAACCGCGCCATCCAGGAAAGCATGGCCGACCCCGCCGCCGCCATCGCCGCCACACGTCTTCGCGAACCCATCCTGAACGAAGCGGTGGAGCTCGAACGCTGGCGCATCACGCAGCGCTACATTGCGGCGCAAGACACGCGCAGCCATGGCCTGGGCGACGTGTTCAAGCGCACGCTGGAGCAGCAGGTGGACGAGGTCGTCGAGGTGTTCGGTCTCAAGTCCCGTCCAGGCGTGGAAGGCGTGTTCAACCGTGCGATGCTGCCCACCGCCAACAGCCGCGCGCTCAAGGCATGAGCAGCCCGTTCAGCGAACGCGACGGCACCTACCTCCGCCAGGCCATCGGCTGGTCGCGCGTGGCGCGCGAACGCGGCAACCGCCCCTTCGGGGCGGTGGTGGTGGCCGACGATGGCCGCGTGCTGGCCGAGGCCTGGTGCAACACCGGCGAAACCGGCGACTGCACCGGCCACGCCGAAACCAATGCCGTGCGCCAGCTCAGTCCGGTGGTGGACCGCGAGACACTGTCGCGCGCCACGCTGTATTCGTCGGCCGAGCCCTGCGTGATGTGCGCGGGCGCGATCTTCTGGAGCAACATTGGCCGCGTGGTGTTCGGCATTGACGCGGTGGCACTGCGCGTGTTCCGGGGCGAACGTGCCGAGCAACGCGATGCCGAGCTTTCGTGCCGCGACGTCTTCGCGGCTTCACCGCATCCCATCGAATGCATCGGCCCCGTGCTGGTGGACGAAGCGAGCGAACCGCATCGCGGGTTCTGGAAGGCATGAATCCCTTCCGGGCGCCGTAAACTCCCCGCATGCCCTGGCACGCCCAACTCGACCTGAACTACCGCCAAGACGATGCAGGACGCACCGTGCTGCAGCACGCCCACACCGGGCCGCTGCGCATCCTCAAGAGCCTGTATACGGAAGGCCATGGCATCTGCCACAACGTCATCGTGCACCCGCCGGGCGGGCTGGTGGGAGGCGATGTGCTGGACGTGCGTGTGCACACCGGTAGCGGCTCGCACGGGCTGCTCTCCACCCCGGGCGCCACGCGCTTCTACCGCTCGGAAGGCGCGCCCACCGAACAACAGGTGCGGCTCACGCTGGAGCCCGGTGCACGCCTCGAATGGCTGCCGCTCGAGTCCATTGCCTACCCCGGCTGCATCGCCAGCAACACGCTGCACGCCACGCTGGCCGAAGGCGCCGAGATGATCGGATGGGATGTGTGCGCACTCGGCCTGCCCACGGCCGGCCAGCCTTTTGAACGAGGCTCCCTTACCCAGCACCTGGAGATCCCGGGCCTGTGGCTGGAGCGCGCCCATATCGATGCGGCCGATACCCGGCTGCTCGAATCGCCGCTGGGTCTTGCAGGCCAACGCTGCCTGGGCACGCTGTGGCTCGCCAGCGGCAGCCCTCTCCCGCGCGAGCGGCGTGAGCACCTGATGGAGACCGTGCGCGCACGGCTGGAGGGCGATTCGCGCGACGTGCAGGTGGGGGCCACATCACCCAACCCGCAACTGCTGGTGCTGCGTGGCGTGGCGCCCCTGGTGGAACCCCTGATGGCGCTGTTCCAGCGCGTCTGGGCCGGGTTGCGCACCGAAGCCTGGGGCCTGTCCGCCGTGCCACCGCGCATCTGGCGCGTCTGACGGCCGCTCCCGCGATCAGCAGGTTGCCGCCCGGGCCTTCTTGCCTTCGCTCGCCGAGGCACCCCGGGTCGGCGACCAGACAACCAGCACCAAAGCCAGCAACGCGAGCACCGCGCCGCCGTACATCACGGCCGCATAGCCCATGCCCGCACTCAACACGGCGGCGCCCATCGCGGCTCCGATCGCATTGCCCAGGTTGAACGCCCCGATGTTGACGGACGATGCCAGGCCCGGCGCACCGACCGCTGCGCGCATCACGCGCATCTGAATCGGCGGCACCAGGGCGAAGGCCGCCGCCGACCACACGAACAGCGCGATCGCAGCACCCACGCTCGTGCCCGCCAGGAACGGGAACGCGGCGAGGCTGACGGCCTCGAGCAACAGGAAGGCCATGACCGTCTTCTCGATCGAGCGGTCGGCGAGCTTGCCCCCGAGGGAATTGCCCACTGTGAAGCCCACCCCGGTGAGCGCCAGCATCGCGGTGATGAACATCGGGGACGCCTCGGTGAACAGCTTCAACGCCGGGTTGATGTAGGTGTAGAGCGCGAACATGGCCCCCGAACTGAGCACCGTCGTGAGCAAGCCCTGCACAACCAGCGGCCGGGTCAGCACCCTGAGTTCCGCCCTGATGTCGGGTGCGGTGCCCTTGCTGCCGGCCGGCAGCGCGAATCGCAGCGCAACGATCGCCGCCAGGCCCAGCGCCGCAATCGCCGCGAACGATTCGCGCCAGCCCACCGTCTGGCTGAGCCAGGTGGCAACGGGCACGCCACCGATGTTGGCCACGGTCAGGCCCGCGAACATGAATGCCACGGCGCTCGCCTGCTTCTCGCGTGGCACCAGGCTCGCGGCCACCACCGCACCGATGCCGAAGAACGCGCCGTGGTTGAGGCTCGTGATGATCCGCGCCACCATCAGGCTGGCATAGCCCGGTGCCACGGCCGAGAGCAGGTTGCCCAGCGTGAAGATGGCCATCAGGGCCATCAGCGCCTTGCGACGCGGCCAGCGCGACAGCAGCAGCGTCATGATCGGCGCACCCGCCATGACCCCGACCGCGTAGGCCGACACCAGCAGCCCGGCGGAAGGAATCGAGACGTTCACGCCGTCCGCGATGTTGAGCAGCATGCCCATCGGGCCGAACTCGGTGGTGCCGATGCCAAACGCCCCGATGGTGAGGGCGAGCAGTGCAAGGGTGGCGTTGCGGGGGGCATCGGGCACGGATGCCGGATCGGTCGAGGATGTGTGGGCGGGCATGGTTCGGGCGTCCTGTCGGCGAAGCAAGGTCATCAGGGTTTTTACCAAGTGGTGCGATTCTGGTAGCCTTCACTTTTCCGAAAAAGACCTATATCAACAAAATACTCTTGCAAAAATCGGGAATATGAAGGCCACACTGGAAGAACTCTCGGTGTTCCTCGCGGTGGTCGATGCGGGTTCGCTGACGGCGGCGGCGGAGCATCTGGGTCAGCCGGTCTCCACGACCAGCCGGTTGCTGGCCCGGCTGGAAGAGAAGCTGGAGACCACACTGCTGCGCCGGACGACCCGCAGGCTGGACCTCACCGACGAGGGCAGCCGCTTCGCCCGCGATGCGCGCCACATCATGGAAGCCGTCCAGCTCGCGGAAGACGGTCTGATGGAGCGGCGCGGCCGGCTGTCCGGCCCCCTGCGGGTGGACGCGGCCACACCGTTCATGCTGCATGTGCTGGCCCCGCTCATGCCCGGCTTCCAGGCCCTGCACCCCGAGGTGAAGCTGGTGCTGAGCAGCAACGATGGCTTCATCGACCTGCTGGAGCACCGCGTGGACATGGCGGTGCGCATCGGCGAACTCGAAGACTCGACACTGCACAGCCGGCTGCTGGGCTGCACACGCATCCGCCTTCTCGCCAGCCCCCACTACCTGCGCCGGGCGGGTGTGCCGTCGGAAACCAGGGACCTGCTCCAACACGATCTGCTGGGGTTCACCCAGCCCGACTCGCTGAACGTGTGGCCGGTGCGGCACACGGACGGCAAGCTGCTGCGCATCGAAGCCACGATGCTCGCGGGCAGCGGCGAGACACTGCGACAGCTCGCGCTCAACGGGCAAGGTATCGCCTGCCTTTCCGATTTCATGACCGCGCGCGATGTCGCGGAGGGCCGCCTGGTGGAGGTGCTGCCCGGCGTGACAGAGCCCACCTCGCGGCCCGTGCACGCGGTGTACTACCAGCAGTCGGCCATCTCCGCGCGGATCTCGTCGATGGTGAGGTACCTGGTGGAAGCCCTGCAGGCGCCCGAACGGGAATGGGCCAGCGCCACCGCGCTGCCTTCGGGCCGCATCATGCCGCCGACCGTCCGTCCGCTGCCCGAATAGCACCGGATTCGCCCGCCAGTTCTCCCCATCGTGGTGCAGGGGGCCGGGGACAATCCTGGCATAGCCCCACCCGCGCCCGCCAATGCCTTCTGCTCCCAATCAGCTCCACGACGCCCATGCGCTCGTGATCGAGGGCAACCTGCAATCGCGCTCCATCCTCGTCTCGCAACTGCGTGAACTGGGCGTGGGCACGGTCGTTCAGTGTTCGCGCGTGGCCGAGGCGCGGCGCAAGCTGGAGATGCAGCGCTTCGATGTCGTCATCTGCGAACAGACTTTCGAGCGCGAGTCCGGCTCCGGCCAGGACCTGCTGGACGACCTGCGGCGCAACCAGCTGCTGCCGTTCCACACGGTGTTCGTGATGCTGACCGCCGAGGCCTCCTACGCCCGTGTGGCCGAAGCGGCCGAATCCGCGCTGGACGCCTACCTGCTCAAACCCCATACCGGTGCACGTCTGGCCGACCGCATCGTGCAGGCACGCATGCGCAAGCAATCGCTGCAGGACATCTTCAGTGCCATCGACGCACAGGAGTTCGAGCGCGCAGCCGGTCTGTGCCAGGCGCGGTTCGAATCGCGCGAGTCCTACTGGCTCTACGCCGCGCGCATCGGCGCCGAACTGCTGCTGCGCGGTGGACGCTTCGACGAGGCTCAGACGCTGTACCAGGCCGTCATCGAAGCCAAGACCCTACCCTGGGCCCGCCTGGGTGTGGCGCGCGCGCAGCTTGAGGGAGGCCAGCCAGCCAAGGCTGTCACCACGCTGGAGAGCCTGATCCGCGACGACGACGCCTATGCCGACGCCTACGATGTGATGGGCCGTGCGCAGTTCGAGCTGGGCAACCTGCAGAGCGCACTCTCCACCTACCAGATGGCCACGCGTCTCACGCCCTCGTCCATCAGCCGCCTGCTCAAGCACGGCATGCTGGCCTACTACTCCGGCGAGCGCGCCGAAGGCGTGGAGATGCTGGACCGCGCCACCCGGCTCGGACTGGACTCCAAGATGTTCGACGCGCAGGCGCTGGTGCTGCTGGCCTTCGCCCGGCTGGACAACAACGATTCGCGCGGGCTGCAACGCACCGTGGAGCAGCTGACCCGCCTGCGCGACCGCAGCCATCAGCCGGCGCGACCACACCGCCTGCTGGCCGTGGTGGAGAGCGTGCTGGCACTGCAGCAACAGCAGACCTCGCGCGCGGTCGAGGATGTGCGTCGCGTGGCCGACAGCATCCTCAGCCCGGATTTCGATTTCGAATCCGCCTGCAACCTGCTCGCCATCATGGGCCGGCTGGCTGCACGCTCATTGCCCATCAACGACGCGTCGGGCGTGGTCGACGCCCTGGCGCTGCGCTTCTGCACCAGCCGCGCCATGACCGAGCTGCTGGCCTGTGCCGCCAATGGCGCGGCCGACTACGCCGATCGCATCCGCGCGGGGCATGCCCAGATCCTGCGCGTGACACAGGACGCCATGACCCACAGCCTCAAGGGCGATCCCCAGACCACGGTGCAGCAACTGCTCGAAGTCGGCGAGCGCACCTGCAACGCCAAGCTGATCGAGTCGGCCCACCAGGTGCTGCAGCGCTACAGCGAGCGCATGAGTGGCTTCCCGGTGCTGAACGAACGCGTGGAAGCGCTGCGCGCGCTGTTCCGCACCAATGCCCCCATCACCCGACTGGGTGAACACACCACCGGCCAGGTACCGCCTGGCGGCGTCTCGCTGCCCACCGGTTTCAGACCACCCCAGCCCACCGAAGGCCTGCTCGACACGCTGCAGCCGGTCTGACCCTCACATCTCGCCGAACAGCTGAAGCACCTGCTCGCGAAACCAGCGGTTGTCCGGATCGCCCTCGAAACGGTGGCTCCAGTGCAGGGAGACGGTGAAGTCGCGGTCCACGAACGGCGGCTGCACCATCACGCATCCGCCCGACTCGACGAAGCCGCGCGCGATGTTGCCTGGCATCACCACGCACAGGTCGGTCGCACTCACGATCGACGGCAGCACCATGAAATGCTCGGTGGTCAGCCGCAGCCGGTCCTGCAGGCCCGTCTGCGCCAGGATGCGCAGTGTGTCGCTGTGGCTGCGCACCGCCACGAAGTCGAGTTTCTGCAGCGCGCGCAGCAAGGTGGTACCACGCAGGTGCTGCAAGCCCCGGTGCATCGGGTGGCCGGCGCGCATCAGCACCACATAGCGGTCGCGCAGCAGTTCGATGCGCTGCGTGTCCTTCACCTGGGGCAGGAAACCGAACGCGAAGTCGATCACGCCGCTGTCCAGCGCATCGGACAGGCCGTTGTGCGCCACTGGGCGGCTGGCCACGCGCACACCGGGTGAGAGGCGGTGCAGGTGCGCCATCAGCTCGGGCAGGAAACGGCCCTCACCGATGTCGCTCATGTGCAGGCGGAACAGGCGGCGCGAGCTGGCCGGGTCGAAAGCGCTCGACTCGTTGAGCGCCTGCGCCAGCGTGCCCAGCGCCTGCTGCACCGCTTCGGCCAGCACCACGGCCTTGGGGGTGGGCCGCACGCCACCGGCCGCCCGCACGAAAAGCGGGTCCTTGATCAGCAGGCGAAGCCGCGTCAGGCCATGGCTCACGGCCGGCTGGGTCAGGCCCAGCTGTTCGGCGGCACGGCTCACGCTGCCGGCGGCGTACACCTCGCTGAAGAGGCGCAACAGGTTGAGGTCGATGTCCTTGATATGCATGAAACTAATATGGCTTAGTGACTTCATTTTATTGATGAATCCTGGCCACGCACCCATACTCCCGGGAGTCGCCGCACAACACCTCCCCACGAACACGGCGCACAGGAGACGAGGCCTTGGAAGTTTCATTCGGCAAAGAGATCGAGTCTTTGCGGCTCGGTGACGGGCAGACCTTTCACGGCGAGGGCATCCTCGCCATCACCAAGGCCCTGCTGCAGTCGGGCGTGTCCTATGTGGGCGGCTACCAGGGCGCACCGGTGTCCCACCTGCTGGACGTGATGGTGCAGGCCAAACCCTACATGGACGAGCTCGGTGTCCACGTGGAGGCCTGCTCCAACGAGGCCTCGGCGGCCGCGATGCTGGGCGCCTCCATCCACTACCCACTGCGTGGCGCGGTCACCTGGAAGTCCATCGTCGGCACCAACGTGGCGGCCGACGCGCTCTCCAACCTGGCTTCGCCCGGCGTCACCGGCGGTGTGCTGGTGGTGGTGGGCGAGGACTACGGCGAGGGTGCCAGCGTGATCCAGGAACGCACGCACGCCTACGCGCTCAAGTCGAGCATGGTGCTGCTGGACCCGCGGCCCGACCTCGAACGCATGGTGCACATGGTGGAACAAGGCTTCCGCCTTTCCGAGGCGTCGAACATGCCCGCGCTCATGGAGCTGCGCATCCGCGCCTGCCATGTGCGGGGCAGCTTCACCGCGAAGGACAACCTCAAGCCTGCGCTCTCCAGGCACCACCTGATCGAGGAACCCGCCGGCTTCGACTACATGCGACTGGCGCACCCGCCCGTCACGTTCCGGCACGAGAAGCTCAAGACCGACGAGCGCATTCCGGCCGCGCGGCGCTACATCGTGGAGAACGGCCTCAACGAACACTTCGATGGCGCACACCAGGATCTGGGCCTGATCGTTCAGGGGGGTCTGTACAACACGCTGATCCGCGCATTGCAGCAGTTCGGCCTGGCCGACGCCTTCGGCCAGAGTTCCATTCCCATGCTGGTGCTCAACGTCACCTGCCCGCTGGTGCCCGAACAGCTCACGAACTTCTGCGTGGGCAAGCGTGCGGTGCTGCTGCTGGAAGAAGGCCAGCCCGAGTACATCGAGCAGGAGCTGGCGACCCTGCTGCGGCGCGGCGACATCCAGACGCCGCTGCACGGCAAGGACATGCTGCCCAGCGCGGGCGAATACACGGCCGAGGTGATGGCGAACGGGCTTGCCCGGTTCATCGGCCGCTACCTGCAGGATGCCAGCAACCAGGCCGCGACCGACGCCGCCCGCGCCTGGCTGCAGGGCAACCAGACGCGCCGCCAGGAAACCGCGCAGCAGCTGCAGGCTCCGCTGCCCGCCCGACCGCCCGGCATGTGCGTGGGCTGCCCCGAGCGACCGGTGTTCTCCGCCCTCAAGCTCGCGCAGCAGGACGTGGGACCGGTGCACATCGCGGGCGACATCGGCTGCCACGCACTGGCCACCTTCGAACCGTTCTCGTTCGGCCACTCCATCCTCGGCTACGGCATGAGCCTGGCCAGCCGCGCCGGCGTGTCGCCGGTGATGAAGCGCCGCGTGCTCTCCGTCATGGGCGACGGCGGCTTCTGGCACAACGGCCTGCTCACCGGCGTGCAATCGGCCCTGTTCAATGGCGACGACGCGGTGCTGCTGATCTTCAAGAACGGCTACACCTCGGCCACCGGCACACAGGACATCATCTCCACCCCTGACGAGGAAGCCAAGGAGTCCGCATCGAACAAGGCGCAGAGCCTGGCCCACACCAACCAGACCATCGAGACCACGCTCAAAGGCCTGGGCGTTCAATGGCTGCGCACCGTCACCACGTACGACGTCGACACGGTGCGGGCCACGCTCACAGAGGCCTTCACGACCGACTTCCAGGGCCTGAAGGTGATCGTGGCCGAAGGCGAATGCCAGCTCGAACGCCAGCGCCGCATCAAGCCCTGGATCGCCGGCCTGCTGAAGAAGGGCCAGCGGGTGGTCCGCGTGAAATACGGCGTCGACGAGGACGTCTGCAACGGGGACCACGCCTGCATCCGCCTCTCGGGCTGCCCCACGCTCACGCTGAAGGACAACCCCGACCCGCTCAAGGTCGACCCGGTGGCCACGGTCATCGACGGCTGCGTGGGCTGCGGCCTGTGCGGCGCCAACGCACACGCGGCCACGCTGTGCCCGTCGTTCTACCGCGCCGAGGTGATCCAGAACCCGCGCTGGCACGAACGCCTGGTGCATTCGCTGCGCTCCTCCATCGTTCGCATGCTGCAGCCGGTATGAAACTTCGCCCCCACGCTCATCACTTCGTGTATTCACTGCCCACCGAGGGGGCACGGCCCTCCCTTGGGGCGGCCCGGCGGGAGGTCCCATGTCTGTGACCCAACAACCCATTTCCCTGCTGCTTTGCGCCCTGGGCGGCGAAGGCGGCGGCATCCTCACCGACTGGCTGGTGGAGACCGCGCGCCACGCCGGCTACCCGGCGCAGGCCACGTCCATCCCCGGCGTGGCGCAGCGCACCGGCGCCACCACGTACTACCTGGAGGTGTTTCCGGTGCCCCTGTCCGACCTCGGTGGCCGGCGGCCGGTGTTCGGCCTCAACCCCCTGCCCGGCCGCCTGGATGCGCTGGTGTCGTCCGAACTGCTGGAAACCGGCCGCCAGATCACCAACGGCCTGGCTTCCAGCACGCACACGCTGGTGATCAGCTCCTCCGCACGCGCCCTAACCACGGGCGAGAAGATGGTGATGGGCGACGGTCGCCGCGACGACGCCGAACTGCTGGCACTGGTGAACGCGCACAGCCGCGCACGCCACGTGCTCGACATGGCCGCCCTCACGAAACAGGCTGGCACGGTGGTGAGCGCGGTGATGCTGGGTGCGATCGCGGGTAGCGGCCTGCTGCCCTTCTCACGGCGCGACTACGAGACCGTGATCGGCGACAGCGGCAACAGCGCCAAGGCCAGTCTGCGCGGCTTCGCGCTCGCGTTCGATGCGGTCAACGCCCAGCGCACACAGGCCGACTACGTGGCACAGGTGCTGGGCCATACGCCCGCACCTGCGTTGCCCACGGCAGTGCTGGCCGAAGCGCTGCGGCGCGAGTTCCCGCTGGAGGTGCACGACATCATGGCCCTCGGCCATGCGCGCGTCTGCGAATACCAGAACGCTGCCTACGGCGACCGCTACGCCGCGCGCCTGCGCCGCGTGCTGGCCGCAGAAGCCCTGGGCGATCCGCGCAACCTGCACGGCCACCGCACCACAGCGGAGATGGCGCGCTGGATCGCGCTGTGGATGGCCTTCGACGACATTGTGCTGGTGGCCGACCTCAAGAGCCGCGCCAGCCGCAGCGCGCGCGTGCGCGAAGAAACCAGGGCCGGCGAGGACGACCTGCTGCGCGTGTACGACCACTTCAAGCCCGGTGCCCCCGAGTTCGCCGCCATGCTGCCCGGGCGGCTGGCGCAGCGCGTGCTGGCCTGGGACCGCCGCCGCGTGGCTGCGGGCCGCGCGCCCTGGGCGCTGCCGCTGAAAATCGGCACCCATTCGGTGTTCGGCATGCTCGCCTTGCGCGGGCTGGCGGCCTGCAAGCGCCTGCGCCCCATGGGCAGCCGCTTCCACACCGAGCAGGCGCTGATCGACCGCTGGGTCGATGCCGTGGTACAGCTCGCCGCCATGCACGCGCCGCTGGCGCACGAAGTGGCCCTGTGCGGCCGCCTCATCAAGGGCTATGGCAGCACCAACGAACGCGGCAAGGACAACCTGCTGCACATCATCGACCACCTGGCCCTGCCCGCGCTGGCCGACCCATCCAGCGCCAACCAGCGTGCGCAGGCCGTCGCCGCGGCACGCAAGGCCGCGTTGAGCGACGAAGCCGGCAAGGCACTCGACCAGACCCTGCGTCAACACGGCGCGCCCGCGCGCCCAGTCAAGGCCCAGCCCATCCTGTGGCAGCACAACCCGCGCCTGAAGGCCCGCCCGGCTTCGCCGTCCTGACATCGACACCCCATCCACAACAAAGGAGACCTGCATGAACCGCCACACCCCCCTCGCCCGCCCCTGGCGCCTGGCCGCCGCCACGGCCCTGCTCACGCTCGGCACCGCGACCAGCGCACTCGCCCAGGCCTGGCCGGACAAGCCGCTGAAGGTCATCGTGGGTTTCCCGCCCGGCGGCGCGGCCGACCAGATCGCGCGCCTGGTGTCCACACCGCTGGCCACCGCGCTCGGCCAGCCGGTGGTGGTGGAAAACCGCGCGGGCGCCAACGGCAACATCGCGGGTGAGGCGGTGGCCAAGTCGCCCGCCGACGGCTACACCCTGCTGCTGAGTTCGGGCGGCATGGTGTCGGTCAACCCGCACCTCTCGCGCATGAGTTTCGACCCGGTGAAGGACCTCACCCCGGTGGCGTCGGCCGCGCGCGTGCTGGTGTACCTCATGGCCCGACCCACGCTCGAGGTGAAGAACGTGCAGGAGCTCATTGCGTTCGCCAAGGCCAACCCCGGCAAGCTCACCTATGGCTCGGCCGGCAACGGCAGTTCGCCACACCTCGCCGGCGAGATGCTCAAGGCACAGACCGGCATGTTCACCGTGCACGTGCCGTACCGCGGCGCGGCGCCTGCGCTGAACGACCTCATGGGTGGCCAGATCGACTACTACTTCGATCCCGGCATCGGCCTGGCGAACGCCAGGGCCGGCCGCACCAAGCTGCTCGCCGTCGGCAGCCTGAAGCGTTCCCCGCTGTTCCCCGATGTGCCCACGCTGGACGAAGTGGGCCTCAAGGGTTTCGATGCCGACACCGTGTTCGGCTTCTATGCGCCCGCCGGTACCCCGCCCGCCGTGATCACCAAGCTCAACACCGAGGTCAACAAGATCCTGAACACCGCCGCCGTGAAGGACCGCATCACCCAGCTGGGCGGCGAAGCGCTGCCGCTCACACCCGCCGAATTCGGCAAGCGCGGCATGGACGACTCGCAGCGCTTCGGTGCGATCATCCGCGAACGCAAGATCACGATCGACTGACCGGTTCTTTCGCAGGGCGCGATTCGGCCCGGTCCTTCAGGCCGGTCGCGCCCAGGTGTTCTGCACAGTGGTTGCAACAGAACATCTTGCCGTCCTTCTCCAGCCCGTGCCCGACGATGCGGGTGCCGCAGTTCTCGCAGGCCGGCGCCAGCGCGAAGATGGCGCATTCAAAGCTGTCGAAGATATGGGTCTTCGCCTCCATCGTGACTTCAAAGGACTTGTCGTAGTCGTTGCCGCAGACTTCGCACTTGGCCATGGTGTGGTTCCTCCCCTCAGGCCATCCACACGGCGATCATCGCCAGCATGAAGATCTGCAAAGCGCCCATCACGGGCAGCATGATCGGCATGTAGTGAACCACCGAGTCCAGGATGTCCTCGGCCTGTTCATCGGTGTAGACCCTCAGTTCCGGGTCCGAGTACTCCATGGGATGCTCGGCGAGGGCCTGGTCCGGAGGTGGTTGGGTGTTCGACATGGGGGCTCCTCTTGTGGATGAGGCTTCCCCGTGGCAATCGGCATTCCCGGCGATTCCCCCCTGATCAGTCACACCTTCGCCAGGCGTCCCGTCTCTTTCGGCAATTTTTTCTGTCGTGCCGTGTTCAGATCGCCACCAGCTGGCGAATGCCCCTGGCCTGCATCTCGCTGCCCGGCCCGCTGGCGATCACCTCGCCGCGCTCCATCACGATGTACTGGTCGGCCAGCGCCTCGGCGAAGTCGTAGTACTGCTCCACCAGGACGATGGCCATGTTGCCCCGGTCGGCCAGCATGCGGATCACCTTGCCGATGTCCTTGATGATGTTGGGCTGGATGCCTTCGGTGGGCTCATCCAGGATCAGCAGCTTCGGCCCGGCCGCCAGCGCGCGGGCAATGGCGAGTTGCTGCTGCTGACCGCCCGAGAGGTCGCCACCACGCCGCCCCAGCATCTGCTTGAGCACCGGAAACAGCTCGAACAGTTCGGCCGGAATCGGCGTGCTGCCCTTCTTCGTGGCCAAGCCCATGAGCAGGTTCTCGTGCACGGTGAGCCGGGCGAAGATCTCGCGGCCCTGGGGCACGAAGCCCACGCCCATTCGCGCACGCTCGTACGGTGTGGCCTTCTGGATCGCCACGCCATCGAGTTCGATGCTGCCGCTCTTGATGGGCACCAGACCCATCATGGATTTCAGCAGCGTGGTTTTGCCCACACCATTGCGGCCCAGCACCACGGTCACCTTGCCGAGCTCGGCCTGCAGGTTCACGTTGCGCAGGATGTGGCTGCCGCCGTAGTACTGGTTGACGTCCTTGACGTTGAGCAGGCTCATCTCTTCATCTCCCCAGATAGACCTCGATCACGCGCTCGTCGGCCTGCACCTGGTCGAGCGTGCCCTCGGCCAGCACGGAACCGTCGCAGAGCACCGTCACCTTTTCGGAGATGGTGCGGATGAAGCTCATGTCGTGTTCCACCACCATCAGCGAATGCTTGCCCTTGAGCGTGAGGAAGAGTTGCGCGGTGCGCTCGGTCTCTTCGTCGGTCATGCCGGCCACGGGTTCGTCGAGCAACAACAGCTTGGGGTCCTGCATCAGCAGCATGCCGATCTCCAGCCACTGCTTCTGCCCGTGGCTCAGGTTGCCCGCCTGGCGCGCGGCGCTGTCGGCCAGGTGGATGGTGTGCAGCACCTCGCCCAGGCGATCCTTCTCCTCGCCGGTCAGCGCGAACACCATCGAATGGCGCACGCGCTTGTCGGTGGCCAGCGCGAGCTCCAGGTTCTCGAACACGCTCAGGTGCTCGAACACCGTGGGCTTCTGGAACTTGCGGCCGATGCCCATGGCGGCAATCTCCGCCTCGCGGTAGCGCAGCAGGTCGATCGTGCTGCCGAAGTAGACCTGCCCCGAGTCGGGCCGGGTCTTGCCGGTGATGATGTCCATCATCGTGGTCTTTCCTGCGCCGTTGGGTCCGATGATGCAGCGCAGCTCGCCGGGTGCGATGTCCAGGCTCAGGCCGTTGATGGCCTTGAAGCCGTCGAAGCTCACGTTCACGTCTTCGAGGTACAGGATGCGACCGTGCGTGGTGTCCACCTCGCCGCTGACCACCGGGCGCGAGAAGCCCGCCTGCCGGCCGCCCGATTCCGTGGCGTTGCCTGCGGCGATGGACGCCACGCGCTCGGCGCGTTTCGCGCCTTCTTCCATCAGGTCGGGCGTCATGCCTTGCCCCCTTCCTTGGCTGGCCGCAGCTTCTTCACCAGCCCGACCACGCCGTGCGGCATGTAGAGCGTGACGATGATGAACAGCGCGCCCAGCACGTAAAGCCAGTATTCGGGAAAGGTCACGGTGAGCCAGCTCTTGGCACCGTTGACGATGAAGGCCCCGATGATCGGGCCGATCAGCGTGGCGCGCCCACCCACCGCCGCCCAGATCGCGATCTCGATGCTGTTGGCCGTGCTCATCTCGCCCGGGTTGATGATGCCGACCTGCGGTACATACAGCGCACCGGCCACACCGCACATCACCGCCGAGATGGTCCAGATGGTGAGCTTGTAGGGCAGCGGGTTGTAGCCGCAGAACATGACGCGACTTTCGGCGTCGCGCACCGCCTGCAGCACGCGGCCGAACTTGCTGCCCACCAGCCAGCGCGCGAACAGGAAGAAACCCAGCAGCGTGAGGCCGGTCAGCACGAACAGCGTCATGCGCATGTTCTGCGTGGCGATCGGCATGCCGAGGATGCGCTTGAAATCGGTGAAGCCGTTGTTGCCACCGAAACCGGTCTCGTTGCGGAAGAAGAGCAGCAGCGCGGCGAAGGTGAGCGCCTGCGTGATGATGGAAAAGTACACGCCCTTGATGCGCGAGCGGAACGCGAAGTAGCCGAACACGAAAGCCACCAGGCCCGGCACCAGCACGATCAGCAACAGCGTGGCGATGAAGCTGTCGCTCAGCGCCCAGTGCCAGGGCAGTTCCTTCCAGTCCAGGAACACCATGAAATCGGGCAATTCGCTCTTGTAGTTGCCGTCGGTGCCAATCTGGCGCATGAGGTACATGCCCATCACATAGCCGCCGAGCGCGAAGAACAGGCCGTGGCCCAGGCTCAGGATGCCGGTGTAGCCCCAGATCAGGTCCATGGCCAGCGCGCAGATGGCGTAGCACATGATCTTGCCCAGCAGGCCGACCATGTAGTCGCTGAGATGGAAGGCGCTGTCGGCCGGCACGAACAGGTTGAGCAGCGGCGCCACCGCGCAGACCACCAGCAGCGCGACGATGAAGGCGCTCCAGCCGGCACGGGTGAGCAGCGGGCCGTGCGACGGCAACGAAAGAGATGTAGAACTCATGCGCAGACATCCTTGCGAGCGAGACGGATCGTCAAGAACGCCGCGGAACCGGCTTTGCAGGGCCGCAGGCGTTGCCCCTTGAGGGGCGGAGCGAAGCGACGGGGGTAGGTCACGTTTCGCGTCCTTTCATGGCGAAGATGCCTTGCGGGCGTTTCTGGATGAAGACGATGATGAAGACCAGCACGGCGATCTTGGCGAGCACGGCGCCCGCCCAGCCTTCGATGAACTTGTTGAGCATGCCCAGGCCCAGCGCGGCATACACCGTGCCGGCAAGCTGGCCCACGCCACCCAGCACCACCACCATGAACGAGTCCACGATGTAGTTCTGGCCCAGGTCGGGGCCCACATTGCCGATCTGACTCAGTGCGCAGCCCGCGAGGCCGGCAATGCCCGATCCGAGCGCGAAGGCATAGGTGTCGATGCGCGCGGTGTTCACGCCCATGCAGGAGGCGATCGGCCGGTTCTGCGTCACGCCCCGAACGAACAGGCCCAGTCGCGTCTTGCCGATCAGCAGCGTCACGCCCAGCAGCACCGCGAGCGCGAAGCCGATGATGATGATGCGGTTCCACGGCAGGTTGAGGTTGCCCAGCAGGGTGATGCCGCCGCTCATCCACGACGGGTTTTCCACGCCCACGTTCTGCGCGCCGAACAGGCTGCGCACCGCCTGCATCAGCACCAGGCTGATGCCCCAGGTGGCCAGCAGCGTTTCCAGTGGCCGGCCGTAGAGGAAGCGGATCACCGAACGCTCCATGGCCGCGCCCACCAAAGCCGAAGCGAGGAAGGCCACCGGCATGGCCACGAGCAGGTACCAGTCGAAGAACTCCGGCAGCGACTGGCGAAAGAAGGTCTGCACCAGCCAGGTGGCATAGGCGCCGATCATGATCAGCTCGCCGTGCGCCATGTTGATCACACCCATCAGGCCGTAGGTGATGGCCAGGCCCAGCGCGGCCAGCAGCAGGATGCTGCCCAGGCTGATGCCGGTAAACGCCTGACCCAGCGCACTGCCGATCGCCAGCGTGGTGTCCAGACTGGAGAGCGAGGCCTTGAGCGCGGCCTTCACGTTCGCGTGCTCCTCCTTGTCCATCTGCGCCAGCAGCAGCGGGCGCACGATGGGTTGTTTCGCCTCGCCGAGCTTTTCGGCGGCGGACAGGCGCTGCGCCGGGTCTTCGCTCGCGAGCAGCACCGCCGCCCGCGCGAGCTCCAGGCTCTGACGCGCACGCGGGTCGAGCTCACCCGCCAGCGCCTTGTCGATCAGCGCGAGCTGGCTCGTGTCCGGCTCCTCGAAAGCGGTGCGCTGCAGCGTGAGCGCGGCCTCACGCTGTCGCGAGGGGGGTGCGCCCACCAGCTCCATGCCGGCCAGCGCGTTGTCCATCGCGCCGCGCAGGCGGTTGTTGATCATGATGTCGCCCGCGTCCTCGGGCAGCGTGGCGAGCTTCTCGCCGGTCACGGCATCGATGGAGCCATCACCGTCCACGATGAGCACGCGCTCGCCCTGCACCCGCACGGCTTCGTCGGCCATCGCCTTGATGAGCGCAGACGCCTTCTCGTCAGGCTCGGCCGCCAGTCGGTTGAGCGTGTCGATGCGGGTGTCGGTGTCGCCATCCACCAGCGCCAGCGCATCGGCAGCGGTCAGCGCGTGGGCGGCACCCAACGACATCCACAGCACCAACCCCAGCCCCAGACAACGGAGCCAAAGACTCTTCATATCAATCCCTACCCAACAAACCAGATACCAAGACGCACCAAGCACGCCACCCCCAGAGGCATCAAGGGTCCGGCCCGCCGGGCCGAGATGCCGCCCCCTCCCAGCGCCGAAGGCGCGCCAGAGAGGGGGCAAGCCGCGTCAGCGGCGCAGGGGTGAGTTACTTCTTCTCGGGCACGTTTTTCTTGCCCTTGTTTTCCGGGATGTAGTCGCTCCACGGATCGGCAACCACCGGGCCCGGCGTCTTCCACACCACGTTGAACTGGCCGTCGGCCTTCACTTCGCCGATGAACACCGGCTTGTGCAGGTGGTGGTTTTCCTTGTCCATGGTGCTGGTGAAGCCACCCGGTGCCTTGAAGGTCTGGCCGGCCATGGCGGCGATGACCTTGTCGGTATCGGTGGACTTGGCCTTGGCCACGGCCTGGGCCCACATGTTGATGCCGATGTAGGTTGCTTCCATGGGGTCGTTGGTCAGGGGTTTGTCCTTGTGGCCGGGGATGTTCTTCGCCTTGGCGTAGGCGCTCCACTTCTTCACGAACTCGGTGTTGGCCGGGCTCTTGATGCTCATGAAGTAGTTCCAGGCGGCCAGGTGGCCCACCAGCGGCTTGGTGTCCACACCGCGCAGTTCCTCTTCACCCACCGAGAAGGCCACCACGGGCACGTCCTTGGCCGAGAGGCCGGCGTTGCCCAGTTCCTTGTAGAACGGCACGTTGGAGTCGCCGTTGATGGTGGAGACCACGGCGGTCTTCTTGCCGGCGGACGAGAACTTCTTGATGTTGGCGATGATGGTCTGGTAGTCGGAGTGGCCGAAGGGGGTGTACTCCTCCATGATGTCGGCGTCGGCCACGCCCTTGCTCTTCAGGAAGGCGCGCAGGATCTTGTTGGTGGTGCGGGGGTACACGTAGTCGGTGCCCAGCAGCACCCAGCGCTTGGCCGAGCCGCCGTCCTTGCTCATCAGGTACTCCACGGCGGGAATGGCCTGCTGGTTGGGTGCGGCACCGGTGTAGAACACGTTCTTGCTGAGCTCTTCGCCTTCGTACTGCACCGGGTAGAACAGCAAGCCGTTGGCCTCTTCCACCACCGGCAGCACCGACTTGCGCGACACCGAGGTCCAGCAGCCGAAGATCACGGCAACCTTGTCCTGTGTCAGCAGTTGCTTGGTCTTCTCGGCGAACAGCGGCCAGTTGGAGGCCGGGTCCACCACCACGGGCTCGAGCTTCTTGCCCAGCACGCCGCCCTTGGCGTTGATTTCGTCGATGGCCATCAGCACCGTGTCCTTGAGCACGGTTTCCGAAATGGCCATGGTGCCGGAGAGGCTGTGCAGCACACCGACCTTGATGGTCTCCTGTGCGTGGGCGCTCAGGCCGGTGAAGCCAAGCGTGGCGACCGTGGCAGCGGCGGCCAGGGTCTTGAGGGTGAATCGGCGGGCGTTCTGAGTGTTCGACATGGTGGCGCTTCTCCTGTGTTCGAAGGGTCCCTTGAAGGGGTGTTTGGCGCCGCCGGCCTACCCTCTTCGGGCGTGGCACAGCGGACGAACTGGATGCTAGGGAAGACCCTCGGCGGCGTATGTACGCCGGGTGGCGTACGGCGGCTCGCACCCCGATTCGCCCATTTCGTTCTCACACCCGGATCACCGGGGCCCGTTTGCGCACCCGGAGTGCTTTTGAATTACATTCGCGCGCTTTTTAGAACAATCTCCGGGAGGAACCATGGCGCAGCACATCCAACTCAACATCACGAAGGCCGGCGGGACCCGTTCCACGTTCGTGGCCCGCTCAGGCACGGCCAATGTCGTGCGTGAAACCGCTGTCACGCGCATCGAGTTCCTCGACCCTGTCACCGGCAAGGCACCCACGAAGGTGAAGGCCCGGCGGGCGGGACAGGACCTGGTGCTCGAATTCGATCTGTCCGGCGAAGCCGTCACGGTCGTCCTCGAGAACTACGATGAACACCGCGGCGAGCTGGTGGGCCTCGACACCGCGGGCGACCGCGGGCTGGCCTATGTGGGCCCCGATGGCGCCACCTTCTCCAGTCTGGCGGATGGCGCTGCCGCCTCCTTCGAGCTGCCTGGCGCCGCTGGCGTGGGCGCCACCGATGGTGCGGTTCGTGTCGCGGCGGGCGTCATCGGCGCCGTGACCACCGCCGCGCTCCTGCGCCGTGTATCCGACCACGGCGAGACCGGCGTCGAGGACGTCGACAACGTCATCGTCGGCACACTCCGGGAGGACACACTGACCGGCACAGAGCGTCGCGACAGAATCTTCGCCCGCGAAAGCGACGACGCCGCCCATGGTGGCGGCGGCGATGACACGGTGCTCGGCGAAGACGGCAACGACACCATCGAAGGTGGCCTGGGCAACGACGTGCTGATCGCCGGAGCCGGCACCACCGACCACGGCGCGGCGGGAACGGTCAACGGTGCCGCCGACTGGCTCTCCTACCAGAACGCCTCCAGCGGCGTGACGGTCGACCTGTTCGGCAACGGCCGCTTTGGCACGGTCACCGGAGGCGATGGCGGCGACACCATTTACGGCTTCGAGAATGTGCTGGGCTCCAGCGGCGCCGACTCGGTCATGGTGTCAACCAGCACACCCCACGACGGCGTCATCAGCACGGGTGACGGCAACGACACCGTTCAAGGTGTCGTCACCGTTGCCGCCGTTGAGCACGTCGTTGCCGTTGCCGCCGTCGAGCAGGTCGTTGCCGTTGCCACCGTGCACGGTGTCGTCACCGTTGCCGCCTCGCACGGTGTCGTTGCCGTTGCCGCCATTGACGGCATCATTGCCATTGCCACCGTCCAGGATGTCGTCGCCATCGTCGCCGTTGAGCACGTCGTTGCCGTTGCCACCGTTCAAGGTGTCTTTGCCATTGCCTCCGTTGACCGTGTCGTTGCCATCACCCGCATCGATGCTGTCGTTGGTAGTACCACCGTTGATGGTGTCATTTCCGTTGGTGCCAGGCACAGTGCTGTCCGAAGGAGATACCGATGAAGGGGACATGGAGCGCGTGAGCTGGCTGACCGTGTAAGCCCCAATGACGCCGGCCAAAGCGGTGGCTGCGCCGTCGATCAAGCCGAACGCGGAGGCACCGTTGCAGCGCTGGTTTCCGCGACACCCGCGAGGGCCTGGTCCACGCCATTCAGCGCGACCACCTGAGCGTCCTCGCCCATGCTCACGATATCGCCGTCCACGGCGCCGGTGACCGGTTCACCCTCCTGGGCCAGCAGGTCCATCGGGTCTTTGGCCGCCCGCCTGCCCAGCCCCTTGCCCGTTCCCAGGCCCGCCGGCGGGTTGAAGATTTCCGCGCGCGGGTATGGAGCACCGCTCACGCCCCGGGTGTTCAGCACCGAGGAACCTTGTGACGTGGGGAGGCTGGGCTGGAGTTCTTTAGCCATGGCTATCTCTTTTTGAGGGTAGGGTTGGGACGGATGAAAGAGGACGAGCAACTCCTGATCGCCGACAGACCCGGGCTCGGGCTTAGGCAAAAGGAATTAACGGCGATCTTCTTAGGAAGCGGCAGGGGAAAGGCAGGCGGGCAACGCACTGCCATGGGCAAGCCACGAAATCTGCTGCCGGAGCATCCAGACGCCCCGAGGGCCGATGTCAGCCTTCGAACTGCGGATGCAGCTGGCGGATGCGGTTGATCGCCATGGCGGCCGCGGCGGTGCGTGTTTCCACACCCAGCTTGGCGTGGATACGTTCCAGATGCTTCTTCACCGTGGCCGGGCTGGCGCCCAGGATGTCGCCGATGTCGCGGTTGATCTTGCCCTTGACCACCCAGTACAGGACCTCGGCCTCCCGTGCCGTGAGCCCGAACGCCCCCGCGAGAGCGGAGAGCACGCTGCCGTCCGAGGTTTCCTGCATGACGATGAGCCAGTCACCGCCCTCGCCATTCACTTCATCGCCCACGCGCTGGTGCAGGCGGAAGGTGAGGCGGCGCGGGCCGTTTTCCAGCGCGAGGCGGGGCGGTTCGCGCTGCTCCAGCGCTTCGCTGAGATGACGCCTCAGCCATTGCAGCACGACCGGGGGCGTTGTGGGTGCTTCGGTGCCGCAATGGTGGCGCAGCAGGTCACGCGCCAGCGGCGTCTGCCACATCAGGCGGCCGTCGCGTTCGCGCACGGTGATGGTGGCGTAGCCGAAGGCGTCGAGTGCGTTGCGCGCCTGGCTGCGCTCCACCGCTCCCTGGCGTGCGTGCCGAGCGGTGCGCAGGTGAACGCCCATGCGGGCCATCACCTCTCGTGGCTTGATGGGTTTGGTCACATAGTCGGCACCGCCTGCGTCGAGCGCAGCCACCAGGTGCTCGGTCTCGGTAAGCCCCGTCATGAAGATGATGGGAATGTGCGCGGTCGCGGGCTGGGCCTTGAGCCGCCGCGCGACTTCAAAGCCGTCCAGGCCAGGCATCACGGCGTCGAGCAGCACCACGTCGGGCAAGGCCTGGGTGGCGCGGCGGATGGCGCTCTCGCCGTCGAGCGCGACGAGCACGGTGTACCCGGCGTCGTCCAGCGCATCGTGCAGTGGCGCGACATTGTCGGGCACGTCGTCCACGATCAGCACCACCAGCGCGTCAGTGAGTGGCAATGCCGTCGCGGTCGGTGGCGGCTCAACCGGATACGCCATGGTGCTGCAGCAACTGCTGCTCGATGGTTTCGAAGCGGAACTCGCGCGCCAGCGTGCGAAGGCCCTGTGCGAACGTGGCCTGTTCGGGGTGGCGCTGCACCCAGTCATCGAGCCACTGCACGATGCCCTTGTAGTAGCCCAGGCGCACCAGTTCCAGCAACGGTTCGATCTCGGCTCGCGTGGCGGGCATCGACACAGTCGGCGGCAAGGCCACCTGCGGTGTCATCGTTTCGGTGATCCATTCCAGCGACAGGCGCTGCCCCAGCCAGGCCAGCAGGTCGTCGCGCCGCACCGGTTTGACGAAGAAGTCCTGCGTGCGATGACCGAGGTCGTTGTCCAGCCCTTTGTCGAACGCATTGGCCGACACGATAGCCAGCGGCACCTCGCCCCAGCCGAAGGTCTGCAGGCGGCGCAGGGTTTCCCAGCCATCGATGCCCGGCATGGCCAGGTCCATGAAGATGGCGTGCGGCGCACCCGGATCACCCGGTTTCAGCCCTTCGAGCAAGGCAAGCGCGTCAAAACCGCTGGTGGCCAGCATGACCTCGAAACCCAACGGGCCGAGCCAGCGGGCCAGCAATTCCCGGTCAGCCTCCTCGTTGTCGACCACCAGCACACGGCGACGCGTGCCGGTGTAGCCCGCGTGCTGGAGCATGGCACTGGCCGCAGGCAGCTGAACGCCATGCAGCTCGGGCAAAAACAGGCGCACGGTGAACACCGAGCCCTCGCCGGGGGCGCTGCGCACCGTCATCTCGCCACCCATGAGATCGGTCAGCATCTTGGCAATGGTCAGCCCCAGACCGGTGCCGGTGGCGGCGCCCACGTCGCCCTGCCCCCGTGCAAAGGGTTCGAATACGCGATCCAGCTCCTGCGCGTTCATGCCGGGGCCGGTGTCGTGCACCTCGAACTGGGCCATTTCACGCGCATGCGTCACGCGCAGCCGCACCTCGCCGCTCCGGGTGAACTTCACCGCGTTGGCCAACAGGTTGATGAGAATCTGGCGCAGCCGCTTCTCGTCGGCGCGCACGGCGTCAGGCAGGCGGCTGCCGGTTTCGTAGGAGAAGCGCAGGCCCTTGGCGGCGGCCTGCAATTCGAACATGCTGGCCACTTCGCCCATCGCGTCGGCGAAAGCCATCGGCCTTACATCGAGCGCGAGCTTGCCGGACTCGATGCGCGCGATGTCCAGTGTGCCCTCGATCAGCGACAGCAGGTGCTCGCCCCCCCGGTGGATCACGCGGATGGCCTGTGCGCGGTGGGGCGCCACGCCGGTGTCCTCCTGCAGCAGCTGTGCATAACCCAGGATGCTGTTGAGCGGTGTGCGCAGTTCGTGGCTGATGGTGGAGATGTAGCGCGTCTTGGCCTGGTTGGCCTGCTCGGCGGCACGGCGCGCCTGCTGCAGGGCTTCGTCGGTGCGTTGGTGGGACTCGATCTCCTGCATGAGCAGCCGCGTCTGGCGGTTGGACTCTTCCTGCGCCACCTCTCGGCTCTTGTGCGCGAGCACCAGCCACCAGGCCACCGTCGCCGCGATCAGCAGCAGCACGGCATACACCCGCACGAAGCCCGAACGCAGTGTGGCGTCGAGCAGCGAGGTGTTGGCCGCCACACCCAGGCCATCGGCAAGGCCTTCCACCTCCTGCCGGTAGAGCAGACCGAGCACGGCCGCCAGCACGGGTGCCACGATCAGCATGAGCAAGAGGTAGTGCGCCAGCCCCGCTTCCAGGTATGGCCACACGCGGCGCGGCAGCACCCGGCGCAAGGCACCGGCCCACTGTTCCGACAGGCGTGCGTGTGGCTTGCACAGGTCGCCGCAGCGCGCGTCCAGCGTGCAGCACAGGGAGCAGATGCTGCCCTGGTACGCGGGGCATTGGGCCATGTCGGGCCCTTCGTATTCGCGTTCGCAGATCACACAGCGCTGCGCGGTGTGTGGGTGGGCGTGACGCGCAATGTAGTAGCGCCCTTTCGTCAGCCACGCAATGGCCGGCGCAGCGAGCAGCGCGGTCACCATCGCGATCAGCGCCGAGAAGGCCTGCGGTCCCGGTCCCATCAGACCCATGTGCGCCGCGATGGACAGCGCCGAGGCCAGTCCCATCGCACCCACGCCGACGGGGTTGATGTCGTAGAGGTAGGCGCGCTTGAATTCGATGCCCCTGGGCGACCAGCCCAGCGGCTTGTTGATTACCAGGTCGGCCACCACGGCCATGATCCAGGCGATGGCGATGTTGGAGTACAGGCCGAGCACCTCGCCCAGCGCCTGGAACACGTTCATCTCCATCAGCATGAAGGCGATAAGCGTGTTGAACACCACCCACACCACACGGCCCGGGTGGCTGTGGGTGATGCGCGAGAAGAAGTTGCTCCAGGCGAGCGAGCCCGCGTAGGCATTGGTGACGTTGATCTTCATCTGCGAAATCACCACGAACAGCGCCGTGGCCGCCACCGCCCAGCCGTAGTCGGTGAACACGAACTCGTAGGCCGCGAGGTACATCTGGTTCGGGTCGACCGCGCGGTCGGGCGGCACCATGTGGCTGATGGCGAGGTAGGCCAGCAGTGCGCCGCCGAGCATCTTGACCACCCCCAGCACCACCCAGCCCGGGCCACCTGCCAGCACCCCCGCCCACCAGCGCAACTCACGACCGGGCTCCCTCGCGGGCATGAAGCGCAGGTAGTCGGCCTGCTCACCCATCTGGGTGATGAGCGCAATGCCCACCGTCAAGGCCGCACCAAACAGGTGCCAATCAAATGTTGCGCCCGCACCAGATTCGCCACCATAGTGCACCACGTTGGTGAACGTCTCCGGCGCCATCCAGGCCACTGCCCCGAAAGGCACCAGCATCATCACGATCCACAGCGGCTGGGTCCACACCTGAAAGCGGCTGATGACCGAGACACCGTGTGTCACAAGCGGAATGACCACCAGCGCGCAGATGAGGTAGCCCCAGGCGGGCGGAATGTCGAGCGCCAGTTCCAGCGCGTAGGCCATCACCGCGGCTTCGAGCGCGAAGAAGATGAAAGTGAAGGAGGCGTAGATCAGCGAGGTGATGGTCGAGCCGATGTAGCCAAAGCCCGCACCGCGCGTGAGCAGGTCCATGTCCACGCCATGGCGCGCGGCGTACACGCTGATGGGCAGGCCGCCCAGGAAAATGATGAGGCCCGTGCACAGGATGGCCAGCGCCGCGTTGACGAAGCCGTACTGCACCAGCAATGTGGCGCCGACGGCCTCCAGGATCAGAAACGAGGCGGCACCGAACGCGGTGTTGGCCACCCGCCATTCGCTCCACTTGCGGAAGCGCTGGGGCGTGTACCGCAGCGCATAGTCCTCCATGGTCTCGCTGCCGACCCAGCTGTTGTAGTCGCGGCGCACCTTGATGATGCGCTGCGGCGCAGCATCATTGCCCCCACGCTCCGCCGCCGCGCGGGTCGCTGCCCCCCATGGGGGCTGATCCGGCCTGGGGGCGGCCCGGCTGCCGTCTCGCTCGCCCCCACGCTCCGCCGCCGCACGGGTCGCTGTCCCATGCGGGGGCTGGCCCTCCTCGGGGCGGCCCGGCGGCGGATCGTTGACGGGTGCGGACGCGGCTTTCACCGGCACCGTTTCGCAGCTTTCGTGCCACGCCCGGAAACGGGGCACGGGTCTTGCTGAATCCGACCAACACGAACGCCCTGGCCCCTGACGACCGCGCACACCATGGAACTCACACCCCGAGAGAAGGACAAGCTGCTCATCTTCACCGCCGCCTTGCTGGCCGAGCGGCGCAAGGCGCGCGGCCTCAAGCTGAATTACCCCGAGTCGGTCGCGCTGATCAGTGCGGCCGTGATGGAAGGCGCCCGCGACGGCAAGACCGTGGCCCAGCTCATGAGCGAGGGTCGCACCGTGCTGACCCGGGCCGACGTGATGGACGGCATCCCCGAAATGATCCCGGACATCCAGGTGGAGGCCACCTTTCCGGATGGTACGAAGCTGGTCACGGTCCATCAGCCGATAACATGAGGGCGCGACATGACCTCGAATTTCACAGGAACCACAGCATGAAATCCAGATTCCTCATCGCCCTGGCGCTCTCCGCCCTATCGTTTTCGGCTTTCGCCCATGTGGGCGAGGCGCACGACCACGGTGGCTTCCTCACGGGTTTCGTGCACCCCATCACGGGCCTCGATCACCTGGCTGCCATGCTGGCAGTGGGCGTGTGGAGCGCGATGACCACGCGCCGCCTATGGATCGCGCCCTTGTCCTTCGCGGCGCTGCTGCTCGGTGGCGCCCTGCTGGCGCAATCGGGCATCGCCTTCCCGGCCATCGAACCGATGATCGCGGCGTCCATGCTCGTCGTCGGCCTGCTGCTGGCCGCCCAGGTGAAGCTGCCGGAAGCGGCGGGCGCCGTGCTGGTCGGCGCGTTCGCGCTGTTCCATGGCGCGGCGCATGGCCAGGAGCTGGCGGATGGCTCCGCGCTGGCCGGCATGGTGGCGGGTACGGCCCTGCTGCACACAGCGGGCATTGCCATCGGCCTGGGCTTCAGGCGCGCCAATCAGTGGCTGCCGCGCCTGGCGGGTGCGGCTGTCGCGCTGATGGGCCTGAACATGGGCTGGTCCCTCATCGCGGGTTGACACCATGATCCCCGGCGAACTCCTCATCGACGAAGGCGAGCACACGCTCAACCCGGGCCGCCGCACGCTCACGCTGGTGGTGAAGAACGGTGCCGACCGGCCGATCCAGGTCGGCTCGCACTACCACTTCGCCGAAACCAACGGAGCGCTGGATTTCGACCGCGCCGCCGCGCAGGGCATGCGGCTGAACATCGCCAGCGGCACGGCCGTGCGCTTCGAACCCGGCCAGCAACGCACCGTGGAACTGGTGGACTACGCGGGTGACCGCATCGTGCGGGGCTTTCGCGGCCTGACGCAGGGCGCGCTGGCCTGACCCGGATGCGACACAGGGTCAGTAGGAAATGGTGGTGCGGGTCACCACCGGCTGGCCTGCCGCAGCCTCCACATAGAAGCCCGGCAGACCGGCCGTGCCGAAGCGCGTTGCCGGGTTGCGAACGAACTGCGAATCAGTCAGCGTGATCAGACCGGTCCGGTTCTGGCTGACAAAGAAGACCGCACTGCCCCCTTCGACAGCGGTGTTGTCGCTCACCACACTGCCGTAGACACCCAGATTGATCTCATTGCCGTCGAGGTAGATGGCCCCGCCGCTGCCACCACCCGGTGTGCCAGGCCGTTGCGGATTGGCACCATTGCCGGTGACGGTGTTGTGGCTGATCAGGCTGTTGTAGACGTTGTACGACACGCCGATGGCGCTGAGCGCGCCGCCGTTGGAGCAGGTGTTGCCCAGACCAGCGGCTCCGCCGAACGTGCTCTGCACCACGTAGACCGGCCGATCCTGGTACATGTCGAGCACGCGGACGGCGCCCCCCCCCACGTCCGGCCCCGTGGGCTCGCAGCGGTTGTTGGTGAACACGCTGTTGACGATCTTGAACTGCCCGCCACGCACGAAGATGGCCCCACCGCCACCACCTTCGGCCGTTTCGCCGATGGAGTTGCCATTGGCGAAACGGATGTTCTGTACCGTGAGCCGCGGGGTTTCCTGGTTGTCGCAGTTCGCGGTGGTCCAGACCTGGGCCGCATCGCAGGTGTTCTGGTAGAGGATGCGCCGGGCGCCACCGCCGCTCAGCGTGATGAGGCCGCCGCCATCGAGCGTCACGTCCGGCCGGTTGTTGAACACCTTGGCGGTGGCCGGCAAGGTGAGGGTCACCGGATCGGCGCCGCAGTTGAAACGGATCTTGCCGCCCTGCGCGACCGCGTTCACCACCGCCTGCCCGGTGCAACTGGCCGGTGTGCCCGTCCCGATCACGTGATCGGGCTGGCTGGTGTCGACGGCGGCACCCGCTGCCGGCACCGGCACCTGACCACTGGACGTGCCCGAGCCTGACGAACCACCTCCCGGTGTCACAGTGCCAGATCCCGTTCCACTGCCGCCGGACGACCCGCCCGATCCAGCCGACCCGGTGTCGGTGGCATCACCGCCACCACCACCACAGGCGGTCAGGGCGGTCAACACGGCAACAAGAATGGCCGTGCGTGGAAGAAGCGGCAGGCGAGACGCTGAAGAGGACATGGCGAAGGTCGATCTGGGTGGAAAACTGGCGCGCCACCGAGGGTGAAAGGTGGGCATGGCTGGCACGATCCGTGCTCGGTCTTGGTGAACCGGAAGCCAATGTAAGCGGATACCCCTTTGGGTAGTGCTTCAACATGCAACCTTGTGTGTATTCGCGATGCCCCCGGTCACGAAGCGGCCCCAGCGTGCCGACATCATCAGGACACAGACCACCATGACCACCGTATCCCGCAGCGCCTATGCCGGCATGTTCGGCCCCACCGTCGGTGACCGCCTGCGCCTGGCAGACACCGGCCTGGTGATCGAAATCGAAAAGGACTACACCCTCGCGTCCGGCGGCTATGGCGAAGAAGTGAAGTTCGGCGGCGGCAAGACCATCCGCGACGGCATGGCACAAAGCCAGCGCGCGCGCGGCGAGGGCGCGGTCGACACCGTGATGACCAACGCGGTGATCATCGATCACTGGGGCATCGTCAAGGCGGATATCGGGCTGAAGGACGGGCGCGTCGTGGCCATCGGCAAATCCGGCAACCCGGACACCCAGCCCGGTGTGGACATCGTCATCGGCCCGGGCACGGAAGTGATCAGTTGCGAAGGCAACATCGTCACGGCCGGCGGTATCGACAGCCACATCCACTTCATCTGCCCGCAGCAGGTGGACGAGGCGCTGGCCTCGGGCGTGACCACCATGCTCGGCGGCGGCACGGGCCCCGCCACCGGCACGCTGGCCACCACCAGCACACCCGGCCCGTGGCACATCGAGCGCATGCTGCAGGCCGCCGACGGACTGCCGATGAACCTGGGCTTCCTGGGCAAAGGCAACGCCAGCCTGCCCAACGCACTGCGCGAGCAGATCGACGCCGGCGTGATCGGTCTGAAGCTGCACGAGGACTGGGGCACCACGCCCTCGGCGATCGACTGCTGCCTGAGCGTGGCCGAAGAGACAGACACGCAGGTCGCGATCCACAGCGACACGCTCAACGAATCGGGTTTCGTGGAGAACACCATCGAGGCCACCAGGGGCCGCAGCCTGTGCGCGTTCCACACCGAAGGTGCGGGCGGCGGGCATGCGCCCGACATCCTGCGCGTGGTCGGTGAAGCCAACTTCCTGCCCTCCTCCACCAACCCCACGATGCCGTACACCGTCAACACGCTGGACGAACACGTGGACATGCTGATGGTGTGCCACCACCTGGATGCGGGCATCGCGGAAGACCTCGCGTTCGCCGAGAGCCGCATCCGGCGCGAGACGATCGCCGCCGAAGACATCCTGCACGACATGGGCGCCATCAGCATGATGAGCAGCGACAGCCAGGCCATGGGCCGCGTCGGTGAAGTCATCATCCGCACCTGGCAGACAGCCTGCAAGATGAAGAGCCAGCGCGGCACGCTGCCGGAAGACAGCTCGAGAAACGACAACTTCCGCGTGAAGCGCTATGTCGCCAAGTACACGATCAACCCTGCCATCGCGCACGGCGTGTCCCATATCGTGGGTTCTCTGGAGGTGGGAAAGTGGGCCGACCTCGTCGTGTGGAAGCCGGCGTTCTTTGGTGTGAAGCCCGCGCTGGTGCTCAAGGGCGGCAGCATTGCGCTGGCCGCGATGGGCGACCCCAATGCCTCCATTCCCACGCCGCAGCCCGTGCACTACCGTCCGATGTTCGGCAGCTTCGGCAGCGCCATCGCCAAAGGCAGCCTCACCTTCGTTTCGCAATCTGCGCTCGCGGCGAACGTGGGCCAGCGATACGGCCTGCAGAAGACGCTGTCGGCGGTGCAAGGCATCCGTGGCGTCACCAAGGCCCACATGATCCACAACGCGCTGCTGCCCCGGATGGAGATCGACCCACAGACCTACGCGGTGCGTGCCGATGGCCAGCTTCTCACCTGCGAACCGGCCAGCGTGCTGCCCATGGCACAACGCTACTTCCTGTTCTGATACGTTTGCGCATGCTTCAGGTTTCCAAACTCATCCCTCAGGGCCAGGGCCTGGCGAAGGCGCTGGTGCATCGCGCGCCCCAGCTCGAGCTGGATTGGGACATCCGCCAGAAAAGCCGCTTCGACGCGACCGCGTCCGACGGGCGCCATGTGGGCGTGTTCCTGCCGCGCGGCACCGTGGTGCGCGGCGGCGACGTGCTGCTCACGCAGGACGGCTCGCTGCTGCGCGCAGTGGCCGCGCCCCAGGCGGTGCTGCGCATCACCGCCCGCCCGGACTACCCGGCGCAGGACCAGGCTTTCGACCTCATGCGCGCCGCCTACCACCTGGGCAACCGCCACGTGCCCATCGAACTGCAACCCGACCACCTCAAGATCGAACCCGATCACGTGCTGGCCGAGATGCTGCGCGCCATGCACCTCACCGTGGTGGAGGTGCGAGAACCCTTTGAACCCGAAGGCGGCGCCTACGGTGCCGCGGCGGGCACCGGCCACGGACACCACCACCATCATGGCCACGACCATGCACACGGCCACCACCATGGCCACGGGCATGACCACGGCTGACCGGTCGGCCGCCAGCCTGCTGCGCATCCTCTGGCTGGCTTCGCCCGCGCTGCCGGTGGGGGGCTTCTCGTATTCCGAAGGCCTCGAGGCCGCGGTGGATGCCGGACTGGTGCGCGATGAAGCCAGCGCTGCTCTCTGGCTTGAAGACCAGTTGCACCTGAGCCTGGCGCGCAGCGATCTCGCCGTGGTCGCGCAAGCCATTCCCGCCTGGCGCCAACAGGACCTCGCCCGCATCGCAGAACTCAACCACTGGGTGCTGCAGACCCGCGAAACGCAGGAGTTCCGCCTGCAGAGCGAACAGATGGGCCGTTCGCTGCTGGAATGGGCCCGTCAGCTCGGGGAACTCGGCGCTGGCGTGTTCGAGCAACTGCAGGCCGCGCAACTCCACCCACCCACCTACCCCGTGGCCTGTGCCTGCGCCGCCGCCAACACGGACGCCAGCCTGCGCGACAGCCTGGTCGGCTACGCGTTTGGCTGGGCCGAGAACCTCGTGCAGGCCGCCATCAAGTCCGTGCCGCTGGGCCAGAGCTCGGGCCAGCGCATGCTCGCCCGCCTGGCCCTGCAGATTCCCGCCGCCGTGGACCACGCCATGGCACTCAGCGACGACACCCGTCAGGCCTTCACGCCGATGCTGGCCATCCTGTCGGCACGCCACGAAAACCAGTACTCTCGCCTCTTCCGCTCCTGACCCTGGGACTTTTTCCATGACCTCCACCGCCCTGCACCACATCCCCCGCCGCACCAAGACCCTGCCACCGCTGCGCGTCGGCATCGGCGGCCCGGTGGGCTCTGGCAAGACCACGCTGCTGGAGATGCTCTGCAAGGCCATGCGCGATCGGTACGACCTGGTCGCCATCACCAACGACATCTACACCAAGGAAGACCAGCGGCTGCTCACCGTCAGCGGTGCACTACCGGCCGAACGCATCATGGGCGTGGAGACCGGCGGCTGCCCACACACCGCGATCCGCGAAGACGCATCGATCAACCTCGAGGCGATCGACCGCATGCTGGACCAGTTCCCGGACGCCGACGTGGTGTTCATCGAAAGCGGCGGCGACAACCTGGCCGCCACCTTCAGCCCCGAGCTGAGCGACCTCACCATCTACGTGATCGACGTCGCCGCCGGCGAGAAGATTCCGCGCAAGGGCGGCCCCGGCATCACCAAGAGCGACCTCTTCGTCATCAACAAGACCGACCTGGCGCCGCACGTGGGCGCCGACCTGGAAGTGATGAAGGCCGACACCGCCCGCATGCGGCCCGACACCGCCCGCCGGCCCTGGGTGATGACCAATCTCAAGACGCTGGCCGGCGTGGAAGACGTGGTGCGCTTCATCGAGACGAGGGGCATGCTTCGCACCGAAGCCACCGAGGCCCTGACCGCCTGAGCGGCGCGCAGGCTAAAATGCCGGCCTTGCAAACGCTCCCGGAGACGTGGGTGAGCGGTTTAAACCAGCAGTCTTGAAAACTGCCGACCCGCAAGGGTCCGTGAGTTCGAATCTCACCGTCTCCGCCAGTTGACCAGAAGCCTCGGGTCACCGAGGCTTTTTTTGTGGCCGTAAAACCCCGTTGCATGCTGCAGGCTGGTCCCTTTTCTCTGCGGCGAATCCTGGACTGCCCGCTCAACGACGGCGCGCAAGAATCGGGCTGTGACACTTGATGTCGCCTGGGCCATCGCTCCGGAAATCTTCTGCGATCCATCGCTTCACGCCGGGGGCCGTACCACCCCCGACGGGGCCGCGCGTTTTCAGCATGGCATCGGGATTTGTACCCATGCCAGGCGGAGACGGGCATGGAAAGATGGAAGGCGGAGACGTTCACTCACCCTGTCACAGGAGGAGCGATGATCAAGGTCATGTACAAGGGACACCGGAGCGTGCCGATGGTCTGCTGCGACATTTGCGGCAGCTGGATCGACGACGCCGACGCGGGTGCCGCGGTCTTTCGTAAGTCGGTGGGTGAAGGCTGCATCTCCGAGGTGCTCCACACCCACAAGGGCCGCTGCCACGTCGTCGCGGAGGAGCGGCTCGGAGGCCAGGTGAAGACCGGTTGGCATGAACTGCGCCAACACCTCCAGCTTCTCGTGTTCAACACGGGCATACCGCCCGCCGCTCTTCAAAAGCTGGAGGACGGCAACGGGTTCTAGTGCGGCGCGACGGCTTCGTGCCCGAGACGAACCCGTTGCCCGCCGCGCGCTCAATTCGCTGGCGGGGGTTCGTAGGCCCGGATCGGTGGAAGCGCTTCATCGAAGCGTTCGATCTGCACCGAACACAGCTGTCCCGCACATCCTTGCGCGAGCGAGGAGGTACCGATATCGCGCGTCAGCACATTGGGGTTGCCGTGCGCGCACATCGGCCGTCCCTGGGCGTCGATCACCGGGTCGTACCAGGCCCCGGTGGGCAGCTGCACCACGTCTTCCCGCATGTCGGCACACAGGTTTGCACTGGCCAGGCAGGCGCCCACCTCGTTGAAGAGACGAATGATGTCGCCCTGTCGAATGCCACGCGCGACTGCTGCTGCGGGATGCAGGGTGCACACCTCCCGGCCCTGTCGCTTGCTGGCCTGGCTGTGGGCGCCGAAATCGAGCTGGCTGTGCAGCTTGGTGTGCGGCTGATTGGCCACCAGCCACAAGGGCCAGTCGGCATCGGGCGCATGCTTCGGTGGCAGCCACGCGGGGTGGCCGGGGCAGTCGGCATAACCGAAGCTGGCCACCGTGGGCGAGCTGATCTGGATCTTGCCGCTGGGTGTCGCCAAACGGGCGCCTTCGGGGTCGTTGCGGAAGGCGCGCAGGAGGCCTCCATCATCGTCGCGCTGGGGCAGCAGCAGTTCACCGTGTTCCCAGAAGGTCTCGAAATCCGGTGCGGGCATGCCGAGCGCTTCCAGCCCGGTGCGTGTGCGCTCGTACAGGTGGGCCAGCCACTGGCGTGTGTCGCGGCCTTCGCTGAAGGCCTGCAGCCCTCCCAGCCGCCGGGCCAGGTCGCAGAAGATGTCGTAGTCGTCGCGAGCCAGTCCGTGCGGTTCGGCAATGCGGTGCATGGCCACCATCAGCGGATCGGTGGGGGTTGCGCCGATGTCTTCGCGCTCCAGCGTCATGGTGGTGGGCAGCACGATGTCGGCATGCCGCGCGGTGGCGGTCCAGGCGATCTCGTGCACGACGAAGGTGTCCAGCGTGCGAAAGGCCTCGGCCAGCCGTTTGAGGTCCTGGTGATGGTGGAACGGGTTGCCTCCCGCCCAGTACGCCAGCCGGATGTGCGGATAGACGTGGCGGCGGCCGTTGTAGTCGAATGGTTGGCCGGGGTTGAGCAGCATGTCGCTGATGCGCGCCACCGGAATGAACGCCTTGACGCCGTTGTCGCCCTGCGGCAGGGCCGCAGCGGGCACCGCGTTGTTTCGCTTGCCATAGTGGGCGAGCGTGCCCAGGGCGTAGTTGTAGCCCCCACCGGGCAAGCCGATCTGGCCCAGCGCAGCGGCCAGCACCGCCCCCATCCACACAGGCTGTTCACCGTGTTCGGAACGTTGCAGCGAATGCGCCACCACCACGAGCACCCGCTTGCCAACCAGCGAGCGCGCCAGATCGATCAGTTGCTGTTGCGGCAGGCCACAGATGGGCGCGGCCCAGGCGCAGCTCTTGGGCACACCGTCGCTGTGGCCCATGAGGTATGCCTCGAACGCAGTCCAGCCGTCGCAATACCGGTCGATGAAGGCGCGGTCGTGCGCACCGTCGCTGACCAGCTGGTGCACGAGCGCGAGCATCAGCGCGGTGTCGGTGCCAGGCACCGCAGGCCACCAGTCGAATGCCGCCTCGTCGGGCAGATCGCTCTTCAGAGGGCTGATCGAGACGAACCGGCAGCCCCGTGCCGCCGCATCGCGCATGGATCGGCGCTCGATGTGCTGACTGATGCCACCGGAGGCCACGCGCGAGTTCTTGAGCGCCATGCCACCAAAGGCCAGCACCACGTCGGTGTGCTCGACGATCTGCTCCCAGGTGACATTGCGTCTGGCCACCTCTTCCATGGTGCCCATCACGTGCGGCAGCATGGGTCCGGAGGCCCCGGCGCTGTAGCTGTTCACCGAGCGCACATAGCCACCCAGCGTGGTGTTCAGGAACCGGTGGACCTGGCTTTGCGCGTGATGGAAACGCCCGGCGCTCGACCAGCCGTAGGACCCCCCGAAGATGGCTTCGCAGCCATGCTGCTGCTGCACGCGTTGCAGCTCCTGCGCCAGCCGATCCAGCACCTCCTCCCAGGGCATGGGCACAAAGGCATCGCGCCCGCGCCGCGGGTCGGCACCCGGTCCATCTTCTAGCCACCCCCGCCGCACCATGGGCGTGGTGACACGCGCGGGGTGGCGCAGGGCCGTACCGAAGTTGTCGATGAGCGGGTTCGGGTCAGGATCGCCGGGATGGGGGCGCACAACGAGCTCGTTGCCTCGCCAGCCCGCCGAGAACACCCCCCAATGGGCGCTGTGCGGGCGCATGGTCACATCGGGGCTGGCCTGGGCAGATGATGATGAAGGCAAGGCAGTTCCTGTGGGCGAGGCGTCAGGGATGTCTGGGAAGCGCTGGCCGGAGTCACTCGACCTTGAGGTTGCCGCGCTCCACGCCACGCTTGTAGTTGGCGATGTCTTTCAGCACGAAGTCGCGGAATGCCGCGCCGGTCAGCGACGACTCCTGCGCACCGTCGGCGCGGTACACGCGCAGTACCTCGGGCGACTGCATGGCCTGTTTCACCGACTGCGTGATCTTGTCGATGACGGGCTGCGGCGTGCCCTTCGGCGCGGCCAGGCCGTACCACTGCGTCATCACCACATCGATACCCGACTCCTTGAGCGTGGGGATGTGGGGCATCTCGGGCACACGCTTCTCGCTGCTCACCGCGAGCAGGCGCAGCTTGCCGCCATTGATGGCACCCATGAGCGGCGTGTAGGGTGCGAAAAAGCTGTCGACCAGGCCACTCATCAGGTCGGTCATCACCGGGCCCGAGCCCTTGTAGGGCACATGCAGGATGTCCAGCCCACCCTGCTGCTTGACCATCTCCATCACGATCTGGGCCGCGCCGCCGGTTCCGGTCGAAGCGTAGGTCATCTTGCCGCCCTTGGCCCTGGCCACGTAGTCCTGGATGGTCTTGATCGGGGAATCGCCGCTGACCACCAGGCCATAGGGGGTTTCCACCAGCTGGCTGATGAACACAAAGTCATCGGGCACCTTGTAGGGCAGATTGCTGCGGATCGCTGGCGCGCTGCCCACGTTGCCGCTCATGGCCAGCAGCAGGGTGTAACCGTCCGGTTTGGCCTGTGTCATCAGTTCAGCGGCAATGTTGCCGCCCGCCCCCGGCTTGTTCTCGACCACGATGGGCTTGCCGATGTGCTTGCCCAGTTCGTTGGCGATGGTGCGACCATACAAGTCACCACCCCCACCGGGTGGGAAACCGATGAGCAGTCGGATTGGCTGGTCCGGGTATTGCGCCATGGCCACCGAGGCCAGCCCGGCCAGACAGACGGCCAGCAGAGCGCGGATGCCGCGCCGTTGAGGGAAGTTCTTCTGCATGCATGTCTCCAGTCTGTATTGGCTTTCAGTTCGCTCCGGTGGCGATCGGTGCACCGGGCTGGGCACTCCACTCGCTCCATGAGCCAGGGTAGAGCGCCGCGCCGTGCAGGCCCGCCACTTCCATGGCCAGCAGGTTGTGGCAGGCGGTCACACCGGAGCCGCACTGGTTGATCAACTTCTCCGCAGGCAGGCCACCCGTGATGGCATCGAACTCCTGCCGCAGTTGAGCCGCGCTCTTGAAGCGGCCATCGGCCCTCAGGTTGTCTTTGAACAGCCGATTGCGCGCACCCGGGATGTGCCCACCGATCGGGTCCAGGGTTTCGTTCTCGCCGCGAAACCGGTCAGGTGCCCGCGCGTCGAGCACTTGGCGCTGGCGCAGATCGATGTTGGCCTTGACCTCTTCATACGACACGGTGGAGACCAGCGAAGGCTGCAGGCGGAAGCCGCCCTGCACCGCTGTCGCCGGTGCATCGGTGCTCAAGGCGTGGCCTGCGGCCGTCCAGGCGGCCATGCCACCGTCGAGCACCGCCACGGGGTGGTGCCCCACCCAGCGCAGCATCCACCACAGGCGGGCCGCGTACATGCCATTCGCGTTGTCGTAGGCGACCACCTGGGTGCCTTCGTCCAGCCCCATGGCGGCCATGGCGGCTGCGAAGGCTTCACGGCTGGGCAGTGGGTGGCGGCCGTTGCGGCCTGTCTTTTCCGCCGACAGCGTCCTGTCCAGGTTCACGTAGCGCGCACCGGGAATGTGCCCGGCGTCGTAGACACGTTGCCCGGCACCCGGGTCGGTGAGCTCGAAGCTGCAGTCCAGCACCAGCAGCGGCTGGCCCGCAGCCTGCGCGGCCGCGAGTTCGTCGACAGAGATCAATGCGTTGAAAGTCATGAATGTCCTGTGGGCGTGAGAGGTGCGGCAACCGGTGGTCACCGCGTGGAGATTTCCTTGAGCAACTCGGGTGTGAGCGCGCCCTTGTAGCGTTCGATGTCCTCAAGGATGAACTTGCGGAAAGCGGCGGTGCCCAGGTCGCGTTCCGTTGCGGCATCGCGGCGGATGGCGTCGCGCACTTCCGGTGTGGCGAGCACGCGGCTCAGGTGTTCCGACAGCTTCCTGACGACAGGCTCCGGCGTGCCTGCGGGTGCCACCAGGCCATACCACTGCGTCACAGGCACGTTCACGCCCAGCTCCTTGAAGGTGGGCACGTCGGGAATGGCGGGGTTGCGCTTGTCGCCGGTGATCGCCAGCAGGCGGATCTGTCCTTGACGGACCTGGCTGATCAGCGGCGAGGCGGTGGCAAAGAAGCTGTCGACCTGGCCACCGATCATGTCGGTGATGGCGGGCCCGGAGCCCCGGTACGGCACGTGCAGCATCTGGATGCCCGCCTCCTTCACCACCATCTCCATGCCCATGTGGGCCGCCGCGCCGGCACCCGTGGAAGCAAAGCTCAGTTTCTGCGTCCTGGCCGCGTCGAGCAGTTCACGCGCGGTCTTGAAGCGCGAGGCCTGTGCCACGAACAGGCCGTGAGGCGCTTCGAGGATCATGCCGACGTAGGCGAAATCGTCGGGCACCTTGTACGGGATGCTCTGCGGCCGGGTGGCGGGCGCCACGGCCAGGTTGCCGCTCATCGCCAGCAGCAAGGTGTACCCGTCCGGCCTGGCCTTGGCCACGAGATCGGCGGCGATATTGCCGCCTGCACCGGTGCGGTTGTCGACCACGATCGTCTGCCCCAGGCTCTTGCCCAGCTCATTGGCGATCAGGCGACCATACAGGTCACCCCCACCCCCGGGCGGAAAGCCGATCACCAGCTTGATGGGCTGATCGGGATAGGCGGCGAAGGCCGGGGCTGCGGCACCCATTCCGAGCAGGGCCAGGAAAGCCAGGGCCGCACGGCGGCGCATGGGTTTGAAGTCGGGCTTGTTCATCTGTCTGTCTCCGTGCGTCTCGTTGTGGAAGGAATCTGCTGTTTCGCAGCCTTGGGGGGAATCAGTCCTGCAGCCAGTGCCGCTGTTGGTTGACCACGCGGTCCACCGTGGCGCCACATTGGCCCAGGTACTGCAGCGGGTCGGTGAAGTCGCGGATTTCGTCGTCGGACAACAGGCTCGACAGGCCTTCGTGCTGGCGCATGGCATCGGCGAACCCGAGCCGCGACGTGATACCTCGCATGGAAGCCTCATAGATCCACTCGTGGGCCGTCTGTTTGCCCACGCGTTCGGACAACTCCAGCATCACGCGTTCGGACAGCAGGTAGCCCCGCATCTTGTCGAGATTGGCGGCCATCACGTCCGCGTTGACCTTGAGGCCTGCCAGCAGGTTCCTGGCCTGGAACAGCATGGCGCCAGCGATCAGGCAGCACTCGGGCAGGGCCTTCCATTCCATCTTCCAGGCAATGCCATCGCGCTCGCTTTCGGACACCATGCCCTCGACCATCAGCGCCGCGTTGTAGCGCAGCGGCCGCGCCAGGCCGGCCAGGTTTTCGGCGGACGTGGGGTTGCGCTTGTGCGGCATCGTGGAGGACCCGAGCTTTCCATCGGAGAAGCCTTCTTCCACTTCACCGAACTCATTGCGTTGCATGTTGAAGAGTTCGTTGCCGATCTTCGAGAGCGTGGCGCCCAGCATGGCCAGCAGGTTGGCGTATTCGGTGAACCGGTCGCGCGCCGGTGCCCAGCTGATGGCCGGTGTGCCCAGGCCCAGCTTGCTGAGCATGAGCTGCTCCAGTTCCTGCGCCTTCGCCCCCAGGGACGCCTGGCTTCCCACGGCACCGGCGAGCATGCCGACCAGCACGCGCGGCGCGGCTTGCACCAGGCGTTCATGGTGGCGACCCAGCTCATCCAGCCAGACCGCGCACTTGTGGCCGAAGGTGATGGGCAGCGCCTGCACGCCGTGGGTGCGTCCGGCCATCGGCACGTCCCGGTGGGTCACGGCCAGGCGGGCCAGTTCCTTGCCGACGGCTTTGAGGTCGCGCAGTGCAACTGCATGGAACTCCTTGAGCTGCAGGGCCACGCCGGTGTCGACCACGTCCTGGGTCGTGGCACCGTAGTGCACCCATTCCCCGTTGTCCTTGGAACAGCGGGCCTGCAGCTGCTTGAGCGCCGGCACCAGCGAATGCTTGATGCGCCGGATCTCGGCCGACATGGCAGCGATGTCGATGTTCCCGACCTGCGCCTGTTGTCCGATCTCCTGGGCGGCAGCGGCGGGGATGATGCCGAGTTCCGCCTGGGCCGCTGCCAGTGCGGCCTCGAAATCGAGCCACTTCTGGATGCGGTTCTCCTCTCCAAATATGGCGCGAAGCTCGTCGGTTCCCCAGAGATGCTGGAGAGATTGCATGTCGAACACGGAAACGGGCATGGATGTCCTTTTGGGCTGAAAAGAGAAGGATTCAGGGATTGACCAGATCGCAGGGCAGCACGCGTCCCGGGTTGAAGACGTTGCCGGGATCGATGGCCTTCTTGATGCGCGCCATCAGGTCGATCGCGACCGGCGGCTTGTACTGAAGAAACGCAGCCTGCTTGAGGCGGCCGATGCCGTGTTCAGCGGAGATGGAGCCGTTCATGGCCATGGTGATTTCGTGCACGGTGTTGTGAACCCTGTCCACGTGGCGGAGGAAGTCGCTGTCCGCCATCCCGACCGGCTTGCTCTGGTTGTAGTGCAGGTTGCCGTCCCCCACGTGACCGAAACAGACCACGCGCACGCCAGGAAGCAGGGCCTCCAGCGCCGCACCGGCTTCGGCAATGAACTCGGGGATGCGAGACACGGCGACCGAGATGTCGTGCTTGATGGACGGTCCCTCCAGCCGCTGGGCTTCTGGAATGTGCTCGCGCAAAGCCCACAGGTCACGGCCCTGCTGGACGGAGCGCGCCAGCACGGCGTCCAGCACCAGCCCCTGTTCCATGGCCATACCCAGCACATCCTCGACCGCAGGTGAAGGATCCATGCGCTCGGAGGTCTCGGACACATCGAACAGCACCGCCCAGCCACTCCCGCTGTCCAGCGGATCCCGCATGCCCGGCGTGCCGTGAGCGAGCACCTGGTCGAGTGCCTGGCGTCCGATCAGCTCGAACGCGGTGACGCGCTCACCCACGGCGGTACCGAGCAACGCAAGCAGTTCGACCGCGGCTTGCGGATCGCGCACCGCGACCCAGGCGGTGACCACCTGACGGGGCTGCGCGTACAGCTTGAAGGTGGCCGCCGTCACGATGCCCAGGGTGCCTTCACCGCCGATGAACAACTGCTTGAGGTCGTAGCCTGTGTTGTCCTTGCGCAGGGCACTCAGCGAGTCGAGCACGCGGCCATCGGCCAGCACCACCTCGAGCCCCAGCGTCAGATCGCGGGTGTTGCCGTACCTGAGCACCTGTTCGCCACCCGCGTTGGTCGACACGACACCACCGACCGTCGCACTGCCCTCCGAGGCGAGCGACAGAGGAAACAGTCGGCCGACGGAGACGGCGGCGGCCTGGGCGCTCATCACGGAGCAACCCGCCTCCAGCGTCATCGCGTTGTCCAGCGGATCCACGCGGCGAATGGCCGTCATCCGGTCAAGGCTGAGCACCACTTCACGGCGCGTGGCATCCGGCGTGGAGCCGCCCACCAGACCCGTGTTGCCGCCTTGCGGCACCACTGCCACCCGCCTGGCCGAGCAGGCCGCCACCACGCGGGACACCTCCTGCGTGGTGGCAGGACGCACCACCGCCCGCGCGGCGCCGGGAAAGTTGCGCCGCCAGTCACCCACGTAGCGCGCCGTGTCCATGTCGTCGGTCAGCACATGGCTCGACCCCACGATCGCGATCAGTTCGTCAACGAGAGGGTCTGGAAGGTTCGGCATGAAGGATCTGTGTGTGCCGTGCCGCCGTGCAGCAACGGGTTGTCTCTGGGTGGGTCAGCGGCCTGGGGCATCGACCTCTTCAGGGCCTTGCTGCCTGTCCAGTTGTAATTTCATTGAATGAACTATGATTCAATGAATGAAACTATAAGTCCGGAGGGATGGACTGTCAACAGAGATAATCCGAACGAGCGAACGCCCCATGAAGAAAGCCAAGACCACCACCGCAGCCCCCCCGACCTCGAACGGGCAGGACGACGACACCACGCCCAGGCCGCCTGCGGGCGTGCTGGAACGCGGCATTTCCATCCTGGAATGCTTTCGTGAAGACCGGCTGCGCATGTCCTTGCGCGAACTGGCCGAATGCAGCGGGCTCGACAAGGCCACGCTGCTTCGCCTGCTGGGCGTCCTGCTGCGGGCGCGCATGGTCCACCGTTTCGAAAACGGCAGCTACGCACCCGGCCCGGCGCTGCTCCACATGGGCATGCTGTACCGCAGCACCTTTGACCTGGGCACGCGCCTGCAGCCCGTGCTGCACGCGGTCATGGAACAGACGGGCGAGACCGTGGCGTTCTACATCCGAAGCGGTGACGACCGGGTGTGCCTCTACCGTGAGAACACGCTGAAAGAAGTGCGTCACCACGTCGAGGTTGGCACGCGCATCCCGTTGAAGGCGGGAGGCTCCTCGGCGCACATCCTGCTGTCCTTCACCGGCAGCGCCACGCCGCACCAGGCCGAGATCGATGCCAAGGGCTATGCGATGACGCGCGCCGAACGCGTCGACGAAATGGCGTCCGTCGCGTTGCCGGTGTTTGACGGAGATGGCACGTTCCTCGGAGCCATGGTGGTGATCGGCCTGGCCTCGCGCCACAACGTGGTGGCACAACGCAAAGCAGCGGACATCGTGCGCCGCGAACTCGCGTTGCAAGGTTTCGTCAGCGCGCCGCCCAGCAACTGGCGCCGGCCTGCCGCCTGACGCGGCCTCCGCTCAGGCCGCAAAGAGACCGGCGACGGGCTGGCAGACCTGGCCGTCGTTCGACGCGTCGCCGAACGCAGCACACCATGCGGTGAGGCGATTGGCCTGCGCATCGGTCATCGCGGGCGCGAAGGCCCGCATGCGGGCCTGCAACTGGAGCCAGTCGAACGGGTCCTCCGGATCGCCACGGCGCAATTCGCGCAACGCACTGAAACGGCGGCCGTCCTTCATGGTGACCGTCACGCGTGAAGGGCGCTTCTGCGGAAAAGCCTGCTGGAAGGACTCGTCCGTGGTCACCTGCACGCGCTCGGCCAGGGCCAGAAGCGCCGACGATTGCAGATCGGGGCTTTCCATGTCGTCGATCCCCAGCCGGCCCTTGAGCAACAACGTGGCCACCACGTAGCGCAGGCAGAACGGGGCTTCCGCCGCCTTGGTGGGCCAATGGACACCGGCGATCTTGAGGGCATGGGGAAAGATGACCACGTGCACCGACTCGATGTCCGGCACGACGGGCGCAGCCGTGTCCATGATTTCACGTGTCGCATCCAGCGGTGTGAACAGCTGCGCGCAGCAGGGCCAGGCCTTGATGGTGGCGGTATTCAGGCGCTCGGGGCCATCCAGCTCGCTGTCGAGCGCAGCCAACGGGCCGTCGCCACCCAGCAAGGCATAGAGGCCACGGCGCCCGGTCACGAACGAGCGCGCACCCGGGAAGCCCGCCTGCGCGGCCCATGCGGCCATCATGCCGTTGCGAACCGCAAAGGCGGGGTGCAGCGACTTGGATTCGTGCGCGTCGTCGTCCACCAGCTGCCACAGACCGGCCGACTGCGTGGCCGCGATGCCCATGGCGTGATGCAGCTGGGCCGAGGAGAGCCCGAGTGCGACCGCACTGGCCGCCGCTGCACCCACAGCCCCCGCCGTGGCGGTGGCATGAAAACCAGCGGCGTGCCGGGTACCCAGGGCTTCACCCACCCGCAGCGCCACCTCGTATCCCGCGACGATGGCATCGGTCACGCGGCGCAGGGACAGCGGCTGCATGGCGGCCAGCGCCAGCGCGGGCGAGATGGCCACCACCCCCGGATGCAGCATGGCAGCGCGATGGGCATCGTCAATCTCACGCAGGTGCGCAATGCCGGCATTGGCAAAACCCGCAGCCAGCGGCGACAACAGGCCACCGCCGAACACCGGGGAAGCGCCCGATCCAGCCAGGCTGATGCTGGCGAGACCGCGCAGCGCCTTCGCTCCCGGCATCTCGGTGCCAGCCCAGCCGGCCGTGAACCAGTCCAGCAGGGCCTGGGCAAGGCGGTCCCGCGTGGGCTGGACGAGCGGCCTCTGTTGCAGTGCGATCAGATGGTTGACCAGGTTGGACTCGGGGACGGTTTCCATGATTGGTTTATTAAATGAAATGTGTTTCATTATATGAACCAATCCATGACCTGCCCAACATTGGGCGCGTCATCTTTAGGAAGCTCCTGAGAAGTGGGGTTCCGGACTTCGTTATATAAACTTTGAAACAACGATATGTCAGTGACATCCCCGTAAATACCAACACCACAAAAGCGACATCGGTCAGTTCGTTATATAAACTTGAATATCTTGATATCCTCCCACCCTTCCACACCACAAGAGACGCCCGTGAAAACCCGCCTTCTCCGTACCCTGACGCTTGCTCTGGCCACCGGCCTGTCCTTCGCTTCTCACGCGGCGGACCTCACGGTCTCCGCCGCGGCCAGCCTGACCAACGCCTTCAAGGACATCGCCCCGCTGTTCGAGGCGGCCCACCCGGGCACCAAGGTGCAGCTCAATTTCGCGGCGTCGGGCGTGCTGCTGCAGCAGATTGCCAAGGGCGCACCGGCCGATGTGTTTGCCAGCGCCGACCAGGAAACCATGGACCAGGCCCAGGCACAGAACCTCGTGAAGCCCGCGCAACGCCGCGACTTCGTGTCCAACAGCCTGGTCGTGATCGTGCCCACCTCCGCCACCAACACGCCAAAGGCCGTGGGCGACCTCGCGCAGCCCACCTACGCCCGCATCGCCATCGGCCTGCCGGCCAGTGTGCCGGTGGGCCGCTACACCAAGAGCGTGCTGGAAGGCGCCAACCTGTGGAGCGCCATCGAACCCAAGATGATCGGCGCCACCAACGTGCGCCAGGCGCTCGACTATGTGCAGCGGGCCGAGGTCGACGCCGGTTTCGTCTATGCGACCGACGCAGCCATCATGGCCGACAAGGTGAAGGTGGCCCTCACGGTGCCGACGCCCAAGCCCATCCTGTATCCCGTTGCACCGCTGCCGGCCGGCCCGAATGCTGCCATGGGCGAGAAATTCGTCGACTTCCTGTTCACACCTCCGGCCCAGGCCGTGCTGTCCAGGTACGGTTTCGGCAAGCCCTGACCGCAGGCGCCAGGCCCGTTCATGGCAGAAGCATGGGTTCCGCTCGCCCTCACGCTCAAGGTAGCGGGCTGGGCCACCGCGATCAACCTCCTCCTGGGCACCGCCATCGGCTATGCCCTGGCGAGGTGGCGTTTCCCCGGACGCGACCTGCTGGACGCCGCCCTCACCCTGCCGATGGTGATGCCGCCCACGGTGCTGGGCTACTACCTGCTGGTGGTCATTGGCAGCCAGGGGGTGATCGGCGCCTGGCTCCTGCAGAGCTTCGGCATCCGGCTGATCTTCAGTGTGGAAGCCGCGATCATCGCAGCCACCATCGTCTCCTTCCCGCTGGTGTTCAAGGCCGCCAGGGCGGCCTTCGAAACGGTGGACCCTCAGCTGGAAGACGCGGCCCGCACGCTCGGCGTGAACGAATGGGCGATCTTCTTCCGCGTGTCTCTGCCGCTGGCCTGGCGCGGTGTGCTGGCAGGCCTGCTGCTCTCTTTCGCTCGTGCGATGGGCGAGTTCGGCGCCACGCTGATGGTCGCCGGCAGCATCGTCGGCAAGACGCAGACGCTGTCGATCGCCGTGTACGAAGCGGTGCAGGCCGGACAGGACAGCACCGCCAACTTTCTCGTGGTGGTCACATCGATCACCTGCATCGCGGTGCTGCTGAGCGCGGGGCGTCTCGTCCCCGGCCGCGTGGCTGTGCGTGGTTGAGGCGTCGATGGTGTACCGTCCGGGCGACATGTCGACAGCCCCCCTGCCCCCTGCCCACCCGGTGTGGGACGTGTCCCTGCGCAAGACCCTGCGGCAGGGTCAGAGCAGCTTCCTGGTGGATGTGGCCTTTCGCTCGCAGGCCCGGCGCGTGGTGCTGTTCGGACCGTCGGGCGCCGGCAAGACGCAGACGCTGCGGATGATCGCAGGCATCGCGGCGCCCGATCAGGCCCGCATCGCTGTCGCCGGCCGGGTGCTGTGCGACACCGGCAACGGCAACGGCATTCGCATCAAGCCGCAGGAGCGGCATCTGGCCTACATGTTTCAGGACTACGCCCTCTTCCCCCACCTCACCGTGCGGCAGAACGTGGCCTTCGCCCTGCGCAGGGGGTTGCTCAATCCCGGCAAGGACGTGGCGAGCGACACCGTGGACCGCTGGATTTCGACCTTCGGGCTGCATGCAATTGCCCAGCACTACCCGCACCAGATCTCGGGCGGCCAGCGGCAGCGCACGGCGCTGGCCCGGGCGCTGGTCTCGGAGCCTGCAGCCCTTCTGCTGGACGAACCTTTCGCTGCGTTGGACAAGGGCCTGCGCCAGCGCTTGCGCGACGAGCTCAAGGCGCTGCAGACCGAACTGCGCCTGCCGATGCTGGTGATCACCCACGACGACGACGACGTTGGCAGCCTGGCCGAAGAAGTGATCTGCCTGGAAGCCGGACGGGTGGTTCGGCACCACCATGACCCCCTGGATTTTCTGGACACCCAATCGCAAGGTCGTTTGCCACACGTCGCCGGCCGGGCCGGATCGGCCTGAGCATCGTGCAGCTGGTCCGCATCGGGTGGATCGCCCACCGGCTGCAGCACCTCGAAGCGGCGTGCGCCGATCAGCGCATGACCTCCAGGGACGGCCGGCCGGCTTCCTGAGACGCCACTCCACGGGCCGGCTGATATCCTCGGCCGCTGGCCGTGCCACCCCGGCACGCCGAATCTGGCGGAAGCAGGGAGCCGCGATGGCGACGAAGAAACGCAAGGGCAATGAACAACTGCAGGTGCGGGGCTCCCTCTGGCTGTCCGTGGGCGGCGAGAGCGTCGCGGGCCATGGGCGCATCGAACTGCTCCGTGCCGTGAACGAGCACCGGTCCATCACCCAGGCGGCCAAGGCGTTCGGCATGAGCTACAAGGCCGCCTGGGATGCCATCAACACGATGAACGAACGCTCCACCTCACCCGTGGTCGAACGCGTGACGGGTGGCAAAGGGGGCGGTCACACGCAGGTCACGGCATTCGGTCTGCGGCTGATCGAGCGCTACGAGCAGGTGCACGAGGTGCACCGGCGATTTCTTCACCTGATCGAGCAGGAAGCGATGAACCTGGATGAGGAGTTCTCGCTGCTGAAGGTATTGAACATGAAGACCAGTGCACGCAACCAATGGGTGGGCAAGGTGACCGCAGTCCGGTCGGGCGCGGTCAACGACGAGGTCGAGGTGAGCCTGCCCGGTGGCCTGCGGCTGTCGGCCATCGTCACGCGCGAAAGCACCGAATCGCTGGGGTTGCGCACGCAGATGACGGTGATCGCCCTCGTCAAATCATCGGCGGTTCTGCTGGCGGTAGGCCTGGATGACGCTCGCGTATCGGCACGCAACCGCATCGAGGCACGGGTGCAGAAGGTCACGCCGGGCGCCGTGAACGCCGAGGTGGTGCTGCAGGCCGAAGGGGGTGTCGATGTCGTGGCGATCGTGCCGCAGCCCGCAGTGCATGAGCTCGGCCTTCAGCAAGGCGCGGCCGTGACAGCACTGGTCAAGGCCTCCGACATCGTGCTGGCGGTGGCGAACTGACGCGGCTGCGGCACAGGCCGCGCTCAGGCCTGTAGTTGGGCGCCGGGCAGCTCGAAGCTGAAGACACTGCCCTTGCCCGGCCCGGCACTCGCCGCCGAAATGATGCCTCCATGCATCTCGACGATGGATCGCGCCAGTGCCAACCCGATGCCCAGGCCTGGCTGGTGTGTTTCTCTCACACCTTCACCCTGCGAGAAAAGTTGGAAGACGTCGTCCAGGGTCTGGGCAGACATGCCCACGCCGTTGTCGGCGACCTCCACACGAAGGTGCTCTTGTTCGACCGACACGCGCACCTCGACACGCCCGCCCTCCGGGGTGAACTTCGTGGCGTTGGACAGCAGGTTCTGCAACACCTGGATGAGCCGGACCTCGTCGGCATTCACCCAGATGTTGCCCTGAGGAAGCTTCAGCTCGATCTCAAGGGCCCGCGCGTTCATCGCCGGCCACACCGACTCCACGGCCTGGGTGAGCGCGCTGCGGAAATCGGTGCGCTGCGGTTTGATGTGCAGCTTTCCACTGGTGAGCCGACCAGCGTCCAGCAGGTCGTCCAGCAGCCGGGTGAGGTGGGTGAGTTGCCGGTCGATGATGTCGCGCGAGATGCGCTGGGCGGTGTTCAACGCGTCTTCACGCTGCATCAGCGTGACGGCATTGCGCATCGGTGCCAGCGGGTTTCGCAGCTCGTGGCCGAGCATGGCGAGGAATTCGTTCATTCGCTGCAGCGAATGCTCCAGCTCGTGCAGCCGCCGTTGCTCGCTCATGTCGCGGGTCACCTTGGCGTAACCCAGCAGCGTATTCCCGGGGCCGACGATGGGACTGACCACGATGCTGGCCCAGAAGGCCGAACCGTCCTTGCGCAGGCGCCAGCCCTCCTCTTCCGTCTTGCCATGCAACTGCGCACGTTGCAGTTGCCAGGCGGGCAGGCCTTCCACCTTGTCCTCACGGCGAAAGAACATGCTGTAGTGTTTGCCGATCACCTCATCCGCGGTGTAACCCTTGAGAGCTCCGCCCCCTTGTTCCAGCTCTGGATGCGGCCTTCCGGGTCCAGCATGTAGATGGCGTATTCGCGCACGCCATCGATCAGGAGACGGAACCGCTCCTCGCTCTGCAGCAAGGCCTCTTCGTGTGCCCGACGCTCGGTCAGGTCGCGTGTCACCTTGCCAAAGCCGGTATGTGCACCGCTGTCGTCGAACAGGGGGGTGATCACCACGCTCGCCCAGAAGCGCGAGCCGTTCTTGCGGATGCGCCAGCCTTCTTCCTCATAGCGGCCCTGCGCCAGGGCCAGCTTGAGCTCCTGGTCCGGCCAGCGCGTCGCCCGCGCCGCATCCGGGTAGAAGAGGGAGAAGTGCTGGCCAATGATCTCGTCCGCGCGGTATCCCTTGATCCGCTCGGCACCCGCGTTCCAGGACACCACATGACCGGAAGGATCCAGCATGAAGATGCCGTAATCCTGCACGGCCTCCACCAGCAGGCGGAAGCGTTCGGCAGTCGCGGGATCCGGAGCCTCAACACGGTTCATGGCATGGTCTCGGGTGGTGGGTGATCAGAGCGGCAAGGGACTTTAGCGCAAAGCCCCACCGCTGCCGAGCCACCCTGGGCAGACGCGCGAACCGCACCGACCCAGCAAGAAAAAACGGCGACAGACCCGAAGGCCTGCCGCCGTTGAAAGGTGAACCCTTGGAGGAGTTCTGGTAATCAGAGCTGGCCGACGGTGGTGGAGTTCCCGATCGCGCGCAGACCGGCCTGGCGCACTTGTTCGGCTTGCTGCTGGGTGGCGATCACCGGGTATTCGCTGTCGCTCACGTTCACGAGGCCCAGTCGCTGCGCTTCGTTCAGTTCGGCCAACACCTGGGTACGGGTCTTTTCGAAGCCGGCAGGCACCTTGAAGGTCACGATGTCGGTGTCGGGCAGTTGGCCAGCGTCACGGGCGGCGATGGCCTGGGCACGGACTTCGGCGCGGGTCAGCGTCGAGCCGGTCGGCACGTTGAACGTCACGATGTCGGTGTCGGGCAACTGGCCAGCATCGCGGGCGGCGATGGCCTGGGCCTGGACTTCGGCACGGGTCAGGGGAGCGTTCTGGGCCATGGCGGCACCAGCAACAGCGGTGAGGACGAGGGGCAGCACGATGCGGGCGGAGAGTTTCATGATGGTTTCCTTGAGCGGTTGATTTGTGAAGCTGTTTGCGCCGCTTTCGTTCGGCACAGGAGAGACTGTAGAAACCGGGTCTGTCGTTTTCCGAACGCGAGAATTACCAATTCGTAATTCATGAAAACCGCCAATTCCGGGACAATTCGGTGTCATCCCGCCGCCTGCCGGCGCTCCCAACCCACCGTCACACCCCATCCCTGTCATGCGCGTGCTGGTCATTGAAGACGAATCCAAGCTGGCGGACTACGTCAAGCGAGGCCTGTCCGAGGCGGGCTACACCGTGGACGTGGCACGCGATGGGATCGAGGGGCGCTATCTGGCGCTGGAAGGTGACTACCAGCTGCTGGTGCTGGACATCATGCTGCCCGGCATCGACGGTTTCGGCGTGCTCGCGGCGCTGCGCGAAAAGCGCAACACACCCGTGCTCATGCTCACCGCGCGCGACCGGGTCGAGGACCGCGTGCAGGGGCTGGAAGCCGGCGCGGACGACTACCTCGTCAAGCCCTTTGCCTTTTCCGAGCTGCTGGCCCGCGTGGCCGCACTGCTGCGCCGTGGCCCTGCCGCCGTGGCCGAGACGGCCACCACCCGAATGTCGGTGAGCGACCTCGAGATGGACCTGCTCAGCCGCAAGGCCTGGCGCGCCGGCCAGCGACTGGATCTCACGGCCAAAGAGTTCTCGCTGCTCGCGCTGCTGGCGCGCCGCAAGGGACAGATCCTCTCGCGGACCACCATCGCCGAACAGGTGTGGGACATGAACTTCGACTCCGACACGAATGTGGTCGAGGTGGCGGTGCGCCGCCTGCGCTCCAAAATGGACGACCCGTTCAAACCCAAGCTGCTGCACAACGTGCGCGGCATGGGCTATGTCCTGGAGGAGCGCTCATGAACACGCAAGCCATGCCGTCGCCGGCCTCCACGGTCGGCGCAGCGCCAGCCGCCACGTCAACGCCGTGCACGTACTCGATCGGCCGCCGCCTCTCGTTGCTGCTGGCCATGCAGACCGTGATCGGCCTGGGCGTGCTGCTGGCCGGCATCTATGCGGTGACCCATATGCTGTTCGTCTCCAAACAGGACGAGGAACTGCGCGCCTATTCCGCCGTGCTGATGGAGGTGCTGAGGGAGGCCGATGCCAAGGGTGGTGAGGCCGAGATGCGCCACAAGCTCGAATGGCTCGCCGAGCGGCGGCCAGGCACGTTCGTGCAGGTGCTGCGGCCCGACAGTTCCGAGCTGTACCGCGACGCCGCGCCCACCTTCAATCCGCAGATGGCTCCCACGCGCGAGCAGCGTTTCGAGATTCCGCGCGCGAGCGGTGGCGCACCGCTGCTGGGCCGGCTGGTGATCGACTGCACGCGCGATGCACAGCACGGCCGGCGCATGGCTCTGCTGCTGGTGAGCGCGGTGCTGGCCGGCGGCGCGCTGGTGGGATGGGGTACCTTCTGGCGGGTGCGCTGCAGTCTGCGTCCCTTGCTCGATCTGGCGGCGCAGACCAAGGCCATCGATGCGCGCCGCCTTGGTCAGCGCATCTCGCTCGCCGAGCCAGCGGAAGAGTTGCAACCCGTGATCGACCAGTTCAACGGCCTGATGCAGCGCGTCGAGCGAACCTATATTCAGCTTGAAGGCTTCAACGCCGACGTGGCACATGAACTGCGCACGCCGCTGGCCAACCTCATCGGCCAGACCGAGGTGGCACTCAGCCGCGAACGCAGTGTGCCGGAGCTGGAAGAAACCCTGCACTCCAACCTGGAAGAGCTGCAGCGCATGGCGGCCATCGTCAACGACATGCTGTTCCTTGCCCAGGCCGACCGTGGTGTGAAGGCCCGCCGGGGAACGCCCGTCGCCATGGCCGAGCTGGTGCGCCAGGTGGTCGAGTTCCACGAGGCGCCCATGGAAGAGCGCGGCCTGAAAGTGGACATCGAGGGGGACGCCCATCTGCCAATGGACGAGCCGCTGGTCAAGCGCGCCGTGTCCAACCTGCTCGGCAACGCCATCCGCTACGCAGACGCGGGCTCTCGCCTGTGTGTGCGCATCGCGACCGAGCCCGACGGCGGCATGCGCCTGTGGGTGGAGAACACAGGACCGGCCATCGAGCCCGAGCACCTGCCGCGCCTGTTCGACCGATTCTTCCGCGCCGACGCGGCGCGCTGCGAAATGGAGAAACCGCACCATGGCCTGGGCCTGTCCATCGTGGCGGCCATCGCCCGCATGCACGATGGTTTCCCGGCTGCGGAATCGGGTGGTGGTACGACGCGCGTGGGTTTCAGCCTGAACGCCCGCCCCATGGGGGCCTGAGTTTTCTCGGGCGGACCTTCCTTAGTCCGCCAGAAACAGTTCCTGCAGATCGCTGAGGAAGTCAAAGCCCCGTTCGGTGGGCCACACACGCGTGGCATCGCGTGCAATCAGGCCCTTCTGTTCGGCCTGCGCCAGCGCCGGTGCGACGCTGGAAAGCGGCAGGCCGGTTCGCTCCATGAATTGAAGCAGGGTGAAACCGGACTTGAGGCGCAGCGCGTTGAGCATGAATTCGAACGGCATCGCCTTGCGCGACACCTCTTCGGCACTCACCACGGCATTGCCCGCCAGCGCGCGTTCCATGTACAGACGCGGCTCGCGCACCCGCACCGGCCGCGCCACGCGGTGCGCAAAACTCAGCTTGCTGTGCGCACCCGCGCCGATGCCGAGGTAGTCACCAAACTGCCAGTAGTTCAGGTTGTGCCAGCACTGATGCCCTTGCCTCGCGTAGGCCGACACCTCGTAGCGCTGCAAACCGGCGGAGGCGGTCAGCCCGGTGATGCGGTCGAGCATGTCCCAGGCCTCGTCTTCTGGTGGCAACGCGGGTGGGTACTTGGCGAAGTAGGTGTTGGGCTCGAGCGTGAGGTGGTAGATGGAGATGTGCGGTGGCGAAAACGACAGCGCGGTGCGCAGATCGGCCTCGCAATCGGCCAGGGTCTGCCCCGGCAGCGCATACATGATGTCGAGGTTGAAAGTGTCGAACGCCTGCGCCGCCTCGGCCACGGCGGCCAAAGCCTGCTCGCGGTCGTGCACGCGGCCGAGCGCCTTGAGGTGCTCATCGTTGAAACTCTGCACGCCCACCGACAGGCGCGTGACGCCCGCCTCGCGGAACGCACGGAAGCGGTCCTTCTCGAAGGTGCCGGGGTTGGCCTCGAGGGTGATTTCGGCGTCGGCCTCCAGCCGCAGCATCGCGCGCACATCACCCAGCAACTGGTCGACGGCGGCGGGAGAGAACAGGCTGGGCGTGCCACCACCGATGAACACGCTGTGCACCGTGCGACCCCATATCAACGGAAGGGAAGCCGCAAGATCGGCGCGCAAGGCCTCCAGGTAGGCTGCTTCGGGAAGGGCCGATCCAGGTTCGGCTGTCGCACTCCATTCGTGCGAGTTGAAGTCGCAATACGGGCACTTCTTCAGACACCAAGGCAGGTGGATGTAGAGCGACAGCGGCGGCAGGCTCTGGAGCTGCAGCGTGCCCGGCCGCATCCAGTGGCGCACATCGTTCCACGCCGCATCCGGCCGGCCGGCGGGTGTGGGCTGGTCACCCGGCCAGGACATCGGCACGCCGGTGGACTCGTTCATGATGGAGCGGACGGTGCAGGTGCGAACCAGCGCTCCCGCATCAGCTCCAGCATCTGCTGCGCCGCGCGGCCCCGGTGGCTGTTGGCGTTTTTCACTTCGGTGGGCAGCTGGGCGAAGGTCTTGCCAAAGGCAGGCAGGTACATCACCGGATCGAACCCGAAACCGTTGTCGCCCACAGGCTGCCGGGTGATCAGGCCCGGCGCACGGCCCGTGGCCACCAGGGGCTCGGGATCGTCCGCACTGCGCAAGGCCACGAGCGTGCTGACCAGGGCAGCGCGGCGATCGGTGATGTCCACCATCTGTTCGAGCAGCGCGCGCACATTGTTGCCATCGCCCTTCTCGTAGCCAAATTGCGTGGCGTAGTAGGCGGTGTCGACGCCGGGCAGGCCACCAAAAGCCTCCACGCACAGTCCGGCGTCGTCGGCCAGTGCAGGAAGGCCACTCGCGCGCGCGGCGTGGCGCGCCTTCGCAAGCGCGTTCTCGATGAAGGTGCGGTGTGGTTCGGGCGCCTCCGGAATGTTCAGCTCGGCCTGGCGCACCAACGCCACGCCCAGCGGCGCAAACAACGCCTGCAGTTCGACGAGCTTGCCCTGGTTGTTCGACGCGAGGACCAGCTTCATCAGAGACCCAGCGCCTGGCGCTGCAGCGCCACGAGTTCACCAATGCCTTTTTCGGCCAGGGCCAGCAGGGCGTTCATCTCGCTGCGCGTGAACGCCGCGCCTTCGGCAGTGCCTTGCACTTCCACGAAATGCCCCGCGCCCGTCATGACAACGTTCATGTCCGTGTCGCAGGCCGCATCTTCCACGTACTCCAGATCCAGCAAGGGCGTGCCGCGCAGGATGCCGACCGAAATCGCGGCCACCTGATCGCGTATCGGCGAGACGGCCAGCTTGCCCTGGGCCATCAGCTTCGACACCGCGTCGTGCGCGGCCACATAGGCGCCCGTGATGCTGGCCGTGCGCGTACCGCCATCGGCCTGGATCACATCGCAATCCAGCGAGATCGTGCGTTCGCCCAAGGCCTGCAGATCGAACACCGCACGCATCGATCGGCCGATCAGGCGCTGGATTTCCTGTGTACGCCCACTCTGCTTGCCTTTTGCCGCTTCCCGATCGCTGCGGGTGTGAGTGGCGCGCGGCAGCATGCCGTATTCGGCGGTGACCCAGCCTTCGCCACTGCCGCGCTTGTGCGACGGCACTTTCTCTTCCACCGACGCTGTGCACAGCACCTTCGTGTTGCCGAACTCGACGAGCACGGAGCCTTCGGCGTGAATGGTGTAGTGGCGTGTGATGCGCACCGCGCGCAAAGCATCGGCGGCCCGCAGGCCGGGTCGGGTCATTTCACTCATGGGAAACCTCGGGAGTTCAGGAATTGCGTTCGGCCGTGCGGCGGATCGCGGCATTGATCTCGGCAATCGACCGTTCGATCGCCGCGTCGTCCATGTCTTCGATGGATGGATCGGGAATGCCCGACTGGATGGTGGAAGCGAACACACCGTCGTCGATGTCTTCGGTCGAGACGCGGGTGGACTGGAATTCGTCCGCGGTCTCCCATTCCATCGCCAGCACGGTCACGTTGTCGCAGCGCGGCCCCCCCCGCTTGAGCGCCATTTCGACCAGTTCGGGAACCGCCTGCTCCAGTGGGCGCTTGGACAGCTCGGACGTGATTTCCTCATCGCTGACGGTGCCCCACAGGCCGTCCGAGCAGAGCAGCACACGGTCGCCCTGCATCAGGTGGACCGGGCCGGAAAGATCGAACACCGGCTTGGCGGGTGAGCCCAGGCAGGTGAAGAGGATGTTGCGGTTGATGTGGTCGGTGGCGCGGCCAAGGTGCTGCTGCTGCTCCATGTAGGAGTGGTCGCGCGTGCGCGTGAGCATTTCACCGTGGCGCACAACGTACAGGCGCGAATCGCCGCAGTGCACCCAGTGGACGTGGTTGCGCTCCATCACCGCCGCCACCAGCGTGGTGCGGGGCGTGTCGAGCATGCCCTTCTCAGCGGCATAGCGGATGATCTGGTGGTGTGCTGCCATCAGCGCGCTGGAGAGAAACTCCGGCACTTCACGCACAGTGGGATTGGCCGCCTTCTGGAAGTAGGCCGAGAAGGTCTGGAGCGCAAGCTGCGCCGCCATCGCCCCCTCGGGGTGCCCACCCATCCCGTCGGCCAGCACGAACAGGCCCGATTCCCGGGTGTAGGCGTAGCCCATTCGGTCCTCGTTGCGCTCCCGGCCGCCTTGGCGACTGATCTGGTAGACCGAGAACTTCATCGAAATTTGGTCGCGGCGTTGGTGGACTTGCGCAGGGACTTCTTGTTGTCCGACACGATGTTGTCGAACTGCAGCCGCATCTTCTCGGCCACAGTGAGCTTGGTGTAGCTGCGCTCGGTTTCGCGGCTCAACTCCTTCTGCAGCGCGAACACCGACTGCGGGCGCGACAGCGGGTCGAGCGACATGCACCACTCCACCACCTCGATGAGGTTGTCGGAGTAGACGCCACGCAGGCGCGACAGCGCCAGCGAGAGGCGGTCCTTTTCCAGGCGCTGGGGTGCGTCGTTGGGCGGATACCCCTGCATGCTGGCGTAGATGCATGCACCGATGGCGTAGATGTCGGTCCAGGGGCCCATGGACGAGTCGCGGCGGTACATCTCCGGTGCGGCAAAGCCGGGGGTGTACATCGGCCGGATGAAGTTGCCTTCCTTGCTAAGCACCTCGCGCGCAGCGCCGAAGTCGATCAGCACCGAACGGTTGTCATCGGTCACAAAAATGTTGGCTGGCTTGATGTCCAGATGCAGCATCTTGTGCTGGTGGACGATCCGCAGCCCGCGCAGCACTTCGTCGTACAGGGAGCGGATGGTCGACTCGCGGAACACCTTCTGCTTCTTGAGTTCGCGTGCCGTGATGATGAATTCCTGAAGGGACGCGCCTTCCAGGAAGTTCATGACCATGTAGACCGTCTCGTTCTCGCGGAAGAAATTGAGCACGCTCACCACCGACTGGTGGGAGATCTGGGCCAGCGCACGGCCCTCTTCGAAGAAGCTCTTGAGACCCAGGCGGTAGAGCGAGAGCTTTTCCGGCTGCACTTGCGGAAGCAACTCGCCGGGTCCTCGCGAAGCCAGCGACGAGGGCAGGTACTCCTTGACGGCGACCTGCTGGCCCTCCGTGTCCACCGCCAGGTACACCACACCAAAACCGCCTGCTGCCAGCTTGCGGACAATGCGGTATCCGCCGATCACGGTGTCCGGGGGCAACGGTGCAGGTTTGACCTTTGACATAATTCGGCTGGATTCCGGAACGCCTCGTTTTGGACCAATCACCCAGATGGGCAAAGTTCAATGCCAGTTTACAGCATGACCGGCTACGCCTCAGCCCACTCCAGCGGGTCAGAGGCCCCGGCCAGCGCCGATTCCAGCCGAGAATCCCGCGCCGGTGTGGGCCTGGAAATCCGGTCCGTCAACAGCCGGTTTCTCGACCTCGCTTTCAAGCTCCCGGACGACCTCCGGTCCACCGAACCCGCCTTGCGCGATCTGCTGGGCAGCCGCCTCAAGCGCGGCAAGGTGGAAGTTCGCGCCTGGATCGAGGGTCGGACCGACACCGTTCCTCGCCCCCCCAGCCCGCTCGACCTGCAGAAACTCCTGGGCCTGCAGGACAACGTGCGGGCCTGGTTGCCCACAGCGGCACCTTTGTCCGTCGCCGAGGTGCTGCAGCTCACCGCGCGGCAACAGGGCAACCCGGGCGAACTGAGTGAAGCGCTGCTGCCCTTGGCCCAGACCGCACTTGACGCCCTCGTCAGCGCACGGGAACGCGAGGGCAAACGCCTCGCGACCATGCTGCTCGACCGGCTGGGCCTACTGCGCCAGCTCGCGAAAGACGCCCAGCCGCTCATTCCCCAGTTGGTGGAACAACAGCGCCAGCGCTTTCTCGACCGCTGGAACGAAGCCCTGGGCGCCACCGCATCGGCCCAGGGAGGGGCGGTCACCCCGGACATGGCTCAGGACCGCGCGCTCACCGAAGCCACCGCCTTCGCCATCCGCATCGATGTGGCCGAAGAGCTCACCCGCCTCGACTCCCACCTCACCGAGATCGAGCGGCTGCTGAAAAAGGGGGCGGAAGTCGGCAAACGGCTGGACTTCCTCATCCAGGAACTGCACCGCGAAGCCAATACCCTGGGCTCGAAGTCCTCCAACCTCGAGCTCACCCGCATTTCGGTGGACATGAAGGTGCTCATCGAACAGATGCGTGAACAGGTCCAGAACATCGAATAGACATGGAATACCCCGGAAATCTTTTTGTCGTCGCAGCCCCCAGCGGGGCGGGCAAATCCAGCCTGGTCAAGGCGTTGATGGAGCTCGACTCCCGTGTCGTCCCGTCGGTGTCGCACACCACGCGCGCGCCCAGAGGGCAGGAATTGCATGGCCGGGAGTACTACTTTGTCAGCAAGGAAACCTTTGACCAGATGGTGATCCAGGGTGCCTTCCTGGAGTGGGCACTTGTGCACGGCAACCGTTACGGCACCTCCAAGATGGCCATCGAGCAGCGCATCAACCAGGGGGCGGATGTGGTGCTGGAGATCGACTTCCAGGGCGCCATCCAGGTCAAGCGCATCTTTCCCAACGCCGTGCTGATCTTCATCCTGCCCCCCAGCTGGGAGGAATTGCGCTCGCGGCTGGAGCGGCGGGCCGAAGACACTGCTGAAGTGATCGAACTGCGCCTGCAGAATGCCGCCACCGAAATGGCCCATGCCAAGGAATTCGACTTCGTTATAATCAACGAGTTATTCGAGCGGGCCCTGTTTGACCTCAAGGCCATCGTCCACGCCCAGCGGCTCAAATTCTCCGCTCAGCGCATCGCCCGAGGCGATACCTTCCAGGCGCTCAACATTCTCTGAACCATCTCCCGGAGCCCGTTCATGGCACGCATTACCGTCGAAGACTGTCTGGAAAAGATTCCCAACCGCTTTCAGCTCGTGCTGGCCGCCACGTACCGGGCCCGCATGCTGAGCCAGGGCCACGCCCCCAAGATCGAGAGCAAGAACAAGCCTGGCGTAACCGCCCTGCGCGAGATTGCCGATGGCAAGGTCGGTCTTGAAATGCTCAAGAAAGTGCCACTCTGAGGTCTTCCAGTTCTCGGCAGAAAACACCGCTCCGTGCGGTGTTTTTTTTCGCCCCTGCAGTGGGGAATTCATGCCCGGCGCGCAGTCTCTGTGCATGGACTCAGCGAGGTCCATCGTCTCACGCTAAAGTACGAGCATGATTACCGAGGCCGACAACGGCACCTTCCAGCCCTCAGCCGCGCAGGCGCACCCGGCCGCAAGCGCCGCTGCGGCCAGCTTTGCCGCACTGTTGGGCAAGCTGGACTACCTTGCGCCGACGGACATCGAAAGCATCAGGCAGGCGTACCGCTTTGCCGACGAGGCCCACCTGGGGCAATTGCGCAAGAACGGCGATCCGTACATCACGCATCCCATTGCAGTGGCCGCCCAGTGCGCCGAGTGGAAGCTCGACGCGCAGGCGCTGATGGCGGCATTGATGCACGACGCCATCGAGGACTGCGGCGTCACCAAAGAGGATCTCGTGGAGCGCTTCGGTGCCCCGGTGGCCGAACTGGTCGATGGCCTCACCAAACTGGAAAAGCTGGAGTTCGACACACGCGAGCAAAACCAGGCCGAATCTTTCCGCAAAATGCTGCTGGCCATGGCGAAGGATGTGCGGGTGATCCTGATCAAGCTCGCCGATCGCACCCACAACATGCGCACCATGGGCGATATGCCCCGCTCGAAATGGCAGCGCATCAGCAGCGAGACCCTGGAAATCTATGCCCCTATCGCCCATCGGCTGGGGCTGAACTTCACCTACCGCGAACTGCAGGACCTGGCTTTTCGTTTCCTGCATCCCTGGCGCTATGAGGTGCTCGCCAAGGCCCTGAACAAGTCTCGCAACCGTCGTCGGGACCTCATCACACGCGTCCAGCGGGAGGTGGAAGCCGACTTCGTGCGGCACGGCATGAGCGTGCGCATCATGGGCCGGGAGAAAACCCTGTACTCGGTGTACCGCAAGATGGACAGCAAGCACCTGTCTTTCTCGCAGGTCACAGACATCTACGGCTTTCGCATCATCGTGCCCGAGCTGACCGACTGCTACACCGGCCTGGGCGTGCTGCACCAGCTTTACAAGCCGCTGCCCGGGAAATTCCGCGACTACGTGGCCATCCCCAAGATCAATGGCTACCAGTCCCTGCACACGACGCTGATCGGCCCCTTCGGCACCAACATCGAGTTCCAGTTGCGCACACACGCCATGGACGTGGTGGCCGAATCCGGAGTGGCGGCCCACTGGCTGTACAAGGCCAGCGAACCCAACAGCGACACCTCGCAGCGGCTGGGCACGCAGTGGCTGCAATCCCTGCTGGACATTCAGCAGGAAACGCGCGATGCGGCCGAGTTCTGGGATCACATCAAGATCGACCTCTTCCCCGACGCGGTGTACGTGTTCACACCCAAGAGCAAGATCATGGCGCTGCCGCGCGGCGCCACAGTGATGGATTTCGCCTACGCCATCCACAGCGACGTGGGCAATCACACGGTGTCCGCGCGCATCAACGGCGAACAGCGCCCCTTGCGCACAGAACTCACCAACGGCGACGTGGTGGAGATCGTGACGGCGGACAAGGCCGAACCCAATCCCGCCTGGCTGTCCTTTGTCAAGACAGGTCGCGCGCGGTCCAAAATCCGCCACCATCTCAAGACGGTCGCGCAGGAGAAGTCGCACGATCTGGGTGAACGCATGCTGGGCCAGGCCCTGCGCTCGGAAGGCATCGCCACCTTGCCACCGGAAGAAGGGCCCTATCAGGCGACCTGGGAAAAGCTCCTGCGCTTCACGGGCAACAAGTCGCGTGCGGAACTGCTGTCGGACATCGGCATGGGCAAGCGCATTGCCAACATGGTGGGCAAGAAGCTCGCTGTGCTGCTGGCGGAAACCGGTTTGAAGCCCGACGCGCTGCTGATCAGCACCGAGCGCTATGCGAGCGGTGAGGACGAGTCGGTGTCGCAAGGCGTCGTCACACTTGATGGCAGCGAAGGCGTCTCGGTGCAATACGCGCCGTGCTGTCGCCCTATCCCTGGTGACCGCATCGTGGGGTATCTGGGTCGCGGCGAAGGCCTCGTGGTGCACGCGGAAGATTGCCCCACCGGCAAGCGCCTGCGCTTGCGCGATGGCGAGCGGTTCCTGGAAGTCGAATGGGCCGACGAACCGGTGCGTTCGTTCGACACCACGGTCATCGTGACCGTCACCAACGGCAAGGGTGTGCTGGCACGGGTGGCTTCCAGCATTGCCGCGGCCGAAGCCGACATCACCCATGTGGACATGGGCGATGAGCCAGCGCAGACTGCCACGGACATCCGCTTCTCGGTCGCGGTGCGTGACCGCCAGCATCTTGCCGATGTGCTGCGCAGCCTGAAACGGACCACCTCGGTCCTCAAGGCGCAGCGCTACAAGCCCTGATTCAGGCAGGCGAATCGGGTGGCGGATACTGCACGCCCAGCACTTCGAGCTCCTGCACACCACCCGGCACGACCAGCCGCACCACGTCGCCGACGCGCGCTTTGAGCAGCGCACGCGCCACGGGAGATATCCAGCTGATCTGACCCTGGGCGCTGTCGGCTTCGTCCACACCGCGGATGGTCACCGACGTTTCCCTCCCCGCATCGTCCGCGTACGTCACCGTGGCACCAAAAAACACCTGGTCGCCTCCGAAATGCAAAGCGGGATCCACGACCTCCGCAATTTCCAACCGTCGAGTCAGGAAGCGGATACGGCGGTCGATCTCGCGCAGCCGCTTCTTGCCGTAGAGGTAGTCCCCGTTTTCCGAACGATCGCCGTTACTGGCCGCCCAATGCACGATCTCGACGATCTTGGGACGCTCCTCATCCATCAAGGTGAACAGCTCGGCGCGCAGTCGGTCATAACCGGCGCGGGTGATGTAGTTCTTTCCACCGGGCACGGGCGCCATGGCAGGCACGTCGTCGTCATCGTCGCCGTCGGTTTCGCGGGTGAAGGCTTTGCTCATGATGGGCGACATCCTCGCGCAAAAAGAAAAAGCCCGCAGCTTTTGGCTGCAGGCTTTCGTATGGTGCGGCTGGCAGGATTCGAACCCACGACCCCTTGGTTCGTAGCTACCAGATCATCTTTAAGTTGTTGATTTATATAGACTCCGTGACAGCTCAGTGTACCAAAACTACTCTGTTTAGACATGTATTTCAGAGCCCAGTCCCGCAAAAGTCCCGCAGAGAAATTGCGTGCGAAGACACATCGACCATTTTCCGCGAACGGGGCGCAGACGTTTTCTGTAGCGTGAGCAGTCGCCCGGTGAGTGTTGTGAAGCGACAAAAATGCGCTCGCTCCTTCTAAGCTGTCGGGGAAATAGGTGTTTATAACTATATCTTATCGTGGTTAATTTACAGCACGGAGCAGGAGGCTCGAAAAAGCCTGATCGACCTCTCTATTCGTTGCTAGCTCAGATCCAACATTAAAGGCGGCGGCGATGTGGACGCTTGCGGCTCCCAGGTTGCGGTAGATCCTGATCTTTCGAACGATGGGCCACCACACGTAAGGAAGATCTGGAGCGTGCTCCACATGGCGACCCAGCCGCCGATGAGCAGGCTCTCCTTCAGCAACTTGAGGAAGGTGTTGTTGGCAAAGCTGGACAGGAGATCGGCGGCAATCGGGCAAAGCGCCAGGAAGCCAATGCCGATGCCGATCAGCAGGCTGGTGCGCACTTCCAGCAGAAGCAGGCGCAACGTCCGTTTGGCCAGCACCGACTTGTATTCTTCGAAGTGGTTGCAGATCGCCTCGGCAACCAGTGGAGCAGGATCCTCCAGTGGCATCTTTTCGATGCGGACGATGATGCGAAAGTGGCGGACCTGCGGGAACTCCAAAGCCCAGCTTTCCAGGAACTTCTTCGCATCGGTGTCGAGATCGAGGTCGCGGTGATGAAACGGCGTCGGATCCATCGAGTTGAACAACTCGGGCAGTTCGACTACGCGCAGTTCGATCTGGTGGATGGGTGGATGGGTGGGTGGGTGGATGATTTTTCTTCATTCCATGCTCCACTCGCGGCAGCACCCTATCAGTTGGCAGCATCCGATTCGGTGTGCCTAATGATCGTTACCGGAACCTTGGCGGCGTGAAGCACAGCCTGCGACACCGAGCCGAACAACGTACCGCGCAGGGTGCCCAGGCCTCTGGAACCCAGAATGATGGCGTCACAAGCAAGGCGCTCGGCCAACTCGACCAGCGTTTGCGCAGGGTCGCCTGATCCGATCTCACGCTCGAAGCTCACGTCAGCCGCGTTGAAGAGCGCTTCGGCGCCCTCCAGCGCACGCGAGCCCACCGCGCCGCTGACCCGTTCCAGCACGTCGGCGTCGGGAGCGAGCATCAATTCGTACAGATAGGTCGGTTCCTGAACGGTGGCCAGGACGAAGGTCGCATTGAGGCCTTCACGCTTCAGTCGCAAGGCATGGCGCACGGCGTCCAACGCCCGTTCGGAACCATCGACGGGCACGAGGATCTTCATGACTCAACTCCTAGTTGATTTCTGCAAATGTGGCCGAACGGTTGGGTTCGCCCCCCCACCGGGATTCACCCTCAGGTCCGCTGCGCCCACCACTCGCAAGGTCTGTCCCAGCATCGAGGGCGTGATTCGCGTGATGCCTCGCTCGGTGACATGGACGCGCGCCTTCTCCTGGCCGCGCCATGTCAGCCTGGAGGCTGTCATGCAACACGCAGCGATTGTCCACCGCCTTCCGCCACAAGACCGTATTCTTGCCGATCACCACATCGGGCACGCCCGTTTTACAGCAGTTGCTGAACGCGAAGTCGACTATCAATCTCTTGCGTGGCCTTGATGTGGTTGGTTTCCAAGCCATCCTCGTTGCGCTTCATGTCTTGCAGGATGAACGCCTAACTGTTGCCGATGGCCATCACGGCCGGCGTGATCATCATGGGCTCGCTCGTGCATAAAACGAACGAACGATTCAAGTGTCCGCTCGTCACAGGCGCGCTGACCAGCGGGGGCCTTACTGTCATCGCCAACGCGCCCAACCCGGGGGAGCAATCCCGCGCGGGAACTCCGACCAGGGCGTCATCAGCCCGTATGGGATGTTCTCCACCGCGCTATCACCCACCATGGCCGCGATTGAACGGCCACGGCCTAAACGGTGCAGCCGGACGCTACGCGGTCGCAGGCGATGGTCGGATGGGCGTCGTGCCCACGAACACGGCAAACGGTCAATGATGGCCACCCGCAGCATTGAACCAAGATCTTCAACATGGCAGGCCCCCGTTCCGCTGGCGTAAAGGCGACGGGCCCCGAAACCGGCTGTTCGTGCAGGTCAGGCCGGCGCACCGTTCGATCGTTGACGGCTGCCCGTGATCAAGGCCGCAAAGCGGCAGTCGGAGAGCTACCCACAGGACCACAGGCCCACAGGCCCACAGGCCCATAGGCCCATAGGCCCATAGGCCCACAGGTGCAGGTTGGGCATTTAGGCAGATTTATGGGACCTTTCGCTATGCAACTTCCTGATTTTTCGAAGGTCCGCGACGCCCTATCGTTGGGCCAACTTTCAATCGATGGAGATCAGTCATGCATGTGCTCTTTCAGTCCCGCGATCCGGAAGATGCGCAGTTGCGCGACCTCGCGGTGCGTCGCGTGCGCTTCGTGATGCGCCGTCTCGCCTGGCTCGTACCGCACGCCATGGTGCAACAGTCGGACGTCAACGGTCCGCAGTGGCGTGGACAAACGTTGCCAATTGGAACTGAAAACCGACAGCTCCGGCACCGTGGTGATCACATCGATGGCGCGCGATTGGCGTTCTGCTCTCGAAGGCGCGCTCGCGCGCGCCGCCCGGGCGTTGGTGCGCATTTGGCGGCGCACGCGTGGCCACGAGCGTTCCGGCCAGCGCGCGATCGGTTTGGATCGCTGAACAAGGTGAAAAAAAGCCTAAAAAAGATGACGCAAGCGGACAGAGGCTTGCAAGTGCCTGTCAGTGCCTCGTTACGACTGGTGTGAAAACGCCATCTTCGGCCAATCCGGTCAACTTGTTTGCAAAGAGTACAGATCATGCGTTCCTATCCGAACAAAAACCCGCAGTCAGCTGCCCGCATCATCACGTTGGCCTTGCTGGCCGACGGCAGCCTGAGCAAGACGGAGTTCGACGTCCTCGACAGGCTCGGCACCCATGAACAACTCGGGGTTCAGTCCGAAGAGTTGCAGATAGCCATGCATACCGCCTGCGAGGATCTTCTCTCGGCGGCGCATTTGAGGCGCGCGGACTCGTGCGAAGTGGATCCTCGAATGCTCTGCGAGCTGATTGCCGAAATCGATGATCCGGAATTGCGCCACAAGATGCTGCGCCTGTGCGTCGCGGCGGTCAAGGCGGTTGATCAATGGGTCCTATATCGCGAGATGCTGCGGACGCAGCCCTCCTTATGGGGCGTCGAACGTGTCTGATTTCGCATTCCTGGTCGCGCTACTCGGGGGCGTCGTCTTGCTGGGTGCCTGGCGCGAATATGCCAATGACAACCAGCGTGACGCCAAATTGCTGGCGGCATTCGGTGCGGCTGGCACGCTGGCGGGTGCGGCAATGTGGCTGGCTTGATTGTCACGACCTCGAACGTCACCCAGCCAAACGACTAGGACCGGCGCAGCAAAGTCACCCCGGGAGTCTGCAGACCATTAACGGGACGGCCGGCATCGCTCAGGAGAGCGAAGGCCTGACTCGCGTCATGCGGCATGTCAATGCGATGCCAGTCGGCGCGTGCGCCTCGCGTTGGCGGGCGGCGCAAACAACTCGTTTCGCGCTGCCTGAGTGATCGCGACGACACAAGGATGCGTGACGCGCCGCTCGACAGAGATAGCGAAGAACTCGGCCAAGACTTCGGCTGCAGCGCCCACGTCCTTGACACCGAACTGCCTCTCGATTTCCTTCGCCAGCACCGTGGGAGCAACGAAAACTCCCGCGCCGCGTCGACCGAACTCTTTGGCCAGCGCGCTGTCGTCGAACTCGCCGACGACCAGCGGCTGCAACGAGCGCTCCTGAAACCACGCACGCAGTCGCCGCCCAACCGCCGAGTCGTCGCCCGGCATGAGCATTCGGGCACCGTCGAGACAGCGCGGGAAAGGTCCTTCGAATGTCTCGACCAACGCAGGCGCCGCGAAAAAGCTGACCCCCGACACGCCGAGCTGATGATTGAAGGCCTTGACGCTGATCGATGTAGGCATCGGAGTGTCGGAAACCACGAGATCGAGCCGGTGCATGGCCAGCGCGGCCAGCAGACCTTCGAGTTTGCCTTCACGGCACACGATGCGCACCCGCTCCGGCAACTTGGTCGCCGGCTCCAGCAGCCGGTACGCAATGGCTTTGGGCACCGCGTCGACCACCCCGACCTTGAACTCCAGCAGACGCCCCTTTGCCTTGTGCTCGCGCACCGCCTCGCTGAGTTCGGCCCCCATCGAGAAAATCTCTTCGGCATAGCCCAGCACAAGGCGGCCCGCATCGGTGAGCACTAAACTGCGCCCGCTCTTTGCAAACAGCGCGCTGCCCATGGCCTCTTCGAGCAGCTGGATCTGCCCGCTGATGGTCTGCGGCGTCAGGTGCAGTTGCTCGCTTGCGCGCGTCACACTGCCTGACTTTGCCACCTGCATGAAGTAGTGGAGGTGTTTGTAGTTCACGGTCCTACCATCCTCTTTTTTCGAACCTTTAGTCTACATCTTTCGAGTTTACACATGTGACCGCAGCCACTAGATTAACCAGGTCGCTGCGGCAATCAACCATAAAGGTGCGCATGAGAGTCAGTGTTCAAAGTATGGGGGTTCCGGCCACGCCCGCGTTGATCGATCACGCCGATCGCCGCCTGCGGTTCGCGTTGACCCGCCACAGTGACCGGGTGAAGCGCGTTGCCGTGCGATTTGGTGACGAGAACGGCCCGCGCGGTGGCGTCGATAAGTTTTGCCAGATCCAGGTTTACCTGGTCGATGCACATGTCGCCTACGTCAGGGACATCGGTACCGATCTGTACGACGTGATTGAACGGGCGACAGATCGAGCGGGCCGTGCGGTGGTCAAGCATCTGGATCAGTCGCGAATGGGCCGGCGCACTGCGCCCAACAAAGTGACACAGCTGCAGCATTCGTCCGACGGTGCAACCTACCCGACTCAATTCAAAGGAGAAAATACGTGAGATCGAAACAGACATTCCCGCAGGCCGTCGCTCAGTCTGCAGCGAGCAGAGCGGTATACATCGAGGGCGCACAACTCAACACCGTCTGGCCACTGTTCGTGACGCTGTCCTTCATCGCTGCGGGCACCGCGGCAAGCCTCGCGTCACAGCTGTCGCATCCCGGGATCTTCATCACGCTGCTCGGCCTTTTCGGTCTGTGGTACGCCTCATCGAGGGTGACCCGATCAACGTGGAGACGAGCCGCGGCGACAGCCGACTCGGCACGCGGTATGTATTGCATATCAACAAACAGGGCTGACGAATGAACGAAGTCATGACGGGCTTGATGGGCGGCTTCGGCTTGCTCATCGCAGTGGCGGCGGGGCTGGCTCTGCTGCTGTATCTGGTGCCGATACCGCTGTGGATTGCCGCATGGGCTTCAGGCGCCTACGTGGGAATGTTTACGCTCATCGCAATGCGCCTGCGCCGCGTTCCACCCGGCACTGTCGTCACGGCGCGGATCAGCGCGGTGAAGGCCGGCCTGGACATCTCCATCAACGACCTGGAAGCCCACTTTCTCGCGGGCGGCAACGTCGTCAGGGTGGTCAACGCCATGATCTCGGCCGACAAGGCCGCCATTCCCTTGCCCTTCAAGCGCGCCGCGGCCATCGATCTGGCTGGGCGCAACGTGCTCGAAGCGGTGCAAATGTCGGTTCTGCCCAAGGTGATCCAGACGCCCAAGATCGCGGCTGTGGCCAAAGACGGCATCCAGCTGATCGCGGTGTGCCTGGTCACGGTGCGCACAAACATCGACCGCCTGGTGGGCGGCGCCGGCGAAGAGACAATCATCGCGCGGGTTGGTGAAGGCATGGTCAGCACCATCGGATCGTCTGCCAGCCACAAGAGCGTGCTCGAGAGTCCAGATCACATCTCCAAGCATGTCCTGAGCAAGGGCTTGGACGCGGGCACGGCCTACGAAATCCTGTCGATCGACGTCGCCGACGTGACCGTGGGCGAGAACATCGGCGCCAAGCTGCAGATCGACCAGGCCAACGCCGACAAGCAGATCGCGCAGGCCAAGGCCGAAGAGCGCCGGGCCATGGCCGTCGCGCTGGAGCAGGAGATGCGCGCGCGCGTGGTGGAGGCCGAAGCCGAGGTGCCGCGTGCGATGGCCGAAGCCTTTCGCCAGGGCAATCTGGGCATCATGGACTACTACCGCATGAAGAACCTGCAGGCCGATACGGTGATGCGCCACGAGATCGCCGGCAACGGCGGCGATCCGGCGGCCAGCGCCAGAAAGTGACGAGCGCGACAGCGATGGACATACCTGCGGAACTAATCTATGGGTTGGTCTTTGCTGCCATCCTGCTTTTTCAGTACGTGATGAAGCGCTTTGGTCTGTTGCCGACGCCCGATGCAGAACCCCGGCAAGCACCACTCCCGCCGGAACCGCCGGAAACCGCCGAGCAAGAAGCGCCGCTGGCGGACAGCCCAAGGAGCGCGCAGTTCACCCCTGCAGCTTTGCCGGCCCTGCCCGGGCGCGCCGCGTGGCTCGGGGCACCCGCCGCCACGGAGACGCCGTCGACCGCAGGCCGCGCCACCTTGCTGCTCGGTAACCGGCAAGACTTGCAGCGCGCGGTCTTCAGCATGACGGTGCTGGGGCCGTGCCGAGCTCTCGAGCGGCCCGACGATCGGTAGTCTCGCTCAAGACCGGATTGCTCCGTGGCCGGGGACTGCCTTCTTAGCCCATTGGCCCCGCCAGCTGTGAAGAGTCAAGAGGTCTTCTTGAGCGAGAGAGCCGGGACATGGGAGCGACGCCACCGATACCTTGATGAGCTGATGCCAGTTGTAAAGGCGATTCCAGTCGTCGAGCGCAGCTGTTCTCTCGCTGGAGTTCTGGTACGTGAAGCAATAGGTCCACTCGCGCAGGGCCGACTGGATGAAATACTCGACCATGCCGATGGTCTGCGGTCGGTAGGGTTGAGTGAACCGGTGGCGAATGCCCCGCTCTTTGAAGCCCAACGCAAAGTCTCGTAAACAGAAAGCTACTCCGTTGTGGTGAGCAGGCGCTGCCTGCGCACCCCCAGATTGGCGCAGTAGGCGTGCCCGTTGCTCAGGACCTGCACCGCGTTGGGCGTCTTCTCGCCTGGGATGAGCCACTTGCGGCGCAGCTCCACCAGGGTCAGGCCCTTGGCGGGTTCGATGGCGCGGGGTAAGTGAGGCCGGCACGGGGACGCGTCAACCAGGCCTTCTTGGCCCAGGGCCAGGCAGCAGCCCAGACGCTTATGCGCCGTGGGCACACTCATGGTGATGTCTCGAACCATTTAGATTCAACGCGCCAGCGTAAGTCGGGCATTCTTATAGATGTTCATTTGGTTGAGTTCATTGAAGGTTCAGGGGTTTAGTGATTCCCACTCACTCAAACTCAACTCAGGTGAAGAGAAATAATCTGTTCGACCTTCACAGCCACCCTACCCGCCGGCTGTGCTGGCACCGCCCATCCACCACAAGGAGTTCGACATGACTGTTCAGCGCATTCTCGACAGGCAGCCGAAGCGCACCGCTTCGACCATCACACCTGACACCACGATCGCTGCGGCATTGCAGTCCCCCGGGCTCGAAGACGGGGGCGCCCTGGTGGTGAGCAGCGACGGCAGAACCATAGAAGGCATTATTACCGTGCGCGACATCGTACGGGGATTGAAAAGCATCGGCCCCGATCTGCTGAGTAAGTCCGCACGGGATCTGATGACCGCAAAGGTTTTGACCTGCGCTCCACAAGATCGAGCGGTGGGCATCATGGCGCTCATGATGTCCAGGCATGTGCACCACGTACCGGTGCTGACCAACGGTACGCTGGTCGGGATGGTGACCGTCCATGACCTGCTTCAGCTGCGTCTGGAGGAGGTTTTGTCAGAAGCAGAGGCCATGCAGAAATACATCGGCGGCAGCGGGTGACCGACTGTCCCCTGTCGTTGCGCCGGTCGATCTTGCCCCAATGCACGTCAGGATCGGCCAGCTGGCGCTGGAGATTGATGTTTTAGAAAGCGCTCTCACCAAGGTGGAATTGTTAAGCGCAAAGCGATGATCGACCGTGATCGTGAGCAGGTTCGTCAAATGCACTCCTTCATATGCCATTCTTCCATCGAGAACCGCATCGCCCAGCTCTCGCTTCGTTGACGCCGTCGCCGGTCATCGCGACGATCTGCCCCTCGGCTTGCAGCGCGCGCACCAAGCGCAGCATGTGCTCTGGATTGGCGCGTGCGAAGGCCGTCACACGTACGGCCAGTTCGCGCAGACTGGCGTCGTCGCAGGCCTCGACCTCCGCTCCGGTGACGGCTGCCGCGCCGGCATCGGCGAGGCCGAGCTGGCGACAAACGTCGACAACCGGTGTGCCCGACTCAGCCAGTCGCAGCGCATACGCGATCTGCTCCTATATGGACGCCTCCCAAGTTGCAAGCGCTTTGTGTGTTGGCCGTATTGGCGGGCTGCATTCTTATATCCGGCCTGTTGACGCAG
>NZ_JAVDWE010000007.1:0-268368 GCF_031457235.1 Hydrogenophaga laconesensis
TTGTGGTACGGCACCTCGCCGGGACGCTCGGGGGGTTTGACGGTGCCGCGGGCGAAGACGGCGCGGATGCCGGACTCTTCGAGGCCGTCGATGGCGGCGTCGGTCATGGAGGCGTCGCGGGTGATGTGGCACCAGTCGACGATGGTGGTGGTGCCGTTGCGCAGCTGGTTGAGCGAACCCACCAGGTTGCCGATGTACACGTCTTCGTCCTGGTAGCGCGTGGCCAGGTTGCCGTGCATGTTGGCCACGTAGTCCCTGAACCCCACCCAGTCGCTGCCGATGCCGCGCAGCTGGAATTCCCAGGTATGGATGTGCGCGTTGACCAGGCCGGGGATCACGATGCGGCCCTTGCCGTCGATGATCTCGGCGCCGTCGGCCTGCAGGTTCGGGCCGACCGCGACGATCCTGTCGTCTTCGATCAGGATGTCGGCGTCGTCGAAGTCGCCCACGGCGAGGTCCATGGAGAGGATGTTGGCGTTCTTGATCAGCTTGCGGTTCATGGTGTCTCTTCGTTGTGCATGGCCTCGGGGGCCGGAGGGTCGCGAGGGGATCAGGCGAAAAGCCTGTGGCGCATGCGCTGCGAGGCAGCGATGGCGTCGTTGCGGTCGAGGTCGGTGAGCTGGCCGGCGCGCTTGCGCACGCGCCCGCCGATCACCACGGTGTCCACGTCGGCCACGGTGGACTGCAGCACGACGTGCGCGGCCGGGTCGCCGAGCGAAGGGCCGTAGGCGCCGCCGCGCAGCAGCAGCAGATCGGCCAGGCAGCCGGGGGCGATGCGGCCCAGCACGTCGCCCAGGCCCACGGCGCGCGCCGCGTTCACGGTGACGTACTCCAGCAGATGGCGCGGCTGGATGAAAGGCACGCCCGGGTAGCGCGTGAGCGGCGTGCGGCCGGCATGGCGCTCGGCTTCGGCTTCCTCGTTGCGCATCAGCCAGAACGTCAGGCGCATCTGCGAGAACAGGTCCAGCGCCACGCGCGAGGGCACATCCACGCCCAGGCTGGGTGTCACGCCAGCGCGGTGCGAGCGCGCGAACACGCTGATGTTGCGGCCGTCACCCACTTCGCTCTCGGGTGTGAAGGAGATGCCGCACCCATGGGCGGCCAGCACGTCGAGTTCTGCATCCAGCGTGGGGTTGCAGTGCACGGGCAGCATGTCGGGGCCCAGCAGGCCGGCCGCTTCCAGTTCGTGCACCTGGCCGGCCACGTTCTGATGGAAGGTCATGGGCAGTTTCAGTGCGCGGCCCGTGGCGGCTTCTTCCTCGAACAGCGCCATGCCGGCGTATTCCAGGGACCCCAGGGCGACGCCCAGTCGCAGCGGCGTGGTCTCGTCGCCCGCCAGCGAGGCCGCCAGCTCGCGCACCTGCGCCAGCCGCCAGACATGGTCTTCCTTGAGGGTGGCGAAACTGCCCAGCATGCCGTAGGCGAACAGCACGCGCTGACCGTTGGCGCGGTGCGCGTCCAGGGCACGCAAGGCATGTTCGGGCGACATCACGTTGTGGCAGAAGTCCAGCACGGTGGTGATGCCGTTGTCCAGCATCTCCATGCCGCAAGCCAGGGTGGCGTCGTGCATGTCTTCCGCGCCGACGCGTTCGCGCAGCGAAAAGATGTGCTTGTGGTAGTCCGCCATGCCCCACATGGCAGCGCCCAGGCCCTTGAGCGGGCCCTGCCACATGTGGGTGTGGGTGTCGATGAGTCCCGGCAGCAGCAGCATGCCGGTGGCGTCGATCACCTCGTCGCCCGGCTCGGCCCGCAGGCCCTGGCCCACGGCGGCGATGCGCCCGTCCGCCACGCGCACGTCGGCGCCTGCCAGGTCGCCCAGCCCGGCGTCCATGGTCAGCACCGTGGCACCGCGGATCAGCAGAGCACGTGCGCTCATGCCGCCACCGCCTCGGTGGGTGCGATGGCCTGTGGCCGCGCGCCCGGTGGCGTCGCGGCCACGTGCGCCAGGTGGTGGCAGGCCGCGTGCACGCCCGGCACGGCGGGCCTGAGCTGCGGCATGGTGGTGCGGCAACCTTCGCCAGCCCAGGCGCAGCGGGTGTTGAAGGCGCATCCTGGCGGTGGCGACAGCGGGCTGGGCAGCTCGCCACGGCCCTGCAGGCGCCGCTCGCGCGTGCGCAGGGCCTGGGCGTCAGGGTCTGTCACGAGCGTGGACGCCATCAGCATGCGCGTGTACGGGTGGCTCGGTGCCTCCACCACCATGTCGGCCGGTCCGGTTTCCACCAGGCGGCCCAGGTAGAGCACGCCGATGTCGTGGCTCACGTGGCGCACCACGTCGAGGTTGTGCGCGATGAACAGGTAGGACAGGCCGAACTCGCGCTGCAGCTCCATCAGCAGGTTGATCACCTGTGCCTGGGTGCTCACGTCCAGCGCGCTCACCGGTTCGTCGCAGACGATCAGGCGAGGCTGCACCGCCAGCGCGCGCGCGATGGCCACGCGCTGGCGCTGGCCGCCCGAGAGCTCGTGCGGGTAGCGCTGCACCTGGTAAGCCGCCAGGCCCACGCTGTCGACCAGTTTCGCGATCTCCTTCGCGCGTTGCGCGGCCGGCATCGGGCGGTGGCGGTCGATCGCCTGGCCCAGCGTCGTGCCCACGGTCTGGCGCGGGTTGATGGAGGACATCGGATCCTGGAACACCACCTGCACGTCGCGCCGGAAAGACAGCGGTGTGCGGCGGCCGAAGGCGGTCACATCCTCGCCGTCGAACACGATGCGTCCGGCCGAGGTGGGCGCCAGGCGCAGGATGGCGCGGCCGATGGTGCTCTTGCCCGAGCCGGATTCGCCGACCAGCCCGTAGGTCTTCCCGCGCTCGATGGTGAAGCTCACGTCGCGCACCGCCTTGAGCGTGCGCGAGCCGAACAGGCCGGCCTTGAGCTTGAACTCGACCGAAAGGTTCTCCACCGAGAGCAAGGGGGTTTCAGCGGTCTTCATGCAGCGATCTCCTCGAGCCGTACGACCGGGCTGGCGCGGGTGCAGCGCACGCCGGACGCCAGCGGGATGGGCTTTTGCGAGCACGCGGCCACGGCCTGCGGGCAGCGCGGGTGGAAGCGGCAGCCCTGCGGCCAGGCCCAGGCGGGCGGCACGCGGCCGGCGATGGTGGTCAGCCTGCGATCCCCTGGCTGTCCGGTCGCCTGACCGCCTGGCATGGCCTGCAGCAGCGCGGTGGTGTAGGGGTGACGCGGCGACATCAGCGTCTGCCGCACGTCGCCCACCTCCACGATCTGGCCGGCATACATCACGGCCACGCGGTCACAGGTGTCGGCCACGACGCCCAGGTCGTGCGTGATCAGCAGCACCGACATGCCCAGCCGCTGGCGCAGCTCGGCCAGCAGGTCCAGCACCTGGGCCTGGATCGTCACGTCCAGTGCGGTGGTGGGTTCGTCGGCGATGAGCAGTTCGGGGTTGCAGGCCAGCGCACCGGCAATCACCACGCGCTGCGCCATGCCGCCCGAGAACTGGTGTGGGTAGTCCTGCAGGCGGCGTGCCGGGTCGGGCACGCCCACGAGGTCCAGCAGTTCGATGGCGCGCGCGCGGGCCTGCGCCCGGCTCATGGGCTGGTGCGCGCGCACGATGTCTTCAAGCTGCGTGCCGATGGTGTGCACCGGCGAGAGCGCGGCGTTGGCGTCCTGGAACACCATGCCGATGCGCTTGCCCCGGATGTGGCGCATGGCGGACTCGGGCAGGTTCACGAGTTCGGTGCCGGCCAGCCGCACCGAACCGGCGGCGATGTGCGCGCCACGCGGCAGCAGGCCGAGGATGGCGCTGGCCGTCATGGACTTGCCGCAGCCGGATTCACCGACCAGGCCCAGCACCTCGCCACGCCGCACGTGCAGCGAGACCTGGCTCAGCAGTTCGGCCTCGCTGCCGCCCATGCCGGCGCGCACGGTCAGGCCGCGCACTTCCAGCAGCGTGTCGGCGGGCAGCGGCGTGCCCGGGTCCTGCGCTGCGACGGGCACGGCGCCGGCCTTGCGGCGCGGTGCCTGGGCGCTGCTGGGCAGCAGCGCGTCGCGCAAAGTGTCGCCCAGCAGGTTGAACGAGAGCACCGTGAGCGTGATGGCCAGGCCGGGCACCATGGGCAGCAATGCCTGTTCGGCCTGGAACTGGCGCGCCGTCTCCAGCATCGCGCCCCAGCTGACCTGGCTGCTGTCGGCACCCACGCCGAGGAAGCTCAGCATGGCCTCGATCAGCAGCGCCGTGCCCAGCGAGATGGAGGCCTGCACGATCAGCGGGCCCGACACGTTGGGCAGGATCTGTTTGATCATGATGGCGAAGGGTCGCAGGCCCAGCACGCGCGCGGCGTCCACGTAGAGCTGTTCGCGCTCGGCCAGCACCACGGCGCGCGTGATCCGCATGAAACTGATCGAGAAGATCACGCCCACGGCCAGCATGGCGTTGCCCAGGCCCTTGCCCAGCACGCCGATCAGCGCCAGCGCCAGCAGGATGGCGGGGATGGACTGCATCACGTCGGCCAGGCGCATCGCCACGCGGTCCAGCCAGCCGCCCACGTAGCCGGCCAGCAGCCCCAGGCTCACGCCCACCACCAGACCGATGCCGACGCTCTCGAACGAGGCGATCAGCGCGGTACGCGCGCCGAAGATGATGCGCGAGAGCATGTCGCGACCCAGGTCGTCCGTGCCGAGCCAGTAGAGGGCGCCGGGCGCCTCCAGCCGATGGCGGATGTTGGGCGTGAAGGGGTCGAACGGCGCGATCCATGGCGCGCCGATGGCGCATACCAGCACCATCAGCAGGAAGGCGCCGGGCAGCAGGGCGTAGGGCCGGGTGAACAGTCGCCAGAGCGAGCGGCTGGGCAGCCGGGTGTCGTCATCGGGTGTTGCGGCGTGCGCCGGGGTCGCGGGCGCGGCGCCGGTGGGCAGGGTGGAGGCTTGGGTCATGGTGAATCAGTGGGCTCGAACCTTGGGGTTGATCAATCCGTAGCCGATGTCCGTGACGAGGTTGACGACGAGCACGATGGTCGCGATCACCACCACGGCACCCTGGAGCACGGGGAAGTCCCCGCGCACCACGCTGTCGATCAGCAGGGTGCCCAGCGCCGGAATCGCGAAGATGCGTTCCACGGCGATGCTGGCGCCCACCAGAACGGACATCTGGATCGCCATCACGCTGAGCACCGGCACGAGCGCGTTGCGGATGGCGTAGCGGCGGATGATCAGCCGCTGGGGAATGCCGCGCGCGCGCAGGGCGTGCACATAGCTGGAGCGCAGCACGTCGATCATGGCGCTGCGCATCTGGCGCGCGATGACGGCCGCGGTGTGCACCGACAGCGCGAACGCGGGCAGCAGCAGGCCACGTGCCCATTCCACCGGGTCCTGCGAGAACGGCGTATAACCCACCACCTGGAACCACTGCAGCTTCACGGCGAAGGCCAGCGAGAGCAGCAGCGCGAGCCAGATACTGGGGATGGCCAGGCCGGAGGACACGAATACCGAGAGCAGCCGGTCGGCCCAGGAGCCGTGGCGCACCGCGCCCCAGATGCCCAGCGGGATGCCCATCAGCAGCGCCAGCGTCATGCCCGAGAGCGCCAGCGTGAGCGTGACGCTCACGCCGGTGGCCAGGGTGCTGGCCACCGGCAGCGCGGTGTAGAGCGAGACGCCGAGGTTGCCGCGCACCGCATCGCCGAGCCAGTTCAGGAACTGCTGGTACAGCGGCAGGTCCAGGCCCAGCTTGTGCGCGTACTCGGCCACGTCGGCCGCCGACGCGCCCGGGCCGAGCAGTTGCACCACCGGGTCTGTGGAGGTCATGCGCGTGAGCATGAAGGTGAGCAGCGACACCGCCAGCAGGATGGGCAGCACCGACAGCAACCGGGTCAGGACGAGCTGTCTCATGCCACGCTTTCCGCCACGGCCGGTGCCGGGCTGCCCTTGCCGGCCCCCAGCACGCGTTCGCGCACACGCCGGGAGGCTTCCACCGCCTCGGCGCGTTTCAGATCCACCAGTTCACCGGCGCGCTTGCGCACCTCGCCGTTCACCACCACCGTGTGCACGTCGGCCGGTGTGCTCATCAGTGCGACGTGCGCGGCGGGATCGCCCAGTGACATGCCGTAGTGACCCGGGGTCAGCAGCACCAGGTCGGCCAGGTAGCCGGGTTTGATGCGGCCGAGTTCGTCGCCCCGTCCCACGGCACGCGCGGCATTCACGGTGACGTACTCCAGCATGTGGCGCGGCTGGATATGGGGCGTGCCCGGGTGACGCGCCAGCGGCCAGCGCCCGGCGATGCGCTCGGCCGTGGCCTCCTCGGCGCGCATCACGTTGTAGGTCAGGCGCATCTGGCTGAAGAGGTCCATCGTGATGCGAGAGGGCACGTCCACGCCCAGGCTGGGCGTCACGCCGGCGCGGTGCGCGCGGCCAACGACGCTCATCGAGCGGCCACCGCCGAACTCGCCCTCCACCGTGAACGAGATGCCGGCGCCGCAGGCCGCCAGCAGATCGAGCTCCGCATCGGTGGCCACGTTGGCGTGCACCGGCAGCAGGTCGGCGCCCAGCAGGCCGGCTTCGCCCAGGGCGTGGATCTGCCCCGGCGGGTTCTGGTGGAAGGTCATGGGCAGGCCCAGTTCGCGGCCCATCTCCACTTCCTTGCGCACCATCTCCATGCTTGAGTATTCAAGCGACGCCACCGCGATGCCCAGGCGGATCAGCGAGTCGTGTGCGCTGCTGCCGAGATCGGCGGCGAGCTCGCGCACCTGCGCCAGCCGCCACGCGTGGTCGGCCTTGTGGGTCTGGTGGCTGCCCAGCATGCCGTAGGCGAACAGCACGCGCTGGCCGGTGCGCCGGTGCGCCGCGATCGACTCCTCGGCGTGCTCGGGCGTCATCGTGTTGTGGCAGAAGTCCAGCACCGTGGTGATGCCGTTGTCCATCATCTCCATGCCGGCGGCGAAGCAGGCGTCCTTCATGTCGATGGCGCCGAACTTCTCGCGCAGCGGGAACACGTGCTTCTGGTAGTCCGCCGTGCCCCAGAGGCCAGTGCCCTGTCCCTTGAGCGGCACCTGCCACATGTGCGTGTGGGAGTCGATCAGACCCGGGATGAGGATCATCCCGCGCCCGTCGATCACCTCGGCACCGGCTGGGGACGGCAGGTTCCTGGCGACCTGCTCGATGCGGTTGCCCCGCACCAGCACGTCGCCCTGGGGAATGTCGCCCAGGACCGGGTCCATGGTCAGCACCAGGGCGTCGCGGATCAGTTTCGTGGAAGTCGTTGTGGTGTTCATGGGCGGCTCCGGTTCAGGGCGCGATCTTGGCGTCGATGTAGCGGAAGACGGCCACGTCGCCCACGGTGGAGACCACGTTGCTCAGGCGCTTGGGGTTGTAGGCCCAGTAGGCGGCGTAGTCGAAGAAGCCGCAATCCAGCGCCTCGTCGTCCACCACCTTCATGAATTTCTGCCAGGCGCGGTTCTGGCCTGCCGTGTCAGGAGCGTCCAGCCCTTCCTTGATCACGGCCTCGATGCCCGGGAAGGTGGTCTTGAGCGGGTTGCCCGAACCCGCCGGAGCGTAGTGGTAGAGGTAGTAGTCGTAGGCGCCGGTCTCCTGCGAGTCGGTCAGGATGGCGGCGGGGTACTTGCCGCTGCGGAAGGTGCTGAAGAACTGGCCGAAGGTCATGATGTCGAGCTTGACGTCGATGCCGATCTGCGCCATCTGGGCCTTGAAGAGTTCGGCGATGGTGCGCTGGCTGTCGAAGGAGGCCAGCGTGAATTCGACCTTCGGATTGCCCAGTTCGGCCATGAGCTTCTTGGCCTTGGCCAGGTCGTGCGGGTAGCCCTTGACGGCCGGGTTGAAGCCGGCCATGCCCTCGCGCAGGCGCTGGGTGTGGATCTTCCCGTGGCCGCCCAGTGCACCGTCGATGTAGTCCTGCGGGTTCATCGCGTGGCAGACCGCCTGGCGCAGCTTGACGTTGTTGAAGGTCTTGGCCGTGTCCATCATCTGCAGGTGCCACATCACCGACGGGAACCAGGCGGTCTTGAGGCCTTCGCGTTCGGCGCGTTTGGCGATGGAGGGATTGGTCCAGACGATGTCGAGCTGGCCGGTGCGCAGCGCGTTGTAGAGGCTGTCGGGGTCGTTGATGTGCGTGACCTCGATGCGCGCCGGGCCAACCGACTTGGGCGCGTAGTACTTGTCGTAGTAGCTGACCACGGTGCGCAGGCCCTTGACCGTGTCCTTGGCCTCGTACTTCCACGGTGCCGTGCCCACGGGGTTGAGCTTGAACGAACCATCGTCCAGCGCCTTGGGCGAGATCATGTAGATGCCGCGCCGTGTCAGGCCGATCAGCAGGTTGGGCGCGGGGCGCTTGAGCACGATGTCCACCTGCATGGGCGAGACAGCGACGAACTTGTCCACCGCGTCGAACACGCCCCGGTACTGGCCGGGCGTGCTGCGGATGCGATCCAGGTTCTTGATCACCGCGGCGGCGTCGAAAGGCGTGCCGTCGTGAAAGGTCACGCCCTGGCGCAGCATGATCTCCAGCTTCAGCGGCGACTCCTTCCAGCTGGCGGCGAGCTTGGGCGCGAGCGACAGGCCGTCCGGCGTGACCTCGATCAGGGGTTCATAGACCAGCGAGGTGTAGATGCTGTTGGGTTTGGTCAGGGTTTCCCAGTCGTCCATGCCCTGATTGCTGCCGAAGCGCAGCGTGCCCGAAGGCTGGGCAAAGGCGGTCAGGCTGGCGCAGGCCAGTGCGGTGGCGGCAATGCGCCAGGCGGTGCGGGGGGTCAAGGTCATGACGGCTCCAGGAGTGGGATGGAACGGGGGTGGGGCTTTCAGGTGGGGGCGGTGATCTTTTCGGCGCGGATCACCTGCGTCCAGTGCGCGATTTCCTTGGCGACGAACGCCTGCGACTCGGCCGCCGGTGCCGCCCACGGAATCGCGGCCTGGGCGCGGATGCCTTCGGCGATGTCGGCTCGGGCGATGGCCACTCGGACCATGTCGTTGAGGCTGCTCACCAGCGGCGCGGGCAAGCCTTTCGGTCCGGCCAGGGCGTACCAGGCGCTCACGTCGAAGTCGGGCAGCACGGTCTCGGCGACCGAGGGCACATCGGGCACGCCAGGGAAGCGGTTCTTCGATGTGACCGCCAGCCCGCGCAGCCGTCCGCTCTCGAGCAGCGGGCCCATGCCGGCCAGCGAGGTGAAGATGAACGGCACCTCACCCGCGATCACGGCGGTGTTGAGCGCGCCGCCGCCCCGGTAGGGCACGTGGGTCAGCTTCAGGCCCAGGCGGCTCTGCATCAGCACGGCAGCGAGGTGCATGCCGGTGCCTACGCCGGCCGATCCGTAGATCAGGCCATCGGGCTGGCTCTTTGCCTGCTGCACCAGTTCCTGGATGGTCTTGTAGGGCGCGTTGGGGTTGGCGATGATCGCGAACGGGCTGCGCGCGACCATGGAGACCACGGTGAAGTCGTTCACCGGGTCGAACGGCAGCGAGGGGTAGAGGCCAGGTGCGGCCGCGTGGCCGGAGGCCATGAGGAACAGCGTGTAGCCATCGGGCGCCGCCTGCGCGACCTGCGACGCGCCCAGCGTGCCGCCGGCCCCGGGCTTGCCCTCGACGTAGGCCGGCTGGCCAAACTTCTCCGGAAACTGCGCCGCGATCAGGCGCGCCAGCAGGTCCACCGGACCGCCTGGGCCGAAGCCGTGCACGATCTTGACGGGCCGCGTCGGCCAGCCCGATTGCGCCCAGGCCGGGGCGCCGATGAACGCGGGAGCGGCCAGGCTCCCGATGAGCAGGTTGCGACGTTTCATAGGAAGAACTCCTGAGGTTGTGGACCGCGTTCGACAGGTGAGGCTTTGAAGTTGCCGGCGCTGAACATGCGCATGCGCGACTCGAGCAGCTCGTCCTGCAGTTGCTGCAGGCGGGAGGGGTCCAGCGTGAGCTGGCCGTCGCGCTTGGCGAACCGGCCGGCCACGATCACGTTCTCGATGTCCGATGTTTCGGCGTACATGACCACGATGTGCGCCGGGTTGCCCCCGGGCAGCGCCGGGAAGATGTTCATGCCCCGGCAGTCGAACATCACCAGGTCGGCCTGCTTGCCCGGGGTGATGGAGCCGATCTTCCTGTCCAGGCCGAAGGCCTTGGCCCCGCCCATCGTGGCCCAGTAGATCGCGTCGCGCGTGAGCGTGGAGTGCTGCGTCTTGGCCGGCCAGCTGCCCTCGTGCCACAGGCTGCGGTTGTCCAGCTCGCGCTGGTGCAGGAAGGCATGGCGGGTGACGGCCAGCATGGAGGAGTTGAAGTAGGGGTCGCAGTCGGTGCCCAGCGAGGGCACGGCGCCGTGCTTGACCAGGCGCCCGAGCATGGCGGGCTGCTCGTAGTTGAGCATCTCGGTGAGGTTGGTGGCGGTGATGGTGCAGCCCGCGTCCAGGACGATCTTGAGCTCCTCGTCGTCGAAGCAGTTGCCGTGGCCGATGTTGTGGTCGGGGCCGAGCAGGCCTTCTTTGGCCAGGCGGGGGTAGCCGTCCTCGACGACGCGCTTGCCCTTGCGGCCATAGGTGTGGGCGGAGTTGATGAGGCCGTACTCGCGGGCCAGGCGGATGTCGTGGGCGGCGACGTCGTACTCGCCCCAGTCGGGGCCGAGGATGGCCATGGCCAGGGTGACGAGGCCGTCGTCGGAGGACAGGCGGCCGGTGCGCAGGCGGTGGATCTCTTCGCGGGGGAAGGGTTTCTTGTGGTACGGCACCTCGCCGGGACGCTCGGGGGGTTTGACGGTGCCGCGGGCGAAGACGGCGCGGATGCCGGACTCTTCGAGGCCGTCGATGGCGGCGTCGGTCATGGAGGCGTCGCGGGTGATGTGGCACCAGTCGACGATGGTGGTGGTGCCGTTGCGCAGCTGGTTGAGCGAACCCACCAGGTTGCCGATGTACACGTCCTCATCTTCGTAACGGGTCGCGAGGTTCTTGTGCATGTTGGCGTGGTAATCGCGGCTGCTCACCCAGTCCGAACCGATGCCGCGCAGCTGGAATTCCCAGGTATGGATGTGCGCGTTGACCAGGCCGGGGATGACGATGCGGCCCTTACCGTCGATGATCTCGGCACTGTCGGCCTGCAGGTTCGGACCGACCGCGACGATCCAGTCGTCTTCGATCAGGATGTCGGCGTCGTCGAAGTCGCCCACGGCGGGGTCCATGGACAGGATGCAGGTGTTCTTGATGAGGATGCGGGTCATGGGTGCTTCTCTTCTCTTTTCTCTCGGTGGCGATCGTTCAAGGGTGGGCGTCAGGGTTGCAGCACGACGCGGTCCGGGCTGCCGGCGAGCACGCTGCGGTAGGCGTCCATGGCCTCAGCGAGGGCGTAGGCGCGTGCCACGGGGAAGGGTTTGAGCGTGCCGCGCTCGAACCCGTCCCGCATGGCGTCGAGTTGCGCGGTCGAGGCCACGCAGTCCATCGCGAGCGAGTCGACGCCCACGTAGGTGTGCATGCCGCGGTAGAAGCTGAAGATGTCGAAAGGAATGGCGCGGTCGTGCGTGGAGATGAAGATCTGCGTCGCGCCCTTGGCCATGGCCTTGTTGGCCGCCTCGAAGTAGGCGCTGCCCACGGTGTTGTAGACAATGTCGACCCCGCACCCGCCGGTGAGATCGCGCGCCACGTCCGCCACACTGCAGGCGGACGCGTCGATGGTGTCCACCGGTGCGCAGGCGAAGCCCGCATGCGGGCCCGGGCCGCGCTGCACCGCGATGACGCGCGCACCGGCCTGCGCCGCGAGCTGCACCGCGGCCTGACCGACCTTGCCGTTGGCGCCCATCACCATCACGGTCTGCCCGCGCTGTACAGTGCCCGCGCGGCGGAACCCTTCGTAGGCGGTGACGAAGGGCACGCCCACAGCGCCGGCCTCTGCCGCGCTGATGTTGGCGGGGCTGGCGCGCAACGCGGCCACCGGCAACTCCAGGTAGCGTGCGTGCGAGCCGTTGCGCGTGATACCGACATCGCCCCCCGATCCGTAGACCTGGCGGCCTACCCACCCGGTTGGCCCTTCGACCACCACGCCCGCGAAATCGCGCCCCGGCGTGCGTGGCCACACCGCCTGCGGCATCAGCCCGAGGCAGGCCTTCACGTCGCTGGGGTTGACGGCTGCCGCGAGCACACGCACCAGCGCATGACCGGGGGCGGGCGCTCGCCGGGGTTGCTCGCACAGGCCCAGTTGCAGGGCGTCGATGCCCGTGGCCCGGTCGGTTATCTGCAGGGCCAGGCCGATGGTCTCGAGGTCCAGCGCGTCGTCGACCTGGGTGCTCATGCGGGCACCCAGGCGTTGCTGAAAAAGCGGTGCAGGGAGAGGGTCATGTTCATGTTGTGCAAACGTTTGCATTTCAGAGTCAAAAAAACCACGGTATGGCTGCGCGCCCGGTCCTCGGGGACTGAAGCCTCTTCATTCATCGGTGCACCTGACCCGTTATGCATCTGATCCGATGCAATGCGAAAACCGTGCCAGTCCAGAAGGCGGTCCGCACAGAGCGGTCGCGCGGCCAGGCGCTGCACGTGACTCTTTGTGGGGCGTTTTTTTCTGCATGGGCGCGCTTTTGGTGCAATCGTTTGCATGAGTGTGGCAAAGTGGGTGCATCCGTGTCCATGCGGGTTAGCCCTAGGCAGGGGTCCGTTCAGTTTTTCATCTCTACAATCGCCGCGCCATGACGTCACCTTCGCAGCGCAGCACCCCTTCGCCCGCCAGCCCGGCGGCGGTGACCATCCGCGACGTGGCGCAGGCCGCGGGCGTGCACGTGTCCACGGTGTCGCGTGCGCTCGATCCGAACCGCCGGCAGCTCATCAGTGCCGAGGTGCTCAAGCAGGTGGAAGCGGCGGCGCGACGCCTGGGTTACCGGCCCAACCGCACGGCATCGGCATTGCGCACCGGGCGCTCAAACTTCATTGGTGTGCTGCTGCCCGACATCACGAACTCCGTCTTTCCTCCGATCCTGGAAGGCATCGAGGCGAGCGCCTCCGCACGCCACTACTTCATGCTGATCGCCAACGTGCGCGATGCCGCGAATGGCAAGGCCGTGCTCGAGCGTCTGCTGGCGCAGCAGGTGGCCGGGCTGATCATGGCGACCGTGACGCGCGACGACCCTCTGGTTGAGTTCGTGACGGCGACCGGCCTTCCCACGGTGCTGGTCAACCGCGCGGACGATTCCGGCCGGCTGGGTGCCGTGGTGAGCGACGACCGGCTGGCCATGAAGTTCGCCGTGGACCACCTGGCGCAGCTCGGTCACACGCACATCGCCCACCTGGCCGGGCCTCAGCTCTCGCCGACGGGCCTGGGCCGACGCCAGGGCTTCGAGCAGGCCCTGCGCGACCGGGACCTGCCACCCGGCCAGATCGTGGAATGCACCGCTTACAGCCGCGAGGCGGGGCGCGTGGCCATGCAGCAGTTGCTGTCCTCGGCGCCGCGCCCCCAGGCCGTGGTCTGTTGCAATGACCTTGTGGCCCTGGGCGCGTACGACGTCATGCACGCGGCGGGCTTGCGCGTGCCGGAAGACATCTCCATCACCGGACACAACGACATGCCCCTGGTGGATCTGGTGGCACCGCCGCTCACCACCGTGCGCCTGCCACACCGTGAACTGGGCTGGCGTGCAGCGGAGATGATGTTCGACCTTATCCTGGGCAAGCCCGGTCTGGCCTCCACGGTGGTGCTGCGCCCCGAGCTGGTCATCCGGGCGTCCACCGCTGCACGACCGGCTTGATGGACTGGCCCCGCTCGGGCTGGTTGTAGAGTCGGCGGCATGAACGAAACGATCCGTCCCGCCGAACCCCAGCGCCTGGCCAAGCGCCTGGCCGCGCAACTGCCGTGTTCGCGCCGCGACGCGGAGCTCTACATCGCCGGTGGCTGGGTGCGGGTGGACGGTACCGTGGTGGAAGAGCCCATGGCCCGCGTGCGCGACGCGCAGACCGTGGAGCTGGACCCGCGGGCGCGGCTGGATCCGCTGGTGCCCGTGACGCTGGTATGGCACAAACCCGCCGGTGCGGCGCTGCCCGAAGCGCAGCATTTGCCTGACGAAGAGGCCGCCCGCTGGTTCGCCGCCGGCGCGCGCTTCGCGGGCGACCGTTCGGGCATCCGCCCGCTCAAAGTGCACCTGCACCGTCTGCTGCCGGTGGCGCCACTGGAGGTGATGTCCAGTGGCCTCATGGTGTTCACGCAGAACCCGGGCGTGGCGCGCAGGATCAACGACACCTCGTCACCGCTCGAACACGAATGGCTGGTGGACGTGCAGGACGACCCGGCGCTGGACGACGACGCGCGGCGCGAAGCGGTGCTGCAATCGTTCGGCAAGGCGCTGTTTTTCGACGGTTGGGCGGTGCCCGCCGCACGCGCGAGCTGGCAGAGCGAGCGGCGCCTGCGCCTGGCCATCAAGGGCACGCTGCCGGGGCAGGTGGCGCACCTCGCGGAACGCGCGGGTCTGCGGCTGGTGGCGGTGCGGCGCCAGCGGCTCGGCCGCATCGGGCTCGACGGCCTGCCCTCAGGCCAGTGGCGTTACGCCGCCGCGCACGAACGCTTCTGAAGGTGAGCGGCCCAGGCGCTCATCGCCATGGCGGTGAGCAGCACCACCACGCCCACGTGGTGCAACTGCAGCATGCGGCCCTGCGCGATCATCATGCCGCCCAGCGCCGCGCCCAGCGCCTGCCCGCCGTACATGGCCGAGGTGTTCAGTGCCACGGTGGCGGAGGCCAGTTCGGGCGATATCTGCACCAGTCGTGCCTGTTGCGCCGAGTTGCTCGAGAAGCAGCCCAGCGCCCACGGAATGACCACCAGTGCCTGCGCCCAGAAGCCATGGCGACCCAGCGGCCAGAGCAGCAGGCACACCACCATGAGCCCGAGGGTGATGAACACCGCGTTGGGTGCGCCGATGCGGTCGATGGAGCGCGTCACCACCACGTTGCCCGCCAGGCCGAAGACACCGAACCACAGGAACATCAGCGAGAGCGCGGCGCCGCCGGCGCCCAGCGTCTGCGCGAAGTAGGGCGCGAGGTAGGAGAACAGCGTGAACTGCCCGAAGGCCGACAGCAGCGTCACCGCCACCGCAGACATGAGTGCCGCCGAGCCCACGGTGCGCCCCCAGGCTTCGCGCGAAAGGGCGGCCGGCTTGATGCCGTCCGGCATTTCCCGCCACACCCAGGCACCGCTCAGGAAAGACATCAGCGCGACCAGCCCGAAGGCCCAGCGCCAGCCCAGCCCGCCGCTGATCCAGGCCGACAGCGGCATGCCCATGACCGAGGCGATGGACCAGCCCAGGAAGATGAACGTGATCGCACGGCCGCGCTGCGCAGGGCCGACGAGCAGGCCCACGCTGGCGGCGGCCTGCGGTGTGAAGACGGCGGGGGAGATGACGGCGAGCACGCGCAGGGGCAGCAGGGCGGTGTAGTTGGGGGCGAGAGCGCACGCCACCATGAGCACGCCGTACCAGACCAGCGAAAGCGTGAGCAGGCGCCGCCGGTCCCAGCCTGCAACCAGGCTGGCGAAGACCGGTGCGCCCACACCCATCAGGATGGCCGCGGCGGTGATGAGCTGGCCGGCCTGCGGGATCGACACTCCCAGCGACTGGCTGATGTCGTTGAGCGTGCCGGGCACCACCATCACGCCGGTGCCGATCACGAAGTTGCCCACCATCAATGCCCACAGGGCGCGGGGCAGGCCTTGGCGGGTGGCGCTCATGGGTGCAGCGTGCCAGGGAAGAACCACAACAGCGCGGCGGTCATGGTGAGGTAGCGGGCGAACTTGCCGATGGCCATGTACATCACGCACGGCCAGAAGGGGAACTTCAACCAGCCGGCCACGGCGCATAGCGGGTCGCCCACCACCGGCAGCCAGGACATGAGGCAGGCCCTGGGTCCGAAGCGCTCCAGCCACCGCAGCGCACGCACGTCCACATGGGTGCCGCGTGCGCGGTCCACCGCCTTGTGTGTGCCCAGGCCCATCAGCCAGCTGACCGCACCGCCCGCCGTGTTGCCCGCCGTGGCGACCAGGATGGTGGGCCAGAACAGCTCCGGGTTGAGCTTGATGAGCCCGAACACCGCCGGCTCGGAACCCAGGGGCAGCAACGTGGCCGACAGGAAGGACACCAGGAACACCGTGCTCAGGCCGAACTCCGGCAGAGCGAGCAGTTCCATCAGGTAGGTGATCCAGTCGGGCATGGGCGTTGGCGGGAATGTGGAATGACCGGTGATCGGGAAGTGGTGGATGCGCAGAAAAAAAGCGGCGCGTTATCGCCTGCTGAAAAAACAGGCAGATACAATCGCGTTCCTTCGCCGCCCGCTCCAGTCGGGTGGCCGCAGTCCCACCGTTCGACACCATTCTCCCACCGCCATGCAACTCGGGGCTTTCACCTTGCCCAATGCCCTGTTCGTCGCACCCATGGCGGGGGTGACGGACCGGCCGTTCCGCAAGCTGTGCAAGCGGCTGGGGGCGGGCTATGCGGTCAGCGAAATGGTGACCTCGCGCCCCGATCTGCAGGACAGCCTCAAGACATCGCGCCGCGCCAACCACGAGGGTGAGGCCGCACCGATCTCGGTGCAGATCGCGGGCACCGACGCGCAGATGATGGCCGACGCCGCGCGCTACAACATCGACCGCGGTGCGCAGATCATCGACATCAACATGGGCTGCCCGGCCAAGAAGGTGTGCAACAAGTGGGCCGGCTCGGCGCTGATGCAGGACGAGACACTGGCCATCGGTATCGTCGAGGCCGTGGTGGCCGCCTGCGAACCGCACGGTGTCCCCGTCACGCTCAAGATGCGCACGGGCTGGTGCGCCAGCGTTCGCAACGCACCCACGCTGGCGCTGGCCGCCGAGGCCGCAGGCGTGCAGATGCTCACCGTGCACGGCCGCACGCGCGAACAGGGCTACAAAGGGCAGGCGGAGCACCACACTGTGGCGCACATCAAGAGCCGCGTGCGCATTCCCGTGGTGGCCAATGGCGACATCGACAGCCCGGAGCAAGCGCGCGAAGTGCTTCGCCTCACGGGAGCCGACGCCATCATGATCGGCCGCGCGGCCCAGGGCCGCCCCTGGATCTTCCGTGAGATCGCCCATTTCCTCGCCACCGGCGAGCACCTGCCGCCGCCTTCGCTGGCGGACGTGCGCGTCTGGCTGCTCGACCACCTTCACGACCACTACGACCTGTACGGCGAATCCACCGGGGTGCGCAGCGCGCGCAAGCACCTGGGCTGGTACGCGCAGTCACTGCCGCTGCCACCGGGTGCCGCAGTGCTGTTCCGCTCGCGCGTGAACGCCGTCACCACCGTGGATGCCCAGCTGCGCTGCGTGAGCGACAGCCTGGACGAGTGGGCGAACGACACCGCATCCATTCAAAGAGACAACTGGAAACTGGCCGCATGAAACAGAACACATTGCACGACTGTGTGCGTTCCAGCATGGAAGACTTCTTCCACGACCTCAATGGCACCGATCCGTCCAACCTGCATGACATGCTCGTGAAGGCGGTCGAGAAGCCGCTGCTCGAAGTGGTGATGGAGCAGGCGCAGAACAACCAGTCGCGCGCGGCGCAATGGCTCGGCCTCAACCGCAACACGCTGCGCAAGAAGCTGCTCGAACACAAGCTCATCGATTGAAATGAACTCCCCCGCCGCGCTGCGCGCGACCCCCTCGAGGGGGCAACACCAGCCGCCCGGCCAAGCCGGTTCTACGGTGTTCCAGGCCTGCACCCCTTCATGCGGTGCAGCGCGCACGCCGGTTTGATGGACAACCGATCCGAAACCTCTCTCAAGACACATCCATGCGCGCACTCATCTCCGTCTCCGACAAGACCGGCATCGTCGAACTCGCCCAGGCCCTGCATGGCCTCGGTGTGGCCCTCATCTCCACCGGTGGCACCGCCAAACTGCTGGCCGAGAAGGGCCTGCCGGTGACCGAGGTGGCCGATGTCACCGGTTTCCCCGAGATGCTGGACGGCCGCGTGAAGACCCTGCATCCCAAGGTGCATGGCGGCCTGCTGGCGCGTCGCGACCTGCCCGAGCACATGGCCGCGCTGAAGACGCACGGCATCGACACCATCGACCTGCTCATCGTCAACCTCTACCCGTTCGAAGCCACCGTGGCCAAGGCCGGCTGCACGCTGGAGGACGCGATCGAGAACATCGACATCGGCGGGCCGGCCATGGTGCGCAGCGCCGCCAAGAACTGGAAGGATGTCGCGGTGCTGACCGATGCCACACAGTACCCGGCCGTGATCGACGAGCTCAAGGCCGGTGGCCAGCTCAGCGACAAGACGCGTTTCGCGCTGTCGGTGGCGGCGTTCAACCGCATCAGCAACTATGACGCCGCCATCAGCGACTACCTTTCGTCCATCGACTTCCAGGAAGGCGCCTCCGTGCCACGGCGCAACGAGTACCCCGCGCAAAGCAACGGCCGCTTCGTCAAGCTGCAGGACCTGCGCTACGGCGAGAACCCGCACCAGAGCGCCGCCTTCTACCGCGACCTGTACCCCGCACCCGGCTCGCTCGTCACAGCGAAGCAATTGCAGGGCAAGGAACTGAGCTACAACAACATCGCCGACGCGGACGCCGCTTGGGAGTGCGTCAAGAGCTTCGACGCGCCGGCCTGCGTGATCGTCAAGCACGCCAACCCCTGCGGCGTGGCTGTGGGCAAGGACGCGCTCGAGGCTTACAGCAAGGCTTTCCAGACCGACCCCACCAGCGCTTTCGGCGGCATCATCGCGCTCAACCGCGTGCTCGATGGCGCTGCGGCGCAGGCGATCAGCAAGCAGTTCGTCGAGGTGCTGATGGCACCCGGCTACACGCCCGAGGCGCTGGAGGTGTTCAAGGCCAAGGCCAACGTGCGCGTGCTGGAAATCGCCCTGCCGCCGGGTGGTCCGACCGCGTGGGACAAGGGCCTGAACCTGAGCGACGTCAAGCGCGTCGGCTCCGGCCTGCTGATCCAGAGCGCCGACAACCATGTGCTCCAGCGCGCGGACCTCAAGGTCGTCACCAAGCTGCAGCCGACCGAACAGCAGATCGAAGACCTGTTGTTCGCCTGGAAGGTGGCGAAGTTCGTGAAGTCCAACGCCATCGTGTTCTGCAAGGACGGTATGACCATGGGCGTGGGTGCTGGCCAGATGAGCCGGCTCGACTCGGCGCGGATCGCCAGCATCAAGGCCGGCCACGCCAGGCTGACGCTGCAGGGCACGGCCGTGGCAAGCGATGCCTTCTTTCCGTTCCGCGACGGTCTCGACGTGGTGGTGGACGCCGGCGCGACCTGCGTGATCCAGCCGGGCGGTTCGATGCGCGATCAGGAAGTGATCGACGCGGCGGACGAGCGCGGTGTCGTGATGGTGTATTCCGGCGTGCGCCACTTCAGGCACTGACCGCCACCACGCCATGAAAAAGGGCCGGTGATCCACCGGCCCTTTTTCTGGTGTGAACGCTTTCAGCGCGCCAGTTGCTTGAACACTTCTCGAGCAGCTGCCACGGTGTCCTCGATGTCCTGCACGGTGTGCGCGGCGCTCACGAAGCCGGCCTCGTACAGGGCGGGTGCGATGTACACGCCGCGCTCCAGCAGGCCGTGGAACAGCGTGTTGAAACGAGGGCCATCGGTGGTCATCACCTTGGCGTAGTTCTGCGGAAGTTCATCGAACAGGAAGAAGCCGAACATGCCGCCTTCGCTGTCGCCACTCAGTGCCACGCCTTCTGCCGCCGCAGCGGCCTTGAGGCCGTCGACCAGCGAACGCGTGGTGGCTGACAACGCCTCGTAGAAGCCGGGCTTGCGGATCTCTTTCAGCGTGGCCAGTCCGCAGGCCGTGGCGACCGGATTGCCCGACAAGGTGCCCGCCTGGTACACACCACCCAGGGGGGCAAGCTGTTCCATCACCGCGCGTTTGGCACCGAAGGCGGCCAGCGGCATGCCGCCACCGATCACTTTGCCCATCACGGTCATGTCGGGCTCGAACCCGGGGATGAGCCTGGCATAGACGCTTTGCGCGCCACCGAGCGCGACGCGAAAACCGGTCATCACCTCGTCGAACGCGAGCAGGGCGCCGTGCTGTGTGCACAGTTCCCGGCAGCGCTTCATGAAGGGCACGCTGGCACGCACGAAGTTCATGTTGCCGGCGATCGGTTCAATGATGAGGCAGGCCAGGTCGGTGCCGTGCTCGGCGAACGCGGCCTCCAGCTGTTCGATGTTGTTGTACTCGAGCACGATGGTGTGCTGCACCACCTCGGGTGGCACACCCGAGCTGGTCGGGTTGCCGAAGGTGGCCAGGCCCGAGCCGGCCTTCACCAGCAGCGCGTCGGCGTGGCCGTGGTAGCAGCCCTCGAACTTGATGATCTTCTTGCGGCCGGTCGCGCCGCGCGCGAGACGGATCGTGCTCATGCCGGCCTCGGTGCCCGAGCTGACCAGGCGCACCATGTCGATGCTTGGCACCAGGTCAACGATGGCCTCCGCCAGTTCCACCTCGCGCTCGGTGGGGGCCCCGAAGGAGAAGCCCTCGAGCACGGCTTTCTGCACCGCGTCGACGACGGCGGGATGGCCGTGGCCCAGGATCATCGGGCCCCAGGAGCCGATGTAGTCGATGTAGCGCTGGCCATTCGCGTCCCAGAAATGGGCGCCCTGCGCGCGCTGCACGAAGCGCGGTGTGCCGCCCACCGCACGAAAGGCGCGCACGGGCGAATTGACGCCGCCAGGAATGAGGGCCTTGGCTCGGTCGAAGAGTTGCTGGTTGCGATCGGGGTGGTTCATGGTCTTCAATGCCGGGTGGTGTCCAGCGGAAAATCGTCGGCATCGAGCGTGCTGTCGGGCGTGCCTTCGACCGGGGCTTCTTCCTCGGCCTCTTCATCGTGGGCCCAGAACAGCCGGTCAGGCACGGCGTGGCCCATGCCGGGCTGGAAGCCCGCGTCCAGGCACTGATCAAGATAGGTCAGGGCTTCGGCGCAGGCCGCCTGCAGGTCGCTGCCTCCCGCGATGAGCGCGCACAGCGCGGCCGACAGTGTGTCGCCGGCGCCGGTGAAGGTGGCTTCAAAACGTTCGTAGCGCGCCGTGGCCAGCACAGATTCCGGTGATGCCAGGTGGCTTTCGAGGAACTGGTCGGCGGCGTTGAAGCCGGTCACCAGCGTGTAGGGAACGCCATGCACGGCGGCTGCGCGCGCCACTTCGCGTGCGGTGGGCGCACGGTCGCCCTCCCACTCCGGCAGCAGCCAGCGACACAGCGTGCTGTGATTGCCCACCAGCACCGTGGTCTGGGGCAGCAGCAATTCGGCACAGGCATCGAGGTAGGTGTCGATCGCCATTTCGTCCCACCATGAAAGGTCGGGCATGTAGGTGATGACCGGCACCTCGCTGTAGTCGGTCGTGATCTCTGCAATCGCGGCGATGTTCTCGGGGCTGCCCGCGAAGCCCACCTTGAAGGCCTGCACCGGCATGTCCTCGAGTGCGCACCGCGCCTGGTCCGCCACGGCCTCTTCATCGAAAGCGATGTGGTCGTGGATGTCTGACGTGTCGCGGATGTAGGCACCTGTCACGATGGGCAGCACGTGCGCCGATGCGCTGGACATTGCAGTGATGTCCGCGCTCAGCCCGCCGGCGCCGCTGGGGTCGCTCGCGTTGAAGGTCAACACGCAGGGCAGGGAGATCTCGCCGGGCTTCTCGACCGTTTCGGGCGCGGAAGGCGGGGGGGTATCGGGCATGGGTTCGGTGGGGGATGAGGGTTTGCGGCGCGGTCGGCCGGCGGGGATTGGCACCGTGTCCGCCGGGTGATCGACAGCCGGTCCGAATGGCTTGCGGAGCGGCACATATGGCTCGATACAATGCTTGCATTCTAAGACAATGACCCCTATAACCATGAGCGAAACCAAGACTTGGATGTGCCTGATCTGTGGCTGGATTTACGACGAAGCCGCTGGTGCACCCGAGCATGGCGTGGCCGCCGGTACCCCATGGGCTGAGGTGCCGATGAACTGGACCTGCCCCGAGTGCGGTGCCCGCAAAGAAGATTTCGAGATGGTGCAGATCTGAGGCAGGGATCGTGCATCCGTTGGTTTCCAGGCGAACCCGGTAGGGCTTTCCCCGGTCTCGCTTTCCTTGTTCTGTACCACCCTCTGGAGCTAGTGAAACGTGAGCACAACGCCTGTCCTCAAAGTCCTGGTGGTCGACGACAGCAACACCATCCGTCGCAGCGCCGAGATCTTTCTCAAGCAGGGAGGGCATGAAGTCCTCCTGGCGGATGACGGCTTTGACGCCCTGGCCAAGATCAACGATTACCAGCCTGACCTGGTCTTCTGCGACATCCTCATGCCGCGCCTCGACGGCTACCAGACCTGCGCGATCATCAAGCGCAATGCACGCTTTGCCAGCATCCCGGTCGTGATGCTGTCGTCCAAGGACGGCGTGTTCGACAAGGCCCGCGGCCGCATGGTCGGCTCGCAGGACTACCTCACCAAACCCTTTACCAAAGACCAGCTTCTGCAAGCGGTGCAGCAGTTCGGCGCCAACCTGACAGGAGCAGTGTGATGCCCATTCGGAAGATCCTTGTGGTGGACGATTCCAAAACGGAGTTGATGGTCCTGTCCGATCTACTGGGAAAAAACGGCTACACCGTGTGCACCGCTGAGAACGCGGACGAGGCCTTCCGTCGGCTTGGAGAGGAAAAGCCGGATCTGATCCTGATGGACGTCGTGATGCCCGGTCAGAATGGGTTTCAACTCACGCGTGCCATCACGCGGGATCCTCAGTATTCGAGCATTCCCATCGTCATGTGCACCAGCAAGAATCTGGAGACCGACCGTGTCTGGGGCATGCGACAGGGGGCCCGCGACTACGTCACCAAGCCGGTCGATGCGGAAGAACTGCTGTCAAAGATTCGCGCGCTGGGTTGACCGCACAACGACCTGAACCGCACCGAGCATGGCCAAACGTCAATCACTCAAGGAACTCCAGGAACGATTGGCCCAGCGTTTGACGGCCGCCAAGACCGAAGCCGTTACCGCCACCTGGCTGGCCGTGGAAGCCGGTGAGCGTCGTTACCTGCTCCCTCTGGTGCAGTCCGGCGAGATTTTTCCCTGGTCCGCGTTGCAGCGCGTGCCGTACACCAAGCCCTGGTATGCCGGGGTCGCCAGCTTGCGTGGCGGCCTGCATGGTGTGATCGATCTGGCCAGCCTGGTCCAGCCCGCCTCGGCCCCTTTCATTTCCTCTGGCGAGCGCGTGACCTCCGAGTCGCGCCTGGTCAGCCTGCACACGGCGCTGGGCATCAACGCCGTGATCTGGATCGACCGCCTCCTCGGCCTGCGCAACCCCGCCATGTTCACCGCGATCGGGGCGAACCCCGATGGCGCGCCGTCCTACTTCACCCGCTCCCTGGTGGATGCCCAGGGCCAATCCTGGCAGGAACTGGATTTGCAGGTGCTGGTGGCCGAGCCCGAATTTCTGGCGATCGCCGCCTGAAGGTTGAGCCCGCGGACCGCGCGGGTCCATTTGTCTTTCTGTTTTCAGTTGGAAGGTTTTTACATGGCCATGCTTGATCGATTCCAGGGGCTCTTCAAGAAGAAGGCCGGCGACGAGCCCGACCTGTCCAATGCCACCGACCAGGAAGTCGCCGAACTCGCGGCGGCCCGTCTCGCGCCGACGCTGTCCGATGGGTTGACGGGCGAGGCGATGGTGGACGAAGAGAGTGCGGACCTCTCCGGTCAGGTGACGCTGCCCTTGCTGGGCACCAAGCCGGCGGAGCAGCACCAGCGCACCCTGGCGTCCATGCTGGCGCTGGGTCTGGTGGTGCTGGGTGGCGTGACCTTCTATGCGCTGAGCCAGACGGAGAAGGTGGGCCAGCAGGTGGCGGCGAGCGGTCAGGCCCTGATGCAGTCGCAGCGCCTGGCCAAGAGCGTGTCGCAGGCGCTGATCGGGAGCCCCACGGCGTTCCCCGAAGTGCGGGACAGCTCCTCGGTGATGGCCCGCGCGATGCGCGGCCTGCAGGGCGGTGACAGCGAGATGTCGCTCGACGCGCTGGGCCCCGAGTACGCCGATGACCTCGGCGCCATCCTGCCCAAGGTCGACCAGGCCGAGCGCAATGCCGCCGCGGTGCTGGCCCAGCAGAACATCCTGACGCAGGTGGGTAACGCACTGCGCACCATCAACCGGCAGTCTTCTGACCTGCTCGAGATCGCCGAAACCATTTCCTCGCTGAAGCTCCAGCAGAACGCGCCGGCCGCCGAGATTTCCGCGTCGGGCCAGCTGGTGATGCTGACCCAGCGCATCGGCAAGTCGGCCAACGAATTCCTGACGATGGAAGGCGTGAGTCCCGAGGCGGTGTTCCTGCTGGGCAAGGACTTGAACACGTTCAAGGAAATCGCCGAGGGCCTGCTCACAGGCAGCGACGAACTGCGCCTGGCCGCCGCGCGCGATCCGCAGGTCCGCGAACGGCTGGATGCCCTGCTCAAGCTGTACGAAGCGACGCGCACCGAAGCGGGCGCCATTCTGGGCAACCTGCAGGGCCTCGTGTCGGCGCGTGAAGCGCAGGCCGGGATCATCGCCGACAGCGAACCCCTGCGGCTGGCGCTGGAAAAACTGCAAGGCGACCTCTCCTCGGCCTCGGGCCTGGGCGGTGGGCAACTGCTGGCGCTGCTGGTGTCCGCCCTGTTCGCCCTGGCTTGTGCCGGTGGCCTGGCCTATGTGCAGCTGCTCGACAGCCGTCAACGCCAGTCCGTTGCCGAATCGCAGCGACTCGCCGCCGAATCGCTGGAACAGGACGCCAAGCGCGTCAACGACGCCAACCAGGCCGCCATTCTGCGACTGATGAACGAACTGCAGACGGTGGCCGAAGGCGATCTGACGCAGGAAGCCACGGTGACGGAGGACATCACCGGTGCCATCGCGGACTCGGTGAACTACACGGTCGAGGAACTCCGCTCGCTGGTGGGCAACGTGCAGGCCACGGCCACGCGCGTGGCGCAGACGACGTCGGCGGTGGAAAGCACCTCGACCGAACTGCTGGCCGCGTCGACCGAGCAGCTGCGCGAGATTCGCGAAACCGGCCAGTCCGTGCTGGACATGGCGCAGCGCATCAACCAGGTGTCCGGCCAGGCTCAGGAATCGGCCACGGTGGCCCGTGCGTCGCTGCAGGCCGCCGAGTCGGGCCTGCAGGCCGTGCAGGACGCCATCGGCGGTATGAACGCCATCCGTGACCAGATCCAGGAAACCTCCAAGCGCATCAAGCGGCTGGGCGAGTCGTCGCAGGAGATCGGTGAAATCACCGAGCTGATCTCGGACATTACCGAACAGACGAACGTGCTGGCCCTCAACGCCGCCATCCAGGCCGCCTCGGCGGGTGAAGCCGGTCGAGGCTTCTCGGTGGTGGCGGAAGAAGTGCAGCGCCTGGCCGAACGCTCGGCCGATGCCACGCGCCAGATTTCGGCGCTGGTGAAAGCGATTCAGACCGACACCCAGGACGCAGTGGCCGCCATGGAGCGATCCACGCAAGGTGTGGTGGAAGGGGCCAAGCTGTCGGACAACGCGGGCACCGCGCTCTCCGAGATCGACCGCGTGTCGCGCCGCCTCGCCGAACTGATCGAGCAGATTTCCGATGCGGCATCCCGCGAGGCCGATTCGGCCAACGAGGTGGCCGGCAACATCCAGCACATCTTCGCCGTGACCGAACAGACGGGAGAAGGCACGCGATCCACGGCCCAGCAGGTGCGTGAACTCTCGGCCATGGCCGAGGAACTGCGGCAGTCGGTGGCCCGGTTCAAGATCGCGTAAACGCCCATCCAGCCCGCGTGCGCGCCAACCCACTGGAAGAACATGCTCGACTCAGCCATCGACACCGACCTTCATGCGGATGCGCCGGTCGCCGACCTGGGCCCCCTGGCCTGGGTTTTCGAGGAACTGCGCAAGTCGCTCGACGGCGCCAACAAGGCGATCAAGCGCTTCGTTCGCGAGACCGAACTGTCTCGCAACAACGACCTCGAAGCGGTTGACCCCGGCTCCTTGCGCCTGGCCCGCCAGCAACTGCACCAGGCCGTGGGTGCGCTGGAAATGGTGGGCCTCGGTGCGCCCGCCCAGGTGCTGCGTGCCATGGAGGCGGCCGTCCAGCGTTTCGTGCAGCGGCCGAACACCTGCACAGAGGAAGCCGCAGGCAAGGTGGAGCGCGCCAGCTTCGCGATGGTCGAGTACCTGGAGGCCGTTCTCAACAACAAGCCGGTGCAGCCGGTGGCCTTGTTTGCGCAATACCGCGACGTGCAGGAGCTGGCGGCGGCCGAGCGCGTGCACCCCGCCGATCTGTGGCCTTTCGAGCACCGTGGCAAGGAGGTGGGAGCTCCCGCCGACATCGCGCCGCTGGAGTCCGGTGCGCCGGTGCGCTCACTGTTCGATCGCCTGGTGCTGCTGGTCGTCAAGACACAGAGCGTCGCGGCCGCCCAGCAGCTCGCCAAGCTCAGCGCCGGTTTGTCCGCTGGCGCCGCCGACGCCCGTTCCCGCACGTTCTGGCGCGTGTCGGCCGGTTACTTCGAGGCCGTGGCGCAGCGCCTCCTGCCGCCCGACGTCTACGTCAAACGCGCGACCTCGCGCATCCTGCTGCAGTTCGTCAACCTCACGCAGGGCAAGGCCCAGGTGTCCGAGACGCTGCTGCACGACCTGCTCTTTTTCTGCGCCCAGCCGGTGTCGGTTTCTGCCGGCACCACGCCGCATCTCGCGGCCGTGCGCGAGGCCTTCGGCCTTGGTGGCGTGACGCCGGTCGATTACAACCAGGCCACGCTGGGCCGCTACGACCCGGCGGTGCTGGCACAGGCGCGCAAGCGCATCCATGCGGCCAAGGAAATCTGGTCGCTCTACTCCGGTGGAGATACCAGCCGGGTGCGCCAGGTGGCGGACCAGTTCAGCCTGATCGGTGACTCGTTGCTCAAGCTGCATCCGGCCAGCACCGTGCTGGCGCAGGCGCTGGTGAAGGCCGCCGACCAGGCGGTGCAGGAAGCCGGCAACGTGCGCCCCGAACTGGCGATGGAAGTGGCCACGACCACGCTGTACCTCGAAGCCGCCTTCGAGGACTTCGATCCGAACGCACCCGAACTGACCGAGCGCACGCAGGCGCTGGCCGAGCGACTGGAGAACGTGCTCGCTGGGCGTCCCGCGCAACCACTGGACCCCTGGATGGAACACCTGTACCGGCGCGTGAGCGACCGGCAGACCATGGGCAGCGTGGTCGGCGAGCTCAAGGCTTCACTGGGCGAGGTCGAGAAATCGCTCGACCAGTTCTTCCGCTCCCCTCAGGAAAAGGCAGGCCTGCACGTCGCGGTGTCCCAGCTGGCCCAGATGCGCGGTGTGCTGTCGGTGCTGGGTCTGGACCAGGCGGTGCACACCGTGGTCCGCATGCGCAACACGGTGGAGCAGATCCTGGACACCGAGGTGGACGAGGTGCAGGCGCGCGAGGCCGGCACGTTCCAGCAACTGGGCAACAACCTCAGTGCCATGAGCTTCCTCGTGGACATGCTCAACTACCAGCCTGCACTTGCCAAGAAGCTCTTCGTGTTCGACGAGGAGAAAGGCGAGCTGCTGCCGCTCATGGGCCGGTCGCTGGGCGCCAGCGCGCTGCGCCAGCCCGCGCGCGATGAAGCACAGGCCATCAGCGAAGGTGTGCAACGTGTGGTCGATGGCGTGCAAGGTGGACTGAGCCTGGTCGACCTGAGCGAACAACTCGACTCCCTGGCCGACCAGGCCTCCCTGGCCGAGCAGTCGGGTGTGGCGCGTGCCGCTCGCGAGGCGGCCGAGGCGGTGGTCAACGACAACGCCGCGGCGGGCGCACAGGCGCTCGTGGGTCTGTCCGAGTCTTCCAGCACTGCGCATGTGCCGGACGCCGAAGCCTCCGGCGAAGCCGACAGCGACGAAGACGACCTGCTCGACATCTTCCTTGAAGAGGCGCGGGAGGTGGTGGCCAACGGCCTGGAGGCCGTGTCGCACCTGCAGGGGCAACCCAGCGACCTCGAGCACCTCACCACCCTGCGCCGCGCGTTCCACACCCTCAAGGGCAGTTCGCGCATGGTCGGCCTGGACGAGTTCGGCGAAGCCGCCTGGGCGATGGAGCAACTGCTCAACACCGTGCTGGCCGAGCAGCGCCCCGCCAGCCCGCCGCTGCTCACGCTGTCGGGCGAAGCCATGAAGGAATTCGGGCGTTGGGTGGACGACATCTCCGCGCGTCGTGCGGTGCCCTGGCGCTCGCAACCCTTCAGGGTCAGTGCCGAGGCCTTGCGCGACCATGGTCAGTACCTGCCCCTGGCGTTGCCACCGGCCGAAGCCAGTGCGCCTGCGCCCTTGCCCGAAGCCACGGTGTTCGTTCCGGCCGATGCCCAGGAAGCCGCGCCCGAGGTCCCTGCGGATCTGTCGTTCGATCTCGACCTGGATGCGGTGGCCGCCGCCGCAGCCGCGTCGGCGAACGCCGTGCCGGCCGACTCTTCCGAGCCGGTGGATCCCCCCGCCGTACCGGCCTCCCTGGCTCAACCCTTGTCGACCGAGCCCCTTCTGGCGGATATCGATTTCGGCAGCCTGGCGGCTTTCTCTTCTGCCTCCCAGGAGAACCCCGAGCCGATCGAACCTGCCGCGCAGCCGGAGGTGGTGGCCGAGCCGGCCGCTGCCCACAGTGTCGACGCGATGGATGTGCCCGATGCGGTCGAAACTGCGGCAGGAGCACCGATCATCGAAGAGCCGGTGGCCGAGGCCGCCGAAGAACTTCCTCCGATCGACCGTGTGGCTCTGGAGGTGGTGCAGTCGGTCGAACCGCTGGTTCTGCCCGAACCCGAACCTGAGCCCATGCCCGATGAGCAGACCAAGGTCATCGGTCCGCTGCGCATTGCGCTCAAGCTCTACAACGTCTACCTCAACGAGGCAGACGAATGGTCCCGCCGCCTGAACACGGTGTTGACCGAATGGGCGCTGGAGCGCCACGAACCCGTCCCCGAGCAAGCAGAGGCACTGGCGCATTCGCTGGCGGGCAGTTCTGCCACGGTCGGGTTCCAGCCGCTGTCCGACATTGCGCGGGCGCTGGAGCACGCGATCGAATCGGTCGGCCTGCATCAGCGCTCGGGCGTTCCGGCTTTGGCCGAGCAGGCGCAACTGTTCGTTGACGCATCGGACGACATCCGCCGTCTGCTGCATCAGTTCGCCGCAGGTTTCCTCAAGGAGCCGAACGCCGGTCTGATGGACGCGCTGTACCACGTCGTGCACGACCCGCAACCCGAACCCGCACCGGTGGCCGAGCCCGTCGCGGAAGAGGTGCCCCCGCACGTCGAAGAGGCTCCTGTGCTGCCGCTGACCGGCTTCGAGGCGCCCGATGTCAGTCACGGCACCACCTTCACCGCACCCCATGCCACCGCCGGCGACCGCTTGCATGAAGGCGTGCAGGACATCGACGACGACATCGACGTCACCGACACGATCGACGTCGATCTCTTTCCGATTTTTGCGGAAGAAGCGCAGGAACTCATCCCCCAGCTGGATGGTGCGCTGCGTCAATGGGTCGCACGCCCCGACAACGCCAGCGCCCGTGCCGAGGTGCTGCGCAACCTGCACACCCTCAAGGGCAGTGCTCGCCTGGCCGGCGCGCTGCGCCTGGGTGAAATGGCGCACCGCATGGAAACCACGGCCGAGCGGCTGGGCTCCGACCTCCAGCGTGGTGCCGATCTGGAGCCTTTGCAGACCGCGTTCGACGCCATCAGCGCGCGCTTCGAGCAACTGCGCAATGCCGATGCCCAGATCGTGGAGATCGTGCAGCCCGTGCCCGTGCCACGGGCCGCCGAACCCGTGCCAGAACCCGCACCAGTTGCCAGCAGCGCGGCAGCAGAAGGCGCTGCCCCGGCTGGCGAAGGCGGGCTGACGGGCATCGCGCTGCCGCAAGCGCCCACGGTGCTGCAGACCCGTGCGGGTGCGGCCGTCCGGGTGCGCCCCGAGCTGCTGGACCGCCTGGTCAACCAGACCGGCGAAGTGATGATCACGCGCTCCCGCATGGAGTCCGAGCTCGTCGCCTTGCGCGGCTCGCTCAAGGACCTCACCGGCAATCTGGACCGCCTGCGCGGCCAGCTGCGCGACATCGAACTGCAGGCCGAGACCCAGATGCAATCGCGCCTGGCGCAGGCGCGCGATGCCGACCAGTCGTTCGATCCGCTGGAGTTCGACCGCTTCACCCGTGTGCAGGAACTCACCCGCATGATGGCCGAGTCCGTCAACGACGTGGCGACCGTGCAGCGCAACCTGCAACGCGCGGTGGAAGCCACCGAGGACAGCCTCGTGGCCCAGGCGCGCCAGACGCGCGAGCTGCAGCGTGACCTGCTGCGCACGCGCATGGTGGAATTCGAAGGCATCTCCGAGCGCCTGTACCGCGTGGTGCGGCAGGCGTCCAAGGAAACCGGCAAGCAGGTGCGACTGGACATCACCGGCGGCAACATCGAAATGGACCGTGGCGTGCTCGACCGCATGACCGGTGCGTTCGAACACCTGCTGCGCAACAGCGTGGTGCACGGCATCGAAGCCCCCGAGAAGCGCCAGCAGGCTGGCAAGGCATCGGAAGGCCAGATCGAGATCGTGCTGGGTCACGAACTCAACGACGTGTCGCTGGTGTTCACAGACGACGGCGCCGGCATCGACCTGGTGCGGCTGCGTGAGAAGGCCATGGCGCAGGGTCTCATCCCCTCCGACGCGCAATTGAGCGACGAGGAAGCTGCCCAGCTCGTGTTCGAACCCGGTCTGAGCACGGCCCGCGAGGTGTCCGAGCTGGCTGGACGTGGCATCGGCATGGATGTCGTGCGCAGCGATGTGGTGGCGCTCGGCGGCCGCATCGAAACGGCCACCGAGAAGGGCAAGGGCAGCAGCTTCAAGCTGGTGCTGCCGCTGACCACCGCCGTCACGCAGGTGGTGATGCTGCGCGCGGGTTCGCTCACCGTGGGCGTGCCGTCCAACCTGGTCGAAGTGGTCCGCCGCCTGAACAGCGATGAGCTGGCCAAGGCCTATGCCAGCGGCCACCTCAATGTGGCTGGTGAAGACGTGCCGTTCTACTGGGCCGGTGCCTTGCTCCAGTCCTCACCCCATTCGACCGAGGCGCAGGGCCGCACGCAGCAGGTGGTGATTTTCCGAAGCGCGGCGCAACGTGTGGCGATGCACGTGGACGAAGTGCTGGGCAACCAGGAAGTCGTCGTCAAGAACCTCGGAACACAGCTTTCGCGCTTGCCGGGCCTGGCGGGCATGTCGGTGCTGGCCTCCGGGGCGGTGGCACTGATCTACAACCCGGTGGCGCTGGCCACCGTGTACGGTGACCAGGTGGCCGGCTGGGTGGCGAGCCAGCAGCGCACAGGCACGGCGCCCGCGGGTGCCGGCGACGAGATCGTGGCCACCGCGATGGAAGTGAGCACGGTGCCGCTGGTGCTGGTGGTTGACGACTCCATCACCGTGCGCCGTGTGACGCAGCGCCTGCTGCAGCGCGAGGGTTACCGCGTGACGCTGGCTGCCGATGGGCTCCAGGCGCTCGAGAAGCTGCAGACCGAGCGGCCGACCGTGGTGTTGTCCGACATCGAGATGCCGCGGATGGACGGCTTCGATCTGGTGCGCAACATCCGCAGCGATGTGCGCCTGTCCGACCTGCCCGTCATCATGATCACCTCGCGCATCGCGGAGAAACACCGCGAACATGCGCGCGAACTCGGCGTGGACCACTACCTCGGCAAGCCGTATTCGGAAGACGAGCTGCTGGCCCTGATCGGCCACTACGCCAAGGCCGATACCGAGGCCTGATCGCTCTGGCCGGGCCGCCCCAGGGAGGGCTCAGCCCCCTCGGGGGGCAGCGACCCGCGCAGCGGTGGAGCGCGGGGGCGCGGAGCCAGCCGCCGGGCCGTCCCAAGGCGGGCTCAGCCCCCTCGGGGGGCAGCGACCCGCGCAGCGGTGGAGCGTGGGGGCGCGGAGCCAGCCGCCGGGCCGTCCCAAGGCGGGCTCAGCCCCCTCGGGGGGCAGCGACCCGCGCAGCGGTGGAGCGTGGGGGCGCGGAGCCAGCCGCCGGGCCGTCCCAAGGCGGGCTCAGCCCCCTCGGGGGGCAGCGACCCGCGCAGCGGTGGAGCGTGGGGGCGCAATCTTCCCCGGCTGCTTCACCACCGCGTAGCGCAGCAACGTGCGTTCGCGGGCCACCGCATGGTCCACGATCGGATGCGGGTAGTTCTCTCCCAACACCAGTCCCGCTGCGGCCAGCTCGATCTCATTGGCCTTCCAGGGGGCGTGGATGACCGCGTCCGGCAAGCCGGCGAGTTGCGGCAGGTACTTGCGGATGAACTTGCCGGCTGGATCGAACTTCTCGCTCTGCGTGACCGGGTTGAAGATGCGGAACCACGGCTGCGCATCGCAGCCGCTGGAGCTGGCCCACTGCCAGCCTCCGTTGTTCGCGGCGAGGTCGAAGTCGATCAGGTGGTCGGCGAAGTAGCGTTCGCCCCACTGCCAGTGCAGCCCCAGGTCTTTCACGAGAAAGCTGGCGACCACCATGCGCAACCGGTTGTGCATGTAGCCGGTCTGGTTGATCTGTGCCATCGCGGCGTCGACCAGCGGGTAGCCGGTGCGGCCTTCGCACCAGGCGGCGAACTGTTCCCTGGCGTGCTTGTTGTGTTCGAACCTGATGGCGTCGTATTCCGGCTTGAAGGCCTTGTCCACCACATGGGGAAAATTCGCCAGCACCTGGTGGTAGAAGTCGCGCCAGACCAGTTCCGAGAGCCAGGTGCTCGCGCCCTGCATGCCTTGCAGGTGCATCTGGTAGGCCACGGAGGCGATGCGCCGGATCGAGATCGTGCCGAAGCGCAGGTGCGCACTGAGGTAGCTCGGTCCCTTCACTGCGGGAAAGTTGCGGGCGTCCTCGTAGCGGTCGATGCGGTCGACGAAGTCCTCGAACAGCTGCTGCGCACCGCTGGCGCCCGTGGGCATGGCCAGCTGCGCGAGGTTGGTGGACTCGAAACCCAGGGACGGCAGCGAAGGAACAGGCGCCGCGTGCTCTGCGGGCACGGCCGCCAGCGTGGCCGCATAGCGTTCGACCGGATAGGCCTTGAGGTGGAAGGGCGTGAGCGCCTTGAGCCAGGCGTTCTTGTACGGCGTGAACACGCCAAAGGCGTGGCCCGCCTGCGTGAGCACTTCCCGCCGTTCGAAGATCACGTGGTCTTTGTGGCTGTGCAGCAGGATGCCGGCATGCGCCAGGTCGCCGAACACCCGGGCATCGCGCGCCAGTGCGGCGGGCTCGTCGTCGTGGTTGGCAAACACCGCCTGCACGCCCAGCCGTTGCGCGAGCTCCGGAATGGCCTGCGCGGCGGACCCATGCAACACGATGAGGCCCGCCCGCTCCACCCGGTGCCCGCGTCCCAGCTCGCGGAGCCGTTCATCCAGCTCCACCAGCGACTCGCGGATGAACTCGACCCTCCGGTCGGCACGCAGGCCGCGCTCGAGCAGGTCGTCGAGGATGTCGGTGTCGAACACGAACACGCACCACACCTGGCGGCAGACCTTGAGCGCGTGGTACAGCGCGGCGTTGTCGTCCGTGCGCAGGTCGCGGCGGAACCACATCAGACCTTTGTCGTAGTTGTTCATGGGCCAGAGCGGGTGTTGCCCCTGCCGGGGTGGCCGGCAGGGTAGGCGGCTTAAAATCGCGTCATGTCTGCTGATTTTGCCCCCATCAACCTGACCAATCATTTCCTGATTGCGATGCCCGGCCTCAGCGACGAGCTTTTTTCCCGCAGTGTGGTGTTCATGTGTGAACACAGCGAGCGCGGTGCGCTCGGTCTGGTGATCAACAAGCCCAGCGACATTCTTCTGCCCCGCCTGTTCGAGAAGGTCGACCTGCCCATGGGCCGAGACGACCTCGTCGGCCTGCCGGTGTTCCAGGGTGGCCCAGTGCAGACGGAGCGCGGCTTCGTGCTGCACGAGGCTGTGTCGGGCGAGGGCGAGTCGGTCTATGCATCCACGCTCTCGATTCCCGGTGGGCTTGAGATGACCACGTCCAAGGACGTGCTTGAGGCCATGGCCTCGGGTGCGGGCCCGCGCCGCGTGTTCGTGTCGCTGGGCTATGCCTCGTGGGGCCAGGGCCAGCTCGAATCCGAGATCACCGAGAACAGCTGGCTGACCGTGGAAGCGGACCCGAACCTGATCTTCGACGCGCCGGTGGCCGAGCGCTACGAGCGCGCCATGGGCCTGCTGGGCCTGCAGCCGTGGATGCTCTCGCCCGACGCAGGTCACGCATGACCGTGAACACGCCGGCGCCCACGACCCTTGAAGTCCCGGCGCATTGCCAGGTGTTCCTGGCGTTCGACTACGGCCTCAAGCGCACCGGCGTGGCCACCGGCAACCGGCTCACGCGCAGTGCCACACCGCAGCCCACCATCGCTGCCGAGGGCGACGCCCGATTCGCCCAGATCGCGCAGCGCCTGAAGGAGTGGCAGCCGGATGCCCTGGTGGTGGGTGTGCCGCGCCACCCCGACGGCGCGCCTCACGAGAACACCACCCGCGCGCTGAAGTTCGCGCGGCAGCTGCGCGGCCGGCACGGGTTGCCGGTCTTCGAAGTGGACGAGCGCTACAGCACCACCGAAGCCCACAGCCTGGGGGCGAAGGACGCCGATGCCGTATCGGCCTGCATCATCCTGGAACAATTCTTGAGGAGCCTGCCTTGATGTCTTCGTCTCCCCCATCGCCCGATGCCGAGGCGCTCTACACGGAGTTGGCCCGCGGGGTGAAACAGCTGCTGGCGGCTTCGCCAGCCCCCGTGATGCTGGCTGGCATCACCTCCGGCGGTGCGTGGCTGGCCGAACGGCTGCAGCGCGACCTGGGCCTGAGCGGTCGCGCGGGCGTGATCTCGTCGAGCATGCACCGCGACGATTTTGCGCAGCGTGGCCTGGCGTCCAGCGCACAGACCGTTCTGCCTTTCGACGTCGATGGCGCGCACGTGCTGCTGATCGACGACGTGCTCTACACGGGCCGCACGCTGCGCGCCGTGATCAATGAACTGTTCGACTACGGCCGCCCGGCCAGCGTGCGCCTGGCGGTGCTGGTGGACCGTGGTGGACGCGAACTGCCCATCGAGGCCAATGTCTGCGCCGCGCGTCTGGAGCTGCCTGCTGACCGCTCGCTCGAGCTCGCGTGCGATGACAGCGGCCGCCTGAGCTTTGTGCTGGAAACCAAGGAAGCCTGACCGTGCAACGCAGAAACCCCCAGCTCAACAAGAACGGCGAGCTCATCCACCTGCTCTCGACCGAGGGCCTGTCCCGCGAGATCCTCACGCAAATCCTCGACACCGCCGCCAACTTCGTGAGCGTGAGCAGCCGCGACGTGAAGAAGGTGCCGTTGCTGCGTGGCAAGAGCGTGTTCAACCTGTTCTTTGAAAACAGCACGCGCACCCGCACCACCTTCGAGATCGCGGCCACGCGCCTCAGCGCCGACGTGATCAACCTCGACATCGCGCGCAGCTCCACCGCCAAGGGCGAGTCGCTGCTGGACACCATTGCCAACCTCAGTGCGATGGCGGCCGACATCTTCGTCGTGCGGCACAGCGAATCGGGCGCACCCTACCTCATCTCGCAGCACGTGGCGCCGCATGTGCATGTGGTCAACGCCGGCGACGGGCGCCACGCACACCCGACGCAGGGCCTGCTCGACATGTACACGATCCGGCACTACAAGAAGGACTTCACCCAGCTCTCGGTGGCCATCGTGGGTGACGTGCTGCACTCGCGCGTGGCGCGCTCCGACATCCACGCCCTCACCACACTGGGCTGCCCCGACGTGCGCGTGGTCGGCCCGCGCACGCTGGTGCCGAGCGACCTCTCGCACATGGGTGTTCGCGTGTGCCACACGCTGGAAGAGGGCATCAAGGACTGCGACGTGGTGATCACGTTGCGGCTGCAGAACGAGCGCATGAGCGGCGCGCTGCTGCCCTCCAGCCAGGAGTACTTCAAGAGCTTCGGTCTGACGCCGGAGCGCCTGCGCTGGGCGAAGGACGACGCGATCGTGATGCACCCGGGCCCGATCAACCGGGGCGTGGAGATCGACTCGGCCGTGGTGGATGGTCCGCAGAGCGTGATCCTCCCGCAGGTCACGTATGGCATCGCGGTGCGCATGGCGGTCATGGGCATCGTCGCAGGGAACGAAGCATGAAGATCCTGATTCAGAACGGCCGGGTGATGGACCCCGCCAGTGGCCGCGACGAAATCGCAGACGTTGCGATCGCAGCGGGCCGCATCATCGCCATCGGCAATGTGGCGCCCGACTTCCACGCCAGCCGCACCATCGACGCCACCGGCTGCGTGGTGGCCCCCGGGCTGGTGGACCTGGCCGTGCGCCTGCGCGAGCCTGGTCAGGAGCATGCGGCCATGCTCGAGAGCGAGATGGCGGCGGCCGTGGCCGGTGGCGTGACCTCGCTGGTCTGTCCGCCCGATACCGACCCCGTGCTCGACGAACCTGGCCTGGTGGACATGCTCAAGTTCCGCGCCGAGAAGTTGCACCTGGCGCGCGTGTTTCCTCTGGGTGCGCTCACGCGGGGACTGCAGGGCGAGGTGCTGACCGAGATGGCTGAGCTGACCGAATCCGGCTGCATCGGTTTTGGCCAGGCCGAGGTGCCCATCGTCAACGTGCAGGTGCTGCAGCGCGCGCTGCAGTACGCCGCCACGTTCGGCTACACCGTGTGGCTGCGCCCGCAGGATTTCTGGCTCGGCAAAGGTGTGGCCGCCAGCGGCCCGCTGGCCACACGCCTGGGCCTGGCCGGCATTCCTGCCGCCGCCGAGACCATCGCGCTGCACACGCTGTTCGAGCTGATGCGCGGCCTCAAGAGCAGCGGCTCGAACGCGCGCGTGCACCTCTGCCGCATCAGCAGCGCGGCCGGCCTGGCGCTGGTGCGGCAGGCCAAGGAAGAAGGCCTGCCGCTCAGCTGTGATGTGAGCGTGCACAACCTGCATCTGACGGATGTGGACATCGGTTTCTACGACAGCCGCCTGCGATTGCAGCCACCGGTGCGCCAGCAACGCGATCGCGACGCGCTGCGCGCGGGCCTGGCCGACGGCACCATCGACGCGCTGGTGTCCGACCACAACCCGGTGGACAGCGACGCCAAGACGCTGCCCTTCGCCGAGGCCGAACCGGGCGCCACCGCCGTCGAGCTGCTGCTCGGCCTGGCCTGCACCTGGGCGCAGCAGGACGGCCTGGGTCTGATGCAGGCGCTGGCCGTGCTCACACATGGCCCGCAGGCGGTGCTGGGCGCGAGCCTGGGCACCTTGCAGGCCAGCGTGGGCAGCCTCGCGGTGGGCGGCGTGGCCGACCTCTGTATCTTCGATCCCGCTGCCAGCTGGACAGTGCAACCCGAAACGCTGCGCAGCCAGGGCAAGCACACACCCTTCGGCGGCCATGAACTGCCGGTGCGCGTGCGCGCCACGCTGGTGGGCGGACAGGTCGCCTATCAGCGATCCGACAGCGAGCGGGCCGCGCACGCGTGAAAGCACTGCGCGCGCTCTGGCGTGTTCTGCGGGCCACCGCACACGTGGTGCGCGGGCTGTGGACCATTCGCACCGAGTTCGGTCGCCTCACCCCGCCACAGACCGAGCTGGTGGTGCGCGAGTGGACCCGCCGCATGCTGGTCATCATGGGGGTGGAGCTCGTGGTGGAGGGTGCGCCGCCCGAGCACGGGCCGCTGCTGCAGGTGGCGAACCACATGTCCTGGCTGGACATTCTCGTCATGAACGGGGCGCGGCCGAGTCGCTTTGTCTCCAAGGCCGATGCCGAGCGCTGGCCGCTGCTGGGCTCGCTCATCACGGGGGCGGGCACGCTCTACCTGGAGCGTGGCAACCGGCGCGCGGCGATGCGCATGGTGCACCACATGGCCGAGCGACTCGAACTCGGTGACATCCTCACCGTGTTTCCCGAAGGCACCACGGGCGATGGCAAGGCCCTGCTGCCGTTCCATGCCAACTTGCTGCAGGCCGCGATCGCAGCCCGCGCGCCGGTGCTGCCCATCGCACTGCGCTTCGTGCAGCGCGACACCGGTGCACCGCACCCGGCGCCCATCTTCGTCGGAGACACCACCTTGCTCGGTTCGATCTGGACCACGCTCAGTGCCGATGGCCTGCGGGCCGTGGTGCGCTATGGCGAGCCACAACTCGCCGGGGGGCGCGACCGCCGCGAATGGGCCAACGACCTGCGCGCCGAGGTCGAACGGCTGCTGCGCCGCTAGGGGGTGCCCGACGGCGCGGGCGTTTCCGCCTTCTGCAACCGCCGGTACAGCATGCCGCGCGAGACGCCGAGCGCCCGCGCCGCCTTTGCAATGTTGCCGCCACAGGCGGCCAGTGTGGATTCGATCAGGCGCTGCTTGTGGTCGAGCAGGGTGGCGTGGGTGTCGGTCTCGTCCTGCGCGGCGGCGGGAGCCCCGGCCTCGCTGTCGACGGGATCCTTGGTCGCTGGCATTGGCTCGCTGGCGCACGGCGCGGGTTGCGACACCGCCACCGCATGCTTGAAATCTGCGCCATCGTTCGCGGTCAGCGTGCCCTGGATCCACACGCCCAGCCCATTGGGCAGGCGCAAGGTCTGCGCCTGCGGCTGGCGGGGCAGGGCGAGCAGGCGCTCCAGGGGCGTACCGAACACCTCGTCCACCAGGTGGCGGTGTTCCATGCGGCAACCGGTGAGCCGGCGGCCCACGCCGTTGAGCCAGAGCACGCGCCCACTGGTGTCGATGCCCGCCAGGGCTTCCATGGGGGTGCCCAGCAGGGTGGGGCTGGCCTGGAAGTGCAGCACAAGGTGTTCGACGGACTGCAGCTGCAGCAGCCGGTTCTCGATGGTGGTGGCGTACATGCCCACCACGGCGGCGGCGTCGAAGTGAAAGCGACCGGCTTCGATGGACACGTCCAGCACGCCGGCCAGCTGCCCATGGATGTCGCGGATCGGCGCGGCAGCGCAATGCAGGGTCTGCAGGCACTGGAAAAAGTGCTCGGCGCCCGTGACGGTGCAGGCCTCACCGGTGCGAACCACGATGCCTGGTGCGTTGGTGCCCACCTGTCCCTCTGTGAGGTTCACGCCCACGCGCGAGGCGGTCTTGAGCAGGGGGTGCTGGCTGCTGGCGGGCAGCTGGGTCGCGTGGATGATCACGCCCTGCGCGTCGGTCAGCAGCACGCGGCAGTCGGTGCCGGCCAGTGCGGCCTCCATGTTGTTGAGCTCCAGGTTGCCCGCCTGCAGCAATTGCCGGTTGCGATTGAGACTGGCATGCGCCCGGCTGCGCGTGACCTGCTCGAAGCTCACCATGTCGGTGGGTTGCTGGTGCGCCTTGGCGCAGCGCAGCCAGGACTGGATCACCGCCTCGCCCACCAGGCCTGAAGGGCGGGCGCCCTCGTCGAAGAAGCGCTGGCGCGCCAGCGCGGTGCGCTGTTCGGCGGTCTGGAAAAAGAGCTGGCGCGGCGTGCCCGCCTGCCCGTTCGTGGTGTGGGGCATGTTCTTGTCCTGCTGAGCGTCTCCACGGTCAGTATCCGGCGCCTCGGCCGGGCGCGGCATGCGGGTAAGCCCTTGCCCGCCCGGCCACCGGTGTCGATGTGTTCCACGCCGGAACACATCGGGTTCAGGGAAATCCCGAGGGTGAAGCCGGTCAGCGGGAAGCAGAAGATTTCCGGGCCGGGTCGTGCATGACGCGCCCAGGTTCGCCCCACAACAGGCCTGCGCGCCGCAGGCAGCACAAGGAGACACGATGAAACCGACACCACTTGCTTTAGCCAGGTGCCGCGCGGCCGCCTGTCTGTTTACCGCACTGGCGTTCTGCGGTGCGGCTTTTGCGCAGACGCAGGCCCCCATCAAGGGTTCGCAGGAACACATCCGGGCCGCCGTCGGCAAGGTGAACGCCACGTTCATGAAGGCCAACGTCGGCAAGACACCGGACTGGCCCAGCTACGGGCTGGACTATGCCGAGACGCGCCATTCGAAGCTGAACCAGATCACCACAGAGAACGTGAAGGACCTGGGCCTGGTCTGGTCGTACAACCTGGAGTCCACACGCGGCGTGGAGGCCACGCCGCTGGTGGTCGACGGCATCATGTACGTCACCGCCTCATGGAGCGTTGTGCACGCGGTCGACGTTCGCACGGGCAAGCGCCTGTGGACCTTCGACCCCAAGGTGCCGCGCGAGGGTGGCTACAAAGGCTGCTGCGACGTGGTCAACCGCGGTGTGGCGCTGCACGAGGGCAGGGTGTTCGTGGCCTCCTACGACGGCCGCCTGATCGCGATCGACGCGGCCACGGGTGAGCAGGTGTGGTCGAAGGACACCATCATCGACCGCAAGTTCAGCTACACCATCACCGGCGCACCGCGTGTCTTCAAAGGCAAGGTGATCATCGGCAACGGTGGTGCCGAGTACGGCGTGCGCGGCTACATCACCGCGTACGACGCGAAGACCGGCGACCAGAAATGGCGCTGGTTCACGGTGCCGGGCGACCCGAGCAAGCCGTTCGAGGACGAGTCCATGGCGAAGGCCGCCAAGACCTGGGACCCGGCCGGCAAGTGGTGGGAGGCCGGTGGCGGTGGCACGGCATGGGACACCATGACCTTCGACCCCGAGCTCAACCTGATGTACATCGGTACCGGCAACGGCTCGCCCTGGGCACGCAGCAAGCGCAGCCCGGCCGGCGGTGACAACCTGTACCTCGCCTCGATCGTTGCGCTCAATCCGGACACCGGAAAGTACGTCTGGCACTACCAGCAGACGCCGGGCGACAACTGGGACTTCACCTCCACGCAGCCGATGATCCTGGCCGACATCAAGATCGACAACAAGCCGCGCAAGGTCATCCTGCATGCACCCAAGAACGGGTTCTTCTTCGTGATCGACCGCACCAATGGCAAGTTCATCTCGGCGAAGAACTTCGTCGACGTGAACTGGGCCACCGGCTACGACAAGAACGGCCGGCCGATCGAGACCGCCATCGCCCGCACAGCCGACCGTCCACGCGAGATCATTCCCAGCGCTTTCGGCGCGCGCAACTGGCATTCCATGTCCTACAACCCTGCCACGGGCCTGGTCTACATGCCGGTGCAGAGCGTGCCGCTCACGCTCATGGACAACAAGGACTGGAAGTTCAACGCCGACCGGCCTGGCGAGCCGCACGCCAACATGGGCTGGAACCTTGCCACCTTCGCCAACGTGGAGCCGCCCACCAGCAAACCCTTCGGCCGCCTCGTGGCCTGGGACCCGGTGCAGCAGAAAGCACGCTGGACGCAGGAGCAGATCTCGCCCTGGAACGGCGGCACGCTCACCACCGCAGGCAACCTGGTGTTCCAGGGCACGGCGGACGGGCGCTTCATCGCCTACAACGCCACCAGCGGCGAGAAGCTGTGGGAAACGCCCACCGGCACGGGTGTGATCGCTGCACCTTCCACCTACCTGGTTGACGGCAAACAATACGTGTCGATCGCGGTCGGCTGGGGCGGTGTGTACGGTCTGGCGCAGCGCGCCACCGACCGCCAGGGCCCGGGCACGGTCTACACCTTTGCCATCGGCGGCAAGGCACAGCCACCGGCCTTCGTGAATGTCCAGCTCGGCAAGCTCGTGGCCGGCGTGAAGTACGACCCTGCCCATGTGCCGGCGGGCACCGCGCTGTACGTGAGCAATTGCGTGTTCTGCCATGGCGTGCCGGGTGTGGACCGGGGCGGCAACATTCCCAACCTGGGTTACATGGACAGCGCTTTCATCGAGAATCTGGACAAGTTTGTGTTCGCTGGCCCGGCCCAGGCACGCGGAATGCCGGACTTCACCGGAAAACTCACACCCGACGATGTCCAGAAAATCAAAGCATTCATCCAGGGCACGGCCGATGCCATTCGGCCGAAACAGTAGTGCCCACACACTCTGCCGCTTTGCGGGTCGCTGCCCCCCGTGGGGGCTGGGCCTGGCTTGGGGCGGCCCGGCGGCTGGCCCGGTTGCTGTTGGCTGGCTGTTGTGTGGCGCAGCAGCCTGTCTTGCGTGGCCTGCGCTGGCCCAGTCGGACAACGACACCGCCGGTGCCCTCGCACCGGTGGTGATCACCGGCGGATCGGCCTGGCAGCAGCGCTGGCTCGCGCCGGGTTCGGTGGAGGTGGTCGACGGCGAGGAGATGCGCGCCGGCCAGCTGCAGATCAACCTCTCCGAGGGCCTGGGCCGCGTGCCCGGCCTGGTGGTGCGCAACCGGCAGAACTACGCGCAGGACCTGCAGATCTCCATGCGCGGTTATGGCGCCCGCGCGCCCTTCGGCGTTCGCGGTGTGCGCCTCTATGTGGACGGTATCCCGGCCAGCGCGCCCGACGGGCAGGGCCAGGCCGCCAACTTCCCCATCGGCAGCGCCGACCGCATCGAGATCATTCGCGGGCCGTTCTCCGCGCTGTATGGTGCGTCCGCCGGTGGCGTGATCGCGCTCTACACCCAGGACGGGCAACGCCCCACCGAGTGGCGCACCGGTGTGGCAGCAGGCTCGCACGGCCTGTGGCGCCTGTCCACCCAGCTCAGCGGCCAGACCGGCAGCGGCGACCAGCCAGGCTGGTCCTACACGCTCGACGCGAGCAAGTTCGCCACCGACGGTGAACGCCCGCAGTCGGCCGCATCGCGCAGCACGGGCAACCTCAAGCTCAGTCGCGCGCACGACGGCGGCCGCACCGTGCTGGTGGTCAACCGCCAGAGCAGCCAGGCGCTCGACCCGCTCGGCCTCACACGCGCCGAGTTCGACGCCAGCCCCGAGCAGACCACCGCCGCGGCCACGCAATTCAACACGCGCAAGAGCGTGTCGCAGACACAGGCAGGCCTGGCCTGGGAGCACGCGCTCGGGCAAGGTCACCGCCTCGAACTCATGGGCTATGGCGGCCAGCGGGCGGTGCGCCAGTTCCAGGCCATTCCCGTCGGCGCGCAGACGCCGCCCGGCAGCGCGGGTGGCGTGATCGACCTGGACCGCGACTACTGGGGCTGGAACGCCCGCTGGCGGCTCGACCGCACCTACGACAGTGGGCGCCTGCTGCTGGCCGCCGGCATCGCATCGGACCGCCAGACCGAGGACCGCCGGGGTTACGAAAACTTCATCGGCACCGCGCTGGGCGTTCAGGGCCGGTTGCGCCGCGACGAGACCAACCGCGCCAGCACCTTCGATCCCTATGTGCAGGCCGAATGGCGCACGCCCTCGACCACGCTCACGGCCGGGCTGCGCCATTCGCGTGTGCGCTTCAGCTCGGCCGACCGCTACGTCGCCGCCGGCAACCCGGACGACAGCGGGGCGGTGCGGTACGACGGCTTCAGCCCGGTGCTGGGCGTCCGCCGCGAGATCACACCGCAGTTGCAGGCCTTCGCCAGCGTGGGGCGCGGCCTGGAGACGCCCACGCTCAACGAGGTGGCGTACCGTGCCTCGGGCCTCACCGGCCTCAACCCGTCGCTCAACGCCTCGCGCAGCCTGAGCGCCGAAGCGGGGCTGCGCGGCCGCCAGGGCTGGGGCAACTGGAGCGCCACGCTGTTCGAGACCCGCACGAAGGATGAGATCGTCGTGCTGTCCAACACCGGCGGGCGTTCCACGTTCCAGAACGCGGGCCGCACGCGCCGCCACGGGTTCGAGCTGGCCGGTGTGATGCAGTGGGGGCCGTTCACGGTAACGCCCGCGTTCACCTGGATGGACGCCACCTACCGCGACGGGTTCCTCACTTGCGTGTCCACACCGTGCGCAGCGCCGAACGTGCCTGTGGCCGCAGGCAACCGCCTGCCGGGCCTGGCGAAGCAGCAGGCGTATCTGCAGGTGGCATGGGAACCGGGCTGGGCCAACAGCGTGTTCACGGTGGAGGCGCTGCACACCGGGCGCATGGCGGTGAACGACCGCAACACGGACTTCACGGCCGCGAGCACGGTGTTCAACCTCGGTGTGCGCTTCGAGCAGGCGCGTGGCGACTGGACGTGGCGCGAATTCGTGCGCATCGACAACGTCACCGACCGCGCGTATGCGGGCTCGGTGATCGTCAACGAAGGGAACAACCGGTTCTTCGAGCCGGGGGCGGGGCGGTCGGTGTACGTGGGGGTGGAACTGGTGCGGCGGTTTCCCTGAGGGTGGTTTGAGGTCGCTGCGTTTCGTGCGTTGACCTCGCGTCAGGCCAGTGCAAAAACTCAGCCCTTCGAACGACTCAACATCACCTCGGTGTTCGACTTCCGGTCCGCGTTCACCTTCTGCACCGCTGGCCGCTCGCCCAGCTTCTTCAGGTAGTCCCGGGCCGGCGTGTCGGCCAGGAAATCACGGCCATAGATGATCCTGGTCGCGCTGGCCACCAGCGGCAGATGCACCGCTGCCGCGCAGTCCGCCAGCGTGAACTGCTCGCCCGCAATGAACGGCGAGTACTTCGTCAGCTTCGTGAACGCCGCCACGTTCTTCTCCAGCTGCTGCCCGATCTTCTCCTTCGCCGAATCGCTCACCTTGCCACCGAAGAACGCTTCCGGGTACAGATTGCGCGCCACCAGTTCCAGGTGCAGCTCGATGTAGCGCACCAGCTCGCGCACCTTCGCCGCCTCGAACGGATCCTTCGGGAACAGCGGACGCGCAGGAAATGCATCCTCGATGTACTCCAGAATCACGGTCGACTCGGACAGCGCCCCCTTGTCCGTCTTGAGGTAAGGCACCTTGCCCAACGGGCTGCAGGCCTTGTCAGTCTCGCCGACCCAGGCCAGCTCCTCGTCGAACGCCACGCCTTTTTCGAGCAGGGCGAGCTTGACCTTGTTGTAGTAATTGCTGGCCGCAAAGCCGCAAAGTGTCAGCATGTGTGTCTCCTGTTGTGGGTTGTGACGCCCATCCTAGTCGCGGGCCCGGTCATCCGGGCGTCCCGCAGTTGACGCACCGCCCCGCTGATAAACTCGCGCCCCATGCCCTTCACCCGCGCCACCCGCCGCCTTGCCGCCTGGCTGACCATGCTCGCCATGGTCTTCGGCGCGTTCGCGCCTGCGGTCGCGCACGCGATCGTCGCCTCCAAGGGCGGCCCCGACTGGGTGCAGGTCTGCAGCGCCAGCGGCATGGTCTGGGTGCAGATCGACGACGGTGGTGCCGTCCATGGTGCGGGCGAGAGCGGCGAAAAGTCGCTGGCCGATGCGCCCCGCCATTGCCCCCTCTTCAACCTGCACGGCACCGCAGGCCTGCCGCCCGCACCGTTGCAAGCCCTGGCCCTGGCGCCCCGCGCCGGGCAACCACCTGCGCCCGAGCCGCCCGTCCCGGCGGCGGCGTTCTGGCCCGCCTCGCAGTCGCGCGCCCCGCCGCAGGTTTGATCGCCCTCCGGTGCGCCTCCTGTGCGCTCCACGCCTTTTCGTGTCTTGCCGCGCCGCCAGATGGCTGTCCCGGCAACCGGTTTCCGATCAATGCCTTTTTCAATGGACGTTTCCATGAAAACCCTGCTCATCTCCTCCCTGCTGGCCCTGTCCGCCAGCGCCTGGGCGCAAGCGCCCGCTTCTGTCGACGTGAAGGACGCCTGGGTGCGTGCCACCGTCGCTCAACAGAAAGCCACCGGCGCCTTCATGCAACTCACCGCCAAGGCCGATGTCCGTGTGGTTGAAGTCCGCTCTCCTGTGGCAGGCATCGCCCAGATCCATGAAATGGCGCTGGACAAGGACGTCATGCGCATGCGCGAGGTCAAGGGCCTGGCGCTGCCCGCCGGCCGGACCGTCGAGCTCAAACCCGGTGGCTACCACGTCATGCTGATGGACCTCAAAGGCCAGGTGAAAGCCGGTGACGTCGTGCCCGTGACGCTCGTGTTCGAAGGCAAGGACGGCCAGCGCAGCACGCTGGAAGTCAAGGCCGCTGTGCGCGCGCTCGGTAGTGCGGGCTCGGCCGCGCCCGCCGCACCGGCGGAAGACCACAGCAAGCACAAGCACTGAGGCGGCCATGGCAGCCGTTGAACGCGCGCCCGCCATGGGCGCGGGGACGAAGCCGTCCTCATTCCACGCCGTCGCCTGGCGCTGGCACTTCTATGCCGGCCTCTACGTCGTGCCCTTTCTGCTCATGCTGGCCCTCACCGGGCTGGTCATGGTGTTCTTCACCGGTTTCCAGACGCGCCTGGGTCCCGTGGTGACGGTGAACGTGGCGCCGCATGCGCCATTGCCGGTGAGCGCACAGGCGCAGGCCGTGCTCGAGCTGCGCTCGCAGGCCGCGCTGCGCGAATACATCGCCCCCGCCACACCCGACCGCGCGAGCTGGTTCGTGGTGATGCGCGACGGCGTCAACGAGGCGGTGGCCGTCGACCCGTACACGGGCTCGGTGCTGCAGCTGGTGGACAAGGACAACACCTGGTTTGCATGGGCGGAAAAGATCCACGGCACTTTGCTGCTGGGCGATGTGGGTGATCGCCTGATCGAGATCGCGGCAGGTTTCGCCATCGTGATGATCGTGACGGGCTTGTACCTCTGGTGGCCGCGCGGTGCCACGCGCTGGGCTTCGGTTCTGCTGCCGGACCTGCGCCTGAGGGGGCGGCCGTGGTGGCGTTCGCTGCACGCCAGCGCCGGCTTCTGGCTCAGCGCCGTGCTGCTGGCGTTCCTGCTCACCGGCCTGTCCTGGACGGGTGTCTGGGGGGCGAAGTTCGTGCAACCTTGGGGCACCTTCCCCGCCGCCAAGTGGGACGCCGTGCCGCAGTCGGACCTGACGCACGCCTCGCTGAATACGAAGGGCCAGCACGAAGTGCCCTGGGGGCTGGAGCAGACGTCGCTGCCGACGTCGGGTTCTGGCGCGGGTGCGGTGGGTGTACCGGCGGGCCAGCCGGTGAACATCGACACCGTGGCCGCGCTCGCCACGCGGCTCGGCTTCACCGGTCAGCACCATATCCAGCTGCCGCAGGGCGACACCGGGGTGTTCACCCTTTCGGCCGACACCATGAGCGGCGACCTGGGCAACCCCACGCAGGACCGCACCGTGCACGTGGACCGCTACACCGGCCGCGTGCTGGCCGAGGCCGCGTTTGCCGACTACCCGCTGCTGGCCAAGGCCATGGCGGTGGGCATCGCGCTGCATCAGGGTGACCTGGGTCTGTGGAACGCGTGGCTCAACCTGCTGTTCTGCGCCGCCATCGTGTTCCTGTGCCTCAGCGGCATCGTGATGTGGTGGAAGCGCCGCCCCAGCGGCAGCTGGCGCCTCGTGGCACCGCCCCTGCCGCGCAACCGGCCGCTGTGGAAGGGTGGCGCGTGGGTGATGTGCGTGCTGGCGTTGGCCTTCCCGCTGACCGGTGCGGTGCTCCTGGGCGTGCTGCTGCTGGACTGGCTGGTGGTCTCGCGGCTACCCGCCTTCAAGGCGGCGCTGGGCTGATCAGGCTGCGGGTGCGGCCCGTGGCACGGCGGCCGCAGGCGGTGCACCCGCGCCCGAGCCGCGCTCGAAGGTGACCACGTGATCGACCTCGGCGCGGATGCCGATCCACTCGCCCACGGCGTGGTTGTGGTGCGAGGGCACGTGCGTCATCAGCACCTCGCCACTGGCCAGGCGAAGGGTGTAGAGAAACTCCGAACCCCGGAACGCCTTGCGCAGGATCTGGGCCTTCACCGGCGCGTCGTCGTCGTGCACGATGTCGTCTGCGCGCAGCAGCACGTCGCACAGGCCGGCTTCGTAGGCCGAAGGCAGCGGGCATTCCTCGACGTCCCGCAGCGGTCCCAGCGGTGTCTGCACCGACACCTGGTTGCCCACCATCTGGATCTGCGCCGGCGCGAACACGCCGTGGCCGATGAATTCCGCCACGAAGCGCGTGGCCGGGCGGTGGTAGAGCGCATAGGCGTCTTCCCACTGGTGCAGGCGACCTTCGTGCATCACCCCGATCACGTCCCCGATGGCGAACGCCTCGAGCTGGTCGTGCGTGACGAAGAGCGCGGTGGCGCCCGCGGCCTTCAGGATGCCGCGCACCTCATGGGCCAGGCGCTCGCGCAGGTCGACGTCGAGGTTGGAGAAGGGTTCGTCCAGCAGCAGCAGGCGCGGGCGGGGTGCCAGCGCGCGGGCCAGGGCCACGCGCTGCTGCTGGCCACCCGAAAGTTCGTGCGGGAAGCGCGACTGCATGCCGTCGAGCCCGACCAGGCGCAGCACCTCTGCCACGCGCGTTTCGCGCTCGGCGCGCGGCAGGCGGTCGATGCCGAAGGCGACGTTGCGGCCCACGTCCAGGTGCGGGAAGAGCGCGTAGTCCTGGAACACCATGCCGATGCGCCGCCGTTCGGCCGGCATGTGCCGCGTGCCATCGCTCACGGTCTCGCCGTCGAGCGTGATGCTGCCCGCGCTGGCGCGCTCCAGGCCGGCGACCGCGCGCAGCAGGGTCGTCTTGCCGCAGCCCGACGGGCCGATGAGCACACCGATGTCACCGGCACGCAGGCCCAGGGAAACGCCGTCCACCGCCGGGTGGCCGAGGCCTGCGTAACGCACATCGAGCTGAGAGACGTTCAGGAACATAAGGCACTCATTCTAGATAACTACAATTCTCATTTGTGTTGCGCGGGTCGATGGGCCCCATTCGAGACCCTTTGACCATGCTGCGTTGGTTGACCCCGACTCTGTTGATCCTGCTGGCCCTGGTGCTGACGCTGCCGGTGCTGGCGCTTGGTGCGTCCTGGTTCCAGTTCGACGCCGCCGCGCAGGATGTGCTCATGCAGATGGCGCAGACCGTGCTGCCGGAGTACGCACTCACCACGCTGGTGCTGTCGCTCAGCGTGGCGTTGGGGGTCGCGGCGGTGGGCATGGCCACCGCCAGCGCGGTCACGCTGTTCGACTTCCCCGGCCGCCGCTTCTTCGAATGGGCCTTGCTGCTGCCGCTGGCGATGCCGGCTTACGTCGTGGCCTATGCGTACACCGACTTCCTGCAGTTCAGCGGCCCGCTGCAGGTCTGGTTGCGCGAGACCTTCGGCCTGTCCGGGCGCCTGCTGCCGGAGGTGCGCAGCACACCGGGCGCTGTCTGGGTGTTCACTTTCTCGCTGTATCCCTATGTGTACCTGCTGGCGCGCACGGCGCTGTCCGAGCGTGCGGCCCAGCTGATGGAGGCCGCGCGCCTGCTCGGCGCTCCGCTGGCGCGCCGCATCCGCGAGGTGGCGTTGCCGCTGGCGCGCCCGGCGGTGGCGGCCGGCGTGGCGCTTGCACTGATGGAAACGCTGGCCGATTTCGGTGTCGTGAGCTACTTCGGTGTCCAGACCTTCACGGCCGGGGTCTACAAGGCCTGGCTCGCGATGGACAACCGCCTGGCGGCCGCGCAGTTGGCCACGATGCTGCTCGGCCTCGTCGCGCTGCTGCTGTGGCTTGAACACCGCGCCCAGCGCCGCATGCGCTTCGCCACGCTGCGCGGCCAGCGTGCCGGCAGCGCGGAGGCGCAGCCGGTGCGCCTGCGCGGCGGCGGTGCGGCGGCGGTCATGCTGGTGTGTGCGCTGCCCATTGCCTTCGGCTTCGTGTTGCCCGTGCTGTTCATGCTGCGGCCGCTCATCGGCGGCTGGGACGAGTTGCCCTGGACATCGTTCCTGCAGTGGTCGCGCAACAGCGTGTGGCTGGCCGGCCTGGCGGCGGCACTGGCCACCGCGATCGCGCTGGCGCTCGCGTTCGCCATGCGCGCCCGCCCGGGCCCGGTCACGCGTGGCGTGGTGCAGCTCGCCAGCCTGGGCTATGCCGTGCCGGGCGCGGTGATCGTGGTCGGCATCCTGCTGCCGGTGGGCTGGGTGCAGTCGGTGCGGCCCGAGGCCAGCGTCGGCTACTGGGTCACCGCCACGGTGCTCGGCATCGTGTGGGCCTACCTGGTGCGCTTCACCGCCGTGTCCCTGCAGTCGCTGCAGAGCGGCTATGCGCGGATTCCCGCGAGCCTCGACGATTCGGCGCGCATGCTGGGCACCACCGGCTTCGGGCTGGCCCGGCGCGTGCATTGGCCGCTGCTCAAGCGCTCCACCGCCGCCGCTGCGTTGCTGGTGTTCGTCGACGTGATGAAGGAGTTGCCGGCCACGCTGGTGCTGCGGCCTTTCAACAGCGACACGCTGGCCGTGGTGACCTACCAGCTCGCACGCGACGAGCGTCTGGGTGAGGCGGCGCTGCCGGCGCTCACGCTGGTGCTCGTCGGCCTCGTCCCCGTGATCCTGCTCAGCCGAACCCTGCGCTCGCGTTGAAAGCAAAAACAGCCCGCGTCGGGCGGGCTGTTCTGTGCGGAGTGTGGTGCGTCAGTCGAGCCGCACCCCGGAAGCCTTGACGATCTGGCCCCACTTCAAGCGGTCCTGCTGCGCCAGCGTGGCCAGCGCCGTGGGCGTGCTGCCCATCGGGCGGATCGACAGGCGCTCGAAGCGGGCCTTCACCTCGTCGGTCTTGAGCGCGGCCAGCGTTTCCTTGTTGAGCTTGTCGATCACCGCTGCGGGCGTGCCTGCGGGTGCGACCAGGCCGAACCAGCTCACGATCTGCAGGCCGGGCAGGCCGGCTTCGGTGGTGGTCGGTACGTCGGGCAGGCTGTCCAGGCGCTCCGGCCCGGCGATGGCGAGCGCGCGCATCTTGCCTGCGCGGATGTGTGGCAGCACGGCCGGCGGGGATTCGATGCCGCCGGTGACCTGGTTGGAGAGGATGGCGGTGGCCGACTCGGCACCGCCCTTGTAGGGCACATGCACCAGGGTCACGCCGGCTTCGCGCTTGAGCAACTCGGTGGCCAGATGCGGCGTGGTGCCGTTGCCGGGCGAGCTCAGCAGCAGGCTGTCGGGCCGGGCCTTGGCCTGTGCCACCAGGTCGGCCACGTTCTTCACCGGCACCGAGGCGTTGACGGTCACGATCAGCGGCATGTCACCCACCAGCGAAACCGGCGCGAAGTCCTTGCCGGGCTCGAAACCCAGGCGGGGGTAGAGCGATTCGTTGATGCTCAGGATGCTGCCGGTGGCCATCAGCAGCGTGTAGCCGTCGGCCGGCGCCTTGGCCACGTACTGGCTGCCGATGTTGCCGCCCGCGCCGGCGCGGTTGTCGATCACCACCGGCACGTTGAGCGATTTCGTCAGCGCATCGCCGAGCGTGCGCGCCATCACGTCCACCGGGCCGCCGGGCACGAAGGGCACGACGATGGTGAGGGGCTTGTTCGGGTAGGCCGGCTGGGCCAGAGCGGGTGTGGAACCGAGGCCCAGCGTGGCGGCCAGGGCGAAGGCCAGGCGGGTGAGTTGGCGGCGTTGCATCATGCTTGTTGTCTCCTGTGTTGAAAGTGGGGAAGGGGAAGCCGTTCAGGCGGGTTCGGTGGCCGGCTTGTTGAGTTCGAGGGCGAGCCGCACGAAGAAGTCCAGGCTGCGCGGGTTGACCATGGCGTCGGGGCTGGCCACTTTCTCCAGCGGCGTGCCCAGCAGCAGCTTGCGCACCGGCACTTCCATCTTCTTGCCGGTGAGGGTGCGCGGAATCTCGTCCACCAGGTAGATCTCGTTCGGCACATGGCGCGCCGAGGCCTTGTTGCGAATCTGCCCGGCGATGGCGGCCTTGAGCGCGTCATCGAGCACGACGCCGGGCTGCAGCACCACGAACAGCGGCAGGAAGGACGGTCGACCCAGGTATTCGAGGTCCACCACCAGGCTGTCGCGCACCTGCGGCATTTCCTCGACCACGCGGTAGATCTCGGCCGTGCCCATGCGGATGCCGAAGCGGTTGATGGTGCTGTCGGAGCGGCCGTAGATGACGGCGGTGCCGCGCGGCGTGAAGCGGATCCAGTCGCCGTGGCGCCAGACGCCGGGGAAGGTGTCGAAATAGCTCTCGTGGTAGCGCCGTCCGTCGGCGTCGTTCCAGAAGAACAGCGGCATCGACGGCATGGGCTGCGTGATCACGAGTTCGCCGACCTCGTCCTGCACCGGCTGACCGGCTTCGTTGTAGGCGTACGCCGCCACACCGAGTTCGGCGCACTGGATCTCGCCAGCCACCACGGGCTGGTTCGGGGCGCAGGCGACGAAGCCTGAGGCAATGTCGGTGCCGCCACTGATCGAAGCCAGCCACAGGTCGCTCTTCACCGCGTCGTAGACCCAGTGGTAGGCGTCGATGGACAGTGGTGAGCCGGTGGAGTTGATGGCCCGCAGCGCCGGCAGCGCGGCGAAGTCGCGCGGGCGCAGGCCGCGCTTCATGCAGTTCATGAGAAAGGCCGCGCCGCAGCCGAAGAGCGTGACGCCATGCTGGTCCATGAAGCGCCACAGGGCCTCGTCGTCGGGCCAGGCCGGGTTGCCGTCGTACAGCACGGTGGTGGCACCGGTGAGCAGGCCGCCGATCTGCAGGTTCCAGACGATCCAGCCGGTGCCACCGAGGAACAGCATGCGGTCGCCCTCGCGCAGATCGTGTTGCAGCGCCAGGGTCTTGAGGTGGGTGAGCACCACGCCGCCGTGACCGTGCACCATGGCCTTGGGCAGGCCGGTGGTGCCGGAGGAATAGACGATCCACAGCGGGTGATCGAAGGGCAGGCGGTCGAAGCGCAGTGTGGCGCTGGCGTGCTGCAGCATCGCGTCGTTCCATGCGAGGCGGTCGCGCCAGGCCACGGCGCGTTCGGCGGCCAGCGGGCCAGGGATGTGCACCACCGTGCGCACGCTGGGCAGGCGTTCGAGCAACTGGTCCACGGTGTCGTGGCGGTCGTGCACCTTGCCGTTGTAGCGGTAGCTGTCGGTGGCCAGCAGCACCCGAGGTTCGATCTGGCTCAGGCGGTCGAACACCACCGAAGGGCCCATGTCGGGCGCGCAGCTGGACCAGATCGCGCCCAGGCTGGCACAGGCCAGGAAGGCGGCCACCGTTTCGGCCTGGTTTGGCAGGTAGGAGGCGACCCGGTCGCCCGGTTGCACGCCGCGTTGCCGAAGGGTGGCAGCAAAGGCCGCGGTCATCTGGCGCAGTTCGGCCCAGGACACCTCGCGCGCCTCCAGGCCTTCGGTGCGCGCCACCAGCGCGGGGCGCTCCGTGCTGGCCTGGCGGAAGACGTGTTCCGCGTAGTTCAGCCGGGTGTTCGGAAACCAGCGCGCGCCGGGCATCTCGCGGCTCGCGAGCACCGGCTCGGGTGAGCCGTCGGCGAGCACGTCGAAGTGGTCCCAGATGCTGCGCCAGAAGGTGTCGAGGTGCTCCACCGACCATTGCCAGAGCGCCGCGTAGCCGTCAAAGCGCAGGCCGCGCTGCCCGGCCAGCCACTGTTCGTAGCGCGCCAGGCGGCTGGCGCTCACGTCGTTTGCGCTGGGCGTCCAGAGTGTGTCGGGGATGGCCTCGGCACCCACGGTGGGGGCCGTCTGGGAAAGCGTGCTCACGTCTTGTCTCCTGTTCGAAGCCGCCACGGTACGCAAAGAGCTGGTGGATCGCTAGACGCATGGACGATGTAAGTGCTATACACCGTGCGTATGAAGACGACCTACGACCGGCTTGAACTGCTCGACACCTTCCAGCGCATCAGCGAGGCGCGTTCGCTGAGCAAGGCGGCCCGGCAACTGGGCACCACGCAGCCCACGGTGAGCCGCCGCCTGGTGGAGCTCGAGTCCCTGCTCGGTTGCAAGCTGGTGAACCGCACCACCTCCACCTTCTCGCTGACCGACGAGGGCCAGACGCTGCTGCTGGAAGCGCGCGACCTGGGCGAGCGCTGGGCTGGCCTGTCCGACCGGCTGCAGGGGCGGCAGAGCCGACCCGAAGGCACCCTGCGCGTGATCGGTCCGGCGGGTTACGGCGCCAGCTTCCTGACCGACGCGCTCACCGGCCTGATGGCAGCGCACCCCCGGTTGAAGGTGGAGCTGATGCTGTCCGATCGCTACACCGACCTGGCGGCCACGGGTGCGGAGTGCTGTGTGTTCGTGGGCGAAGTGCCCGACCAGGACATCGTCTGCCGCACCTTGGGCACGATGGAGCGTGTGCTGGTGGCCACCCCCGCCCTGGTGGAGCGCATCGGCCCGGTAACGCTCGCGCGCCTGCCGCGCCTGCCCTTCATCGGGCTGGAGGCGCACGTGGTGGGCATGGTGCAACTCGTGCGCCGCAGCGACGGTGCCTCGCGCATGGTCATGCTGAACACGCCGTTTCGCACGCCGAGCCTGCCCGCGAACTACCGCGCCACCCTCAACGGCGCGGGCATCGGATCGGCCGCTCCCTGGATGTGCCGCGACGACATCGCCGCCGGTCGCCTGGTGCGTGTGCTGCCGCAGTGGTCGCTCGCCCCCGTGGGCATTCACGTCGCGCTGCTGCCCGGCCGCCACCGGCCGGCGCGTGTGACGGCGTTCATCGAGGCGATCCGCGAGCAGCTGTTGCTGCAGGAAGGTTTCGTGGCTGCGCCGCTGGCGCCTGCCGCAGGCGGCAGGCGGTAACAGCTGTTGCGATTGCTTGTGCGCCTCTCCAGCACACGCCCGTATGCTCTCGCCATGCCCAACACCACCGATTTGACACTGCCTTCATCGATGTCCACTCTGCCCGGGCGCCGCCGGCTGCTGGCGGCCACCGCCGCCGGGGCGGCCGGCCTGCTCGCGGCGGGTTGCTCGGTCATGCCCTCGCGCTCCAGCCGCCCGCCGCTGGCCGACGCCAGCTACAAGCGCGAGCTGGCCAATCACCTCTATCGCCGCTACCCGGACCGCATCTACCGAGGCAAGCTGCCGCCCATGCTGTACGCCATCGGCGTGGTGGAACTGGAGCTGGACCGCAGCGGTGGCGTGGACGCCGTGCGCTGGTTGCGCGGCCCGAGCCATGCGCCCGAGGTGATGGCGGAAATCGAGCGCCTCATCCGGGCGGCTGCGCCGCTGCCCAACCCGCCGGGTTGGGGCCGCGTGCGCACCGTCGAGACCTGGCTGTGGGACCGCAGCGGCCGCTTCCAGCTCGACACGCTGAGCGAAGGTCAGCTCTGACCCTTCGCCCGCGCTTCAGCGCGCAGGCTTCGTCGGGTCGCCCAGCGCCGCGTTCAGTCCCACCGCTTCCCGCACCAGCCGCACCACGGTGTCCCGATCCAGCGACGTCTCCAGCGTCAACGGCATCGTCGCCATCTCGAACTGGCCGCCGGGCTTGAGGCGCGGTTCGATGGCGCGCAGGCGCTGGCCGCGCCAGAAGCCGAACAGCACGCGCGAGGCCTCGGCGCGGATCAGCAGCACCGGGCCGTTCGAGAGGTAGACCAGGTGCCCCCACTTGATCACGGCGGTCAGCGCCGGGGCGGCGTGCAGCACCGCGCTGTGCAGCGCCGCCACGGCCTGCTGTTGCCAGCCCTGCAGCGCGGCGAGGTGGTCGTCGGGTGTGGTGGAGGTGACCAGGTTTTTCATGTCAGTCGGTGTGCGATCAGCGATGCCTGAGGACGCGCCAACAGGGGCACCGAGGGTCCGGCTCTGCCGGCCCCAGGTGCCGTCCCCCTCCAAGCGCCGAAGGCGCGCCAGAGAGGGGGAAGCCGCACAGCGGCGCAGGGGGAGTCACATCGTTCTGGGGCCACCGTTGATGCCCCAGGGGGTGCCGAAGCGGTCGGTCACCATGCCGAAGGTGTCGGCCCAGAAGGTTTCGGACAGCGGCATGGTGACCTTGCCACCCTCGGAAAAGGCCTTGAACACGCGCTCGGCCTCGGCCACCGTGGGGAAGGTGATGGCCATCATGCAGCCCTGGATGCCCGCGAAAGGGATGCCCGGTGGCACATCACCGGCCATCAGGGCGAAATCCTTGTGCACCAGGTACGCGTGCATGATGCGCCCGGCGTGTTCGGGTGCCACGGGGTCGCCGCCAGGCATCTGGCCATAGGTGATGAGGGCCTCGAGTTTCGCGCCCAGCACCTGGGCATAGAAATTCATCGCTTCGGCGCAGTTGCCGTCGTAGGACAGGTAGGCGGCGAGTTGGGTCGTCATGTCGATCTCCTTGTGGGTGAAACAGGTTGCGTGCCGGGCGGTTCCCGGCGCACAAGGATGATGACGTTCGGATCCACGCGTTTTCGACACGCTGACCCGAAATCAGGGTTTGTCCGGGGTGCCCGTGTGACGACGCCTCTCGCTTCCTTTCCGTCACTCAGTCCACCGTCACCTTCGCCGTCTCGATCACTTTCTTCCAGCGGTTGCGCTCGGCCTGGATGAACGTGTTCATGTCGGCCCCGGAACCGCCGATGGGTTCGGCGCCGTACACGGCGAACTTCTGCACCACGTCGGGCATATTGAGGATGTCGACCATGGCCGCATTGAGCTTGCCAGCGATGGCCGCCGGGGTGCCGGGGGGCGCTGCGAGCGCGAACCACGCGGAGGAGTTGAAATCCGCCAGACCGCCTTCGGCCACGGTGGGCACGTCGGGTGCCATGGAGCCGCGCTTGGGTGCCGCCAGGCCGAGCAGCTTGACCTGCTTGGTCTCCCGGTACTTGAGCACGGCCGAGATGTTGCCGAAGAACAGGTCGACGCGGCCGCCCAGCAGCTCGGTGAGAGCCGGGCCTTCGCCCTTGAAGGGGATGTGCAGCATGTCGGCGCCGGTCATGGTCGCGAACATCTGGCCGGTGAGGTGCGAGGTCGAGCCGTTGCCCTGCGAGCCGTAGGTCACCTTGCCCGGGTTGGCCTTGGCGTAGGCGATGAGTTCCTGCACCGAATTGGCGGGGAAGTTCGCGCGCGCGGTGATGACGTTGGGCACGCCGGCCATCAGCACGATGGGCGCGAGCTTCGCCGGGTCGAAGGACATGTCCTTGTACAGGTACTGGTTGATCGACAGCGGGCCGGGCGGCGAGGCGAGCAGGGTGTAGCCGTCGGGCGCGGCCGTGGCCACCGCGTGGGCGCCGATGTTGCCGCCCGCACCGGCGCGGTTCTCCACCACGAACGGCTGGCCGAAGCGCTCGGAGAGTTTCTGCGCCACGGTGCGCGTGAGCACGTCCACCGTGCCGCCCGGGGGGAAGTTCACGATGAAGCGCACGGGCTTGTTGGGGTAGTCGGCCTGCGCGAACGCGGGCAGGGCGGCGGTGCCCGCCAGCAGGGCGAGGCAGAGGGCGCGTCGGGTGTTCATGGGTTTGTCTCCTTCAGAGGTGGGGAAATGGGTATGGCTCGGGTCAGAACGGATAGGGCGGTGGGGCATCGCGCACGGTGATCCATTGCCACTGGGTGAACTCGTCCCAGTTGGCGGGGCCGCCAATGCGGCTGCCGTTGCCGGAGGCGCCACGGCCGCCGTAGGGCACGTGTGGGTCGCCGGCCACGGTCTGGTCGTTGATGTGCAGCAGGCCGACCTTCAGGCGCTTGCCGATGGCGAGCGCGCGGCTGGTGGAGCGCGACATCACGGCGGCGGCCAGGCCGTACTCGGTGCGGTTGGCCAGGGCCACCGCCTCGTCGTCGCTGGCAAACGGCGTGACCGAGGCCACCGGGCCGAAGATCTCTTCATCAAAAGCGCGCATGCCGGGCGCCACGCCGCCGAGCACGGTGGGCTGGTAGAAGCGCTCCTCGTGCGGGCTGCCGCCCGCGTGCAGCACGGCGCCGGCGGCCACGCTGTCGCGCACGATGGCGTCGATGCCCTGCAGCTGCCGGGCGTTGATCACCGGGCCGAGCGCCACCTTGCCGCTGGATGGATCGCCCACCGGCAGGCGCAGGGCTTTCTCCTTCAGGCGCTGCGTGAGCTCCTCGGCGATGCGCTCGTGCGCCAGGATGCGGCCGGTGGCCATGCAGATCTGGCCCTGGTGAAGCCAGGCGCCGAAGGCCGCGCCCGAGGCGGCGGCGTCGAGGTCGGCGTCGTCCAGCACGATCAGCGAGTTCTTGCCACCGAGTTCGAGCGAGACCTTCTTCAGGTTCGCGCCGCACAGCGCACCGACCTTGCGGCCCGCGCCGGTGGAGCCGGTGAAGGCCACCATGCCGACATGGGGGTCGGTGCAGATGGCCTCGCCCACGTCGGCACCGCCGGGCAGCACGTGCAGCAGCCCGGGCGGCAGGCCGGCCTCCTCGAACAGGCGCGCGATCAGCACGCCACCGCACACCGCGGTCTGTGGGTCCGGCTTGAGCAGCACCGCGTTGCCGGTGACGAGCGCGGGCGAGACCGCGCGGATGGCCAGCGTGAGCGGGAAGTTGAAGGGCGAGATGACGCCCACCACGCCGTGCGGCACGCGCCGCGCCATGCTGGTGCGGTCGCTGCGGCTCGGCATCAGCAGGCCCTGCGGCTCGCCCATCATCGCGGCCGATGCGTTGAGCGTGGTGAGGGTGGACTTCAGCTCCATCTCGGCCTTGGCGCGCAGGCCGCCGCTCTCGCGCACGATCCAGCCGGCCAGTTCGTCGCGGTGCTGTTCCAGCAACTGCGCGGCGCGGCGGAAGATGGCGGCGCGTTCGTCGGGGGCGGTCTCGGCCCAGGCGGGCTGGGCGGCGGCGGCGGCGCGCGCGGCTTCGGCCAGGTCCTGCGGCGTGGCGATGCCGATCTGCGAGAGCACCTCGCCGGTGGACTTGTCGGTCACGGGCGCGGTCTGGCCGGCGGGCTGCCACTGGCCGTTGAAGCTGCGGCCTTTCCAGCGGCTGTCGTCGAGCAAGGCTTGCATGGGGGTGTCTCCTGTCGTTCTGGTGTGATGAAGGGGTTCAGGCAGCGTGCTCGCCCAGCACCTGCGCGGAGGTGGGCGGCAGCACGATGTCGACCACGGCACTGCGGCCGCCGCGCACGGTGGCCAGCGCCTCCTGCAGCGTGGCGTCGAGCTGCGCGAGTTGTTCAACGCGGAACGCGGCGGCGTTGCCGGCGGCGGTGGCTACCTCGGCCAGCCGGGCGCGCGCGCCGACGGTGGTCCAGTAGCGGTCGCGGCGCTTGGCCGTGCCTTCGGGGTGCACCAGCAGCGTGGAGACCTTGGGCGCGTTCCAGCCGCCGTTGTTGAAGATCAGCGTGAGCTGTGGTGCGCCGTAGGTTTCGCCCACCCAATAGGTGCTGCTGGGCACGCCGAACACGTAGCTGCCGTCGCCCACCACGGTGATCACCTCGGCCTCCGGCTGCGCGAACTTCACGCCCAGCGCCGCGTTGATGCTCCAGCCCAGGCCGCTGCCACCGTTCGCGTAGTAGCTCCCCGGTCGGTTCAGGCGCAGTGTGGGCAGCAGGCGTTCGGTGGCGCTGGGCGTCTCGAACACCACCACCGTGTTTTCGTTCACCAGACGGCCAATCGCCTCGCAGAGCTGCTGCAGGCCGATGCCCCCGTTGGCCGGTGCGGGCACGTCCGGCAAGGTGAGTCGTTGGCGGGCGGCGCCGATCCATTCGACGCGAGCGGCCCGGGCGTCGTCGTCGATGGCGGTGGCCCGCGCGAGCACGAGAAGTTGTTCCAGCGCCACCGCACTGTCGGCCTGCCAGGTGCGCTCGGCGGGAAAGTGCCAGAAACCCATGTCGTCCTTGAGCGGGTCACAGTCCAGGTGGAACAGGCGGGCGTTCGCCGCCGGCTTCACCTTCGAGACAATCCAGGGCACGTCCACATCGAGCATGAGGATCACGTCGGCCTCGTCCACCAGCGTGTTGCGGCGGTAGCCGATGTGGTGCGGGTGCTGGCCCGGGAAGTTGACGTACTGCGGGTTGACTTCGCAGACCGCGAAGCCGAGCCGGTCCGACAGCGCCTCCAGCCGCCGCACGGACTCGCGGTCGCGGCCCAGGTAGCTGGTGATGACCAGTGGTTTGCGTGCGGCCGCGAGCGCGGCCACCAGTTCCTGCGCATCCTGTTCCGGCAGGCCCGCCATGCGCGCGGGTTGCCAGTGCCGTTGTGCCTGCTCGGGCGCGGCGGCAGGCTCGTCCCAGACCTCGCGCGCACCCGTGAGGTAGACCGGCCCCTCTGGCGCCGTGGTCGCAATCTGGATGCCGCGCATCAGCACCTGGTCCACCATCTCGGCGGCGCGCAGTTCGTACGACCACTTCATGTACTGGCCGCCGATCTCGTGCTGGCGGGTGCTGTCCTGCGTGTAGTGGATGAACTCGGTGCGCGAGCCCACGCGCTCGCCGCTGACCGACACCGGCGACAGGCCGGCGACGATGATGGCCGGCACCCGGCCGCGCGCGGCGTTGTGGATGCTGCAGCCCAGGTTCTGCGTGCCCACATCCACATGCACCAGCACCATCTGCGGCCGGCGCGTGCGCATGGCATAGCCGTGCGCGGCGCTCAGGGCCGTCATCTCGTGCGGGCAGACGATGATGCGAGGCATCCGGCCGTCCTCGGCGTCGATGTCGGCAAAGGCCTCGATGAAGGCGGGATGGTCGCTGCCCAGGTTCGTGAAGATGCAGTCCACGCCCAGGCGGCTGGCTTCCTCGAGCAGGCGGCGGGCGGCGGTGGGTGGGGTCGCGGTCGTGGTGTTGTCGTTGTTCATCGGTGTTGTCTCCTCGGGAGGGCTATTCGGTGGGCGCGGCGGTCTGTGGGCCGGGCACGAACACATCGGCATGGAAGTCGGTGGGGTCCAGGCCCCGCTCGGCGGCGGCGCCGCGCACGGCGGACACCATGGGCGGAGAGCCGCAGCAGTAGACGATGTGGCCCGCCAGGTCGGCGAAGCTGGCCTTCAGCGCCTCGTCCACGCGGCCGGCGAAAGCACCACCGGCCTCGCCGGCCGGCACGTCGCTCAGCGCCGGCACATAACGGAAGCCCGGCCACTGCTTCTGCCAGCGCTCCACCGCCGCTGGCATGTAGAGGCCGGCGGGATCGCGCGCGCCCCAGATCAGGGTGATGTCGCGCTGCACGCGCCGCTTGAGCATGTCGTCCAGCAGCGACTTCACGGGCGCGAAGCCGGTGCCGCCCGCGACGAACACGATGGGGCGCGTGTCGTCTGCGGCGAGTTCGACGTGGCCGAAGGCCAGCTCGATGTCGAGCAGGTCGCCCGGTGCGAGTTGCACCACGCGCTGGCTGAAGAGCCCGCCCGACACGTGCCGGATGTGCAGCGTCAGGCTGTCGTTCTCCTGCGGCGGGTTGGCCATGGAGTAGGAGCGCGCGCTGCCGTCCTCCAGCAGGATCTGCAGGTACTGGCCGGCCTGGAACTTCGCGCGCTGCCCGGTAGGCAGTCGCAGGCGCAGCACCGACACGTCGGGTGCGGCCAGCTGGTTGCTGTGCACCTTCGCCTTGAAGGTCTTGCGCGCCGACGGGTCGAGCCGCTTCCACGACACCGGGCGCAGCACCACGTTGCCTGCTGGTGCGCACATGCAGTAGAGCACCTGCCCGGGGCCGCAGGCCTCGTTGGTGATGGCCGCGCCGCCGACACCGGTGACCTCGCCCTGCGCGATGGCGCCCACGCAGTTGCCGCAGACGCCCTTGCGGCAGGAATAGGGCAGGTCGATGCCGGCCTTCAGCGCGGCGTCGAGCACGCTCTGGCCGGGCTCGCAGGCGAACGACACGTCGCTCGCTTCGATGGAAATCTGGTGGCTCATGGAGAGGGTGTGGGTGTCGTGCCGCTGAGCAGCGCGATGGTGCGCAGCAGGGCGGTCGGGTCAGCAATGCCGCGTCCCGCGATGTCCATGGCACTGCCATGTCCCACGCTGGAGAGCAGCGCGTCCGCGCCGATGCTCAGCGCACTCGCGGCGTTGGGGGCCAGCAGCTTGATCGGGATGTGGCCCTGGTCGTGGAACATCGCGATGTAGAGATCGTGGCGGCGCTGCGAGAGCATCACGTCGGCGCCCTGCGGGCCTTCGACGTCGAGCCCCGCGGCCCGCAGGGCCTGCGCGGCCGGCACGGTGATGCGCTGGTCCTCCAGACCGAACAGCGTGCCTTCGGACGCGTGCGGGTTGATGCCGAAGAGGCCGACGCGCGGGCGGTTCACGCCGAGCGCCTGGCAGGCGCGCACGCCCGCGTGCACCGCGTTCAGCACCAGCGCCGGCGTCATGCGCGCCAGCGCGGTCGGCACGCTCTCGTGCAGCGTGGCGTGCAGGATGCGCAGGCCACCGCCCACGAGGAGCATGAACACCTCGTCTTCCGGCACCCCGCAGACACGCGCCACCAGCGAGGGGTAGCCACTGAAGGCGATGCCGGCCTGGTGGATCGCGGTCTCGTGGTGCGGGCAGGCGATGACGGCGTCGAACGTGCCGGCGCGGCAGGCCTGCAGTGCGGCGGTGGCGCTGGCCACGGTGGAGACGCCGGCGGCGGCGTCGATGCGGCCGGGCACGGCATGCGCGGCGTCCATCGTGCCCGCCTCGACATGGCGCAGCCGTGACCACAGCGCGGCCTGGCCGCACTGCTGCGCGGCGCGCTGCAGCACCTCGCCCGGGCCGAACAGCGTGATGCAGTCGCGTGCCGCGTCATCCAGCGCGGCCAGGGCCTTGATGGCGATCTCCGGGCCGATGCCGTTGGGGTCCCCCGCCGCTAGGGCCAGGCGACGCGGTTCGCGGAGCTGTGTCACAGCGGCAGGGCCAGCAGGGTGTCGGTCACCGTGCTGTCGCACACAGCCACGCGCTCGGCCAGCAGCAGTTCATCGCCCTGGGTCACGAACCGGTCGTTGTAGACACCGGTGGCGAACACCTCGGTCTGGCCAGTGGCCATGATCCGCACCACCACGAAGGGCGTGCTTGACGTGGTGACCGCGCCGTCGCTGGACGTCACCATCGGCATGCCCAGCAGGTGGCGATAGCGATGGCGTTCGTAGATGTTGGCCTCGCGCAGCGCGGCGATGCGGTCTTCCAGCATGGCGCGCGATTCGGCATACACGATGCCGGCGGCCAGGCCTTCCTGTTCGTTCTCCACATGGGTGATGCGGTAGTGGCAGTCGCCGGTGAAGAACGCCGGCCAGTTCTCGAGATCGTCGCTGTCGATCGTGTGCGCGTAGCGCGCGTTGAAGGCGGCAATGGAAATCAGGTCGCTCATGCTCAGGCTCCCATGTGGTGGCGGTAGGCTTTCCAGAAGCCACGCACCGAAGTCTCGGTCGCACGGCCGTCGCTGGAGCCGGTGCTGTCACCGCCCATCTCCACCACCGCTTCCAGGTTGCTCGCACCCGCGATGCCACGTTGCACAAAGCCGCCCACGGCGCCATCCTCCATCGAGATGAAGCCGGCCGGGCCGACCAGGTTGGATTGCTTGAGCCGCACCTTGCGCTGCTCGGGCGTGTCGTCGGTGTAGCCGAAGTAGGTCCAGTTCAGCTCCGTGCGCTCCACCCCCTTGGGCAGCACCTGGCGCACCGCCAGGCAGTTCTGGATCTGCTGCAGCACGAAGCCGGGGAACACCGAGAGGATCTGCAGCGTGGTGTCGTCCTCGTACTCCTTGAAGCCTTCCAGCAGCGTCGGGTCCTTCAGGCGGTAGCGGTCGTTGTCGGAGCGCAGGGCCTGGTCCTTGTAAGACGTGTCCTTGGCCGACTTGTCGATCATCGAGTAGCTCACGTGGTGCCCGCCCGATTCGTCCACGATCACGCCGCCCTTCTGCGAGAGGCGGTTGAGCTCGAAGGTGGTGAAGAACAGGTGCAGCAGGCTCGCGTGGTAACTGTCCTTCACGTTCTCCACGTACAGCTTCCAGTTGTTGGGCAGCGCCTGCGTGAAGCGGCCGATGACCTGCACCGGCTTGTGCATGACGCGCTCGATGCGCTGGCAGATCTCGGGGCCGAGGTAGTCCTCGATGTCGGGCACATCGTCCGAGAAGCTGCCAAAGACCAGGCCGCAGAACACCGCGATGCGCAGCTTGCGCGGGCCGTGCTCTTCCTTGCAGAAGTGCGGCGGCATGCCGCCCTGGCCTTTCACCCCCTTCTCGAAGGCCACACCGGTGAGATCGCCCTGGCGGTTGTAGCTCCAGGCGTGGTACACGCACTGGAAGTTTTCCGCCTTGCCCGACTTCTCCAGCGCGATCAGCGCACCCCGGTGGGCGCAGCGGTTCTCGAACGCGTAGATGTCCTCGCCGTCGCGGACCACCACCACCGGCGTATGGCCGACGAAGGTGGTGCGGTAGCTGCCGTCTTCGGGAATCTCCGCGTCCAGGCAGAGGTAGTTCCAGGTGTGACCACGGAAGATCTTCTCCTGCTCCTGTTCGGGGACGTGAACGTCGCTGTAGAGGGCGTAGGGAATGCGGGTCAGCGCGTCGCCACGCCAGTGGATCGGTTGCTCGTGCATGAGGGGTCCTGTTACTCCAGCGTCACGTTGGCGCTCTTGATGACCTTGTTCCAGCGGTCGGATTCGGTCTTGATGAATTCACCGGTGCGCTCGGTCGACCAGCCGCGGGGCTCGGCGCCCTGGTCGGCGAAGCGGGCTTTCACGTCGGGCTGGGCCATCGCGTCGGCCAGTGCCTTCTGCACGTTCGCGGCGACGGCGGGTGGCGTCCCGGGGGGCGCCACGACCGAGAAGAAGGTGACTGCGTGCATCCCGGGCACCTTCAATTCGACGAAGGTCGGCACCTGCGGCAATACCCTGGAGCGCTCGGCATCGGCCACAGCAAGGATGCGCAGCTTGCCTGCGGTGTGGAACTGAGCGGACGAGCTGAGGTTGTCGAAGAACACATCCACCTGGCCCGCCACCAGATCGACCAGCGCGGGTGCGGTGCCACGGTACGGCACGTGCACCATCTCGGTTCCGGTGAGCTGCATGAACATGCTCGCGGTGAGGTGCGAGGTGGAGCCATTGCCCTGCGAGGCGTAGGTGACCTTGCCCGGGTTCGCCTTGACGTAGGCGATGAACTCCGCGAGGTTCTGTGCCGGCACCTTGTTGGCCACCGCGAGCACGTTGGGCACCGTGGCCATCACCGTCACGGGCACCCAGCGTGTGGGGTCGAAAGACAGCTTCTTGTACAGGTGGTGGTTGATCGCGATCGGGCCGGGCGGCGAGGCCAGCAGCGTCAGGCCATCGGGCTCCGAACGGAACACCGATTCGGCGCCGATGTTGCCGCCCGCACCGGTGCGGTTCTCCACCACCACGCCGCCGGCGTAATGCGGCCGCAGCTTCTCGGCGAGGATGCGAGGAAGCACATCGGCCGTGCCGCCAGCGGGGAAGGGCACGATGAGCTTGAGGGTACCGGGGGATTGGGCCAGTGCCTGGCCGGCCAGGCCGCCGGCCAGTGCCAGCGCCGCGCAGGCGTGGCCCAGGAATTTGAGGGACATCGTGGGTCTCCGATAGGTGTTGTGAGGCGCAGAGTGTCGGTGGCGCACAGCCCGCAAACAAGCTAGATTTGCGCAATGCGCAAAAATGAAGCCGATTCCCTGACGGGTGACAAAGCGCCCGATCGCAATTTCGTGGTCTCGCTGCAGAAGGGGCTCGACGTGCTCACCTGCTTTGGCCGTCAGCACGCACGCCTCACCGTGTCGGAGGTGGCACGGCTGACGGAGATGTCTCCCGCGTCGGCGCGACGCTCGTTGTTGACCTTGCAACAAATCGGTTATCTGGACAGCGATGGCAAGCGCTTCTGGATGCTGCCGCGCTCGCTGCTGGTCGCGCAGTCCTACCTCGCCTCGCGCCCCATGCCTTCGCTGGCGCAGCCCCTGCTCGATGCGCTGTCGGAGCGCACGCGCGAGTCGGCCTCGCTGGGCCAGCTGCTGGACGACGACGCGATCATCGTCGCGCGCTCCACCGCACGGCGCAGCCTGAGCCTGGGGCTGGGCATCGGTTCGCGGCTGCCGGCGTACTGCTCGGCCCTGGGCCGCGTGCTGCTGGCCGGGCTGCCACCGCAGGAAGCCGCTGCGCGGGTGCGCGCGATGCGGCGGGTGCCCTTGACGCCCCAGACTGTTTGCAGTGCGCCCAAGGTGCTGGAGCTGGTGGCGCGCTGCAGGGACGAAGGCTACGCGAGCAACGAGGGAGAGCTCGAGATCGGCGTGCGCTCGATGGCGGTGCCGCTGCACGACCGGCAGGGCCAGGTGGTGGCTGCGATGAGCATCGCGGTCGGCCTGGAGCGCATGAGCATGGTCGAGTTCCGGGAGGCTTTCCTGCCGATGCTCCTTCGCGCACGCGACACGTTGGCACAGCGGTTGTATCTGTGAGCACCCCCCCTGCACCGCTGATGCGGCTTCCCCCCTCTGTGGCGCGCCTTCGGAGCTTCGAGGGGGGGACGGCATCTTGGGCCGGCGGAGCCGGACCCTCGATGCCTCTGGATGAGTGTTTCCTCTCTCGTTGCGACGACAGCCGCTACCATCGACCTCCATGGCGCTGAACTGGGTCTGGATCGGTTTCTTCACCGTGGCATTCGCCACCGCTGTCGTGCGCTGGCTGCTGGGCGAACACGGCATCCTGCAGGCGTTGATGACCGCCATGTTCGACGGCGCGCGTTCCGGCTTCGAGATCTCGCTGGGCCTGGCGGGCGTGATGGCGCTGTGGCTTGGCCTCATGCGCGTGGGCGAGCGCGCCGGCATGATCGAACTGCTGGCACGCCTGGCGGGCCCGCTGCTGCGTCGCCTGTTCCCTGGCGTGCCGCAGGGGCACCCCGCGCAGGGCGCGATGACCATGAACATCTCCGCCAACCTGCTCGGGCTGGACAACGCAGCCACGCCACTGGGCCTCAAGGCCATGCGCGAGCTGCAGACACTCAACACCGCCACACCGGAGACCGCGAGCAACGCGCAGATCATGTTCGTGGTGATGAACACCGCGGGCCTCACCCTCATCCCGACCTCGGTGATTGCCATCCGCCAGAGCATCGCCATCAAGCAGGGCCTGGGCGCGGACTTCAACGCGGCCGACATCTTCCTGCCGGTGCTGCTGGTCACCTTCATCTCGCTGCTCGCGGGCGTGCTGGCGGTGGCGGTGTGCCAGCGGCTGCCGCTGTGGCGCCCGCGCTTCCTGCTGCCGGTGCTCGCGGTCGGCGGGCTGCTCGCCGCGGCGGTGACCGCACTGGCCCGCCTGCCGGCCGAAGAGGCCGCGCGCGTGGCCGGTGCCACCGGTGCGGGCGTGATCCTCTCCGTGGTCATGCTGTTCGTTCTCGCTGGCGCGGTGCGGCGCGTGAACGTGTACGACGCCTTCATCGAAGGGGCGAAGGAAGGCTTTGGTGTGGCGATCCAGATCGTGCCCTACCTCATCGCCATCCTGATCGCCATCGGCGTGTTCCGCGCCGCCGGCTGCATGGACTTTCTGCTCTCGGGCATCGGTGCCGCCGTGGCCGCGATGGGCTGGAACACCGACTTCCTGCCCGCGCTGCCGGTGGGCCTCATGAAGGTGCTCTCCGGTGCGGGCGCGCGCGGGCTGATGATCGACGTGATGCAGACCCACGGCGTGGACTCGTTCGCCGGTCGCCTGGCGGCCATCGTGCAGGGCTCGACCGAAACCACTTTCTACGTGCTCGCGGTGTATTTCGGCAGTGTGGGCATCCAGCGGGCGCGGCACGCGCTGGCCTGTGCGCTCTTCGCCGATGCGGTGGGCCTGGTGGCCGCGATCGGCGTGGGCTACGCCATGTTGCGCTGAGCTAGGCGAAGCGCTGTTCGAGCCAGGCCTTGCCGAAGCGCACGATATCCTGCGCGTCGAACAGGAAACAGCCGGCTTCCCCCACACACCCCTCGCGGTGGCGACCCTCTGCCACATACGCCCGTGCAACCGTTTCCACCGAGTCCATGGCGCCTTCCTTTGCAAAGACGTCCAGAATGCCGTTGGTGTCGAACTCCTCGGCCACGCGCCATACCTTGTGGCCTTCTGCGTCGAGCACCGGTTGCTCGTAGCGCACGCGGCGTTTGTGCGGGATGTCGGCCAGTGTCTCCGCGTGGTGCAGCACCGTCACCGCGTCGAGCGGTGCACCGAGCAACAGCACCTTGCCACCCATGCGAACGAAACGGTCCAGTGGCGAGCCAGGTCCGTAGCCCTCGTGCAGCGGATGCACGCCGACCAATGCCTGGGCGTGCGCGCCGATGGCGGCGATATTGGCATCGGGGTGCGGACTACGCCGCACACCGGGCATGCGGCAGATGAACCTGTTGAGCAATCCATAGTCAGGCTCGGTGCCTGTCTCTGGATCGGAAGGATCGAACGCGGGCCAGGCGTTGCGGGCCGCCGCATCAAGCGTGGCGCCATTGAAGGTCTCTTCGTACGGCGAGCGGTCCCACGAGACGTAGGCCATCAACGTGCCACCCGGCTGGATGCTGTCGAGCAGCGCCTGCACGATGCCCTCGGCCCCACCTTCCACCGGGCCGAGGGCCTTGAGCGAGGCGTGAACCATGATCACGTCGCCGGCAAGCAGGCCGAGGCGGTGCAGTTGCTGAGCAAACGCGTGGCGTGGCAGCGGTGTGGACATGGAGGGCGGGATGGTGCGGCCAAAGGGAATCGAACCCCTATCTGGCCCTTAGGAGGGGCCCGTTCTATCCATTGAACTATGGCCGCAGAAGCGAGCCCGCATTGTACGGGCAGGGTTGTGGTCCACTGGCCGCTGCTTCCCTTTGCGCCTTGCCGCACGCGGGCACGTATTCGCCCAGGAAATCGAGGAAGCTGCGCACCGCAGGCGATAGGCCGCGGCGCGACGGAAACACCGCGTGCACCACGCCCACGGGCGTGGTCCAGTCGGGCAGCAGGCGCACCAGCCGGCCTTCCTGCAGTTCCTGCTCGCACATGTAGTCTGGCAGCCAGCACATGCCACTGCCGCCGAGCACGGCCATCTTGAGGGTGAGCAGATCGTCGGCGACGAAGCGTGGCCTGTATTCCAGCACGGCCTCGCGGCCTTCCGGACTGATCAGGCGGATGCGGGCGGTGCCGTCGGTGGCCGACATGGCGACGCTGTCGAGCCGGCTGGCTTCTTCCAGCGTGCTGGGGGTTCCCTGCCTTGCAAGCAGCGCTGGGCTGGCCACCAGCAGCGAATGCGCGTCGTCCAGGCGCTTGACGACCAGGCTACCGCTTTCCTCGAGCGTCTGGCGCACGCGCAATGCCACGTCCACACCGTCCTTCACGAGATCGACCACGCGGTTGTTCACCTCCATCTCCACGCGCACGTGTGGGTGCCGCGCGAGATAGATCGGCATCACGCCGGCGAGCACCGTCTGCACCAGCGTGACGGGGCAGGTGACGCGGATGGTGCCGCGCGGTTCGGTCTGGGCAGTGGCGACCGCATCGGCGGCGGCCTGGGCGGACTCTCGCAGCGCCTGGCAGTGCCTCAGGTAGGTCTCGCCCACGTCGGTCAGCGACAGCTTGCGCGTGGTGCGCTGCAGCAGGCGCACACCGAGCTGGGCCTCGAGCCCCGCCACGCGGCGCGACAGGCGCGACTTGGGCATGCCCAGCGCGCGGCCGGCGGCCGCGAAACCACCGCGTTCCACGACCTCGGCGAAGAGGAGCATGTCGTTCAAGTCTTGCACGTGGGCCTCTCTTTTTAAACATTGATTGTTCTGATTATGGAACGATATGTCGTAAAACTGCCGACTTATCAATTATTCGATTCGAAATCAAAATCTATATATGGCCACAAGGCGTGGCTTCACTTCTGGAGATGTCCATGCAACTGCTTCATATCGATTCCGCGATCACCGGCGACCAGTCGGTGTCACGTCAACTCACCGCCAGCACGGTGGCAGCCTGGGTGGCCTCGCACCCCGGCACGCAAGTGCAGTACCTCGATCTCGCCAAGGATGCGCCCTCGCACCTCAGCGCCGAATCGCTGGGTTTTCGCACAGGCCAGGCAGCGGCCACCGAAGTGGAACGCCGCGAGAACGCGCTGTCTGAAGCGCTGGTGAGCCAGTTCCTGGCGGCCGACGTAGTCGTGATCGGTGCGCCGTTCTACAACTTCACCATCCCGACCCAGCTCAAGGCGTGGATCGACCGTCTGGCGCAGGTCGGCCGGACCTTCAAGTACACCGAAAAAGGCCCCGTGGGCCTGGCCGGCGGCAAGACCGTGATCGTGGCACTGAGCCGCGGCGGCGTGTATTCCACCAGCGAAGGTGGTCGCGCGATGGAACACCAGGAAAGCTACCTGCAGACCATCTTCGGCTTCTTCGGCATCACCGACGTGCGCTTCGTGCGCGCTGAAGGCGTGGGCATGGGGCCCGACGCCAAGGCCAAGGCCCTGGCCACCGCCGAGAGCGAGATCCGCGTCGCGGCCAACCAGCCGGCAGTGGCCCAGGCTGCCTGAGTTTCTCCGGAGCGCCAGACCTTCCTCCAGAAATGCCGCGGAACTGGCTCTGCCAGCCCGCAGGCATTGCCCCCTTGAGGGGGTGACGCGCTGAAAGCGCGGCGCGGGGATGGGTTTCGTCCTCGCGGGGGTCAGTCAAATGTCGTGGTGAAGATGAGGTCGATGGCGTTCTCTTCGCCCGCTCGGGCCCGCACCGTCACGCGGCGCGAGATGTCGTAGAACATCGACACCGTGCCCATCGCACCTGCCAGGCTGCTCTCGTACGTGAGGTAGAGCTTGTTGGACAGGCGCTTGCCCAGCGTGAGGGCGGCCGCCGAGGTGGTGCCATCGGCGTTCGTCGCACTGCCGGCGAAGGACAGTTCGTCCAGGCCGAAGGCGCCTGCCAGGCCACCGTCCAGATTGCCCCCGTTTCGAGCCAGCAGGGCCAACGCCGCCTGTTGCAGCACGGCGGCCTCGGCGCCCGCGCCGCTGGCCGGGCGGCCCAGCACCAGCCAGGCGAGCTTTTCGCTGTCGGGCAGCTCGGGGTCGGAGAACAGCCGCACGCGCGGCGCCTGCGCGTTGCCGCTGATGAGCACGCCCACGCGCTGCGTGGTGTTGGGGCGCACGGCGGAGATGTCCAGCGTGGGGTTGTCGTAAGGCCCGTTGAAACGCAGAAGGCCCGTTTCGATGTTGAGCCGCTGGCCGTAAGCGCGGTACGTGCCACGCACGGTGCGCACCTCGCCCAGCACGCGTGGTGCGGGTGAGGCGGGCGTGCTGCGCACGTTGAGTTCGCCGGACAGGCGGGTCTGCAGGCCCTGGCCGCGCACCTCGAAGTTGTTGCCCAGGTCCAGGTCCACCAGCACGTCGGGCTGCACGCGGAAGGCGTTCGGGTCTTCCAGTGGCCGCTCGGTGCCGCGCACCACCACGTCGTCGCCCAGGGTGGGCGTGGATTCGTCGGGCAGCACGAACAGGGCGCTGTCGGCGGTGAGCTTGCCGCGCAGTTGCAGGGCGGTGCCCGCGAGTTCTGCCTGCAACTGGCCGGAAAGCGTGAGCATGCGGTCGGCGCGGGTGGACACGCGCAGCTTGTCGGCATTGGCCTGCAGGCTGATGTAGGGTTGGCGGCGCGGCTGTCCCTCCACCGTGACGGTGCGCCATTCGGTGCTGCCGGTGGCCAGCAGTGTGCCGCCGTTGTCCGCGCCGCCGCGCCCTTGCAGGTAGAACCGGTCGATCGTGATGCGTTCGCCCGCGAGCGTGGCGCGCAACTGGCCGCGCGAGAAGGAAATGCCATTGACGAGCGAACGCAGGGCGAGGTCGTCGGCGTTGAGCGAGCCGTTGAGCAGGGGTTTGTCCCGTGTGCCGCCAACGGTCAGGTCGGCGCCGAGTGAGCCGCGCACGCGCCAGCCCGGTGGGGCCAGCGCCGACCACACGCCCATCTGGGGCAGGCTGGCTTTGACGGTGCCACGCAGCGGCGCCTGTTCGCCCCAGTGCCATGCGGCCTGCTCACCGCCGGGCGGGCTCAGTGCCGTGCTCACATCCGCACTGGCCTGGCCCAGGCGTTCGCTGTTCCAGCGCAATCGGGCCACCACGTTGCTGCCCCGCGTTTCGACATTCAACTGGGCTTCGCGGATGCCGGTCTGCAGGCGCTGGGTGGAGCTGGTGTTCTCGTCGAAGGCACCGTCGGTCTGGACGGAAAGGTCGCCGCTGCGCCGCTGCAGCCGCGCCGTGAGGCGAGGGGGTTGGTTGCTGTCGGCGGGCAGGGTGAGGTCCCACGCACCGTCGAACACGACGTCACCGCCGAGGCCGGATTCGGCCAGAGGGCCGTGGCGTGCACCTTCGGCGGTGGCGAGTGCGTCGACCCACGACAGGGGCAGTCCGGTGAGTTCACCGCGCGTCTCCAGCGCACCCGCCCGCCAGGTGATGCGGTCCCAGGCCAGGGTCATGGGGGTGGTGACGGTGGGCGTGGCCGCTGCTGCGGCCACGGTGGCGGCAGACACGGCCACGGCGGGCGCGGGTGCCGGCGTGGTGCGACGGCGGAAGTCGGGTTGCAGGCGCAGTTGCCCGGGGTCGGCCTGCACCTGCAGCACGCCGCTGCGCGCCCCTTGCCATTGCATGGCGAGCGCGGCGGCGCTCTCCAGCGTCCACTCCACCGTACGGTCGGGGCGCGCGCTGTCGGTGGCCTGCAGCTTCAGGCGGCTCAGTTCGAGGCGGCCCGTGTCGATGTCGGGCTGGCGTGCATGGCCCAGTTGCAGCACGCCCTGGGTGTCGAGCGTGGCGCTCCAGGGGCCTTGTTCGGCACGGCCCGCCAGGCCGAGGTCCAGGCGATCGGGCGGGCCGCTGGCGCGCAGGCGCAGTGCGGCGAGGTTGATCGTTTGCGTGGTGCTCGGGTTGTCCGCGTTGCCGGTGGCCACGTTTCGCGTGGCGCGCAGGCGCGGTGCATCCAGCGTCACCTGCAGGCGGGGCGGTGCCGCGGTGGTGGCGCCGTTCGCCGGAGGGGGGTAGCCGAACACGCCCAGACCACCCTGCCATTCGGCGTTGAGCCGGGCGCTGCCCTCGGCCTGCAGGCCGGGTTGTCCATCCAGTGCCGTGCGGATCTGTGCGCCGACCACTGGCAGGGTCTGCAGGCTGCGCACCCAGGCCAGCACGCGGCTGGCGTCGTCGAGGTTCAGGTCCAGATTGCCGTTGCCTTGGGCATGCGCTGTCCTGCCTTTCCAGTTGAGCTGCGCGCCGGGCAGCTGCAGCGCGGCCTGGCCGTCGAAGCTGCGCGCCCGCGTATCGAAAGCGCCTTTGCCGTCGAGCGTGGCATCGGCGGCGGCCAGCCGGAGCTCGCGCAGTTCGAGCACGCCCTGCGCGGCATCGTCCGGGCGCGGGCGCCAGCGGGCGCTGGCATCGAGTTCGCGCAGGCGCACGCCGGTCAGGGAGCCATCCCTCGGTTGGGTGCCCGAGGGTTGCACGCGCGCGCTCAGATCGATGGCGGCCTGCGCGGTGTTGGCGTCCACCGTGCGCGCGGTGACCTTGCCGTCGAGCGCGGCAGCCGCGATGCTGCTCCAGAGTCGGGCCGGGTTGATGCGGCTGGCGGTGATCTCGCCCTGCCATTCACCCAAGGGCGAGGCCTGAGGGCCGGTGGCGGGCTCCCACTGGCCTTGGCCTTGCACACGGCCACCGCCCAGCTGTGCCTCCAGCCGCGACAGCGTCCAACGGGTGCCGCGCTGCTCCAGCGCCGCGCCGATCTGTTCGATCGGCAGACGCTGACGATCGGCCGGGCCGCTGGCCGCGTTGGCCAGCTGCAGCTCGGCGCGCCAGGCCTCGCCTTCGGGCTGCGCCTTCACCGTGCCGCTGAACTGCGTCACCGGTGCCTGTGGCCAGAACGCGGCGAGGTCGATGCGCTCCATGGTGGCGTCGACCGTTTCGATGGGTTGCGGCCACCAGGGACGCAAGCGGGCCTTGGCGTCGAGCGTGGGGGCGTCGGCCTGGGCGCTGCCACCCGTGGCCTTGACACTCGCGCTGGCATCGAGCGCAGCGTCGGTGGCGCCCAGGCTGCCGGCGATGCGTGCAATGGCTTGAAGGGTCATGGCTTCGCCACCGGGCACCGTGGTCCGCACCTCGCCGCTGGCGTCCACCCGCAGTGGCATGGGGGCCTGAGCGCCCAGAATGGCCTGGGCCTGATACCGCCCACCCGCCACCTCCACGCTGTCCAGATCGAACTGGTGTGCATCGGCCACACCCAGGTTCCAGGCCCGGTCGGCCGGGCGGTAGCGGTACTGGCCTTTCATGCCGCTGAGTGTGAGGGGCTGTTCGCCGCCGGCCAGCGCCAGCTCGCCGATGGACCAGGGCAAAGTGACCGGCAGCGGGAGCGTGATCGGCTGCAGCGGTTCCGGGGACGCTGAGGGTTGTGGCGGGCGCTGATCGTCGATCTGCAGGCGACCGATGTCGAGCTGTGAAAGCCGCACGCCACGTCCGAGCAGGGCGTCTGCCCAGAACCAGGTGCTGAGGCCGATGCGCGTGTCGGTCGCCGTCACGCTCAGGCCATCGCGCTGCCATTGCAGGTGTGCAATCTGGCCACCGCGAAAAAGGCTGCCTTGCACATCGCTCACATCCAGCGTGCCTGCCTCGGGTCCTTGCCGCGCCATGAACGACTGGCCCCAGCCGATGGCCTGTGCCAGCGAGCCTGGCGAGGCAGCCCACAGACCAAAGCCGAGCAGGACGAGCAGCACGGTGGAGACCAGCCCGCCGACCACCCAGCGCACCGCACGACCCACACGCGAAGGCGGCGGAGCGGTGCGATCGAGGGGTGCTTCCGGGTCGATGCTCATGTGCCGTTCAGAATGTGAACCCCACGTTGAGGTGGATGCGGAAGCGCTTGACCTCCAGGCCGTAGGCGAGGTCCAGCTGCAGTGCGCCGACCGGGCTGTTGTAGCGGATGCCGGTGCCCACGCCCCACACGGGTTTGAGGTCACCGGCCTTGTTGGCGATGGCACCGCCGTCGATGAAGATCGCGTTCTCCCAGTTCGAGCGCTGGTCGGCGTTGAAGATCGGGCGTTGCCATTCCAGGCTCACCACGCCCTTGTAGCGGCCTGGCCCGATGCTGCCGTCGGCGCGGGTCACACCGATGTCGCGCAGGCCATAGCCACGCACGGTGTTGTCGCCGCCGGTGATGAAAAGCTGCGTGTCTGGAATGGGGGCGTTGTCGCGTGCCACCACGGCGCCGCCTTCGACACGCAGTGCGAGGCGGCCGAGCTGCGTGCGTCGGCCCGGTGCGCTCATGTCACGAGGCTGCCCAGGCGCCGGATCCGCCGCGCGCGAGATCGCTCCCAGGGGCCAGTAGGTGAGCCAGCGCGCGCTCGTTCGGGCAAACGGCAGGCGTGTGGTGCCCAAGGTGTAACCGATGCCGAGTTCCACGGCGAGGCCGTAGCCGCGGTGCGGAAACACCAGATCGTCAAAGCGGCGCCGCGTCCACGCGTAGTTCGCGCTGATGGATGACTTGGCCTCTTCCTGTGCGGCGGCGGAGAGCAACGTGCTCGTCACCAGGGCACGGTCGTATTGCAGGTAGAAGCTGCGGTCGTATTCCACGCCGAGTTGTGCCTGCCCCACGCGCAGGCGCTGGCTGGTGGTGGTGGTGAAGTCGTCCAGTTGCTTGGCCGCCTGCGCGCCGGCGATCTTGCGCCAGCCGTCGTCGTTGGGGATCGAGCTCCAGTCGGTGCTGGCGAGCTGGTCGTCGCGTTCGAGTCGCAGCTTGCTGACCGCACGCCAGCCGATGCCCGGCACGCTGTTGTGCGTGTGTTCCAGCGACAGGCGGGCACCGTTGTCGGTGCTCCCGCCGATACCGATCACGACCTTCTGGCGTTTGCTCTCGCGCAGCTGCACCATCACCGGCAGCGTCTCGCCGTCGGGCGTGGGTTCCACGTACACAAAGACCGAGTCGTAGTAGCCGCTCTCGGCAATGCGCCGCTGCGCGTCCTGCAGCTTCTCGAGGTCGTAGTCACTGCCCGGTGTCAGGCCGGTCAGGCGCACCAGCCGCTCGGCGGTGATGGCGTCGTAGCGCTCGGCGCCTTGCACCACGACCTCGCCCATGCGCATGGCTTTGCCGGAGTCGAGTTCGATGTAGAGGCGCGCCTGGTGGGCTTCGCTGTCGATGTCGGCCAGGCTGTTCTGCACGCGACCCGAGGGGTAGCGTTGCGCGATCAACCTTCTCAGTGCAACGGTCTTGGTGCGGTCCCAGTCGGCCTGTGAGAAGGGCAGGCCTGCGATCAGCCCCGCTTCCCGCCGGATGTCGGCACGCTGCGCCTCGGCCTCAGGTGCGTTGGCGATATCGCCCACGAAAGACACCGTGACCGATGCCACCTGCGTGACCGGCCCGGGGTCGACCCTGACGGTGATGGTGCCCAGCGAGGAGGGCGTCGCGCGGCGTTCGTTGTTGCCGGTGTCCGCCACCGCATCGCCAAGGCCGGGTGGTGGAACCACCTCCACAGTGGGCGAGAAGTGGCCCAGCGTGGCGAGCAGCTCGCGCACGTTGGCCGGTGCCTGTGCGAGCAGGCGGCCGAGTTCGCTGGCGTCGAGATTGCGCAGTTCGCGGTAGCGCTGCACCTCCATGTGGCGCAGGAGAAAGTCGCGCATGGCTTCGTCGGGCGCCTGCATGTCGATCTCGAAACGCGGAGCCACGGGCGCGCGGTTGTCGCGCGGACGGCGAGGGGTGTCGCTGTCGACGTCATCCGCGTCAGACGCATCGGTGCTGTTGCCTGGCACCGTGATCGGCTCGGGCGCTGCCTGGGCGCGTGCGGCGTGTGGCCACAACAAGGTCGCGCAAAGCAGGAAAGACCATGCCAACCAGGGGGCACGGCCCGGGAGAGGAAGGTTCATGCGGCCGTTATTTCGAGAGCAAGCGCATTGTGTCTTCCAGCCCCTTCAGGGTCAGCGGGTACATCCGCTGGCCCATCAGCTGCTGGATCACGCTGATGCTCTGTCGATACTGCCACACCCCCTGGGGTTCCGGGTTGATCCACGCAAAACGGGGAAATGCGTGTGTGAGGCGTTGCAGCCACTCGGCACCAGCCTCTTCATTGTTGTATTCAACGCTGCCGCCCGGTTGCAAGATTTCGTAAGGACTCATCGTGGCGTCGCCGACGAAGATCAGTTTGTAGTCCTTGTTGTACTTGCGGATGATGTCCCAGGTCGGGAACTTCTCGGCGTAACGGCGCCGGTTGTTCTTCCACATGAAGTCGTAGACGCAGTTGTGGAAGTAGTAGAACTCGAGGTGCTTGAACTCGCTTTTGACGGCCGAGAACAACTCTTCCACGCGCTGGATGTGCTCGTCCATCGTGCCACCCACGTCCATGAGCAGCAGCACCTTCACGTTGTTGTGCCGCTCCGGAATCATCTTGATGTCCAGGTAGCCGGCATTGGCGGCGGTGGAGCGGATGGTGTCGGGCAGGTCCAGTTCCAGGTCGTTGCCCTCGCGCGCGAACTTGCGCAGGCGGCGCAGGGCCACCTTGATGTTGCGCGTGCCCAGCTCCTGCGTGTCGTCGTAGTCGCGGTAGCTGCGCTGTTCCCAGACCTTCACCGCGCTTTTGTTGCCACCCTTGCCACCGATACGGATGCCCTGCGGGTTCTGGCCGCTGTTGCCGAATGGCGAGGTGCCGCCCGTGCCGATCCATTTGCTGCCACCTTCGTGGCGCTCCTTCTGCTCTTCCAGACGCTTTCTCAACGTCTCCATGAGCTCGTCCCAGTCCAGCTTCGGGGCGTTGGCCTTCTGCTCCTCCGAGAGGATGCGCTCCATCTCCTGTCGCAACCAGTCGGCCGGAATCGGCTTGGTGAAGTCCGCGATCATTTCCACGCCCTTGAAGTAGGCGGCGAAGGCGCGGTCGAACTTGTCGTAGTGCTTCTCGTCCTTCACCAGCGCGGTGCGTGCCAGGAAGTAGAAGTCGTCCATCGAGCAGGCCTCGGGGTTGCGGGGTCCGACCACGTCGGCCTGCAGCGCCTCGAGCAGCGTGAGGTATTCCTTGACAGAGACGGGCAGCTTGGCCGAACGCAGCGTGTAGAAGAAGTCGATCAGCATGGCGGTCCCCCAGGGCCCTTTCAGGCGTGCTTGTCCCTCAGGTACAGCAACTGCGCCTTCGCCTCCGGCCATTCGCCCGAGCGCATGCTGTACATCACCGTGTCGCGGATGGTGCCGTCGCGGCGCAGGGCATGCCCGCGAATGACGCCGTCCTTCTTCGCGCCCAGGCGCTCGATGGCGCGCTGCGAGGTGAAGTTGAAGTTGTCGGTGCGCCAGCCCACCACATGGCAGCCCAGCGTGTCGAAGGCGTGACCCATCATGAGCAGCTTGCAGGTGGTGTTCACATGGGTGCGCTGCACGCGGCGCGCGTACCACGTCCAGCCGATCTCGACCCGCTTCACGGCAGGCAGGATGTCGTGGAAGCTGGTGCTGCCCAGCACATCGCCGCTGGTTTCATCCGTCACGGCGAATGCGAAGCGGTGGCCTTCGGCGCGCATCTGCAGTGCCGATTCGATGTAGCCACGCGTCTGTTCCGGCTCCGGCACCGAGGTGATGCGCAGCTTCCAGAGCTCGCCATCGGCAGCGGCTGCGCGCAAGCCGGCTTCGTGGTCGAGCGAAAGCGGGACCAGGGCGATGCCGTTGGCGCGCAGGGTGACGGGTTCGACGAAGGCCATCGTGCAGTTCAGGTGGAAGGCGGCGGTGGCGCGATGATCCTGCGCGCCACGATCTTGCCCACGCCAGCACCCAGGGCGATCAGCGCCAGCCCGGCCATCTCACGCCAGCCGAATGCATCGGGCGCTGCGAAGAAATCGAGACCCAGCTGCTGTCCCAGCGCCCAGCCGCCCAGGGAACCGATGACAAAGCCGGACGCGTCGGCCAGACCTTCCTTCAACGCATGTCGGGTTTTCGGGTCCATATCAATTCTTCCGATCGCAATCAGGCAGATCGCGGGACGCCGCCGGGCCGGCTTTGCCGACGGCTGGCGTCGCTCCTTGAAGGGGATGCGGCCACACGAAGTGGGCAAGCAACGGGGTGATCATCGATTCCTCTGGTTCATGAAGACCAGCTTCTCGAAGAGGGTGGTGTCCTGCTCGTTCTTGAGCAACGCGCCCACCAGCGGCGGCACACTGACCTTGCTGTCGGCGCTCTGCAGCGCTTCGAGCGGAATGTCCTCGGCCATCAGGAGCTTGAGCCAGTCCAGCAACTCCGAGGTGCTGGGCTTCTTCTTGAGGCCAGGCAGGTTGCGCACGTCGTAGAAGGTCTTCATCGCGACGGTCAGCAGCTCCTTCTTGAGCGTCGGGAAGTGCACGTCCACGATGCGCTGCATGGTGTCGGCATCGGGGAACTTGATGTAGTGGAAGAAGCAGCGCCGCAGGAAGGCGTCCGGCAGCTCCTTTTCGTTGTTCGAGGTGATGAACACCAGCGGGCGGTGCCTGGCGCGGATCATCTCGTGCGTCTCGTAGCAGTAGAACTCCATGCGATCGAGCTCGCGCAGCAGGTCGTTGGGGAATTCGATGTCGGCCTTGTCGATCTCGTCGATGAGCAGCGCCACCGGCTCGTCCGCCGTGAACGCCTGCCAGAGCACGCCCTTGACGATGTAGTTGTGGATGTCCTTCACGCGTTCGTCGCCCAGTTGCGAATCGCGCAGGCGGCTCACGGCGTCGTATTCGTACAGGCCCTGCTGTGCCTTGGTGGTGCTCTTGATGTGCCATTGCAACAGCGGCATCTTGAGCGCGGCGGCCACTTCCTCGGCCAGCATCGTCTTGCCTGTGCCGGGCTCGCCCTTGACGAGCAGCGGACGCTTGAGCGTGATGGCGGCGTTCACGGCCAGCATCAGGTCCTGCGTGGCGACGTAGTTCTCGGAGCCTTGGAATTTCATGAAAAAACGCCTTGTGCGAAGGTTGGCAGGGGTGTTACCAGAGGTGAATACCAGTCTATATAATCGGCGGTTGATTTTTTCAGCCGGTTCCATTCATTGTGCTTGCAAAATGATTCCAATGTTGTCCACGATTGTCCGAACCCTTGTCGCCGCTGCGACGTTCTCCGTCGCTCTCGCCGCCCAGGCTCAGGGCGTGACAGGTGATGTGCAGGCTGGCCACAAGAAGGCTGAGATGTGCATCGGTTGCCATGGCATTCCCGGCTACCAGAACAGTTTCCCCGAGATCCACAAGGTTCCCAAGATCTCCGGCCAGACGGACAAGTACATCGTTGCGGCACTGAACGCTTACAAGAAGGGCGACCGCAAGCACCCCACCATGCGTGGCATCGCGGGCTCGCTGAGCGAGCAGGACATGGCCGATCTCGGCGCCTACTATGCTTCCCAGGCCGACAAGACCGCTCCCGAAACGCCGCGCACCGCGAACACCGCAGCCGCAGCCCTGATCGAGAAGGGTGCGTGCGCTTCCTGCCATGGCGCGAACTTCAGCAAGCCGATCGACCCGAGCTACCCCAAGATCGGTGGCCAGCACGCCGACTACCTGTTCGTCGCTCTCAAGTCCTATACCGTCGAAGGCAACGCCATGATCGGCCGCTCCAACGGCATCATGGCCGGCATCGCCAAGCAGTACACGCCGGCCGAAATGCGCGAGATCGCCAAGTACCTGTCAACCGTCGAAGGCGAACTCAAGGTGGTGCCGCAGTCGCGCTTCCGCTGATCCCCGCGCTTTCCAACAGCAAAAGGGCCGCTCCATGAGCGGCCCTTTTGTTTTGTTGTCCGTCGTGTGGCAGATCCCTCGGAGGCTCAGTCTTTCGTTGCCCGGCGCCGCACCGCGTCGATGTAGGCCTGTCCATCGGGTGGCCGCCCCGCGCGCTGGCTTTCCCAGAGCATGGTGCCCAGGCACTCCATCACCTCGTGGTGGGCCATATGCAGATCGCCGCGCCGTGCCGCCAGCAGTTCCACGGCCTGGCGGATGCCCGGTGGCTGGTCGATGCTGCACTGTTCGCTGATCGAGAGGTGCATGGACAGGTGCAGGAAGGGGTTGTCACGTCCTGTGTCGGGTTCACCCAGGCGTGCCAGTGCCGCGTCCAGATCACTCAATTCGCCGTGGTGCTCCGGGTGCTCGGCGATCCATTGGCTGGCCAGCGTTTCAATCGCCTCCATCGGTTGCTGCTGCAACTGCTTCTGATGGACCGAGCAGAAAAAACGCCGCACATCGGCTTGGGAGGGGTTGAACATGGTGCGGGGATTCTCCCCCATGCCGTGCGTCCTTGCGCCCGGCTTGGTTACAGTCGCGGGTTCACCCGAGGAGATCACCCATGACCCAAGCCTTCATCTGCGACGCGATCCGCACGCCCTTCGGCCGCTACGGCGGCGCCCTTTCCAGCGTGCGAGCCGACGACCTCGGCGCGCTGCCCATCCAGGCGCTCATGCAGCGCAACCCCAGCGTCGACTGGGCCGCCGTCACCGACGTGCTCTACGGCTGCGCCAACCAGGCCGGCGAGGACAACCGCAACGTCGCCCGCATGGCCGCCCTGCTCGCCGGCCTGCCCCTGGAGGTGCCTGGCGCCACCATCAACCGCCTCTGCGGCTCGGGCCTGGATGCCGTGGGCAGTGCGGCGCGTGCCATCAAGGCCGGCGAGGCCGGCCTCATGATCGCCGGCGGCGTGGAGAGCATGAGCCGCGCGCCCTTCGTCATGCCCAAGGCGGAGTCCGCCTTCAGCCGCGCCAACGCGGTCTACGACACCACCATCGGCTGGCGCTTCGTCAACAAGCTGATGAAGGCCCAGTACGGCGTGGACTCCATGCCCGAGACGGCCGAGAACGTGGCGGTGGATTACAAGATCGAGCGCGAGGCGCAGGACCGCATGGCGCTGGCCAGCCAGCTCAAGGCCGTGGCCGCGCAGAAGGCCGGGCACCTGGCGCGCGAGATCGTGCCGGTGACGATCCCGCAAAAGAAGGGCGATGCGCTGGTGGTGGACAAGGACGAGCACCCGCGCGAGACCAGCCTGGAGGCGCTGGCGAAACTGAAGGGCGTGGTGCGCCCCGACGGCACGGTGACGGCGGGCAACGCCAGCGGCGTGAACGACGGCGCCTGCGCGCTGCTGCTGGCCGATGAGGCGACGGCGGCGAAGAACGGGCTGACGCCCAAGGCGCGCATCGTGGGCATGGCCACGGCCGGGGTGGCGCCGCGCGTGATGGGCATCGGTCCGGCACCGGCCACGCAGAGGGTGCTGGCCCTCACAGGCCTCGCGCTGGAGCAGATGGACGTGATCGAACTCAACGAGGCGTTCGCGGCACAGGGGCTGGCGGTGCTGCGCCTGCTGGGCCTGAAGGACGACGACGAGCGGGTGAACGCGTGGGGTGGCGCGATCGCGCTGGGGCACCCGCTGGGCGCCAGCGGGGCCAGGCTGGCGACCACCGCTGTCAACCGGCTGCACGCCACGGGGGGGCGCTACGCGCTGTGCACCATGTGCATCGGCGTCGGGCAGGGCATCGCCCTCGTCATCGAAAAAGTCTGAGGTTCAGAGTTTCCAGGCCGGCAGCTGCCAGTTGCGCCACAGGGCAAGACCGCGCAGCCCGGCCGTGAACACGACGCAGGCCGCCAGCGCCATCCAGCCTGGTACCTCCATGGTCCACAGGCCCACATACAGCCAGCCGCCGGCAAATGCGCAGAGTGCGTAGGGCCGGTGGTCCTTGAACGCGGTGGGGATCTCGTTGCAGACCACGTCGCGCAACACGCCGCCGAAGACGCCGGTGATCAGGCCCATCAGCACGGCCACCAGGGCGGGCATGTCCAGCAGCAGGGCCTGATGCACGCCCGTGGCCGTGAACAAACCCAGGCCCAGCGCATCGGGCCACTGGATCGCCCGCTCGGTCAGCTTCACGTGACGACCGCGCAGGAACGCCATCGCCAGCACACACAAGGCCAGCACGCCCCAAAGCATCTCCACGTGACGCACCCAGAAGAACGGTCGCTGATCGAGCAGCAGGTCGCGCAGCGTGCCGCCGCCGAACGCGGCCAGAAAACCGACCACCGCCACGCCGACTGCGTCCAGCCGCATGCGCGCGCCCATCAGGATGCCGGACAGCGCGAAGGCCGCGGTGGCGGCCAGTTCGACCAGCAAGCGCAGCGTCTCGCCCCAGAACTGAATGTTGTGCATGTGCCAATTCTCGCCGCCTTGAACTCGATGGTGGCGAGACCGTTGGCCGCGTGCGGCGACAATCGTGAGCTTGAATCTCCCTCTCATCACCGATCCTCAGTTCTATCTTGTCGCGATTCCTGCGGTGCTCCTGCTGGGCATCAGCAAGAGCGGTTTCGGCGCGGGCTTCGGCTCGCTCGCCGTGCCGTTGATGGCGCTGGCGGTCACCGTGCCTCAGGCGGCGGCCATCCTGATGCCGGTGCTGCTGCTCATGGACCTGCTCGGTATTGCCGCGTTCCGCAAGAACTTTGATCGCAAACTCCTGACATTCCTGTTGCCCTGCAGCCTGTTCGGCGTGGTGGTGGGTGCCTTGCTGTTCAAGCTGCTCGATGCCCGTGTGGTCGCAGGCCTCGTGGGCGTGTTCACCCTGATGTTCCTGGCCCAGCGCCTGCTGTTTCCGCCGCGGCCGGACAGCGTGCCGCCGCCGCGCTGGGTGGGGGCACTGCTCACGGTCACCTCCGGGTTCACCAGCTTCGTGGCCCACGCAGGCGGGCCGCCACTCAACGCGTATGTGATCCCGCTTCGGATGCCCCCGGCGATCTTCACCGGCACGCTGGCTTTCCTGTTCTTTTTCGTCAATCTGGCCAAATGGGTGCCCTACGCCTGGCTGGGCCTGCTGGACTTGCGAAACATGTCGACCTCGCTGGCGTTGATGCCCTTCGCACCGCTTGGGGTGTGGATGGGCGTTCGCATTGCCCAGCGGATCAAGCCCCAGCTCTTCTACCGCCTCATCTATCTGGGCATGTTCCTGACGGGTTGCAAACTGGTGTGGGACGCGGTGGCGATAACATAGCGCCCGGTACCCCCATCCCTATCGCCCACGCGCCGCCGCACGGGGCGTCCGCACACAAAGAGGAGCTCTTCATGCCCATCGTGGTGATTGCGAATCCCAAAGGAGGCGTTGGCAAGTCCACGCTGTCGACCAACGTCGCCGGCTACTTTGCCCGCCAGGGTCACTCGGTCATGCTGGGCGATGCCGATCGCCAGCAGTCGTCGGCGCTGTGGCTCAAGCTGCGGCCGCCCGAGGCCCGGCCGATCCAGACCTGGGAGGTGTCGCAGGACCTGATCGCGCGGCCACCCAAGGATGTCACCCACGTGGTGCTGGATACCCCGGCGGGCCTGCACGGCTGGCGTTTCAAGGACGTGCTGAAGATTGCCGACAAGGTCATCGTGCCGCTGCAACCCAGCATCTTCGACATCTATGCCACCCGCGCCTTCATCGACGAACTGGCCGAATCCCGTCGCGGGGGCAAGCTGCAGGTCGGTATCGTCGGCATGCGGGTGGACATGCGCACGATCGCCGCTGACAAACTGGGCGAATTCGTGACCGGGCTGGGCCTGCCTGTGCTGGGGGCCTTGCGTGACACGCAGAACTATGTGCACCTTGCGGCGCGCGGGCTCACGCTGTTCGACGTGACGCCGAGCCGGGTCGAGAAGGATCTGCGGCAGTGGCAGGGCACCTGCGAGTGGCTTGACCGCTGACGGATCGCGGCAGCCGTGTCGCCGGTCCGACATGCGCAACGTGGTGCCAGCGATACAGTCGCCGCCATGAAAACCTTCGAATCCCTGTCCGAAGTCGCGGCCTCCGTGGGCCAGGAAGTGGCCGTCAGCGAATGGGTGACGATCACCCAGGAACAGGTCAACCGCTTTGCCGAAGCCACTGGTGACCATCAGTGGATCCATGTCGACGTGGAGCGGGCCAAGGCCGGGCCATTCGGCGCTCCGATCGCCCACGGCTTTCTCACGCTGTCGCTGCTGCCGGTGTTTTTCGAGTCGGCGTTCGACATCCGCAACACGCGCATGGGCGTGAACTACGGGCTGAACCGGGTGCGCTTCACGGCGCCCGTGCCTGTGGGCAGCCGCCTGCGTGCCCGTCTGACCTTGCAGGCGACCGAGCCGATCGAGCAGGGCGGCCTGCAGATGACATGGGCAGTGGTGGTGGAGCGCGAGGGCGCCGAGAAGCCGGTGTGTTTTGCCGAATCGCTGGTGCGTCAATATCCCTGAGTGCGGGGGGAGGTACCGACCTCAGTTGATCCGCACGAGTTGACGGGGGTCCAGCCAGCCATCGAAATGCTGGATCAGGCGGTTGATGCGATCCGCCGCGATGGACTGATCGTGCTGCTGGGAAATCTGCTGGTAGGCGTCGTTGCGCAGCAACCAGAGTTCCTGGGGCGTGCGGGCCTGTTCGATCTGCTTGCGCAAGCGGATCGCGGATTCGCTCGTGCAGTCTTCGATGCTGAGCGCAAGCTGTCGCCGGATCTGGGCCAGATCTTTGAGGCTGGGCTTCCGGTGGACGCGCTGTCGAGGCGCGAGATTCACCCGGATCATGCGTGTCAGGGCGGAAATCAAGGGGGTCTCCGTGCAAACCTCCCCGTTTCGGGGAGTGGACATGGTGCAATGGTGCGCGCTTGCCGCCCCGATGGTGTTCACCCACCAGGGCTCAGCGTGACCTCCATCACGGAACAGGCATCGCAAATTGCAGCTGACGCCAGGCCTCGAACACCGTCACCGCCACCGCATTCGAGAGATTGAGGCTGCGTTGGCCGGGCAGCATGGGCAATCGCAGGCGCTGCTCATGGGGGAATGATTCGCGCAAGTCGTCCGGCAGTCCCTGGGTTTCGGAACCGAACACCAGCCAGTCGCCTTTCTGGAATCGGTTGTCGAACACATTGTGGCTGCCGCGTGTGGTGAAGGCGAACATGCGTTGCGGGTCGGGTGCCGCGGTCTGCAGGAAGCTGGCCCAGTCGGTGTGGCGTTTGAGTTCGGCGTACTCGTGGTAGTCCAGCCCTGCGCGGCGCATGTGGCGGTCTTCCATCGAGAAACCCAGGGGCTCGATGAGGTGCAGGGTGCAGCCGGTGTTCGCGCTCAGGCGGATCACATTGCCCGTGTTGGGCGGGATTTCGGGGTGCACGAGAACAATATGGAACATGACAGGCGGCTGACGCTGTGAACGTGGGCGGCGAGCTTAACGCGGAGGCGTGTGCGCGAACACCAGCGCACTGACCGATCCCGCTCCCGCCTGCATCAGCGCCTGGGCGGCGGCATGCAGCGTGGCGCCCGTCGTGGTCACGTCGTCCACCAGCAGCACGTGCCGGCCCCGCAGTCGGGCCGCATGCATCGGGTGTGCGGCAAACACGCCTCGCAGGTTGCTCAGGCGCTGTTCACGCGAGAGCCGGTGCTGGGCGGGCGCCTCGATCAGCCGCACGAGCGCATCGGCCAGAGCCGGTGGGCGTGAACCCGGCGGCCGCCTGCGCCGCAGAGCCTTGACCAGTTCCCAGGCCTGGTTGTAGCCGCGCTCGGCCAGGCGGGCGGGCGCCAACGGTACGGGGGCAATGAGGTCGGATTGCGACAGCAGCGCATCGGCCATCGGGTTGCGCAGCATCTCCTGGGCGAATGGGCCTGCCCAACCGGGTTCCTGGCGGAACTTGAAGCGGGCGATCAGCCCGTCCCACGGGTAGGCGTAGTCCACGGCAGCGGCGCAGGCACGCAAGGTCGCGGGAGCCGACCGGTTCATGCAAGGGCCGCAATGCACGGTGCCCGCCGGCAGGCGGGTGGCGCAGGTGGTGCAGCGCGGGGCGTCATCCTGGAACCGGCAGGTGCAGGCCTCGCAGACGGGCCGGGACGGCCATGCGCCGCAGACCTGGCAGGTGCCGGGCAGGGAATCCCACAAAGTGCGCCAGTGCATGAACATGGGGCCAATATACTGACGCGCGCCGCCTCTGCGCCCCACGTTCCGCTTTCCGGCATTTTTCTTGAGCAGCATTTCTCCCTCTGTTGAAACCACCGTGCCCGGCATGGATCCCGTGGCTGCGCTGCGCTGGCAGCAACGTGTCATGACGACCAGCCCCTGGCTGCACGAGGAAGTGGCTTCGCGCATGGCCGAACGCCTGAAGTGGTTTCGGCAGTTGCCCACCAGCTGGTTGCATTGGGAACCGGTGGGAGGGGGGCTGCTGGCGCACCGGGAATTGCGCGGGCAGATGCCTGACGCTCCCTGCCATATCGCCGCGCAACGCCTTCCGAACGCCTTGCAGGCCACCCGCGAGACCGGTGGGCCTGGCTGGAACCCCTTGAGCTGGGGCCGGACGAAGGGACCGCAGGCCGCCACGGCTGACACACGGGTGAACATGCTGTGGGCCAACATGGCGCTGCACATGGAGCCTCGACCCCAGACCCTCATCAGGCGCTGGCACTCGCACATCGAGACCGACGGCTTCCTGATGTTTTCCTGCCTGGGCCCTGACAGCCTGCGCGAGTTGCGCTCCGTGTACATGGCGCACGGCTGGCCGGAACCGTCCCATGCGTTCACCGACATGCACGACTGGGGTGACATGCTCGTGCACAGCGGATTTGCCGAGCCGGTGATGGACATGGAGCGCATCACCCTGTCGTACAGCGGCGCAGAGCCACTGCTGGCGGAATTGAGGGGGCTCGGGCGCAATCTGAATGTGTCGCGCTTTGCGGCCTGCCGATCGCGGGAATGGCGTGCGCAGCTGTGCCGCGCCATCGAAGCGGACTTGCCGCGCGCTGCCGATGGCCGGCTCCTGCTGACCTTCGAGATCATCTACGGCCACGCCTTCAAACCCGTGCCGCGTGTGGCCATGGGGCCCGCCACGACGGTACCGATGGAGGACATGCGCGCCATGCTGCGAGGCCGAAGGGGTTGAGCCCGGGTCGGTTGCATGGGCTGTTCGCGGCGATGAAGGCGCATTGTCCGAGTCGGATGTGACGGTTTTGCCTCGGGTTTGCACTCGTCTCACCGCTACAATCGGCGGCTATCCAGATTTCGAGGGAATTTTCCCTGCGTCGCCGCGCGCGCCTTCGGGCAGGGCGTGGCCCGAACCGGTGGTGGGTGGTGAGCCTTACCTGCAACGCTTTCCGTTTCGCGACCCAGTCTGAAGAAGGCGTGGAGTGGTCGTTGAAACGCAACTGCTCGGTCACGCCGGCACAACTCGGAGGGCTGTATGCCTCGCTGTGTGCCGTGTCGTTGGGTGTGGCCGGATTCCTCTGGTCGCAAGGAGCCATGCTGGTGCTGCCTTTCGCGGTGCTGGAGTTGGTCGCGGTGGGGGCAGCCTTCCTGGTCTATGCCCGACACGCCGCGGACAGCGAGCGCATTCGCTTGCTGGACGGCAGGCTGGTGGTGGAGCAGGAGACGGCGGGACGGGTGAAGCGCAGCGAATTCGTTCGTGACTGGGTGCAGATTGAGCCGCATGGCGGAGACGGTCTGATGATCGAGGTCCGTGGCGGGGGGCAGACGGTCAGGTTGGGGCGGTTTTTGCGTCCTGAGCTGAGGCCGGTGCTGGTGCGGGAGATTCGCCAAGCTTTGCGTGGCGCTTGACGGTGGTGTTTTGGGTAGGTGAGCCCGGAAAATTTTGTTCTAATCGGCATTGATATAAATCAATACTTATATTTGAGGCGCTTAAAGTGAGTACGACGAATAAAAAGGTGCATTCCCTGCGAAACCGGTGGACCACGATCCGCACGGTGGCGACCACGCTGGCGTTGAGCGCAGGCGCCTGGAGCACGGTCGCTGCTCAGGCCGTCAAGGATCTGGCGGGGGGGCCCGCGGTCAACCAGCTGAACTTCCATCCGCCGGTGACCCGCATTGCCGAAGAACAGCACTGGCTGCACTGGTTCATGATGGTGCTGTGCGCCGTCATCTTCGTCATCGTCTTTGGCGTGATGTTCTATTCCATCCTGAAGCACCGCAAGGCAGCTGGCCACAAGGCCCGGGAGCTGCCGGAGCCGATCTGGGTGGAGCTGGGCTGGACCATCGTTCCCCTGCTCATCGTCATCGGCATGGCGTTGCCCGCCACCAAGGTGCTGGTGGCCCAGAAAGACACCACCAACAGCGACCTGACCATCAAGGCCACTGGCATGCAGTGGAAGTGGGGCTATGACTACCTGAAGGGCGAAGGCGAGGGCATCGGTTTCCTCTCCACCCTGGACAACAACCAGCGCCTGATGTCCAACAGCGGCAAGCCCGAGCCGACCGACGATTACCTGTTGCGCGTGGACAACCCGCTCGTGGTGCCCGTCAACAAGAAGGTCCGGATCATCACCACCGCCAACGACGTGATCCATGCCTGGATGGTGCCGGCCTTCGGCGTCAAGCAGGACGCGATCCCCGGTTTCGTGCGGGACACCTGGTTCCGCGCCGAGAAGACCGGTGACTTCTATGGCCAGTGTGCCGAGCTCTGCGGCAAGGAACACGCCTACATGCCGATCCACGTGAAGGTGGTGTCGGCCGAGGAATACACCGCCTGGGTGACCGATCGCAAGAAGGCCATGGCCGCTGCCGCCGATGACCCGACCAAGGTCTGGACGCTGGCCGACCTGGTCAAGCGAGGCGAATCTGTCTATGCCGCCAACTGCGCGGCCTGCCACCAGGCCAATGGCAAGGGTGCTGGCCCGATCAAGCCTCTCGATGGCTCCGCCATCGTGACCGCCACCGATCACGGCAAGATGATCGAAGTGGTGCTCAACGGCGCTGCCGGCGGTTCCATGCCCTCCTGGAAGCAACTGTCCGACACCGAACTCGCTGCGGTGATGACCTTCGCCAAGAACAACTGGTCGAACAAGACCGAGCAGATCGTGCAGCCGGCCGAAGTGCTGGCCGCCCGCAAGTGATCTGTCCGCCAGAACCATATTGAGTCTCAAAGGAATCGACCATGAGTGCAGTTCTTGACCACCACGACGCACACGGCCACGACCACGATCACGACCACCACGCTCCCACGGGCTGGCGTCGCTGGGTCTACGCCACCAACCACAAGGACATCGGTACGCTGTACCTGCTGTTCGCGTTCACCATGCTGATGATCGGTGGTGTCCTGGCGCTGCTGATCCGTGCCGAGCTGTTCCAGCCGGGCCTGCAGCTGGTGAACCCCGAGCTGTTCAACCAGCTCACCACCATGCATGGCCTGATCATGGTGTTCGGTGCCATCATGCCGGCCTTCGTGGGCTTCGCGAACTGGATGATCCCGCTGCAGATCGGCGCATCCGACATGGCCTTCGCGCGGATGAACAACTTCAGCTTCTGGCTGATGATCCCCGCCGCCATCATGCTCGTGGCCTCGTTCTTCATGCCCGGTGGTGCCCCTGCCGCCGGCTGGACGCTGTACGCGCCGCTGACGCTGCAGATGGGCCCCTCGATGGATGCCGGCATCTTCGCGATGCACATCCTCGGTGCCTCGTCGATCATGGGCTCGATCAACATCATCGTGACCATCCTGAACATGCGCGCCCCCGGCATGACGCTGATGAAGATGCCCATGTTCTGCTGGACCTGGCTCATCACCGCCTACCTGCTGATCGCCGTGATGCCCGTGCTGGCCGGTGCCATCACCATGACGCTGACGGACCGCCATTTCGGCACCAGCTTCTTCAACCCCGCCGGCGGCGGCGATCCGGTGATGTACCAGCACATCTTCTGGTTCTTCGGCCACCCCGAGGTCTACATCATGATCCTGCCCGCCTTCGGCATCGTGAGCCAGGTGGTGCCCGCCTTCGCGCGCAAGAAGCTGTTCGGCTATGCCTCCATGGTCTATGCCACCGGTTCCATCGCCATCCTGTCCTTCGTCGTGTGGGCCCACCACATGTTCACCACCGGCATGCCGGTGACCGGCCAGCTCTTCTTCATGTATTCAACCATGCTGATCGCCGTGCCCACGGGCGTGAAGATCTTCAACTGGATCGCCACCATGTGGAAGGGCTCGATGACTTTCGAGACGCCCATGCTGTGGGCCGTCGGCTTCATCTTCGTGTTCACCATCGGTGGCTTCACGGGCCTGATCCTGTCGGTTGCGCCGATCGACATCCAGATGCAGGACACGTATTACGTGGTGGCCCACTTCCATTACGTGCTGGTGGCCGGCTCGCTCTTCGCCATGTTCTCCGGCATCTACTACTGGCTGCCCAAATGGACCGGTGTGATGTACAGCGAAACGCGTGGCAAGATCCACTTCTGGTGGTCGATGATCTCGTTCAACATCACCTTCTTCCCGATGCACTTCCTGGGTCTGGCCGGCATGCCGCGCCGTTATGCCGACTACCCCATGCAGTTCGCTGATTTCAACGCCATCGCTTCGGTGGGCGCATTCGGTTTCGGCCTGGCGCAGGTGTACTTCTTCGTTGCCGTCATCATCCCCGCCATGCGTGGCAAGGGCGAAAAGGCTGTTCAGCAGCCCTGGGAAGGCGCCGTGGGCCTGGAGTGGGAAGTGCCTTCGCCTGCACCGTTCCACACCTTCGAGAACCCGCCCAGGCTCGACTCGACCGCCACCAAGGTGATTGGCTGAGTCCCTGCAACGTTCGTCCGGAAACGCCATGACACCAGAAAAGAAGAAGAGCAATCGCCGCCTGGGCCTGATCCTGGCGTCCGTGGCCATCGTGTTCTTCTTCGGTTTCGTGGGCAAGCGTTTCCTGCTCGGTTTCTGACCGGCGCATCCAGACTGTCGCCATGGCACTGCAACGCGAAAACCTCAAGATGGTGGGCAAGCTCTGCGTGATTGCGCTGGGCATGTTCGCCTTCGGATACGCGCTGGTGCCGATCTACCGCCACATCTGCGAGGCCCTGGGCATCAACGTGCTGGCCGTGTCGGAACTGCGTGTGCCGGGGGCTGCCAGCCTCCCGGCCAATACACAGGTGGACCGCACCCGCACCATCACGGTGGAATTCGACACCAACGCTCGCGGGCCCTGGCATTTCAAGCCGGCGGTCCGGTCGATGCAGGTGCACCCCGGCGAGCTCGCCACGGTGATGTACGAGTTCCAGAACATCCAGAACCACACGATGGCCGCGCAGGCGGTGCCCAGTTACGCACCCAAGCAGGCGGCAGCCCACTTCAACAAGCTGGAATGTTTCTGCTTCACGCAGTACACCCTGCAGGCCGGCGAGAAAAAAGAGTGGCCGGTGGCCTTCGTGATCGATCCCCGGTTGTCCAAGGATGTGAGCACCATCACGCTGTCGTACACCTTCTTCGAGGTGGGCGGCAAGGTGCCTCCGGCACCGGCCGGCGACGCGCCTCAGGCCCGTGGAGCCGAGTCGCTCAAACCCACGGGGGACGTATGAACACACCCACGCCTGTTCACCAGCGCAAAGGCTCCTTCATCGACACGGTCAAGGCCGTGGCATGGGGCTTCATCGGCGTGCGCCGCAATGCCGACTACCAGAAGGACATCGCCAAGCTCAACCCGCTGCACCTCCTCGCGGTGGGTGTGGGCATGGCTTTCCTGTTCGTGCTGGGGCTGATCCTGCTGGTGAACTGGGTCGCCGGTTGAGACACGGTGACACCCACGAGTCGATTTTGATTTTCAGACATTAGATACAAGCGAAAGCACAACAGGAGTGAGCATGTCAGCAACTACCCACGGCACGACGCCCTACTACTTCGTTCCCGGCCCGTCGCGTCACCCGGTGATGGCCTCCATCGGTCTCTTCTTCGTCATCCTGGGCGCCGGTCAGTGGATCAACGGCCATGGCTGGGGTGCCTACTCGCTGGCGTTCGGCCTGGCTTTCTGGCTGTTCGTGCTGTTCCAGTGGTTCAGCGAATCGGTGCGTGAGAGCGAAGGCGGCATGTATGGCCGCAAGATCGATCTCTCCTACCGCTGGAGCATGAGCTGGTTCATCTTCTCCGAGGTGATGTTCTTCGGCGCGTTCTTCACGGCGCTGTGGTGGACCCGCACCCACTCGGTGCCAGCGCTGGGTGGCATCGAGAACTCGCTGATCTGGCCCAACTTCTCCGCCGTGTGGCCCAGCGTCCAGGCCGGCGCCACCGCATCGCCTGCCGGCATCGTCGAACCCTTCCAGACCATGGGCCCGTTCTGGCTGCCGACCATCAACACCGCGCTGCTGCTCACCTCGGGTGTGACACTGACCATTGCCCACCACGCGCTGCAAGTGGGCAACCGCAGCAAGACCATCGCCTTCATGTGGATGACCGTGGTGCTGGGGGTCGTCTTCCTGTTCGTGCAGGGCTATGAATACGCACATGCCTACGCCGACCTGAACCTCAAGCTGTCGTCGGGCGTGTTCGGCTCCACCTTCTTCATGCTTACGGGCTTCCACGGCTTCCACGTGTTCGTGGGCATGCTGATGCTGCTGTTCATCACCCTGCGCCTGCAAAAAGGCCACTTCACCAAAGAGCGTCATTTCGGCTTTGAAGGTGCCGCCTGGTACTGGCACTTCGTGGACGTGGTGTGGCTGGGCCTGTACATCCTTGTCTACTGGATGTGATCGTTCCTGGTGGTTGAACCACCTTGCCCGGGCCCAGTCAAAAAAAGCGCCTTCTGGCGCTTTTTTGCCGAAAAGGCCTTATCGGCTCAGCCGCGCAACGGCAAGCCGGTCGGCTGGATCCAGCCCATCAGGTAGCTGATGAGCACCACCAGGAACAGCAGGATGGAGAAACCCACCCGGAAAGCCAACGCCCGAGCCATGTGGTTCTTGCGCGGCGTGCCGTCTTCCTCGGTGGAGCTGCCCCCCCGCATCATGTACACCAAGGCGGTGGCGAGGCTACCGATGATGGCAACGAACGCCGCGATGACCAGATATTTCATGTGCTCCATTATCCGCGCGCACCGTGCGCCAGGTTGTGGCGCGTGCCCATGTGAATCGGGGCGTGTCTGAACATGCGGCGCTCCACCTGGCGTTTCTGGGTTGTGACCATGGCCACTGTGCTCACCATGGTGGCGACCGCATCGCTGGGCCTGTGGCAACTGGACCGCGCAGCGCAGAAACTGGCGTTGCAGGCACAGATCAACGAGCGGGGAGGGCTGGAGGCCTTGAACACGGAGGAGCTGCTGAAGACCCCCGACGTCATGGCCGGTGTGCACCGGCCGGTGCGCCTGAGCGGCACATGGGTGCCGGATCGCACCATCTTTCTCGACAACCGCCAGATGAACACGCGGGTCGGCTTTTTTGTCGTCACACCTCTGCGGCTGGCAAACAGCGAGCGTGCCGTGCTGGTGCAGCGTGGCTGGGTGCCTCGGGATTTCAATGACCGCAGTCGCGTGCCCGAGGTGGTCACCCCCGCAGGCCTGGTGCTCCTGGAAGGCCGATTGGCCCCCCCGCCGGGCAAGCTATACGAGCTGGGTGAGGCGGCTCCCGGGGCGATCCGGCAAAATATCGACCTTCCTGCCTTCGCGCGGGAAACCGGTCTGTCCTTGCTGGGCGTGTCCGTCCTGCAGACCGATGCCGCGGCCGACGGTCTGCTGCGCGAATGGCCGCGCGTCGCCGTCGACGTGCACAAGCACCACGGCTATGCCTTCCAGTGGTTCTCCCTCTGTGCCCTCGCGGGTCTTCTCTATCTCTGGTTCCAAATCCTCTCTCCCCGCCGAAAGCGCCGATTCCATGGCACAGATGCCCGATGAACCCCTGACCCTGACCGTGCACAGCCTGCCGCAGCTGGATCAGGCCAGCGCCGAAGCCGCCGCCAGCACGCGCAAGGGCCGCTGGAAAATGCTGGGCCTGATGTTTGTGTGCGCTGCGCCCGTCATCGCGTCGTATTTCACCTATTACGTGATCCGCCCGGAAGGCCGCCGCAACTACGGTGAGCTGATCGACCCCCAGCGCCCGCTGCCCACCTGGAGCGGTGTCGATGCACAGGGGCGCACCGTTCCGCTGGACTCACTCAAACAGCAATGGCTGCTGGTGAGTGTGGCCGACAGCGCCTGCGACGAGGCCTGCATGCAGCACCTGTATGTGCAGCGCCAATTGCGCGAAACCCTGGGCCGCGAAAAGGAGCGGCTGGACTGGGTCTGGCTGCGCACGGGAGACGCCGCGCTGCCCGCTCCGCTGCAACAGGCCACGGCCGCCGCCGTGGTGCTCAAGGTGGACCCGCAGATGCTCGCCACCTGGCTCCAGCCCGCACCCGGTCAGAAGATCGAAGACCACCTGTACGTCGTCGATCCGCTGGGCAACTGGATGATGCGCTTCCCGGCCAACCTCGACCCTGCGCAGGCCAAGCGCGACCTGGACCGCCTGCTGCGTGCCTCGGCGTTCTGGGACAAGGAAGGCCGGGCGAACTGAGATGGACACCCAACCGCTCTACGACCTCGCGCCCATCGCGCGCTTGATGTTCCTGGGCGTAGTGATCGCGCTCGGGCCGCTGGCCTGGGTGTGGGTGCGCAACCGCCATGCGCCGCCCGCGCACCGCTTGCGCGTGCTCACGCTCATCACCTTGTTCCTCACCTTTGACCTGGTGCTGTTCGGCGCCTTCACACGTCTGACGGACTCCGGCCTCGGCTGCCCCGATTGGCCCGGCTGCTACGGCAGCGTGAGTCCCGTGGGTGCGAGCACGTCGATTGCGGCCGCGCAGGAAGCAATGCCGCACGGCCCCGTCACCTTCTCCAAGGCCTGGATCGAGATGATCCACCGCTACCTTGCCACGGCGGTCGGCGTGCTGATCCTGGTGCTCTCCATGGTGAGCTGGGTCGAGCGCAAGCGCCTCAGCGTGTCCTACGTGTGGCCGCTGGTCACACTGGTCTGGGTCTGTCTGCAGGGTGCGTTCGGTGCGTTGACGGTGACCATGAAGCTGTTCCCGGCCATCGTCACGCTGCACCTGCTCGGCGGGCTTGGGCTGTTGGCGCTCTTGCGCGCGCAGTCGGTCGGCTATGCGCAGGCCGAGCCTGGCCACCGCGGGCCGATCCCCCTGTCGCGAGGACTGCGGTGGGGTCTGATCGCCGTGTTCCTGCTGTTGTGGCTGCAGATCGCGCTCGGTGGCTGGGTCAGCACCAACTACGCCGTGCTGGTCTGTGGCGAGTTTCCCACCTGCCAGGGTAGCTGGTGGCCCCACATGAATTTCCGCGAGGGTTTCACCATCTGGCGTGAGCTGGGGCAGAGCCACACGGGCGAGCTGATCACGTTCCCCGCGCTCACCGCCATCCACTACGTCCATCGCCTGATGGCCTATCTCGTGCTCGCTGCCATGCTCTGGCTGGGCTGGCGTCTGTGGTCGGTGGACGGCATGCGGCCGACGGCCCGCGCGCTGCTGTTGCTCGCGGCCTGGCAGTTCGGTAGCGGACTGACCAACGTCGTGCTCGACTGGCCGCTGGCGGCCGCGGTGGGGCACACCGGTGGCGCCGCCGCGCTGGTGATCGTGCTGACCGGTGCCCTCTGCAGCACGCGCCTGGCGCTCCGGCGCGACCCGGCCACCTCGGTCTCTCCCTTGCCCCTGTCCACACCGATCCGATGAGCACCGCGCCCACCTCTTCCGTTGTTGCTCCACTGCCTTCGGTCTGGCGGCAGTACCATGCACTGACCAAGCCGCGTGTGATCCAGCTCATCGTGTTCTGCGCGCTCATCGGCATGGTGCTGGCCGTGCCGGGTGTGCCGACCTGGGCGCAGGTGCAACTGGCCGCCATCGCATGCTTCGGCATCTGGCTGGTGGCAGGCGCCGCGGCCGCCTTCAATTGTGTGGTCGAGCAGCAGATCGATGCCAAGATGAAGCGCACTGCATGGCGGCCCACTGCCAAAGGAGAGCTCACCAATGGCAAGACGCTGACGTTCTCGGCGCTGCTGTGCGCTGCCGGTTCCGCCGTGCTCTATGTCTTCGTCAACCCGCTGACGATGTGGCTGACATTCGCCACTTTCGTGGGCTACGCGGTGGTCTACACCGTGATCCTCAAGCCGCTCACACCACAGAACATTGTGATCGGTGGGGCTTCGGGTGCCATGCCGCCCGTGCTGGGCTGGGCGGCAATGACCGGTGTGGTCTCGCCCGAGGCATTGATCCTCTTCCTCATCATCTTCCTCTGGACGCCACCGCACTTCTGGGCGCTGGCGCTGTACCGCGTGGAGGACTACCGCAAGTCCGGTCTGCCGATGCTGCCGGTCACGCACGGTTCCGAGTTCACGCGTCTGCAGATCCTGCTCTACACCTTCGTGCTGTTTGCCGCCTGTCTCATGCCCTTCGTGATGCGCATGAGCGGCTGGTTCTACCTGGTCGTCGCCGTGGCGCTGAGCATCGGCTTCTGCGGCTATGCGTTGGCGCTCTGGCGCCACTATTCCGACGCGCTCGCGCGCAAGACCTTCCGTTTCTCCCTGATCCACCTCGCCGTGCTGTTCGCGGCGTTGCTGATCGATCATTACCTCTGAGGTGCACCATGAACCGTCGTCAAATTCTCGCCTTGAGCCTGGGCTCCCTGGGGCTTGCCGCCTGTTCTGACAAGTCGGAGGCGCCCGCCGCCACCTTCACCGGCATCGATATCACCGGCGCCGACTACGCCACGGGGTTCTCGCTGACCGACCACAACGGCCAGCCGCGCACGCTGGCCGACTTCAAGGGCAAGGTGGTGGTGCTCTTCTTCGGTTTCACCCAGTGCCCCGATGTCTGCCCTACGTCGATGAGCGAAATGGCCGAGGCCAAGCGCCTGCTCGGCCCCGATGGCGACCGCCTGCAAGGCCTCTTCGTCAGTGTGGATCCCGAGCGCGACACGCCCGAGGTGATGAAGCAGTATGTGAGCCACTTCGATCCGAGTTTCCTCGCCCTCTACGCACCAGCCGACCAGCTGCCCGAGGTGGCCAAGAGCTTCAAGATCTACTACAAGAAGGTCCTGGGTGCTTCGACCACCAGCTACACCATGGACCACTCGGCCGGCAGCTACGTGTACGACCCGCAAGGGCGCATCCGCCTGTACAACCGTTATGGCAGTGGTGCGGCCGCGCTGGCCGGCGACGTGAAGAAGCTGCTCGCGGGCGCCTGAGCCTGGCGGCGCCTAAGTCCCGCCTAAGCGGGACGGCGCAGGATGCAGACGGGGCACTCCGCTGGAGTGCCCGGCACACCACGAGTCCGGAGAACACGCACCCATGAGGCTGTTGCTGGTCGAAGACGACACGATGATCGGCGAAGCCGTGCTCGATCTCTTGCGGGCGGAGCACTACGCGGTCGACTGGGTGCGCGATGGCGAGATGGCCTCGACGGCGGCGCAGGCCGAAGCTTACGACCTCATCCTGCTCGACCTGGGCCTGCCACGGCGTGACGGCCTGGACGTGCTGCGCGAGCTGCGTGCGCGCCGCAACCGCGTGCCCGTGCTGATTGCCACCGCTCGCGATTCCGTGCAGCAGCGCGTGCAGGGACTGGATGCCGGTGCCGACGACTACATCCTCAAACCCTACGATCTCGACGAACTGCTGGCGCGCATCCGCGCCCTGCTGCGCCGCGCGGCGGGCCGCGCCGAGCCCGTGTATGAACACCTGGGGGTGAGCATCAACACCGCAACGCGCGAGGTCATGGCGAACGGTGAGCCAGTGGTACTCTCGGCGCGCGAATGGGCTGTGCTCGAACCGCTGATCGCACGACCCGGCCGTGTGCTCTCCCGCGCGCAGCTCGAGGAAAAGCTCTACGGCTGGAAAGACGACGTGAGCAGCAACGCGGTGGAGGTCTACATCCACGGCGTGCGCAAGAAGCTGGGCGCCAGCCTGATCCAGAACGTGCGTGGCGTGGGCTACATGGTGCCCAAGGCATGAGCGAAGCAACGCGCCACGCCCCTCCCCGCCTGCCGCGAGGCATCGGAGTGAGGGGGCTGCCGTGAGGTGGCCGCGCCTGTCCACGCGTTCGCTGCGCACGCGCCTGATCGGCTTGTTGTTGCTGGCCATCGTGCTCGCGGCCGGGTTGCAGGCGGCCGTGGTCTACCGGCAGGCGCGCGCCGAAGCCGATGGCATCTTCGATTACCACATGGAACAGATGGCGCAGGCCTTGCGCGCGGGCGTGCTGCCGCCGGGCCTGCCGTCCGCGCCCGGCGAGCCCCCACCTTCGCCTGCGGAGGCGTTCGATTTTTTTGTGCAGATATGGACACCGGATGGCATCCGGGTGTTTCAGTCCGGCTCACGGGCGGCCTTGCCGCATCAGGCCATCCTGGGGTTCTCGAATATCGAGGTCGAAGGCACGCCCTACCGCGTGTATTCGATGCAGTCGAGAACGCAGGTGGTTCAGGTCGCGCAGGACCTGCGTCCCCGGCAGGCCATGGCGCGCGCGCTGGCCTGGCGCACGGTGCTGCCCATTGCCTGGATGGCGCCCTTGCTGATGCTGGTGGCCTGGGCCGTGGTCGGTGCGTCGCTCGCGCCCGTGGCGCGGGTGCGGCGGCAGGTGGCCGAGCGCGAGGCCGACGAACTGGGTGAGGTGAGCGAGGCGGGCTTGCCCGATGAGATCCGCCCGCTGGTGCACGAACTCAACCTGTTGTTCGGCCGGGTGCGGCAGGCTTTCGAGGCGCAGAAGCACTTCGTGGCCGAGGCCGCGCACGAGCTGCGTTCGCCGCTCGCCGCCTTGCGTCTGCAGGTGCAAGGCCTGCAACGCGCGCCGGATGACGCTGTGCGACAGCTTGCTGCACAACGGCTGCTGGCGGGCATCGACCGCGCCACCCGCCTGGTGGAACAGTTGCTGGTGCTCGCGCGGCAGCAGGCGCAGCCGTCCAGCGGTGAGCCCGCCGCGCCGGTGGAGCTGGCATCGCTTGCCGCGCAAGTGGTGGCCGAAGCCGCGCCGCAGGCTGTGGCGCGCCACATCGATCTGGGCCTGGGCGAGACGATGGCCGGGCAGGTGCGAGGCCACGCCGAACCGTTGCGCATTCTGTTGAACAACCTGGTCGACAACGCACTGAAGTACACGCCCGAAGGCGGCAAGGTGGACGTGACCGTGCGCCGCGAAGCCGGCTGGCTGGTGCTCGCGGTGGAAGACAGCGGACCTGGCATTTCCGAAGCCGACCGCGCGCGCGTGTTCGACCGCTTCTACCGTGTGCCGGGCACCGAAGCGACGGGCAGCGGGCTGGGCCTGGCCATCGCGAACGCCATCGCGCAACTGCACGGCGCTACCCTGGAGCTGGACCGCTCGCCCAGTCTCGGTGGCCTGCGCATCGCGTTGCGGCTGGCGGCGCTTTAAGAACCGTCTAACTCTGTGGGCTCATATTCAAGGACATGTTCAACCTGTCCTTGCTGAAGGAGCTCTCATGAAAACCCTGTCTCTCACCGCCTCGCGACTGGTGTTGTCCCTCGCGGCTGCGGGCATCGTCGGCGGCGCCAGCGTGGGCCTGGTTTCCGGCACACACGCGAGCGCGGCATCACCTGTGACCGCGCAGCAGGCTCCGATGGTGGCTGCGGCCGTCGTGCCCGATTTTTCGCAGATCGCGCAGCGCCATGGCGCTGCGGTGGTCAACATCAGCGTGATCGGCAAGGCCGGCGCGGAGGACGAGCAGCAAGCCGCCAGCCGCACGCCGCCCGGTATCGACCCGAACGATCCGTTCTTCGAATTCTTCAAGCGCTTCCAGGGCCCGGGCGGGCAGGGCGGCGGGCGCGAGGCGCCTTCGCGCGGACAGGGTTCGGGCTTCATCATCAGCCCCGATGGCCTGGTGCTGACCAACGCCCATGTCGTCCGCAACGCGCAACGTGTCACCGTCAAGCTCACGGATCGGCGCGAGTTCGTGGCCAAGGTGCTGGGCTCCGACCCCAAGACCGATGTGGCCGTGCTGCGCATCGACGCCAAGGACCTGCCCGTGGTCCCGCTGGGCAACACGAAAGACCTTAAGGTGGGTGAATGGGTGTTGGCCATTGGTTCGCCGTTCGGCTTCGAGAACAGCGTGACCGCTGGCGTGGTCAGCGCCAAGGGCCGCTCGCTGCCGGACGACAGCTTTGTGCCCTTCATCCAGACCGACGTGGCGGTCAACCCCGGCAACTCGGGTGGCCCGCTGTTCAACTCGCGTGGCGAGGTGGTGGGCATCAATTCGCAGATCTACAGCCGCACCGGCGGCTACCAGGGCCTGTCGTTCGCGATTCCCATGGAGACCGTGCTCAAGGTCAAGGACCAGATCGTGGCGCACGGCAAGGCCAGCCATGCACGGCTGGGTGTGGCGGTCCAGGAGGTGAATCAGACGCTGGCCGAGTCCTTCAAGCTGGACAAGCCCGAAGGTGCGCTCGTCTCGTCCGTGGAGCCGGAGAGCCCGGCCGCGAAGGCCGGCCTGCAGGTGGGCGACGTGATCCGCCAGATGGATGGGCAACCCATCGTGAGTTCCGGCGACCTGCCCGCCCTCATCGGCCAGGCGTTGCCTGGCGAGAAGGTGCGGCTGGACGTGTGGCGCCAGGGCAAACCGGTGGCGTTGACGGCGCAGCTGGGTGACGCAGCCGCCAAGACGGCCAAGGCGGCTGGCAATGAGAAGGCCACGGACCAGGGACGCCTCGGCCTGGCGCTGCGCCCTCTGGCGCCGCAGGAGCGGCGGGAGGCCGGCGTGGACGGCGGCCTGGTGGTCGAGGATGCCCAGGGGCCGGCGGCATTGGCCGGTGTGCAGCCGGGCGACGTGCTGCTGGCGGTCAACGGCGCGAAAGTGCAGAACGTGGAACAGGTGCGTGCGATGCTGGGCACATCCACCAAGTCGCTGGCGCTGCTCATCCAGCGCGACGGCACCCAGATCTTTGTGCCCGTTCCATTGGGTTGAATGGTTTCGGGTTGGGCACACAACGGCACCTTCGGGTGCCGTTTTTTTATGTCTGGTTCCCTGGCGCATTCGGTGAAACCCGCATGTGGTACTGGCAGGACATGGCGCAAAAAGGGAAACGTCTATCATCTCCGGCTGCCCTGCTGCGGCCGCCGGCCTGCCGTTTCCATCCCATGTCCACCCCTACCGAACCCTCTCGCGACGTGCATCCCGATGCCGCCACGCCCGACAACCCCATCGACGAAAACACCCGTGTGCCCCTGCGCGTCGAGGACTGGCTGACCGTCATTTCGATGGCGTTGCTGGCCCTGATCACCTTTGGCAACGTGATCGCGCGCTACTTCACCGACCAGTCGTTCGCCTGGACCGAGGAATTCTCGATCTTCCTCATGATCGTGCTCACTCTGGTGGCCAGCTCGGCAGCCGTGGCGCGGCACCGCCACATCCGCATCGAGTTCTTCGCCGATGCCGGCTCGCCGCGCCGCCGCCACCTGCTCGCTTTGTGGGGTGCGATGGCCATGGTGCTGCTGTTCCTGCTGATGGCCGTGCTGAGCGTGCGCATGGTGTGGGACCACTACGTCTACGAAGAGATCTCGCCGGGTCTGGGCCTGCCCCAGTGGTGGTATTCGATCTGGCTGCCCATCCTCTCGCTGGCCATCGCGCTGCGCGCACTGGGCCGCTTCAACCGACTGCGTCGCGCGGGAGCGCAGCCATGATCGCCGCGCTGCTGTTCCTGATGTTCCTCGGCGCCATGTTCGCCGGGGTGCCCATCGCCGCGGCGCTGGGCCTGGCCGGCGCGGCGGCCATCGCCATGGCGGACTTCAACTCCCAGTGGTTCGGCCTGCTGGCGGTACCGCAGAACTTCTATGCCGGCCTGGGCAAGTACCCGCTGCTGGCCATCCCGATGTTCGTGCTGGTCGGCTCCATCTTCGACCGCTCCGGCGTCGCGCTGCGGCTGGTGAACTTCGCCGTGGCCATCGTCGGGCGCGGCTCCGGCATGCTGCCGCTGGTGGCCATCGTCGTGGCCATGTTCCTGGGCGGCATTTCGGGTTCCGGCCCGGCCAACGCGGCGGCGGTGGGCGGCGTGATGATCGCGGCCATGGCACGCGCGGGCTACCCGGGTTCGTTCTCGGCCAGCGTGGTGGGGGCGGCGGCGGCCACGGACATTCTCATCCCGCCCTCGGTCGCCTTCATCATCTATTCGGTGCTGGTGCCCGGCGCCTCGGTGCCCGCGCTGTTTGCCGCCGGCATGGTGCCTGGCATCCTGGCCGGCATCGCGCTGATCGTGCCGGCCGTGTGGCTGGCCCGCAAACACAACATGGGCGCGCTCGAAGCCTCCATGCCGCGCCCGCCCTTCTGGAAGAGCCTGCGCGAAGCGCTGTGGGGCCTGGCTGCGCCGGTGCTCATTCTGGGTGGCATGCGTGCCGGCTGGTTCACGCCCACCGAAGCGGCCGTGGTGGCGGTGTTCTACGGCCTGTTCGTCGGCATGGTGGTGCACCGGACGATCGGCGTGCGCGATCTTTTTCCCATCCTGCGCGAGGCGGGCGAGCTCTCCGGCATCATCCTGCTGGTGGTGTCGCTGGCGGGCATCTTTGCGTTCTCCCTCTCCACACTGGGCGTGATCGACCCGGTGGCCAAGGCCATCGTGAATTCGGGTCTGGGCGAATATGGCGTGCTCTCGCTGCTGATCCTGCTGCTGATCACCGTGGGCATGTTCCTGGACGGCATCTCGATCTTCCTGATCTTCGTGCCGCTGCTCATGCCCATCATGCAGCACTACAACTGGGATCCGGTGTGGTTCGGCGTCATCCTCACGCTGAAGGTGGCGCTGGGCCAGTTCACGCCGCCGCTGGCGGTGAACCTCATGGTGTCGTGCCGCATCGCCGGTGTGCGCATGGAGTCCACCATCCGATGGGTCGGTCCCATGCTCCTGGCCATGTTCGTGGTCATGGTGCTGGTGATCGCCTTCCCGCAACTGGCGCTCTGGCTGCCCGCCAGGCTGGGCTACTGAGCTTTCGATTTCAACCAAGGAGACAAACGCATGAAACTTCGCACCTTCCTCACCACCGCGCTCACGGCCGCCGCACTGGCCGTCACCACCCACGGTTTCGCGCAGAGCACTGCCGCGTACAAGGCCGAGTACCGCATGTCGCTCGTGCTGGGCACGGCTTTCCCCTGGGGCAAGAGCGGCGAGATCTGGGCGAACCTGGTGCGCGAGCGCACGCAGGGCCGCATCAACTTCAAGCTGTACCCGGGCGTGTCACTGATCCAGGGCGACCAGACGCGCGAGTTCAGCGCGCTGCGTCAGGGTGTGATCGACCTCGCCGTGGGTTCGACCATCAACTGGTCGCCCCAGGTGCGCCAGCTCAACCTGTTCTCCATGCCTTTCCTGATGCCCGACTTCGCCGCCATCGACGCGCTGACCTCGGGTGAAGTGGGCGCGCAACTGTTCAAGGACATCGAGCGCGCCGGCGCCGTGCCGCTGGCCTGGGGCGAGAACGGCTACCGCGAGATTTCGAACTCCAAGCACGCCATCAAGACCCCGGCCGACCTGAAGGGCCTGAAGATCCGCGTGGTGGGCTCGCCGCTGTTCCTCGACACGTTTACCGCGCTGGGCGCGAATCCCACGCAGATGAGCTGGGCCGATGCACAGCCCGCCATGGCCAGCCGCGCCGTGGACGGCCAGGAGAACCCGCTGTCGGTGTTCCTCGCCGCCAAGCTGCCGTCGGTGGAACAGAAGCACCTCACGCTGTGGGGCTACGTGGCCGATCCGCTGATCTTCGTGGTGAACAAGGACGTGTGGGCCAGCTGGACCGAGGCCGACCGTGTCATCGTCAAGCAGGCCGCCATCGACGCCGGCAAGGAAGGCAAGGCACTGGCCCGCAAGGGCCTGGTGGAGCCCGGCAAGCCGCTGGTGAAACAACTCACCGACATGGGCGTGACCGTGACCGAGCTGACGGCGGAGCAGCGCGCCGAGTTCGTCAAGGTGACGCGCCCCGTGTACGACAAGTGGAAGACCCAGATTGGCGCGGACCTCGTGAACAAAGCCGAGAAGGCCGTGGCGGCAAGGAAGTAGAGAGGCACCCCCGCCGCGCTTCGCGCCACCCCCTCGAAGGGGCGATACCTGCGGTCCGGCGGGGCCGGTTCCGCGGTATCTCTGGACAAGCCACCTCGCTCGTGCGACGGTGGCTTTTTTCTCAGTCCACCTGAGCGCCGCTGAGTTTGACCATTCGCTGGTACTTCGAGCGTTCGCGTTTCATGAAGTCGTCGAACTGTTCGGGTGTGCTGGGCGCGGGTTCGGCCAGCAGCTGGGCGAAGCGCGTCTTGACCTCGGGGGAGTTCAGCGCGGCGTTGAAGGCGGCGTTGAGCTTGCGCACGGTGTCGGCAGGCGTGCCGGCGGGCGCGATCAGGCCCCACCAGGTGTCGATTTCGAAGCCGGGCAGGGTGGACGCCAGGGTCGGCACGTCGGGCATCACGCTGCTGCGCTGCGCGGTGGTGACCGCCAGCGCCTTGAGCTTGCCCGAGCGGATATTGGTCGCGGCGGTGGCGAGGTTGTCGATGTTGAAGTCCACCTGACCGGACAGCAGGCCGAGTTGCGCCGGGTTGCCGCCGTTGTAGGGAATGTGCACTGCGTAGATGCCGGCCTGGTTCTTCAGGAGTTCGCCCGCCAGATGGCCAGCGCTCCCATTGCCGCCCGAGCCGTAGTTGAGCTTGCCCGGGTTGGCCTTGCCGTAGGCGATGAGGTCTGCCACGGTGTTGATCTTCAGGCGCGCGGCGGTGTCGGCGTTCATCACCAGCACGTTGGGCACGCTCAGCATCTGCGTGATGGCCGCGAAGTCCTTGGCCGGGTCGTACGGCAGTTGCTTGAACAGCCAGGGGTTGATGCCGTGCGACGCCGTGGTGGCGATGCCCAGCGTGAGGCCGTCGGCCGGGGCCTTGGCCACCGCGGTCATGCCGATGTTGCCGCCCGCACCTGGCCGGTTTTCCACGATCACCGTGCCGAGCGTCCCCTTGACCGCTTCGGCCAGGATGCGGGCCGTCACGTCGATGGGACCACCCGCTGCGAACGGCACCACGATGCGCGTGGTGCTGGAGGCCTGTGCGCGGCCGAGCAGGGGCGCGGACAGCGCGGCGGCGGCCAGTGTGGACCGGGTGATCAGGGTGCGGCGGTTCAGCATGGTTGTCTCCTGTGGATGAAAAGGATCACAGTCAGAAGCACCAGGGAACCGGCTTTGCCGGGCCGCAGGTGCTACCCCCTTGAGGGGTATGCGGCTACACGAAGAGAGCAAGTGACGGGGGTCAGATTTTGTCGGCGGCACTGGTGAATGAGTCGGCGAAGAAGGCTTCTGCCGGCAGGCCGGCCTTCTCCACGTAGTCGCGCTGGGCCGATTCGACCACGATGGGCGCACCGCAGGCGTACACCTCGTGGCCGGAGAGGTCCGGGAAGTCCTCCAGCACGGCCTGGTGCACGAAGCCTGTGCGACCGCTCCAGGCGTCTTCGGGCAACGCATGGGAAATCACGGGTACGTAGCGCAGGTTTGGCATCTCGGCCAGGCGTGCTTCGAGCCAGGCGCTCTGGTACAGGTCGGCCGGGCGTCGGCCGCCCCAGTACAGCGTGGCCGGCCGCGTGATGCCCTTGAACTGCATGTGCTCGATGACGGCCTTGATCGGTGCGAAGCCGGTGCCCGAGGCGAGGAACACGATGGGCTTGTCGCTGTCTTCGCGCAGGAAGAAGCTGCCGTACGGCCCTTCGATGCGCAGGATGTCCTTTTCCTTCATGGTACCGAACACGTGATCGGTGAACTTGCCGCCGGGCATGTGGCGCAGGTGCAGCTCCAGCGCAGGCGCCGTGGCCTGCGTGTGCGGTGCGTTGGCCATGGAATAGCTGCGGCGGTCACCGTCTCGCAACAGGAATTCGACGTACTGGCCTGCGTGGTACTGAAAGGCGTCGCTCGCAGGCAGTTGCAGGCGCAGCACGACCACGTCGTGCGAGGCGCGCTCCATCGTGCTTACCCGCACCGGCATCTTCTTGATCGGGAAGGCACCGGCCTCGGTGACCTGGCGCGACTCGATCACCACATCGGTCTGGGCCACGCCGCAGCAGGTGAGCACGAAGCCGGCGGCTTCCTCGTCGGCGCTCAGTGCCTTGGGCTGGTGGGGCCCGTGCTTCACGGTGCCCGAGACCAGCTTGCATTTGCAGGATCCGCAGGCGCCGTCCTTGCAGCCATAGGGCAGGCCGATGCCCTGTCGGATGCCGGCGGCGAGCATGGACTCTTCGGGCTCGGCGGTGAAGGTGCGCCCACTGGGCTCGACGGAGATGGTGAATGTCATACTGGCACTTGTTGGACGGGATGGCCGACAGGGGAACGTCCCTGTGTGGCAACCCGGCATTGTCTCAAATCCGGATTTCGCATGGGTCTCCTTGGCGCTTTGCCCGCACGCTTCCGGCGTGAGCGGGTTCTCATCGTGGGCTGTGGCGACGTGGGTCAGCGCGCGGCGCGCGTTCTGAGCGGCGCGCAGCGCGTGCGCCTGCTGGCCCTCACGTCCAGCGCCGAGCGCGGCCCCGCCTTGCGGGCGCAGGGCATCACGCCGCTCCTGGGCAACCTGGACGACCCGCGCAGCCTGCGGCGGCTGTCCGGGCTGGCCACGCGCGTGCTGCACCTCGCCCCGCCGCCGTCCGGTGAACTGGTCGACTGGCGCCTGGACCCGCGCACGCGGGCGCTCACGCGCGCCCTGGCGCAGCGCTCACTGCCTGCCTCGGTGGTCTACGGGTCCACCACGGGCGTGTACGGCGACGCCGGCGGCCGCTGGATCGACGAGGGCACCCCCGCGAACCCGACAACGCCCCGCGCCTGGCGCCGGGTGGACGCGGAAGCCGCTGTGCATTGGCTGGGCCGCGCCACGGGCGTGCGCACCACGGTGCTGCGCGTTCCAGGGATCTACGCGCCCGACCGGACAGGCGGTACGCCGCGCGAGCGGCTGCTGCGTGGCACGCCGGTGCTGCGTGCGGAAGACGACGTCTACACGAACCATATCCATGCCGACGACCTCGCGCGGGCCTGCGTGCTCGCGCTCTGGCGTGGGCGCCCGCAGCGCAACGTGAACGTGGTGGACGACACGGAGCTCAAGATGGGCGACTACTTTGATCTGGCCGCCGATCTGTACGGAATGCCGCGCCCACCCCGCGTGGCGCGCGATGCTGCGGGTGACCAACTGCCATTGGTATTGCTGAGCTTCATGAGCGAATCACGTCGGATTCACAACGTGCGGATGAAGCGCGAGCTCGGTCTGCGCCTGCGCTATCCCAAGGTGGCAGACGGCCTTGTAGGAACCGCGCCCGCCTGATCGCCAGCAAAAAAGCCGTGCGGTGGGCGGCACGGCTTGGGCGGATGGTGCCCGGGGTCGGAATCGAACCGACACTCCTTTCGGAACCGGATTTTGAGTCCGGCGCGTCTACCAATTTCACCACCCGGGCAGGGAGCAGGGAGACTCGAAATTATGGCACAGTGGCGGGATGAACTACCCGACGATTGAAGACGCCATTGGCCGTACGCCGCTGGTCGCCCTGCAGCGCATCGGTGCCGCGGACAACAAGGCGCGCGGCAATGTGATCCTGGGCAAGCTGGAAGGCAACAACCCGGCGGGTTCGGTGAAAGACCGGCCCGCCGTCTCGATGATCAAACGCGCCGAGGAGCGCGGCGATATCCGGCCCGGCGACACGCTGATCGAGGCCACGTCGGGCAACACTGGCATTGCGCTGGCGATGGCGGCGGCCATCAAGGGCTATCGCATGGTGCTGATCATGCCGGAGGATCTGTCCATCGAGCGTGCGCAGACCATGAAGGCGTTCGGCGCCGAGCTCATCCTCACGTCCAAGAGCGGGGGTATGGAGTCCGCACGCGATCTGGCCGAGAAAATGCAGGCCGACGGCAAGGGCCGCGTGCTGGACCAGTTCGCCAATGCCGACAACCCGCGCATCCACTACGAAACCACCGGTCCTGAGCTGTGGGAACAGACGGGTGGGCGCATCACGCATTTCGTGAGCGCCATGGGCACCACCGGCACCATCACGGGCGTCTCGCGTTTCCTCAAGGAAAAGAATCCGGCGGTCCGCATCATCGGTGCGCAGCCCAGCGAGGGGTCGCGCATTCCGGGCATCCGCAAGTGGCCTACCGAGTACCTGCCCAAGATCTACGACCCCAGCACGGTGGACGAGCTGGTCTACGTCAGCCAGGGCGATGCGGAGGCCATGTGCCGGCAGCTCGCGCGTGAGGAGGGCATCTTTGCCGGCATCTCGGCGGCCGGCGCGTGCTGGGTGGCCCAGCAGATGGCCCGCCAGGTGGAGAACGCCACCATCGTGTTCGTGGTGTGCGACCGGGGTGACCGCTATCTTTCCACCGGTGTCTTCCCGGCCTGAGGCCTGCCGCGCTCCATGAGCACCGAGTTCCGGTTCTGCCCCACCTGTGCCACGCCTCTGGTCATGATCGGCCTGGAGGAGGACGGGGGCTTGACCCACCGCTTGCGTTGCGCGGCCTGCGGATTCACGCACTGGAACAACCCGACGCCGGTGCTGGCCGCCATCGTGGAGATGGACGGGCAGATCCTGCTGGCCCGTAACGCTGCTTGGCCCACCAAGATGTTCGGCCTGATCACTGGCTTCATGGAGGCGGGAGAGACGCCCGAGGACGGCATCCGGCGTGAGATCGCCGAGGAGACCTCGCTCGAAGTGGACTCGCTGGAACTGGTGGGCGTGCATGATTTCCAGCGCATGAACCAGGTCATCATCACCTACCACGCGCGTGCGCACGGCGAGGTCCGGCTGTCGCCCGAGCTGGCCGATTACCGGCTCTTGCGGCCCGGGCAGGTGCGTTGCTGGCGCGCCGGCACCGGCCTGGCGCTGGCGCAGTGGTTGCGCCAGCAGGGGCATGAGCCCGTGTTCATGGAAGACATACAACGAAAACCCGGCCCGCTGGAAGGCGCCGGCTAGCGGGTACCGGCCGCGCGCGGACTCCGTTCCGCGCGGCGGGCCGCTTAGAATGGCGACAACCCTGAATACCCCCCACCCCATGACTGCCGATAAAGAACTCGACGCCCGAGGCCTGAACTGCCCCCTGCCGATCCTCAAAGCCAAGAAGGCGCTGGCCGACATGCTCAGCGGCCAGACGCTCAAGGTGATCTCGACGGACGCCGGTTCCGTGCGCGATTTCCAGGCCTTTGCCAAGCAGACGGGCAACATGCTCATGCAGCAGGAAACCGTCGGCGGCGAACACATCACGCTCCTGAAGCGCCGCTGAAATCCAGCCGGCGCGATCCGCTTCCTTCCCGTCCCCAACGCGCCCACACCACACCACCATGGAAGTCCTGTTGCTTGATCCGCTCGTGCCCGAGGCGCTGGCCTGGTTGCAAGAGCGCCATGAGGTGAGTTTCCGGCCAGAGCTGGCCGACGACCCGGCGGAACTGCGCAAGAGCACCTACAAGACGCGCGCCATCGTGCTGCCGCCGCACGTGGTGGTGTCCAGCGAGTTCCTGGACTTTGCGCCCAAGCTCGAGATCGTCGCGCGCATGCAGATCTCCAGCGACAACACCGACCTGAACGCTTGCGCGCGGCGCAATGTGCGCGTGCTTCAGGCCCGCAGTGCCACGGTCCGCTCCAACGCGGAGTACCTGCTCTACGGCCTGCTCATGCTGTACCGCCGCGGCATGATCAGCGCGCTGCTGGGCCGCAAGATCGCCCAGGTTCGCATGGGCCGTGAGCTCTCCGGCAGCACCGTGGGTCTGCTGGGGCTGGCGCCGGTGGCCCACACGCTGGCGCCCATGCTGCGCAGTCTGGGTGTGCGGCTGCTCGGCTACGACCCCGCCGTGCACCACGCCGCCGACATCTGGGACAAGCTCAAGGTCGAGCCCGTGTCGCTGCAGGAACTGCTGAACCACTCGGATGCGATCTCGCTGCAGATGGTCTACGCCTCGCGCTTCCGTGGCTGGATCAACGAGCGCATGCTCAACCATTGCAAGCCTGGACAGCTCTGGGTGGGTGTGAGCCGCAGCTCGCTGTTTGACGCCGAAGCCCTGGCGCTGGCGCTCTGCGACGGCCGCATCGACGCCTGCCTGCTGGACGGTGCGAACCCGCAATTCGCGGCCGAAGGCACCCCGCTGCATGGCATTCCCAACCTGCACCTCACGCCGCGCCTGGGCTCCCACACCCGCGAGGCCAAACTGCGTGCCAGCTGGTACGTGGCGCACCGCATGCACGAGACCCTGTCGCCGGGTTCCATGCAGAACGAGAACCGCCTGAGCGATTTCTCGGCGCTCGACAACATCGACTACCAGGACACGACCAGCGATCCCCAGGCGGTTTCACCGTCACAGTGGAGTTCGATCGCCATGCACAGAGGGTGAGGGGCGTCACCCCCGCCGCGCTTTGCGCGGACCCCCCAAGAGGCGACACCAGAGGCCCGGCAAAGCCGGTTCCTCGGTGTCTACGGGCCTGGTACCTCAGGCGCTCAAACGGGCCAGTTGCTCGCGGACCTTGTCCAGCGTGGCGCTGAAGTCGGCCACGCGTTTCTTCTCCTGATCGATCACCGCCGGTGGCGCCTTGGCCACGAAGGCTTCGTTCGAGAGCTTGCCGTTGGCCTTGGTGATTTCGTTCTCCAGGCGCGCCGCCTCCTTGCCCAGGCGGGCCTTCTCGGCGGCAACGTCGATTTCCATGAAGAGGCACATGCGGGCCTCGCCCACCACCGCCACGGGGGCGGTTTGTGCGGCGGCGGCCCAGGCAGCCTCGTCTTCGAACACGCGCACTTCGTTCAGCTTGGCCAGCGCCTGCAGCACCGGGCCAGCGGCCCGCATGAAGGCCGTATCGCCCACCACGTAGAGCGGCAGTCGGGTGGCGGGCGAGACGTTCATCTCGCCGCGCAGCGTGCGGCAGGCATCGACCACCGATTTCAGCTTGGCGGCGTGTGCGATGGCGGCTTCGTCGATCTTGTTCGGCTGGCTCTCCGGGTAGCGCGCGATGCTGACGGACTCACCGGGCAGGCCGGCCACCGGCGCCACCTTCTGCCAGAGCTCTTCGGTGATGAAGGGGATGATCGGGTGCGCCAGCCGCAGGATCGCTTCCAGTGTGCGGATCAGCGTGCGGCGTGTGGCGCGCTGCTGTGACGCGTCGCCGGTCTGTATCTGCACCTTGGCGATCTCGAGGTACCAGTCGCAGAACTCGTTCCAGACGAAGTCGTAGATCGCGTTGGCGACGTTGTCGAGGCGGTACTCGGCAAAGCCCTTCGCAACTTCCGCTTCGACCTTCTGCAGCACCGAACTGATCCATCGGTCGGCCTGGCTGAACGACATGTAGTTGTGGAACGGCTGGCCCGGTGCGCACTCGGCCTTGGTGTGCTCCTTCAGGCCGCAGTCGTGGCCTTCGCAGTTCATGAGCACGAAGCGCGTGGCGTTCCAGAGCTTGTTGCAGAAGTTGCGGTAACCCTCGCAGCGCTTGCTGTCGAAGTTGATGCTGCGGCCCAGCGAGGCCAGTGCGGCGAAGGTGAAGCGCAGTGCGTCGGCACCGTAGGCGGGAATGCCTTCCGGGAATTCCTTCTCGGTCTGCTTGCGCACCTTGGGCGCGGTCTCGGGCTTGCGCAGGCCGGTGGTGCGCTTGTCCAGCAGTGGCGCCAGGGCGATGCCGTCGATCAGGTCCACCGGGTCGAGCACGTTGCCCTCGCTCTTGCTCATCTTCTGGCCCTGCGCGTCGCGCACCAGGCCGTGGATGTAGACGTGCTTGAACGGCACGCGGCCGGTGAAATGGGTCGTCATCATGATCATCCGGGCGACCCAGAAGAAGATGATGTCGTAGCCGGTCACAAGCACCGTGCTGGGCAGGTAGAGGTTGTAGTCCTCGGTCTCGCCATCCTTCTGGTCCGGCCAGCCCATGGTGCTGAAGGGCACGAGGGCGGAGGAGTACCACGTGTCGAGCACGTCGGGGTCGCGCGTGAGCGTCTTGCCCGGTGCCCTGGCCTGGGCCTCGGCTTCGCTGCGCGCCACGATCACGTTGCCGGCTTCGTCGTACCAGGCCGGAATCTGGTGGCCCCACCAGAGCTGGCGGCTGATGCACCAGTCCTGGATGTTGTTCATCCACTGGTTGTAGGTGTTGACCCAGTTCTCCGGCACGAAGCTCACCTGGCCCGAAGCGACGGCGTCGATGGCTTTCTGCGCGATGCTCTTGCCGGTGGGGTCTGACTCGCTGACCTTGCCCATGGCCACGAACCACTGGTCCGTCAGCATCGGTTCGATGACCTGGCCGGTGCGCGCGCAGCGTGGCACCATGAGCTTGTGTTTTTTCGTCTCCACCAGCAGGCCGGCGGCTTCCAGATCGGCCACCACCGCCTTGCGGGCCACGAAGCGGTCCATGCCGCGGTATTTGGCAGGCGCGTTCTCGTTGATGGCCGCGTCCAGCGTGAGCACGCCGATGATGGGCAGGCCGTGGCGCTGGCCGACGGCATAGTCGTTGTTGTCGTGCGCGGGCGTGACCTTGACCACACCGGTGCCGAACTCGCGGTCCACATACGCATCGGCGATCACGGGAATCTCACGGTCGCACAGCGGGAGCTGGACCATCTTGCCGATCAGGGCCGTGTAGCGTTCGTCTTCCGGATGCACCATCACCGCCACGTCGCCCAGCAGGGTCTCGGGTCGTGTGGTGGCCACGGTGAGCGCACCGCTGCCGTCGGCCAGCGGGTAGGCGATGTGCCAGAGGAAGCCGTCTTCCTCCTCGCTCTCCACTTCGAGGTCGGACACGGCGGTCTTGAGCACCGGGTCCCAGTTCACCAGGCGCTTGCCGCGGTAGATCAGGCCTTGCTCGTACAGGCGCACGAAGGTTTCGGTGACGACGGTACTCAGCTTGTCGTCCATGGTGAAGTACTCGCGGCCCCAATCCACGCTGTCGCCCATGCGGCGCATCTGCGTGGTGATGGTGTTGCCGCTCTGTTCTTTCCACTCCCAGACCTTGGCCACGAAGTTCTTGCGCGCCTCGGCAGGCGTCGGGCCCATGTCATGGCGGCTGATGCCCTGGGCCTGTAGCTGGCGCTCCACCACGATCTGGGTGGCGATGCCCGCGTGGTCGGTGCCGGGCACCCAGACCGTGTTCGCGCCCGCCATGCGGTGGTACCGCGTGAGACTGTCCATGATGGTCTGGTTGAACGCGTGGCCCATGTGCAGCGTGCCGGTCACGTTCGGTGGTGGCAGCTGGATCGCGAACGAGGGCGCGCCGGCCTGTGCAGAGCCGGTGCCGCGGAAGCCGGCGGCGCCGTAGCCACGCTTTTCCCATTCGGGGCCCCATCGGGCTTCCAGCGGTGCGGGTTCGAACGATTTGGCCAGGGATTGCAGGCCAGGCTGGTTCAGGGTGTCGGTCATGGGCGCGCCAAAAATGGGAACGGCATCCCGCAGGATGCCGTCTGGGAAAGAACCGCCGATTTTAGCGAGGCAGCTGCCGGGCGGCGTCGATGCAGGCTTTCAGCACCCCCGTGTCGCCGATCTGGTTGGCCAGCAGCAGGATCAGGCGGGCATTGAGCAGTTCGCTGTCTTCGCGGCTGAGGCCGACGTGGGCGTCCAGCAGGTGCTCGTAGAACGCGTCGGCGTCCTGGAAATTCAGGTTCTGTTTCATGGCGTGTCTCCGCGCAAGCCGAGGGAACGTTCGATGGCTGTGACCAGCCGGGCGTTGATGGCATCGCCCGTGGCGGCAAGGTAGCCGTCGGGCCGCACCAGCGCCCATGCGTTGCCCGACACCTGGCAGGCGCCCTGCAGGTGGCCTTGTGGGTCGCGCACGTGCTCCGTTGCCTGGGCGGCATCCCGGACACCCAGCACCTGCACGCTGCGCACGGGCGCGTCGAGGCAGAGCCGACGCAGGCGCTGCAGCGAGGCGGGCGTGGCCTCACCGAACACCAGCACAAGCAGGTCGCCCTCGACCCAGTTCAGCAGGTCATTGACCCGCCCGGCGCTGCCGTCGGCCCAGCAGAACGACACGTTCTGCACCGACTGGCCCGCCGCGCTGCCGGCCGCGTAGGTGCAGGCGCCCGAGCGGCTGTAGGGGTTGGCCACCGCCATTCGGCCGGTGTTGATGAGGCTGCGCGCGAACGGGTACTGTTTGGCCAGCCCGATCGCGGCGTGGCGGAACACGCGCTCGGCACCGTCGGCCGGGCGCAGGAAACGGGCCGTGCGGTTGGTGACGCAGACGTTCTGCTGTGCGGCTTCCAGGCGCTCGTCGTGGTAGCTCTGCAGCAGGGCGACATCGGCCTTGCCGCGCAGCACGGCGGCGAGCTTCCAGGCCAGGTTGTCGGCGTCGGCCACGCCGGTGTTGCCGCCGCGCGCGCCGAAGGGGCTGACCACTTTGGCCGAATCCCCCATCAGGAACACGCGGCCATGCCGCATGGCGTGCACGCATTCGCTGCGGTAGGCGTAGGGGCCGACCCAGACGATCTCGACACCCACGTCGGACCCGAACTGGCGTGCGAGGCGTTCGCGCACCACATCCTCGCGGCTCACGTAGGCTGGGTCGGCGTTGGGCGCCATCTGGTAGTCGATGCGCCAGACGTCATCGGCCATGAGGTGCTGCCAGACGGCGCGGTTCTCGTTGAACGGGGCTTCGATCCAGGTGTGGCGTTCGACCGGCGGGTGCTCGGTGAAGCGCACATCGGCGATGCACCAGCGGTCGTCGCCTCGCCGCGAATCGAAGGGCACGGCCAGCCATTTGCGCAGGGGGCTGACGGAGCCGGTGGCGTCGATCACGTGCTCGGCCTCCATGCGGTAGGTGCCGGCGGGGGTTTCCACGGTGAGGGTCGCGCACTCGGCGTTCTGTTCGAAGGCGGTGAGGCGGTTCTGCCAGCGCAGCTCGACGCCCCCCAGTTGCTGGATACGGTCAACCAGGAAGGCTTCGATGTAGAACTGCTGGATGTTGATGAAGGGGGGCTGGCTGGAGAGGTGGAAGTTGCCTTGCTGGCGCAGGTCGAAGCTGTAGACCTCGTCGTCGCCCGCGAAGGTGCGGCCCACGCTCCACTGTGTGCCTTTGGCTGCGATGCGTTCGAAGATGCCGAGGCGCTCGAAGATTTCCAGGGACTTCTGCGTGTAGCAGATGCCGCGTGAAGACGCGCCCTTGACGCCGACGGTGTTGTCTTCGTCGAGCAGCACGGCGCGCACGCCCAGTCGGGCGAGGGAGCAGGCCATGGTGAGGCCGGTGATGCCTCCGCCGACGATGACGATGGGGTGGCGTACCAGGGGGCCACCCTGCAGTTCAGGTGGCGGCACGAAGTCGTATTCGGGCAGCACGTAGCCGGCACCGCTGGTGAACTCGTAGTTGTTCGTGAGGGCTGTGTCGCGGTATGCCGTTGCTGACATGCATCGCTCCTTAGTGGGTTGTCTTCATGTTTTTTCTGGGTAGACCTCGCGGGTTCGGTGCTGCGTGGCGCTCTGCTCCGCGAATGCCCCCCGGCGGCGGGAGGCCGCCTTCTCCTTTATTTCGCTGCGCAGAGCGCCACGCATCACCGAACCGAAGGCACCCGTGGTTTGCAGCCGTTGCGTGCCAGGAGGTGGGCGGAAGCGAGGGGCCGGGGGCGCAGCGAAATAAAGGAGGAGAGGCGGCGAAGCCGACTCGGGGGACATTCGCGGAGCCCCCGGCCCCTCGCTTCGGTCCACCGGAGCCTCGCCAACGCCAAAAGACTCAAGCCTTGACGCGCCCCGCCACCTCAGGTCGATCGTTTTGCTGCGGCTTGAGCGGCGCAGCGCTCTTGCCTTCTGCCCGTTCTTTGCGCCACTCTTCCTTGCGCGCTGTCCACTCGGCCAGCCGCGCGTGCGCCGTCTTGCTTTCCTTGAGCATCTCGAACTCGTCCGCCAGCTGCGCGGTCAGCTCCAGGCGGATGCCGTTCGGGTCGAAGAAATAGATGCTCTTGAAGATGTGGTGGTCGGTCACGCCCAGCACCTCGATGCCACTGGCCTCCAGGCGCGCCTTCGTGTTCTCCAGCTCTTCCACCGTGTCCACCCGGAAACTGATGTGGTTCACCCACTTCGGCGTGTTCGGGCTCGGCAAGGCCGCCTCGTCGTCGCCCAGGTCGAAGAAGGCAATGAAAGAGCCATCCTGCAGGCGGAAGAAGAAGTGCGTGTACGGGCAATATTCGCCCGTGCTCGGCACGTAGTCGCTCTGGATGATGTGGTACAGCGGCAGGCCCAGGATGTCCTCGTAGAACCGTCGCGTTTCCTCCGCATCCTTCGCGCGGTAGGCGTAGTGGTGCAACTGCTGGATCGGTGCTGGCGGGGGCAGGGTGGCGGTGGTCGGCATGTCGGTCTCCTGTGTGGCGAAAGCGGGCCTTGTGATTCACCATTATGCAACGCATTTCCCTTATCGTAATTGAATAGGCCTGCGCTGCGCTCCAGTTTGAGCGTTTCCGGGCCGGGTGTCGACGCCGTTGAGCCTGCTGCGCCGATGGTGATAATCGAAGCTTCACCCCCCGCCAGAAACCCGATCTTCGAGCCGCGCAACTCCGGTTGCGCGGAGATGCCCTTTTCCAGCATGCTTTTCCTGATCTCGCCTGCCAAGGCCCTCGACTACGAGACCCCGCCGCATGTGGCCACCCACACCCAGCCCCTTTTCGTGAAGCACTCCGCCGAGCTCATCGATGTGTTGCGCGAGAAGTCGCCGCTGCAGATCGGCGAGCTCATGGACCTGTCGGACGCGCTGTCGGGCCTGAATGTGGCGCGATACCAGGCCTGGCGGCCGAAGTTCACCGCGAAGAACGCCAAACAGGCCGTGCTTGCCTTCGACGGCGACGTGTACGGCGGTCTGGATGCGAAGACCCTTGGGGAGAGCGAGCTGGACTGGTTGCAGCAGCACCTGTGCATCCTCAGCGGGCTGTATGGCGTGTTGCGGCCGCTGGACTGGATGCAGCCCTACCGGCTTGAAATGGGCACGCGCCTCAAGACCGCACGGGGCAAGAACCTCTACGAATTCTGGGGAAGCCAGATCGCCGAATACCTCAACCAGCGCGCCCAGGCCGATCTGAGCCCGGTGGTCATCAACCTCGCCAGCGAGGAATACTTCAAGGCTGTGAACCGCAAGGCGCTGGTGCCGCGCGTGGTCACCTGTGCCTTCGAGGAGCGCAAGGGCGATGGCTACAAGGTCATCAGCTTCATGGCCAAGCGCGCGCGCGGCCTGATGGTGCGCTATGCGGTGACGCACCGTGTCACCACGCCCGAGCAACTCAAGGGCTTCGACCTCGAGGGTTACCGTTTCGTGCCCGCGGTGTCTTCCACCGACAGGCTGGTGTTCCGCCGAGAACAACCCAAGCCCTGAGGCCCGTCCACACGACTTCCAACCATGAGCCAGACCATCACTCCCGAATTGCGCCGCTGGATCATCGAGCAGGCCTCCGCCGGCTTCACCCCCGAGGTGGTGCTGGCGTCCATGATGTCCTCCGGCTGGCAGGAGTCGGTCGCGGTGGCCGCGCTGGAGAGCACGCTGCGCGAGCACCTGCAGGAACAGGCCCGGGCGAAGGCCGCGGCCGAGGCGGCGGGTGGCCAGCCGGACGCGGAGCCCGAGCGGGTGCCCGTGCCCGACCTCGATCTGGAGCGCTCGCCCCGGCAGCTCGACGCGGGCGACCGCATGGTGGATGTCATCGTGTCGGTGGGCAACCCCCGCGTGGTGGTGTTGGGCAATCTGCTCAGCGCCGAGGAGTGCGAGGCGCTGATCGAATCCGCCCGCCCGCACCTGGCGCGCTCGCTCACCGTGCAGACCAAGACCGGCGGCGAAGAGCTCAACCCCGACCGCACCAGCAGTGGCATGTTCTTCACCCGTGGGCAGACGCCCGAGGTGGCCAGGGTGGAGGCCCGCATCGCTCGGCTGCTGAACTGGCCGCTGGAGAACGGCGAGGGTTTCCAGGTGCTGAACTACAAACCCGGTGCCGAGTACAAACCTCACTACGACTACTTCGACCCCAACGAGCCGGGCACGCCGACCATCCTGCGGCGTGGCGGCCAGCGCGTGGCCACGCTGGTGATGTACCTCAACGAACCCACACGCGGTGGGGGCACCACCTTCCCCGACATCGGTCTGGAGGTGGCCCCGGTGCGCGGCAACGCCGTGTTCTTCAGCTACGACCGCGCCCACCCTTCAACGCGCACGCTGCACGGCGGCGCGCCGGTGATCGAGGGCGAGAAGTGGGTTGCCACCAAATGGCTGCGCGAACGCGAATTCATCTGAAATGACACAGAACACCCCTGAACAATCGCAGCTCGGCCGCGTCTCGGCCTACATCGACCAGTACGACGCCTCGCTGCTGTTCCCCCTGCCGCGCGAGACCAAACGGCGCGAGATCGGCATCACCGGCAGCGTGCCTTTTCTCGGTGCCGATCTCTGGACCGCGTTCGAGCTGAGCTGGCTCAACCCCCGGGGCAAGCCGATGGTCGCGCTGGCGCAGATCACCGTGCCTTGCGAGAGCACGCACATCGTCGAGAGCAAGTCGTTCAAGCTCTACCTCAACAGCTTCAACAACACGCGCTTCGCCAGTGCCGATGCGGTGCGCGACCTCATCCGCGCCGACGTGAGCACCGCCATCTGGCACGGTGGTCCGGTGCAGGCGAGCGCGGGTGTGCGCCTGGTGCTGCCCGAGCAGTTCAACCGCGAGGCGGTGCATGAACTCGACGGCCTGTCGGTGGACCGGCTCGATGTCGAGTGCACGCAGTACCAGCCCGCGCCCGAGCTGCTTCATGCCGCGCTGCACGAGCAGCCCGTGACCGAGACGCTGGTGAGCCATCTGCTCAAGAGCAACTGCCTGGTGACGGGGCAGCCCGACTGGGGCAGCGTGCAGATCCAGTACAGCGGGCCGCAGATCGATCAGGCGGGGCTGCTGCAATACATCGTCAGCTTCCGCAACCACAACGAATTCCATGAGCAGTGCGTCGAGCGCATCTACATGGACATCTGGCAGCGCTGCAAGCCGGCCAAGCTCACGGTGTACGCGCGCTACACCCGCCGGGGCGGCCTGGACATCAATCCCTGGCGCAGCAGCCACCCGCAGTCGCCGCCGGCCAACGTGCGCACGGCACGGCAGTGAGCGCAGCGGCGGCCATCGCCGCTCAGGCAGCCTTCTGGAAACCTTCCAGCAGGTTCACGGCGTTGGTGCCGACCTCGTCCACCGCATAGCCGCCTTCGAAGGTGAACACGGTGGGCAGCCCGGCACTGGCGAGCGCTGCGCCCACCGCGGCGTAGTCGCCGGTCTTGAGGGTGAAGCCGGAAATCGGGTCGCCCTCGAAGGTGTCCAGGCCCAGCGGCACGACCAGCGCACTGGCACCGAAGTCGCGCACGGCCTGCAATGCGGTGTCGAGCGCGGCACGCCAGACCTTGACGCCCGAGCCGCGCGGGAGTGGCAGGTTGAGGTTGAAGCCCAGGCCTGCACCTGCGCCACGCTCGTCCGCGTGGCCGAGGAAGAAGGGGTACTCGGTGGCAGGGTCGCCGTGGATCGACGCGGTGAACACGTCGGCACGCTCATAGAAGATGGTTTGCGTGCCATTGCCATGGTGGTAGTCCACGTCCAGCACCGCCACCTTGCCGTGGCCGGCCTCGCGCAGCGCCTGTGCCGCGATGGCGGCGTTGTTCAGGAAACAGTAGCCGCCGAGAAAGTCCGGCCCTGCGTGGTGACCGGGCGGGCGCGAGAGCGCGAAGGCGCTGCGGTCGCCGTTGGCCAAGGCGCGCGCGGCGGCCAGCGCGCAGGCCGCGCCACCTCGTGCGGCGGCCCAGGTGCCTGCGGTCAGCGGCGAACCGGAGTCGAACGAGAACAGGCCCAGCCGCGCTGCGAAGTTGCGTGGCAGCACGTCGTTGCGAAAGCCATGCCGGTTGGCCAGCGGCCACACCGAAGGCAGGGCGTCGCGCTGTGCGTTCGCCGCGTCCATCGCCACCCACTGGTCCCACGCGGTGGCCAGGAACGCGAGATAGCGCGGGTCGTGCACGCGGGCGATGGCCGCGCCCAGGTCGGAGTCGTCCACCGTGGGTGGCGCGAGCGGGCCGAGGGGGCGGCGCTCCAGTTCGGCGAGCACGAAGTCCAGCCGCGCAGGCACTTCGTGACACGGCACCATGCGGCCGCGGAACATTTCCTGCTGACCGGCATGGCCGGCGTGGTGGGGGTTGTGAAAGGTCTTCATGGGCACGGGAGCGGTGGGGACGCCCATCGTAGCGAACGCGAGAGCTTCAGGCAGCCAGTGCAAGCGCGCGCTCTTGCGGTGCGGCTTCGCGCAACAGGCCGAACAGGTCTTTGGGATCGGGCAGTGCAGGCACCAGCGGCAGTTGTCGGCCCAGGCCGAGTTCGCGGGCCGCCTGTCGCAGGAAACGCAATGCGGAATAGTCTTCCAGCGCAAAGCCGACGGAGTCGAACAGTGTGACCTGCGCGGTGCCGGTGCGGCCCTCGGCACGCCCCGCCAGCACCTGCCAGAGCTCGGTCACGGCGAAGTCAGCGGGCAAGTGCTGCAAATCGCCTTCGATGCGGGTCTGAGGCTCGTACTCGACGAACACCGAGGCCATGCGCAACACGTCGGGGTGCAGCTCGGTCTTGCCGGGGCAGTCGCCGCCCACGCCGTTGATGTGCATGCCCGGTTCGATCAGGTCCGGCGTGAGGATGGTGGCATTGGTCTTGTCGGCGGTGACCGTGGTCACGATATCGGCACCTCGCACCGCCTGGGCGATGCTGTCGCAAGGCACCAGGCGAAGGCCGACCTGGCCGCCCAGGTTGGCCATGAGCTTGCGGGTGGCGGCGGGGTCGGTGTCGAACAGGCGGATCTCGTCGATGCCCATGAGGTGATGGAAGGCCAGGGCCTGGAATTCGCTCTGCGCGCCATTGCCGATGAGCGCCATGCGGCGGCTGTCAGTGCGGGCGAGGGCGCGCGCGGCCACGACCGACATGGCGGCCGTGCGCAGCGCGGTGGTGAGCGTGAGCTCGCTCAGCAGGAGGGGCGCACCGGTCGCCACGTCGGCGAGCACACCGAATGCCATCACCGTGGGCAGGCCGCCTTGCGTATTCCTGGGATGTCCGTTGACGTACTTGAACGCGTAGGTGGTGTCGTCGGCGATCGGCATCAGCTCGATCACACCGTCGCGGGAATGGCTGGCCACACGGGCGGATTTGTCGAAGTCCGGCCAGCGCAGGTAGTCGGCGTGCAGGGTGTCGGCCAGCCGCTCGAGCGTGCGGGGCAAGCCCAGGCGGTGGATCAGGTGGGCCACGTCCTGAGCGCTGAGGAACAGGGTCGGCAGAGAGGTGGAGGCGGCGTTCATGGGGATGTCCTTGATGATGGACATCAGTGTCGACGGGGTGAAGTTCAATGTAAATCGTCAACATTGATTGAATTTCGTCAATAAATTACCAAAATGTCAGCATTGAATCGCATAATGACCGGATGGACGCCCTCGATCAGCAATTGATTGCCCTGCTGCGCAAGGACGCGCGCACCAACGTTGCTGCACTGGCGAAAAAGCTGGGCGTCTCGCGCGGCACCATCACCAACCGCATCGCGCGGCTGGAGGCGGCTGGCGTGATCGTGGGCTACACGGTGCGGTTGCGGCCCGACGCGGAACCCAGCGAAATCATGGCGTGGATGAGCGTGGCGGTGGAGGGCAACCAGACACGCGCGGTGATTGCCAGCCTGCTGGGCGAACCCGGCGTGGCGGAGCTGCACGACACCAACGGCCGGTGGGACCTGCTCGCAAGCCTTCGCGCCACCAGCCTGACGGAGCTTTCGCAGGTGCTGGAGCGCATCCGCCTGATCCGGGGCATCAGCAGCACCGAGACCAGCTTGCACCTGGCCACTTACCGGGTGTCCTGACCCTTCAGCGCACGGGGACACCCATGAAAACCGCCCTGCTCGTCATCGATATGCAACAAGGGCTTTGCGAGGGCGAGGGGCGCGCCCACGCGAGCGACGAGGTGATCGCGCGCATCAACCAGGTGGCGGCAAGCGTCCGGGCGGCCGGTGCGCCGGTGGTCTTCATCCAGCACGAGTCCACCAGCGGGTATCTGGAGCACGGCACGCGCGAATGGCAACTGGCAGACGGACTGGAGGTGCAGCCCGGCGATCTCCGGGTGCGCAAGAAGACGCCCGATGCGTTCCTGAACACCGACCTGGAGGCCCTGCTGAAGGCCAGGGGCACCGAGGAGCTCATCGTCTGCGGCATGCACACCGAGTTCTGCGTGGACACCACCACGCGCCGCGCCCTGGCGCTGGGCTATCCCGTCGTGCTGGTGGCCGATGCCCATACCTCGGCGGGCAATGCCGTACTCACCGCACCCCAGGTGATCGCGCACCACAACGCCACCCTGACCAACATTTCCAGCTTCGGCCCGCGCGTGCGGGCGGTGAACAGCGCGGACCTGATTGGAACGGCGCCGGGCGCCTCAGCCCAGTGACCTGAACGGTTGCAGAGCGCTCAGCGGTGTGAAGTTGCCGGCCCGCCTCTCCTTCATCGCGGCGATGGACTCACGCACATGGGCGTTGCTCCAGACCGTGCCCTGCAGCCAGCCCATCTGGCGCAGGCTGTCTTCCACCGAGTGGTCGCGTGCATAGGTGACGGCCTGTTTGGTGCCCCAGATCGCCACCGGCGGCTTGGCCGCAATTTCCTTCGCGCATTGCAAGGCAGCGGCGAGCGTGGCGTCGGCGCTGTCGAACACCTCGTTCACCAGGCCGTAGGCCATGGCGCGGGCGGCGGGCAGGCGGCGGCCAGTGTAGGCCATCTCTTTCACCACGGCGAACGGCATCAGCTTGGGCAGCCTCTGCAGTGTGCCCACGTCGGCCACCATGCCGATGTTGATTTCCTGGATGCAGAAGAAGGCGTCCGCCGAGGCGTAGCGGATGCAGGCCGCGGTGACCATGTCCACCGCGCCCCCGATACAGCCGCCCTGGATGGCGCAGATCACCGGGATGCGCAGGTTCTCGATCTTCGTGAACGTGGCCTGCATGTCGGTGAGCAGGTCGAAGATGGCGGCCCGACCCTCGGGGCTCTGGTCGTCCATGCTGATCGCGCCCGCGAAGGTCTCCAGCGCCATGCCCGCGCTGAAATGCTTGCCGGTGCTGCTGATGACCAGGGCACGCGCCACCCCTTCGTTGTGGATCCGCGTGAGCAGCTCGTCCAGCTCGCGCCAGAACGTGGGGTGCATGGTGTTGAGTTCGGCGGGCCGGTTCATCACCAGGTGGGCGACATGGTCCTGGGTGGTGAGCGAGAAGCAGGTGGGTGCGTTCATGGCGGGCGTGTCTCTCGTGGGAAGGATCGGCTCACTGTAAGCCGACCCACGCGCAGGGACTGTCCCAGGCCGGACGCGGCTCAGTCTTCCGGGCCGAGCCAGTCGCAACGCAGGCGATGTGCGTTGTGCACTTTGCGGCGCCAGCGAACATAGAGCGTGGGGGCCATGATCCCGGCGCCACACAGCGGCACCAGCCACAGCGCCTGGGCGAAGAACGCCGGCACACAACCCACCCAGCCCATCACCCAGAAGGTGAGCATGCCGTCCCACAGCTGGTGTTCCAGCGGGTGATCGAGCCGGTGTGCCACATGCCAGCGCTTGATGCGCTCCAGCTCGCAGAGACTGAGACAGAGATGCATGGCAGCCCCCTGGGAACGGTGGGAATGCAGCGGATGGCGGTCTTCGCCAATGTAAGTTTCGCGTCAGCCCGCGTCAACGGGCGCTGAGTGACTTTCTGCCCAAATCAGAACAACTGGGCGGGTCCGGGGGGCCGTTCGGGCTCGGGCGGCACTTCGCCCAGCCGCGCCAGCGAACCCACACGCACGCCCAGCAGCCGGATGCGCCGTGTGAGGTCCACCCGCTTGAGGCACAGGCCAGCCTGGCGGCGGATGCTGGTGGCTTCATTGGTGAAATGATCGATGGTGCTGTCGCGTGTGACGATCTGGAAGTTGTCGTAGCGAAGCTTGACCCCGATGGTCTTGCCGACATAACCCTTGCGCTGCAGGTCGTCGGCCACCTGCTCGCACAGGCGGGTGAAGATGGCGCCGAGTTCGGCGCGGTCACGTGCCGCATGCAGGTCGCGGTCAAAGGTCGTCTCGCGGCTCATGCTCACCGGCTCGCTCTCGGTCTGCACCGGGCGCTCGTCACGGCCCCACGCCACCTCGTGCAGCCAGGCGCCGTAGCTCTTGCCGTAGTGCTGGATCAGCCACGTGCGTTCGCGCTGCGCCAGCTCGCCGATGGTGTGGATGCCGTGACCCTGCAGCTTCGCATCGGCCTTGGGGCCCACGCCGTTGATCTTGCGGCAGGGCAGGGGCCAGATGAGTTGCTCCAGGTCCTGCTCGTACACGACGCTGATGCCGTTGGGTTTCTTGAATTCGCTCGCCATCTTGGCGATGAGCTTGTTCGGTGCCACGCCGATGGAGCAGGTCAGGCCCGTCGCCTGGAAGATGCTTTTCTGGATCAGGCGTGCCAGCACGCGCCCGCCTTCGCGCTGACCGCCTGGCACGTCGGTGAAGTCGATGTAGACCTCGTCCACGCCCCGGTCCTCCATCACCGGCGCGATCTCGCGGATGGTCTGCTTGAACAGGCGCGAGATGCGGCGCACCTCATCGAAATCCACCGGCAGCAGGATGGCCTGCGGGCAAAGTCTGGCCGCCTTCATCAGGCCCATGGCCGAACCCACGCCGAACTGGCGCGCGGGGTAGGTGGCGGTGGTCGCCACCCCGCGCCCGGCGTACTGCCCCAGCAGGGGAAAGAACTCGACCGGGATGTGGGCCAGGTCATCGCCCGTCCATTCGCGCTCGGGGTAGGCCTCGCGCAGCCGCGCGAGCATGTCGTCCTCGCGCCGACGGCCTCCGCCGATCACCACGGGCAGCCCCTTGAGTTGCGGATAGCGCAGCAACTCGACCGACGCGTAGAAAGCGTCCATGTCGAGGTGGGCGATGCGCCGGATCGGGGCCGTGGGTGGGGTCACGGCGGTGAGCATACCGGGGGATGACATCAGGCGTGTCCGGAGCGGACGGCCATTTCGACGGCACCGAAGGAACCGGCTCTGCCGGGCCCCGGGGTGCACAACCCCTCGCGCAGCGGAGGGAGGAGCGGCGGAGCCGTGCGGAGGGTGATCTCCTTACTTCGGAAACGTGCCCGGCAGCAGGATGCCCTTGTCCACGTTCTCGATCTGCGTGTGGCCGCAGAAGGCCATGGTCAGGTCCAGTTCCTTATGGATGATCTCCAGGCACTTGCTCACACCCGCCTCCCCCATGGCGCCCAGGCCATAGAGCATGGGGCGGCCGATGTAGACGCCGCGCGCGCCGAGCGCGCGCGCCTTGAGCACGTCCTGGCCGCTGCGGATGCCGCCGTCCATGTGGATCTCGATCTGGCCGCCGACCGCGTCCACGATGGAAGGCAGGGCGTCGATGCTGCTCTGGGCGCCATCCAGCTGCCGGCCGCCGTGGTTGCTCACGATGAGGGCGTCGGCGCCCGAGGCCACGGCCAGCTTTGCGTCTTCCACATCCTGGATGCCCTTGAGGATCAGCTGGCCACCCCAGCGCTTCTTGATCCATTCCACATCGCCCCAGTTGAGCGACGGGTCGAACTGCTTGGCCGTCCATTCGCCGAGGCTGCCCATGTTCTCGATGCCACTGACGTGGCCGAAAATGTTGCCGAACTGCTTGCGCTTGGTGCCGAGCATGCCCAGCGCCCAGCGCGGCTTGGTGGCGATGTCGATCATGTTGGCGAGCGTCATCTTCGGCGGCGCGGTCAGTCCGTTCTTCAGGTCCTTGTGACGCTGGCCGATGATCTGCAGGTCCAGCGTCAGCACGAGCGCGCTGCACCGGGCGGCCTTGGCGCGGTCGATCAAACGCTCGATGAAGCCGCGGTCGCGCATCACATAGAGCTGGAACCAGAAACCCTCGCCCGCGTGCTGCGCCACGTCCTCGATCGAGCAGATGCTCATGGTGGAGAGCGTGAACGGGATGCCGAACTTGCGCGCAGCGCGTGCGGCGAGGATCTCGCCATCCGCGTGCTGCATGCCGGTCAGGCCGGTGGGGGCGATGGCCACCGGCATGGCCACCTCCTGGCCGATCATCGTGCTGCGCGTGCTGCGGTTCTCCATGTTGACCGCCACGCGCTGGCGCAGCTTGATCTTCTGGAAGTCCGCTTCGTTCGCACGGTAGGTGCCTTCCGTCCAGGAACCGCTGTCGGCGTATTCGTAGAACATGCGTGGCACGCGTTTCTGGGCGAGCACGCGCAGGTCTTCCACGTTGGTGATGACGGTCATCTCGAAAGTCTCCGGTGATTCGGTGGTCGGGGGATGTTAGCCGCGCACTCCGCAAAAGGTTTGTGAAAGCGGCTGGTGGTGCTTTGAAATTTTTGCTGCAATGCAGCGTCCAGCGAAAGACAGACGGTGGAACTGCCTCGCGAGCAAAAGAGTCGGATGGACATGAAAATCCACACCCTGGCCGTCATCCTGACCCTGGCTGTGCCGTTGGCGGCCACTGCCGCGGAGGTCTACCGGTGGGTGGACGATCACGGTCAGGTGGTCTATGGCACCGTGGTCCCCGAGCGGTACCGCAGCAAGGCCGTGCCTGCCAGCACCCCCCTGCCGCCTGGTATCAGCGCGTGCGAGGCCCGCTGGCACCGTTACATGGCCAGCGCGGCCTGTTTCGACCAGTACCGGGTCGTGGGCGGTGGCCTCAAGGCCGAGGCCTACAAGCGCTGCACCGAAGTACCCCAGCCCGAACCCTGTACCTGACCTGGGGCCTGATCAGATCGCCCGGTTCACTGGGCGGTGATCTTCTGCTCGCGGATGACCTTTCCCCATTCGGCGGACTCGCGCACGATGTCGGCGGCCAGCGGCCCGGCGGGCATGTAGGCCGGCACGGCACCCTGCTGGGCCGCAATCTGTGCGATGTCGGGCGCTTCCATCACCGAGCGCAGGCTGTCGCTCAGGCGCTCGACGATGGCCGCCGGCGTGCCAGCCGGCGCCAGCACGTAGAGGCGGGGCACCGCAGAGAAGCCGGGCAGGGCGTCGGAGAGCGGGGCAATGTCTTCGGCGCCGGACAGTTTCACGGGGTTCATCACAGCCACCGCGCGCAGCTTGCCTGCCTTGGCCTGGGCGATGGCCGAGGTCGCGCTCACCACGCCAATGGGCACCTGGCCGCTCATCACGTCGGGCACGATCTGCGACGCGCCCCGGTAGGGAATGTGGACCACGAAGGTGCGGGCCTGGCCCTTGAGCATCTCGAAACCCAGGTGGTGCACCGTGCCCACGCCCGAGGTGGCGTAGGAGTAGCGGCCGGGGTTCTCCTTGAGCAGCTTCACGAACTCGGCCGGTGTTTTGGCCGGTACATCGTTGTTGGCCACGATCACCAGGGGCAGCGTGAACACACCGGCCACGGGCGTGAACGCTTTGACCGGGTCGAAGCTCATGCGCGGTTGCAGATGTTGTGCGATCAGCAGCGAGCTGTCGCCCAGCATCAAGGTGTAGCCATCGGGCGCGGCGCGTGCCACCGTGTCGCCTGCGATCAGGCCGGCCGCGCCGGTGCGGTTGTCCACCACCACCTGCTGGCCGAGCAGGGCCGACAGGCGCGGGGCGATCAGCCGTGCCATGGCGTCGACGCCGCCGCCTGCCGAGTAGCCGACCACGAGCCGCACCGGCTTGCTGGGCCAGGCCTGTGCCCAGGCGCTCGCGCCGAGCGTGGACGCCAGCGCCAGTGCGATGGCGGTGCGCCGGCCGATCGAGAAGGATGGGTTGCTTTTCTGCATGTCTTGTCTCCGTTCTTTTCGTGGGGATTCCGGTTCAGGCCTTGCCCGCGCCGCGCGAGCCTGGCCGTCTGGCGAGTTCGGCCAGACGTTCGGGGTTGGGCTTGAAACCCAGACCGGGCGTCACGGGCAGGCGCAGCATGCCGCGTTCCGGTTTGGGCAGATCGTCGAAGACCAGTTCGCAGCACTGCACCGCCACCGAGTGGTACTCCACCAGCGAGCCATTGGCCAGACCGGCGTGCAGATGCATGTTGTGATGGGGCCAGGCACCACCATTGGCAAAGCGCGTGTTGAAGGCAGAGGCCATGCCAGCGATGCGGCTGCACTGGGTGAAACCACCGCTGATGCAGGCGTTGGGCTGCACCACGTCCACCGCCTGCGCGACCAGCATGTCGCGAAAGCGCGAGGCCAGCCCTTCGTTCTGCCCGGCGGCCAGCGGGATCGAGGTTTTGGCGCGCAGCCTCGCGAGGTTGGGAATGTCGTTCTGCGATACCGGTTCCTCGAAGAAGCTGATGTCGCAGGGTTCCACCTTCTTCGCCAGGGAGAGCGCGTGGAAGTAGTCGAGGCTGCAGTTGGCGTCGATGTAGATCTGCACGTCCGGCCCGACAGATTCGCGCACCGCGCGGATGCGCTGCACGTCTTCGGCGATGACCTGATCCAGCGGCCGTGGTTCGTCGCGCCGCTGCAGCGCATGGTGTCCCACCGTCATCTTCAGGCGGGTGAAACCACGACCCACCCACTCGCGCGCGGCGGCGGCCAGTTCGTCGCGGTCGAAGAAGTTGAAGCCGAAGGTGGCGTACACCGGCACCTCGGCGCGTGCACCGCCCAGCAGGCGCCAGCACGGCTCGCCCAGTGCCTGGCCCTTGATGTCCCAGAGCGCGAGATCGATGGCGGCGATGGCATGGCTCGCATAACCCGATTGGCCGCGCGGCGTCAGCAGCCAATAAAGACGTTCCCAGATCTGCTCGTGCCGCATCGGATCCATGCCGATCAGGTGGTGCGCCGCGATGTCGTTGACGATGCTGCCGATCACCTCCTCCTCGGTGATGGCGGTCATGCCGGTGCCGATGAGGCCGCTGTCGGTTTCGACAGTGACGAGGCAGACCGACAGGCTGGTGGTCTGGGCGCGGCTGGGGGACTGGACGGTGACGGGCAGGTTCAGCGGTGTGGCGCTGACACGGGCGATTTTCATGAAGTCTCCGGGCGCGGCCAGGGCAGCCGCGATTGTGTTTGTGGGGTCTGGCGGCAGTGTAGGAATGGCCGTCTGTGGGCCGCAATGGCGTGCGGCAAAGGCCGCTTTCGCGAAACGCGAAAGCCTGCTTCAGCGCCTCAGTGGGTGGTGAGGGCGCGGATCAGCGTCATCGCGGCTGGTGCGGGTGGCGCGTCGGTGCGGGTGGCGATGTGGTGTGTGCGCCGGGCCCAGGGGTCGGACAGCGGCACCGCCGTGAGCGGCAGATGGGCCAGCTGGGGGGCGATCGCCTCCAGCGGCAGCACACCCACGCCCAGGCCGGCAGCCACCATGCGGCACACGGCGTCGAAGCCTCGCATGCGCATGCGCACATGGAGCTGGCGGCCGGCGTCGGCCGCCGAGGCCAGCAGGCGGTTGGACAAGGCTGTGCCGTCTGTCAGCGTGATGAAGGGCTCGTCCAGCGCGTCGACCAGCCGCAACCGGCGGCGGCTTGCCAGCCGGTGCGAGCGTGGGGCGAGCAGCACCAGGGTGTCGCTGAAAAAAGGCGTGAACGCCAGGCCGGCAGGCGGCACGGGCAGGTCCACCACACCGAAGTCGGCGCGCCCCTCGATCAGTGCGAGCGGGATTTCCGGGCTGCCGCGCTCCTCCATGTCGATGCGGATCAGCGGATGCGCTTTCATGAACTGCTCGAGCCGTCGGGGCAGTACCTCCAGCAGTGCCGAGGTGTTGGCCAGCACGCGCACCTGACCCTGCAGGCCCTCGCTGTAGCCGCGCAGGTGCTGCGCCAGCCGGTCCGCGTCGGTCAACAGCGCGCGGCTGCGTTGCACCAGCATCTGGCCCGCAGGCGTGAGCTGCACACCGCGCGACGACCGCTCGAACACCCGGAAGCCCAGCGACTCCTCCAGCGCCGTGATGCGCGCACTGGCGGCCGCCACCGCCAGTTGCAGGCGCTCGCTGGCCGCGCTGATGGAGCCGAGGTCGGCCGCCGCCACCACGACGCGCAAGGTGCTCAGGTCAATGGTTTCCTGCATGCGCTTTCACCCCCGCTCCCCGAACCTCGAACCGCACCTCGTCCAGCACCTTGCCGCGCGCGTCGGTGAGTTGCATCACGTGCCTGCCCGGCCAGGGTAGCCATTGCACCTGGGCGCCCTGGGCCAGGGGCTTGCCGTCCAGGCGCCAGCGGCCACCAGTGCCGCTGGCGATGAAGGTGAGTCGCTGCCGGTTGGGTGGGATGTCCGGGTCCAGCGCGACGATGGTGCCTGGCGCTGGCGAGCGGATACGCAGCGGGGCGCCGGTGGGCTGTACCGCTGCGTCGGGCGTGTCCATCGCGAAGCTGGCCTGCTCGGTGCCGGCGATGAACCACTCGCTGCGCGTGGCTTCCAGCGGCCTCCTGCCATCCGCACCGTCGAAACGGGTGCGAACCTGCACCAGGCCGACTGGTGGTGTGGGCGGACGGCTGGGCGTGCGGGCATGCAGGTGCTGCATCACATCGGCCCAGATGGGCGCCGCACCGCTGGTGCCACTGACATTCCACATCGGCGCGCCGCTGGCATTGCCGACCCACACGCCGACGGTGTAGCGCTCGGACCAGCCCACCGCCCAGTTGTCGCGCATGTCCTTGCTGGTGCCGGTTTTCACGGCGGTCCAGAAGCGCGTGGCCAGCAGGCTGTCGGTGCCGAAGGTGCGCGCGCGCGCGTTCGGATCGCTCAGGATGTCGCCCACGATGAAGGCCGCACGAGGGTCGATGACCGCTTCGCCCTGTGGCGGCGAACCCACCGGCCCATGCCGACCACCATTGGCCAGTGTGCGGAACGCGTTGGTGAGTGAGAGCAGAGGCACCTCGGCACTGCCCAGGGCCAGGCTGTAGCCGTAGTAGCCCGCGGATTCGCGCAATGGCAGGCCCATGGCGCCCAGTTGCCGGTGAAAGGCGTCGGGCGAGACCATGACGAGCGTGCGCACCGCGGGAACGTTGAGCGACGAGGCCAGCGCGGTGCGCGCAGAGACCCAGCCCTTGAACTGGCGGTCGTAGTTCTGCGGGATGTAGAGTCCACTGGTGGTGGGGATGGCGGCGGGCGAGTCCTCCAGCAGAGAAGCCGCCGTCATGCGTCGCTGCGCGATCGCCTGTGCGTAGAGAAACGGCTTGAGCGTGGAGCCAGGCTGGCGCAGCGCGGTCACGCCATCCACCTCCGATGCTGCGCTCAACTCGCCCGACGATCCTACCCAGGCCATCACGTCGCCACTGGCGTTGTCCAGCACGACGAGCGCGCCGTCCTGTGCGTTGCGCCCGCGCAGTTCACGCAGGTGACGTTGGAGGGTGTGCAGGGCGAAGCGCTGCAGCGGCGCGGACAGCGACGAGCGCGCCGTGCGTTCAGTGCCCGGCGTCTGCTCGCTGAGCACGCGCCGCGCGTGGTGCGGGGCAATGCCTTCGGTGGCCGGGAACTCGCGGCTGTTGAGTGCCATGTCGGCGAAAGCCTGCAGCACCACGCAATCCACCGTGGTGCCCGTTTGCATGAGCCTGAGCACGCCGCACGCGCGCTGTGCCACCTGTCTGGGCGCGGCGTTGGGCCCGCGCACCAGCGCGGCCGCCAGCGCCGCTTCGGATTCGTCCAGGCCGTGCGCGGCCTTGCCGAACAGCGTGCGCGAGAGCGCGTCGATGCCGACGATCTCGCCCCGGAAGGGCACGAGGTTCAGGTACGCCTCGAGGATCTGGTCCTTGCGCCAGCGCCGCTCCAGGCTTTGCGCGGCCACGGCCTGGCCGATCTTCTGCGACACGCGCCGCCCGCCCGCGCCGCGCTGCAGATCGCCATCCGGCTCGTCCAGCAGCGCGGCCAGCTGCATGGTGATGGTCGAGGCGCCGCGGGTGCGCGTGTTCCACAGGTTCCCCCAGGCCGCGGCCGACACCGCGCGCCAGTCGACACCGCTGTGTTCGTGGAAGCGCTTGTCCTCGCTCAACACCATGGCCGTGCGCAGCGCGGGCGACATGTCGGCCAGCGCGATCCATTCGCCACGGCGCACGCGGTGGTCCACGCGCACGCGCTGCAGCAACTCGCCATGGCGGTCGAGCACGCGCGCGTCGGACGGGCGCCAGTCGGCCTGCACCTCGGCGAAGCTGGGCAAGGCCTGCGCGTGGGGCGCCAGGCCCAGGCCGAGCGCGATGGCCGCGAGCGCGTGGCGCAGGTTCACCGGACGGCCTCCACCGTCACGCGTGCGTTGGGCGTTTCACCGAACATTTCCGGCGCGTACATCGCCTCCACGCGGCTGGGCGGCAGCGAGAACACGCCCACATTGTTCAGTCGCACGGTGTATTCCACCTTGAAGACGCCTTTGGGCACGTACTCGTGGTAACTGCGGTAGGACTCGAAGCTGCGTTCCTCGAAGGCTGGCCAGGCGTTGCCCGACGGGCTTCGCTGGCCTGAGGTGGCGATCTGCGAGTCGCGGCCCAGCCCGCCGCCCAGGATGGTCGCGCCGCCGGGGATCGGATCGGTGACCACGACCCAGGTCATGTCGGCCGAGGCGTTGATCTCCAGCGACACCCGCCACACATCGCCGCGTGTGTGCGTGCCGCTGACGGCCTGTTCCACGGGGGAGATGGTCTTCTTGAGGGTGTAGCCGGCACTGAAAGGCGAGGTGAGCGGAATCGCGGCGATGGACTGCAGCGTCAGCCAGGGCTTGCCCGCGCCCTGGTGCGCCACGCTCAGCGTGCCTTTGCCGCCATCGGCCAGCCACGGCAGGAAGCCGGTGTTGTTTTTCAGGTTGCCCGGGCTGGCGGGGGCGCCGAACCAGGTCGTCTGGTTGGGTGCGCCGATTGCATCGGTCGTCTTCACACGCTCGACTTTGGCCCAGTCGATGGCGGCGCTGCCCGTGCCGAGGGCGGCACGCGTCGTGCCCGCCACCGGCACCGCCTCGAACTTCGCCGAGAACTTCTCCAGCGCAAGACCGCCCCAGAGGTTGGCCGTGGTGGTGCGCCAGGCGCCGTTCTGCTGGCGGCCGATGAAGCCGCTGGCCAGCCGACCCATGTCGTCCTGCCAGGCGGGGTCGTCCATCACCGCGAGCATCAGGCGTGCGGTGTTCACGTCGCCGTTGGCCATGAGCCACCACCAGTAGTCGTCCCGTTCCGTGCTGAACACCAGCTTCGTGCCCTGGAAGCTCAGACGCGCGCGCAGCACCTGGGTGGCCTCGGCGAGGCGCTGTTCGCGTTGCGGCACATCGGTCACACGTTTGAGGATGTTCACCCAGTCGATCACCGCGCTGGTGGGCCACTGGTTGGGTGCGATCGTCACGCTGCCCAGCATGCGGCCGCGTGCCTTGCCATGGCGCGACAACGCTTCGATGGCGGCGAGCTTGCGCACGTCCAGGTCCTTGCGCGGGCTCCAGAACTCGCGCGTGATGCGGCCTTCGACAAAGGCGATCAGGCCCCGCTCCATTGGAGCGCGCACGTCGTCGGGCAGGCCGAAGGCCGGGTCGATGGAGGACGCTTCGTGCGTGGCGGCGAGCAGGTAGGCGGTGAGGATGTCGCTGCCGCGGTCACCATCGCCCTCGCGTGGCGGGAAGTAGCTGGCCAGGCCGTCGCTGTCCAGGTAGCTGGGCAACTGCGCCACCACGCCCTGCCACAGCTTCGCATCGCGCAGGCCCACCGCCTTGCTCGTCTTCTGCTCCAGGCACACGAAAGGGTAGTTGGCGAACCAGTCGCGCACGCCGGGCAGGCCTTCGGCCAGCCTGGGTTGCAGCGCGATCTTGAGGCCACCGCGGCCCGGCAGGGCGCCGGCAGGCGGCGCCACGTCGAGGTTGAAGGCGCCGTCGACCTGAACCAGCGTGGCCTGCTGCACCGTCAGCGGCACGGCGGGCACGATGCGCTGCCGTGCCTTGAGTGCGTCTTTCGCGCCACCCAGCGTGTCCTTCGCCTCGATCTCCCACAGGATCGCCTCGGCGCGGGTCTGCGTCAGCTGTGCGGGCGCGGTCACGTTCCAGGCCACCTCGCGCGCTTCGCCGGCCGGAATGTCCACGGTCTGCGGCTTGAGCTCCAGCAAGGTGGCGCGCGGCGCCACCTCCACCTTCATGGCCCTCTGCGTGGTGTTGCGCAACGTGAGTTGTGCGCGGAACTGGTCGTCTTCGCGCACCAGGGGCGGCAGACCACTGATGATCTGCAGGTCCTGGGTCGACCGCACACTGACCTGCCCGGTGCCGAAAAGCCCCGTGCCCATGTCGGCCACGGCGACGATCTGGAAGGTGGTGAGCGCATCGTTCAAGGGCACCGTGACGATGGCCTGGCCTTTCGCATCCAGCACCACTTTCGGGTTCCAGAGCAGCAGGGTGTCGAAAAGCTCGCGCGTGCCGCTCTTGCCGCCGCCGCCACCGGCGGGCACGGCCTTGCGGCCATAGTGCCGGCGGCCGATGATCTCCATCTGCGCGGTGGACGTTTCGACGCCCCATGCGCGCGGCTGCAGCATGGCTTCCAGCAGGTTCCAGCTGCGGTTGGGCATGAGTTCCAGCAGCGCCTGGTCCACCGCGGCGAGGGCCACTTCCGCGTTCGCCGCCGGCTGGCCGTTCGGCAGTTTTGCCGTGATGGTCACGCGCGCCTGGCCCCGCACCGGGTAGCTCTCCTGGTCGGCCTTCACGCTCACGTCGAGCTGGTGCGCTTTCGTGCCGACGCGGATTTCCGCCAGGCCCAGGCGGAACGCGGGCTTGCTCAAGTCCACCAGCGCCGTTGGTGCCACGTACTCGCGCCCTTCGTGCCAGAACGATGTCCACCATTCGCGCGGCGCCTTGTAGCCCCAGGTGAAGAACGAGTACCACGGCACCTCACGCAGACGGCCGCGCAGGGCCAGCACGCTCACGTAGACGTTGGGCCCCCAGCCTTCCTGCACCTTGAGCTGCACGGTCGGGTCCTGCCCGTTGAGCTGCACCACACGGCTTTCGACGATGCCTTCGCGCTCTACCGTGAGCAACGCCGTGGCGAAGCGGAACGGCATGCGCACCTGGAACGTCGCGGTGTCACCGGGCTGGTAGGTCTTCTTTTCCGGTAGCAGGTCGATGCGGTCGTGGTTTTCGCCGCCGAACCAGAGTTCGCCCTGGCGCGTGACGTACACCGAACTCGCCGCCTGGATGCTCTGGCCCGCGCTGTCCTTCGCGGTCACGACGAGCTCGACCTCACCGGGTTCGCCGAGCGTGGTCTCGCACAGCAACAGGCCGCGCGCATCGCTCTTGCCACTGCACACCGTGCCCAGGTCCTTCGTCTCCGACCGGTTGTCGTAGGTGTAGAAACCGCCCACCATGCGCTTGCGGCTGGTGGTGGTGATGTGGGCCAGCGCCTTCACGTCCAGCGAGACGCCGGCCGCCGGCTTGCCCGCGAGGTCCAGCGCCAGGGCCTGGAACCGAATCTTTTGCCGCGCCGACACCCAGCCTTCGGTCTTGATGCCGGCGACCACATTCGCCGGCCAGACGGTGGAGACGCTGCGCAGCGTCTGCACCTCGCCGTTCGGGTCGGCGTAGGTGGCCTCCAGCAACAGTTCCTGGGGTTGCGACGCGGCCGGAATCTGATCGATGACGACCGCGCCCGCGCCATTGCGGTCCAGCGTGACGGGCAGCTTGTCGGCGATGATGCGCTGGTCCTGCGAGGCCGTGGCCTCTTCCTCGCCCCCCTCGTCGCTCTGTGCGTTGTCACCGCGCACGCGCGGTGGCTGGAAGCTGAAGCCGTCGAAGTCGCGGAAGCTGAGGTATTTGTCGCGCACCAGCGCCGACACACGCACGGGCAGATTGGCCGCGCCACCGCCGGACACATAGCTCACCTGCAGCTGCGTCGGCAGGCTCTGCACGTTGACCAGCGCCTTCTGCTCCTGCGGTGCGATGCGGCCTTCGAGCACCGGCAGCCGGAATTCTTCAACGCGGAACTCGCCGGTGCTGTACTGGCGCTGGCGTTCGTCGGCGCTCTTGAGCGTGACCTCGTAGCTGCCCAGCTTCGCGCCGCCGGGCACCGCGAAGCTGTTTTCGGCGCTCTGCCCGCCGGTCGCCGTCCTGCGCCAGATCACGGGTTGCGTGAACTGCTGGCCGCTGCCGGTGTGCGTGACGACCAGGGTATCGGGGAGGATTTCCGGCAGGCCGAAGCCCTGACCGGTTTCGGTGCGGATCAGGTGCTTCATCGACACCGTTTCACCTGCGCGCAGCAGCGTGCGGTCGAACACCGTGTGGACACGCTCGTCGGGGCGCTTGTCGCGGCTGGTGGGCACGTTGAAGCGCCACGGCTCGATACCCCGGTACCAGTCGCTCCAGGTGAACGCCATGTCTTCCGTGGCACCGTCTTTCAGGCGGGCGCTGACGAAGTAGGCCTGCGAGGCTTCGCCGTCATCGCTGTTGCAGCGCGGGGCTTCGGGCGGCACGCCCTTGAGTTCGACCACACCTTGTGCGTTGGTGGTGCCCGTGGCCACCTCCTTGCCGGCGCAGTCGGACACGCGCACGAAAGCACCTGCCGCAGGCTTGCCCTTGTCCAGGGTGGTCACCCAGGCCAGCGCGTTCTCGCGGCCAAGCTTGAAGTGCACACCCAGGTTGGTCACCAGTGCCGAGGTGCGCACGTACATCGTGCGGGAACCGCCATAGCGCGGGTCCAGCAGCGCGCCGCCGAGAGTGGGCGATGCGATCTCGACGACGTGAAAGCCCGGCGTGAGCGGAATGCCCACCACCTCGAAAGGCCGTGGATCGCCGCTGGCGGGCCTGGGCAGTTCCATCGCCTTCACGTTCGCCTGGCCCTTGAGCAGCGACACGGCACGCGACTCGACCCAGCGCTTGTCCCGGTCCTCCAGTGCTTTGGGCAGCGGCCCGGCCGTCTCGGCCTGCGCATGTTTTCGCAGCACGTTGAACTGGTGGTAGCGCTGCACCTTGCGGAACCAGGCAATGATGTCCGCGTCGGTCCGGGGTTGCAGGTCGCTCACCTGGCCCGGCGTGACGCCCTGTACGGACAGTGCCGCCTCCACGTTGCGCAACGTCACGGGCAGCAACGCCGTGCCACCCGGTTCCGCAAAGCGTTCGACGATGCCGAACGGTGCTGCGGCGAACTTGGCCAGCGGTGGCATCGGCCCGGTGTTCACCGCCAGCGGGAAGCTGTCGGCATTGGCGGGGGCGCGGCCGGCAGCGTCCTTGAAGTCCTTCGGCAACGCCACCTTGAAGGTGGCCTGTTCGGCGAACGGGGCCTTGAAGCTCACCTCGTCGACCAGACTGTCGCCGTCGGCGTTGTCTTCCTCGAACACCGGCTTGTGCGACTGCTGAGGCGATTGGAGGCGCAGGCCTTCGGCCACCTTGCGCGGCACCGGCGCGCTGAAGTTGAGCGTCATCGGCCGGATCGGCAGGCAGGCCGCCTGTGCGTTTTCGCGCTCGCAGCTGAACCCGACGGTGAAGGCTTCACGCACCCGGAATTCAAGGCGCCGTTCGATGGTGTTCGCCACGCCCGACGGTGTGGCCACGCCCTTGCCGAAGACGATGGCCACGCGCGTGTCCGGTGTGAAGCGGCGGTTGCACGCCAGCGTCACGTAACGCTGCGGTTCCTGCGCGGCGGCCTTGTCCCAGCCATTGGCCTTCAGCACCGCAGTGCGGTCGTTGCCGTTGATGAGCCGGATCGGGACGCGTTCACCCAGGCCTTCGACCGCGCACCACACGTTGGACTGCAGACTGGCTTCCGTCGCCGCGCCGTTGAGCCGCAGCGCGAAATACTGTTCCTCGTCGATCTGCGACGAGGTTCCCGGCCGCACCTGCTGCACGAACGGTCCGCCGGTGTTGAAGGTGGACCGGAAGGGGGGCAGTTCCGCCCCCTTGGGCGATTTGAAGCCGCTTTTGCCTTGCACCGTGCAGTTCACGCCCGGCGGCAGATCGTTCTCGAAATCGAAGGCCCATTCTCGGTCGTTGATCCAGCGGCCGTTGCCCCGCGTGGCCTGGGCGTCGCTGCAGCTCAGGGACACCGGGGCGGGGGCGCGCGCGTCGCCGAAGTTCACCGCGCTTTCATCGAACTTGACGACGATCTGGCGGACCCGCGATACCTCGCCCCGAGGCGACACGCTGGTGATCTGCAGTGCTGTGGCCGGCAGGGCCGTGGCCAGCAGCAGCGCAGCAACGGCAAGGTGGGACGGTGTGTTCTTCAAGTCTTCCTCCATGGCAGGTGCCAAGGGTAGCGGAAAGCCCTCCGCTCCAGGTGTCCCGGTGGACCGGCGCGCGGGCCGGTGGTGCTCAGCCCAGGCGCTTGCGGTGGCGTGCGATCTGTGCACGCACCTGCGCCGGCGCGGTGCCGCCCAGGGTGTTGCGCGCCTCCAGGCTGCCGCGCAGGCTCAGGCATTCGTACACGTCTTTCTCGATCGACGCATTGAAGCCCTGCAGCACCGCCAACGGCAATTCCGACAGGTCGCAGTTGTGCGACACGGCAGCCTTGACGGCATGCGCCACGGTTTCGTGCGCGTCGCGGAACGGCAGGCCCTTCTTCACCAGGTAGTCGGCCAGGTCGGTGGCCGTGGCGTAGCCCTTCTTGGCCGCTTCTTCCATCGCAATGGCGTTCACCGTGATGCCGCCTTCCTTGGCGCCGGTGGCCGGATTCGTCTGGCCGCCCACCATCTCGCCGAAGATGCGCAACGTGTCCTTGAGCGTGTCCACGGTGTCGAACAGCGGTTCCTTGTCTTCCTGGTTGTCCTTGTTGTACGCCAGCGGCTGTCCCTTCATGAGTGTGATCAAACCCATGAGATGGCCGACCACGCGGCCGGTCTTGCCGCGCGCGAGTTCGGGCACATCGGGGTTCTTCTTCTGCGGCATGATCGACGAGCCGGTCGTGAAGCGGTCGGCGATCTTCACGAAACCGAAGTTCTGGCTCATCCAGAGGATCAGCTCCTCGCTGAAACGGCTCACGTGCACCATGCAGAGGCTGGCCGCGGCGGTGAATTCGATGGCGAAATCCCGGTCGCTCACGCCGTCCAGGCTGTTCTGGCACACCAGCGGCTCACCGCGCTCGTCCACCATGCCCAGGGTGCGCGCCACCCGTTCGCGGTCCAGCGGGTAGGTGGTGCCGGCCAGCGCGGCGCTGCCCAGAGGCAGGCGGTTGGTGCGGCGGCGCACGTCGGCGAACCGCTCGGCGTCACGCGAGAACATTTCCACATACGCCAAGAGGTGGTGCGCGAAGCTCACGGGTTGTGCCACCTGCAGGTGCGTGAAGCCGGGCAGGATCACGTCCACGTTCTTCTCCGCCACCTCCACCAGTGCGATCTGCAGTTCGTTGAGCAGCGGCACGATCAGGTCGATCTCGCTGCGCAGCCAAAGCCGCACGTCGGTGGCAACCTGGTCGTTGCGGCTGCGGCCGGTATGAAGACGCTTGCCCGCATCGCCCACCAGCTGGGTCAGGCGCGCCTCGATGTTCAGGTGCACGTCCTCGAGGTCGAGCTTCCACTCGAACTGGCCGGACTCGATCTCTTCGGTGATCCGGGCCATGCCGCGCTGGATGGCCTCGTGGTCGGCGGCGGCGATGATGCCCTGGTGCGCCAGCATTTCCGCGTGGGCGAGGCTGCCGGTGATGTCGGCCTGCCAGAGGCGTTTGTCGAAGAAGACGCTGGCCGTGTAGCGCTTGACCAACTCGCTCATCGGCTCCGAGAATAGGGCGGACCAGGCTTCGGATTTCTTGTCGAGTTGGTTGGTGGACATGGTGTTGCCAGCGGCTGGAAGGAAAATGGAAGGGACGGACGTGCGCCGGGGATGGGCTTGGGGCGGGAGGCCCGGGCCGGTTGCGGCGCTGCAGACCTCTGTTGAGGCCCTCATGGGGCCGACCCGAAGGCGGATTGCATCCCATGAAAGATTCCAGAATTTTATCGAGCTTCCAGGAACTGGCGCATGCGGCCGGCGCGCGCCCGATCGATGAGATGCCCGAGCACATGCGTGTGAGGGTGCAGGTGTTCGACACCTGCCAGGTCGGCACGGTGCTGCGCGCGGTGCTGTTCGTGCAGGCCATCGTCGCGGTGGCCGCTCTTTTTGGTGCCCAGACCTTCCTCGTCTGGGTGACACAGATGGCGATCTACACGGGTGCCGCGTTGCCCGCCGTGCTGGCCTGGCTGCTCACGGTGTGTGGCCTCAAGCGCCAGCTGGGCCTGCTGCCGATCCCGGGGCAATGGGGCGCCGCGATCGGTTTTGGCGCGCTGTCGGGCCTCTACGGTTGTGCCCTGCTGGTCTGGATGGGACTGGCCGCTCCCTCCCCCTGGCTGGCCAGCGCGGCATCGGGTGCCCTGGTGTCGGGGGTGCTGGTGGCGGCGCTCATGTGGCGCTCCAAGGCGCGCGGGCCCGCAGGCACCACGGCGCGGCTGGCGGAGCTGCAGGCGCGCATTCGCCCGCACTTCCTGTTCAACACCCTCAATAGCGCGATCGCGCTGGTGCGCGAGGAGCCGGCCAAGGCAGAGAACTTGCTAGAGGATCTCAGCGAACTGTTCCGGCATGCGCTGGCCGATCCGAAGGAAGCTGTGCCGCTGTGGCAGGAGCTGGAGCTGGCCGAACACTACCTGGCGATCGAGCAGGTGCGGTTCGGCGACCGGTTGCGGGTGGAGTGGAGCGTGGACGATTCGGCCTCGAAAGCGAAACTGCCCCCGCTGATCCTGCAGCCGCTGGTGGAGAATGCGGTGAAGCACGGGGTGGAGCCGAGCGCCAGTGGGGCGGTGGTTCGCATCAGCACGCAGCGTCGTGGCAGTGTGGTGGTGATCAAGGTCACCAACACGGTGCCCGCGGGCAGCGGCAAGCCCGGCAACGGGCTGGCGCTGGACAATGTGAGGCAGCGCCTGACGCTGCTGCACGACGTGCAGGGACGTTTTCAGAGCGCCTTGGTGAATGGCGTGTTTCAGGTAAGACTTGAAATACCGGTATAAGCGGGGTTTGAAGCGAACCCGATCTGGCAACGGAGCGTGACATGGCATTGAAGGTACTGATCGTTGACGATGAAGCGCTGGCGCGTTCGCGCATGCGCACACTGTTGGGCGAGTGCACCGAGCCACGGGCCGATGTGGTGGGTGAGGCGTCGAATGCGGTGCAGGCGATGGAGCAGATCCAGCGCACGGGCTGCGATCTGGTGATGCTGGACATCCACATGCCGGGCGTGGATGGGATCTCGCTGGCGAACACCTTGCGTCAGATGGCCACGCCGCCGGCGATCGTGTTCGTCACGGCGCATGCCGAGCACGCGGTACATGCTTTCGAGCTGGAGGCGATCGATTACCTCACCAAGCCGGTGCGGCGCGAGCGCCTGCAACAGGCGCTGCAGAAGGTGGTGCGCCAGCGCAGCGCGGGCGAGGGGGCGCAGGATGCGGGCCTGCCTGAGAGCCTGATCATCCAGGAGCGCGGTCGCAGCGAGCGGGTGGCGCTGGCCGATGTGATCTATCTGAAGGCCGAATTGAAGTACATCACGGTGCGCACGGCGGACAAGGAGCACATCTTCGATGGGGCGCTGAGCGATCTGGAGCAGCGTTACGCCCATCTGTTCGTGCGGGTGCACCGCAATGCCCTGGTGTCGCGCCGCGCGGTGCGGGCGGTGGAGAAGCACAACGATCCGGTCGAGGGTGAGGGCTGGATGGTGCGGCTCGATGGCGTCGATGAACGGCTGGCGGTGTCTCGTCGTCAGCTGGCGGCGGTTCGTGAAGCGCTGATGAGCTGATTGCCTCCATTGGCGTTGCTCCGGTGGTTGACGGCCGGGGTGATCGCCTCCGCGGCTGTCCCCCGAACCGGCTTCGCCGGTTCTCCTCCTTTTATGCCGCTGCGGCAATCACCCCGGCCGTCGACCACCTACCTTGCACGCGGTATGGCTGCAGCCCAGGTGTCTCAGGCTCCGGGGTGCGGGCGTTCTGCGCAGCGAAATAAAAGGAGGAGGCGGCCTCCCGCCCCCGGGGGACATTCGCGGAGCAGAGCGCCCGCACCCCGGAGCCCGCGAGGTTCCCCGCCAGTCAAACCTCCGCAGCCTCAACAAGAAACCGGACCCGCCGCTGCCCCTGCCACTCATCCGCATCCAGCCGGAAGGCAATCTTCACCCGCTCCGGCAGCGGCTCCGTGTGGCCGAACCAGATGCCATCCACCGGCTCGCCCTGGTGCTTGAGCTTCAGCGCCAGGTGCTTCTCGCCCACCAGCCGCTGAGACACCACCTGCACCTCCTCACAGAACACCGGCGGCGCAAACCCCTGACCCCAGACCTCCTGGTGCAGCGTGTCCACCAGATCCGCGCGGCGGTACTTCGTGTCCAATGGTCCATCGGCTTCCATGCGCCGCTGCAGCGTGGCGGCGTCCAGCCATTCGTGCGCCACCTGCTGCAACGCGGCTTCAAAGGTGTCGAGATGCTCCTCATCGATGGTGCAGCCCGCCGCCATCGCGTGGCCGCCAAAGCGCAGCAACACCCCCGGATGCCGCTTGGCCACCAGGTCCAGCGCATCGCGCAGATGGAAGCCCGCGATCGAACGGCCCGAGCCCTTCAGCTCGTGCTCCTTGCCTTCTGCGCTGCTCGCGGCGAACACGAACGTGGGCCGATGCAGCTTGTCCTTCAGCCTTGATGCCACGATGCCCACCACGCCTTCGTGAAAGTCGGGGTCGAACACCACCAGCGCGGGCGGGGGCTCTTCCGATTCATCGAACATCTCCTCGGCCATGAGCAGCGCCTGCTCGCGCATGTCGCCCTCGATCGCCTTGCGCTCGCGGTTGATGCCGTCGAGCGTGCGCGCCAGCTCGTCGGCACGCAGCGCATCGTCGGTGGTCAGGCATTCGATGCCCAGCGTCATGTCGGCCAGCCGCCCGGCGGCGTTCAGCCGTGGGCCGAGCGCGAAGCCGAAGTCGAATCCGGTGGCTGCGGCCGGTTTGCGGGCGGCGGCGTTGAAGAGCGCAGCCATGCCCGGCGGCATCGCGCCCTGGCGCACGCGCTTGAGGCCCTGCGCGACCAGGCGGCGGTTGTTGGCATCAAGGCGCACCACGTCGGCCACCGTACCGAGGGCGACCAGGGGCAACAGCGTGTCGATCTTGGGCTGGTTCTGCAGGGTGAACACGCCCCGTTCACGGAGCTCGGCGCGCAGCGCGAGCAGCACGTAGAACATCACGCCAACGCCAGCGATCGACTTGCTTTCGAAGGGGCAGCCAGGCTGGTTCGGGTTGACGATGATGCAGTCCTGCGGCAACACGATCTCTTCGTTGACCAGCGCAGGCAAGTGGTGGTCGGTCACGATCACGTCCAGGCCCAGTTCACGTGCGGCACGCACGCCATCGACGCTGGCAATGCCGTTGTCCACCGTCACCAGCACATCGGCGCCCTGCGCCTTCACACGCCGTGCGATGGCGGGGGTGAGGCCATAGCCGTCGGTGACACGGTCGGGCACGAGGTAGTTCACCCGGTCATGGCCCAGCGTCGCCCCCAGCAGGCGCAGGCCACGCAGGCCCACCGCGCAGGCAGTGGCGCCGTCGCAGTCGTAGTCGGCCACGATGCAGATGGATTTCTGCGCGGCCATCGCATCGGCCAGGGCCCGTGCGGCGTCCTGTGCGCCGAGCAGGGTGGACGGGGGCAGCAGACGCGCGAGTGCGTCGTCGAGTTCGTCCTTGCTGGTGATGCCGCGCGCGGCGAACAGGCGCGCCAGCAGCGGGTGCAGGCCGCTTTGTTCCAGAGCCCAGGCGGCGCGGGGTGGCACGTCGCGGGTGATGATCTTCATAGGGTTTCCAGGGTCTTCCAGGCCGGGGGCTGGCCGAGCAGGTTCTTGAACATGCGGCCGAGGCGTGCGCCCGTGCCTTGCGGTGCGTTGGTGAAGCGCTGCGCGGTTCGTTCGCCGCACAGGGTGAGGGTGATCGGCTCGCCGCGTCGGGCGCGGGCACGCCATTGGGCGATCTCGTTGGCATCGAGTGCGGTCCAGGCGCGTTGCCATGCCGGCCAGTCGGCCTTCAACGCGGCGTGGCGCAGGCCGTCGGGCATGGTCGGGCGTGGCCGCAAGGCCGGGGGATGGCCCAGTGCCCCCGCGCCGCTGACCCAGAAGCCGTTCACCGGGTGTAGCCGGGCGACCTCGCGTGCGTCGTGCACCGGGTGCGAATAGAAGAGCATCTGTGCCTCGCTCTGCAGGCGCTTGAGCAGGCGGCCGCCCGAGGGGTTTGCCGCGCTCTCGGCCATCCAGGCCTCGACCGAACGACCGCCGACGCGATCCAGGCTGGCGCAGGCGATGTCGCGGAGCGGCTCGCCCTGCGCGTGCCAGCGCGCGGCCGAGGTGTAGCTCAGGACGATGCCGTCTTCGGCGCAGTAGGGCGCGAGGGCGTCGAAAAGCGCGCGCGCGTGCCCGTCGGCGAGATCCAACTGATCGCCGGGCAGCAGCGTCACCTGTTCCATGCCGACCTGGAAATGGCAGGGCGTGAACCAGGCCTGGGGCCTGTCGGGCTGCGCGCCTTCGGCGGCGGCCCAGGGAATGAGACCGTCGCCAAACGGGCAGCCGTCGGCGCGCAGCAGGCCGATCGCCTGGGCCAGCGCTCGCTCGTGCGGCGGGCTCAGGCTGTGGTCGTCGCCCGCGTCGGTGTAGACCGGTATCAACTCGCCGAGCAGCGCGGTGAGCTGCGGCAGCACCAGACCGGGCAGTGCAGCGCGGCAGGCGGGGTCGCTCGCGCTGGCGAAGGGAACCAGCAGGTGCGAGGAGGGCTCGGAGGCCGTGGGGGGTACGGGCATGACGCGATTGTCGGGGATGCCACAATGCCCCTCTAACCCATGCAAACACCTTACGAACTCATCCTGGGCTGGCGCTACACGCGCGCCGGCCGCGCCACCCGGCGCAACGGCTTCATTTCCTTCATCTCGGGCGTGTCCATGCTGGGCATCGCGCTGGGTGTGGCCGCGTTGATCATCGTGCTCTCGGTGATGAACGGTTTCCAGAAGGAGGTGCGCGACCGCATGCTGGGCGTCCTCTCCCACATTGAGGTGTTCGAACCCAGCGGTCAGGCGATTCCCCATCTGGCGGAGACGATCGCGCGCATCGAACGCCACCCGGAAGTGGTCGGCGCTGCCCCCTTCGTTGGCGCGCAGGCGCTGATCGCGCGTGGCGAGGACATGAAGGGTGCCCTGGTGCGCGGCATCGACCCTGTCCTGGAACCCAAAGTCACCGACCTGGCTGCCGAGCTGTCCAACACCATGCTGCCCCGCCTGGTGCCCGGCGAGTTCGGCGTGATCCTGGGTGGCGAGCTGGCGCGCAGCCTGGGCGTGATCGCGGGCGACAGCGTGACGCTGATCGCACCCAGCGGCCAGGTCACGCCCGCCGGGGTGGTGCCCCGCATCCGCCAGATGACGGTGGTCGGCACGTTCGATTCGGGCCATTTCGAATACGACTCGGCGCTCGCGCTGATCCATCAGGAAGACGCCGCCCGCATCTTCCGCGTGGAGGGCCCGACCGGCGTGCGCGTGAAGATCAAGAACCTGCACGAGGCGCGCGAGGTGGCGGTGTCCATCGCCGCCGACCTCGACCCCGGCCTGCTGGTGCGCGACTGGACGCGCCAGAACCGCACCTGGTTCGCGGCGGTGCAGCTCGAGAAACGCATGATGTTCATCATCCTCACGCTGATCGTGGCGGTGGCGGCGTTCAACCTCGTCTCCACGCTGGTCATGACCGTGACCGACAAGCGTGCCGACATCGCGATCCTGCGCACCCTGGGCGCGAGCCCGCGCAGCATCATGGGGGTGTTCATGGTGCAGGGCGCCATGGTGGGCGTGATCGGCACCGGCGCCGGCCTGCTGCTCGGCCTGGGTGTGGCCTACAACATCGACACCCTGGTGCCCGCGCTCGAACGCCTGCTCGGGGCGAGCTTCCTGCCGCAGGACATCTATCTCATCAGCCGCATGCCCAGCGATCCGCAGCAGACCGACATCGTGCCGGTGGCGGTGATTTCTCTCGTGCTCGCGTTCCTGGCCACCATCTACCCGAGCTGGCGTGCCAGCCGAGTCAATCCCGCCGAGGCCCTGCGCTATGAGTGAGCTTGTCCTTCAATCCCAGGGCCTCACCAAGCGCTTTCACGAAGGCCGGCTCGATGTCACGGTGCTCAAGGGCATCGACCTCACCGTGCGCTCGGGCGAGACCGTCGCCATCGTCGGTGCGTCGGGCTCCGGCAAGAGCACGCTGCTTCACCTCCTCGGGGGACTGGATGCGCCCAGTGGCGGCAGCGTGCAGCTCATGGGCCAGGCGCTATCCGGCCTGAGCGCCGCGCAGCAGGGCCACCTGCGCAACCAGTACCTGGGTTTCGTCTACCAGTTCCACCACCTGCTGCCCGAGTTCAGCGCGCGCGACAACGTGGCCATGCCGCTGTGGATTCGCCGCCTGCCACGCGCCGAGGCCGCGCAGCGGGCCGAACAGATGCTCACGCGTGTGGGGCTGGGCGAGCGCCTGCACCACCGCCCGGCCGAGCTGTCGGGTGGCGAGCGTCAGCGCGTGGCGATCGCGCGTGCGCTGGTGACGCAGCCGGCCTGTGTGCTGGCCGACGAACCCACCGGCAACCTGGATCGCAGCACCGCCGAATCGGTGTTCCAGCTCATGCTGGAACTCGCACGCGATCAGGGAACGGCCTTCATCGTGGTCACCCACGACGAAAACCTGGCTGCACGCTGCAACCGTGTGCTGCGACTGACGGCGGGTGTGCTGACCTGAGACGATCCGCCGCCGGGCCGCTCCCAAGGCGGATCAGCCCCCTCGGGGGGCAGCGACCCGCGCAGCGGTGGAGCGTGGGGGTTGGCGATGCGGTCCGCCGCCGGGCCGCTCCCAAGGCGGATCAGCCCCCTCGGGGGGCAGCGACCCGCGCAGCGGTGGGGTGTGGGGGTTCAGGGTTTGGTGCGCGTGAAGCGCAGGGGCTTGTCCATCCCCTGCACGTGCATCAGCATGGTCTTGCCGCTCACTTCCAGGCGCTGCGCTTTCTGCAGCGCGTCCAGATAGCGCGACTCCTGGTCGTTCACCGCCTCGGCGCAGGCCATGCGCGTGCCGCCGAGCTGGCCGAAGGCCACGCGGTCCTGCATCAGGGTGTAAGAGCCGAAAAAGCGATTGCACGAGCTGTTGCCCGCCACCCGGCCGGCCTCGGGAAACGCCAGGGTGGCCTGCACGCGGTCGACCACGCCGCGCCCTCCCAGGTCTTCCAGCAGCCATTCGCTGCCCACCAGCGGCGCAGGGGCGGGGGCACCCGGCATGGCACAGGCGGTCAGGGCCATGAGCGCGGGAGCGACGAGCCAGGCGAGGCGGGACGTGTGTGACATGGCGGTTTCCTTTCTTGTCGGGGGGACAGCCGGCGGGTGCGAACTTGCCGGCACAATGGCCGTTATACCGCCATGTGGATCGACACACACTGCCATCTGGACGCCGCCGAGTTTGGCGCAGAGCCCGCGCACTTGACCGGCTTGCGCCAGCGCGCGGCCGACCAGGGCGTGGGGTTGTGCGTCATTCCTGCCGTGGCGCGAGCCAACTTCGGCACCGTGCGCGAGCTCGCGCACCGGCTGGGCGATACCTACGCGCTGGGCATCCATCCCCTGTGCGTGCCCCGTGCGTCCGACGACGATCTGCAGGCGCTGGACGCCGCGCTCGCCGATCATCGCGACGATCCCCGCCTGGTGGCGGTCGGCGAGATCGGCCTGGATTTCTTCGTGCCCGAGTTGTGCACGCCCGAGATGCGGGAGCGGCAGGCGTTCTTCTACCGGGCGCAGCTCCGGCTGGCACGCCAGCACGGCCTGCCGGTCATCGTGCATGTGCGCCGCAGCGCCGACATGCTGCTCAAACACCTGCGCGAGTTGCCGGTGACCGGTATCGCCCACGCATTCAATGGCAGCGAACAGCAGGCGCAGGCTTTCATCGAGCTGGGCTTCAAGCTCGGCTTTGGTGGCGCCTGCACGTTCGAGCCAGCGCGGCAGCTGCGGCGCCTGGCCGCCGAATTGCCTCTATCCGCGCTCGTGCTGGAAACCGACGCGCCTGACATTCCGCCGCAATGGCTGTATGTGACGGCGGCCGAACGGCAGGCCGGGCGTGCGCAGGCTGTCAACAGCCCGGCGGAGCTGCCTCGCATCGGGGCCGTGGTGGCGGGCTTGCGCGGCATGCCCGTGGCCGATCTGATGCACGCCACCACCGCCAACGCGCTGGCCGTGCTGCCGCGGCTCGCGGCACTGGAGGCGGTGGCATGAGCACCGCGCCGGGCCATACGAAGCCTAAGCGCACCGACGGTGCACCTGTGAGCCGCCTGCAAGGCCTGGCGCCGGTACTGAGTTCGAACACGCGCGTGCTGGTGCTGGGCAGTTTCCCGGGTGCGGCGTCGCTGCGCGCGCAGCAGTACTACGGCCATCCGCAGAACCATTTCTGGAAGATCCTGGGTGCCTTGTGGGCACAGCCGCTGACCGGCATGTCCTACGAGGACCGCCTGGCCGTGCTGTGCGAGCGCGGACTGGGCGTCTGGGATGTGTACGGCGCCTGTGAGCGCGAGGGCAGTCTGGACGCGGATATCCTCAACGCGGAACTGAACGACTTCTCCGTGGTGCGCTGGCGCTGCCCGCAGCTGGAGGCGATTGCCCACAATGGCGGTGAAAGCTTCCGGCATGCACGCCACACAGAGCGGCTGGGTGTGCCGGTGTACAAGCTGCCGTCCACCAGCCCGGCCAACGCGAGCTGGAGCTTCGACCGCAAGCTGGAAGCCTGGGCCGAGGTGCTGCGTCGGCACGGTGTCGCGGCCTGAGCCGCATGTCACGTCCGCCTTCCATAATGACCTGTTTCCAAGCCAACCTGCAACCGATGCCCGTCCCGATCCGACTTCCCGTGTGCCGCATGCACGGCGCCTTCGCATGAAGGCCGGCGCCAACGCTGCCGCCCGCGCCCGCCGTACCCCGCAGGCCTTGCCGGAGGTGACCATCTCCGAAGACAGTGAGGTGCGCTTCCTGCATCTGGGCACCGAGTGGATTCAGGGCTCGATGCTGCTGGACGCGCCGTTCGACATCGAGCTCGACTATGTCCAGCGCATGATGGCCTGGCTGCTGTTTGTCGAGCCCGATTCGGTGGCCAGGCGTCGTGCGCTGCAGCTGGGCCTGGGGTCGGCCGCGCTCACCAAGTTCTGCTTCAAGAAGCTGCGCATGGACACCACCGCGATCGAGATCAACCCCCAGGTGCTCGCGGTGTGCCGGCAGTGGTTCAAGCTGCCCGCCGATGGTCCTCGCCTGCGTGTGTTGCTGGCCGATGCCGGCGAAGAGATCCGGAGCGCGGACCACGTCGGCGCATACGATGCGTTGCAGGTGGACCTGTACGACCACGAGGCCGCCGCGCCGGTGCTCGACAGCCCCGACTTCTACGCCGACTGCCGGACCGCGCTGACCGATGACGGTTGCCTGACCGTCAACCTGTTCGGGCGCGACGCCAGCTACGAAAGGTCGCTGCAAGGCATCTGTGCGGCCTTCGGTGCCGACGCGGTATGGGCATTCAAGCCTACGCGGGAGGGCAACACCGTGGTGCTGGCCCAACGGACCTCGAACCGCCCCACGCGCATGGCCCTGCTGGCGCGCGCCGAAGCGGTTCAGGCGCGCTGGGGTTTACCCGCTGTGAAGTGGCTGAAGCTGTTCAAACCAGTATCCTGATCAACGCATGAAAACCTCGCAGACGCCATCGCAGCAGAAATTCGACGGTCCGCTGGACTGGCGCACGCTGGTGGGCTGGCTGCGCGAGGACGGGGTGATCTCCAGCGAGGAGGCCGACCGCACCATTGCTCGCTGCGCATCCGCGCACAGCTCGCAGCATCCGTTGCAACGGCTCTCGGTGGTGGGCATGGCGCGTGCGTCCGACAGCCATGTGCTCGACGTGGAGACGCTCACGCAATGGCTCGCGAAGCGCAGCGGGCTCGACTACATGCGCATCGATCCGCTGAAGGTCGACGTGGGCAAGGTGGCCGACGTGATGAGCGCGGCCTACGCCGAGCGCCACAAGGTGCTGCCGGTGCTGGTGAGCCCGACCGAGGTCGTGGTGGCCACGGCCGAGCCCTACATCCGCGACTGGGTGCCCGAAGTGGAACGACAGACGCGGCGCAGCGTTCGCCTGGTGCTTTCCAGCCCGCAGTCCATCAACAGCTACACCGGTGAATTCTTCGCGCTGGCCAAGTCGGTTCGCGCGGCCAGCAAGAGCGGCGGCCAGGGCGGTTTCGGCAGCTTCGAGCAGCTGGTGGAGCTGGGCAAGTCCAACAAGCAGCTCGACGCCAACGACCAGGGTGTGGTGCAGGTGGTGGACTGGCTCTGGCAATACGCCTTCGACCAGCGTGCGAGCGACATCCACCTCGAGCCCCGGCGTGATCAGGGGGTGATCCGCTTTCGCATCGATGGCGTGCTGCACCCGGTGTACCAGATGCCCATCGGTGTGATGAACGCCATGACCGCGCGCATCAAGCTGCTGGGCCGCATGGACGTGGTCGAACGCCGGCGCCCACAGGATGGTCGCATCAAGACGCTGCGGCCTGGCGTGGGTGGCGCGAGGGGCGACGAAGTGGAGATGCGCCTGTCCACGCTGCCCACCGCATTCGGTGAAAAGCTGGTGATGCGCATCTTCGATCCCGAATCGACCGTCAAGGATCTCGGTGCGCTGGGCTTTCCACCGCACGACGCGCAGCGCTGGGAGGCGCTGACGCGGCACCCGCATGGCATCGTGCTGGTCACCGGCCCCACTGGTTCGGGCAAGACGACCACGCTCTACGCCACGCTCAAGCGGCTGGCCACGGAAGAGGTGAATGTGAGCACGGTGGAAGACCCGATCGAGATGATCGAGCCGGCCTTCAACCAGACACAGGTGCAGCCGCACCTCGACCTCGATTTCGCGCAGGGGCTGCGTTCCCTGATGCGGCAGGACCCCGACATCATCATGGTGGGCGAGGTGCGCGACCTGGCCACCGCCGAGATGGCGGTGCAGGCCGCGCTCACGGGCCACCTCGTGTTCACCACGCTGCACACCAACGACGCGCCGTCGGCGGTCATGCGGCTGATGGAGCTGGGCATCCCGCCCTACCTGATCAACGCCACCGTGCTGGGCGTGCTTGCGCAGCGCCTGGTGCGCACGCTGTGTCCGGCCTGCCGCAAGCCGCAGGACAAGGAACAGGTGGCGGCATCGCGCGCATCGCTCACGGAACTGGTGAAGCCCTGGCAGGTCAGTGGCAGCTACCGGCCTTACCAGCCGGTTGGCTGTGTGGACTGCCGCATGACGGGCTTCCGCGGTCGCATGGGCTTGTACGAGCTGCTGGTGGTTACCGAGGCGTTCAAGGACAAGGTCAGCCGGGAGCCCGTGCTGGATGCCTTGCGCAGGCAGGCCGTGCAGGACGGCATGCGTCCGTTGCGTCTGGGTGGCGCGGCGCGCGTGGCCGAAGGCCTGACGACCATGGACGAGGTGCTCTCCTGCACGCCGCCCGTGCAGTGAATCCCGCACCCCGCCGCAGCGATCCATGATCAAGAACCTGCAGGATTTTCTGGCCGGCCTGCTGTTCCTGGCGCTGGGCATCGGTTTCGGCTGGGCCGCCACGCGCCACGCGCTGGGCTCGGCCGCCGACATGGGCCCTGGCTATGTGCCGCTGCTGCTCGGCCTGTTGCTGGGTCTGCTGGGCGTGCTCATTCTTTTCAAGGCGCTGACTTTCGAAGCCGTGGGCGGCGGGCGTGTGCGCCACTGGGGCCTGGGCCCGTTGCTGCGTGTGCTTGGGGGTCTGTTCTGGTTCGCGCTGTGCAGCGGCCCGGCCCAGTGGCCGTGGGTGGGTGGATGGTTCACCCGCTGGCCCACGCTTGGCCTTGCGGTGGGGCTGGTGGGCCTCGTGCTGGCGGTGGTGTCCGGTGACAAGGGCGGCTCCCGTCAGCGCGTGTGGCTGTGGGCCATTGCGCTGGTGGCGGTGGTGTGCATCCTGTGGATCGGCCCGCTGGGGCTGGATGTGCCGCTGTGGCCTACGCGCTCCATGCGCTGAAGACGGACGGGCACGAAGACATGGAGTTCTCCTGGTGGGATTCGCTGGCGCAGGGGCTGGCTGCGGTGGGCAGCTGGCAGGCGCTCGGTCTGGTGGCACTGGGCGTGGTGGTGGGCAGCGTATTCGGCGTGTTGCCCGGCCTTGGTCCGGTGGCGGCCATCGCGTTGCTGCTGCCGGCCACCCTGGGGCTTTCTTCGTTGTCGGCGCTGCTGGTGCTCGCGGGGGTCTACTACGGCGCGCAGTACGGTGGCTCCGTGCCGGCCATCGTGCTCGACCAGCCGGGTGAGGCTTCATCGGTCATGACCAGTCTGGACGGTCATCCGCTGGCACGGCAGAACCGCGCAGGCGTGGCGCTCTCGGTGGCCACCCTCAGTTCGTTCGTCGCGGGCTGCCTGGCGATCGCCCTGGTGGTGTTGCTGGCACCGGGCGTGGTGTCGCTGGGTTTGCAGTTTGGTGCGGCCGAACGCTTCCTGTTGCTGGTGGTGGGGCTGGTCGGAGCGACGGTGCTTGCGTCAGGCTCCTTCCTCAAGGCGCTGGCGATGGCGGTGCTGGGCCTGTTGCTGGGTCTTGTGGGCTGGGACGTCCACACCGGCACCGCGCGGTTCGTGCCCGAGGCGCTGGAACCCTGGATGGGCCGGCAGCAGGGGCTGACCGAGGGCGTGGGCTTCATCGCGCTGGCGCTGGGATTCTTTGTGGTGGCGCCGGTGGCGGCCGAGCTGGCGGGACTGTCCGCGCTCGCTCCCGGTGCGCCGGTGCAAGAGTCACCTCGAGCTCCCTCGGACGGCGTGGGCCTCGACACGCGGCCCACCCGCGACGAACTCAAGGATGCCCTGCCTGCGCTGCTGCGTGGCACTGGGCTGGGGGTGGTGCTCGGCGTGCTGCCCGGCGGTGGGGCGCTGTTGTCGTCGCTGGCGGCCTACCGCCTGGAGGCGGTGGTCTCGCGCCACCGTGAGCCCGCGCTGGGTCAGGGCAATCTGCGCGGCGTGGCCGCGCCCGAGGCGGCGAACAACGCTGGCGCGCAGACCGCCTACCTGCCGATGCTGGCATTGGGCCTGCCGCCCAACACGATCATGGCGCTGCTGCTCGGCGCGCTCGGCCTGCATGCGATCGAGCCTGGCCCGTCGGTGATGGTGGTGCAGCCTCAGCTGTTCTGGGGGCTGCTGGTGTCCATGTGGGTCGGCAACCTGTTGTTGCTCGCGCTCAATCTGCCACTGGGCCGCTGGTGGGTACCGGCGATGCTGAGTGTGCTGCGCCTGCCGCGCCGCGCATTGCTCGCTGGGTTGCTGGTGGCGGCTGGCCTGGGGGCGCTCGCGCTCGGGCCGCATGGCTGGGGCGTCTGGCTGGTCATGGGGCTGGGGCTGCTGGGTTTCCTGTTGCAGCGCCTGGGCTGTGAAGGCGTGGCCTTGCTGCTGGGCTTCGTGCTGGCGCCTGGCCTGGAAGAGCAACTGCGCCGTGCGCTGCAGCTTGCGCGGGGCAACTGGTTCGTGTTCATCGAGCGGCCGGTGTCGGCGCTGTTGTTGATGGTGGCCATCCTGCTGCTGCTGGTCGTGGTGCTGCAACCGCGCCGCCGTGGTGGCCGTTGACGGGGTCTGGCATCGCCAAAGACGAAGCCCCTGGCCTCGCATGCCCTTCGCACGGCCCGGATAATCGCCCGGATGCCTGCCGCGCCTGCTTCCCCCTCCCACGCCTCCCATCTCGCCAGCGGTCTGCTGCTCGCCAGTGCGGGCTCGATCGCCTTCAGCGGCAAGGCCATCATCGTCAAGCTGGCGTACCGGTATGGGGTCGACGCGGTCACGCTGATCATGTACCGCATGCTGTTTGCGCTGCCCCTGTTTCTCGCGCTGGCGTGGTGGGCGAGCCATCGGCCTGGCGGCGAGAGGCCTGCACCGCTGACGCAGCGCGACTGGCTCGGCGTTGTCGGCCTGGGTATCACCGGCTACTACCTTGCGAGCTTTCTCGACTTCTGGGGTCTGCAGTACATCAGCGCGAGCCTGGAGCGCCTCATCCTGTACCTGAACCCCACGCTGGTGCTGTTGCTGGGCTGGGTGATCTACCGGCGCCGCATCACAGGCCTGCAGGCGGTGGCGATGGCGGTGAGCTATGCCGGCGTGCTGCTGGTGTTTGGTCATGAAGCCGGTTTCCAGGGGCCGGACGCCGCGTTCGGCGCCGCGCTGGTGTTCGCCAGTGCCATCAGCTACGCGATCTACCTCGTGTACAGCGGCGAGCTCGTGAAGCGGCTGGGCTCCATGCGGCTGGTGGGTCTGGCCACCAGCGTGGCGTGCCTGCTGTGCCTGCTGCAATTCGTTCTGCTGCGCCCGATGAGCGCGGCGGCGGTGGCGCCCGAGGTGATCTGGCTCTCGCTGCTGAACGCCACGTTGTGCACGTTCGCGCCGGTGATGATGGTGATGATGGCGATCGAGCGCGTGGGCGCCGGCCTGACCGCACAGACCGGGATGATCGGCCCGATGTCCACCATCGTGATGGGCGTGCTGATCCTCGACGAACCCTTCAACCGCTGGATCGTTGCGGGCACCGTGCTCGTGCTTGGCGGTGTCTTCCTGGTGACGCGCTTCGGCACGGTGCCGAAAAATTAACCCACGGAGAGAAACATGGATCTGGGCATCAAAGGCAAATGGGCACTGGTGTGCGGTGCGAGCAAGGGCTTGGGGCTGGGCTGCGCCCAGGCGCTGGTGGCCGAGGGCGTGAACGTGGTGCTTGTCGCACGGGGCGCGCCCGACCTCGACGCCGCGGTGAACGCGCTGCGCACCAGTGCACCCGGCGTGAGCGTGCTCGGCGTGGCGGCGGACATCATCACCCCCCAAGGCCGTGCGGCGGCGCTCTCGGTGGCGGGTGGTCCGGGCACGGCGTTCGACATCCTGGTCAACAACGCGGGTGGTCCGCCCCCAGGCGATTTCCGTGCCTGGGAACGCGAGGACTGGATCAAGGCGCTGGACGCTAACATGCTCACCCCGATCGAGCTCATCAAGGCGGTGGTGGACGGTATGGCCGAGCGTGGCTTCGGCCGCATCGTCAATATCACCTCTGGCGCGGTGAAGGCACCCATCGGCATCCTCGGCCTTTCCAATGGTGCGCGCACCGGGCTCACCGGTTTCGTGGCCGGTCTGGCGCGCAGCGATATCGCCGCGCGTGGCGTGACCATCAACAACCTGTTGCCCGGAGCCTTCGAGACCGAGCGCCTGCGCACCACGCTGGGCAGCCTCGCGCAAAAGGCCGGGCAGACGGTGGAAGCGGTGGCCGACAGCCGCCGCAAGGGCGTGCCGGCGCGGCGCTTCGGGAACCCGGAGGAGTTCGGTGCCATCTGCGCCTTTCTGTGCAGCGTTCACGCGGGCTACATGACAGGCCAGAACGTGCTGGCCGATGGCGGTGCCTACGCCGGCACGTTCTGAGAAAGCGGGGCGCACTGAGGAAGTGCGCCGTGTGGTCAGCGGCGTGGCGACACCAGGATGCCGCCCACGATCAGCATGAACCCGGCGATGTGGTAGCCGCGTGGCGGTTCGCCCAGCACGGTCGCCGACAGCAATGCCGCGAACAGTGCCGTGAGATTCTGGAACAGGCTGGCCATCGCCGGCCCCACGCGGGCCACGGCCGCGCCCCAGCAGCGGTAGGCGATCAGCGAAGGGCCGATGGCGAAGAACAACAGCGCTGCGGCCGTTGACCAACCCCAGTGGATGTGCGACTCGCCTGCCGGCACTTCGGGCAGCACAAACAGCCATTCACCTGCCGAGAACAGCCCCGACCAGAACAGCCCCATGACGATCTGTGCCATGAGGAAGGCGGCCCAGTCGGCCTTGAGGTCCACCGGATCGTCACCTGGCCGCGCCAGCTGCCAGCTGTACCAGGCCCAGAGGATGGCGGCGAGCAAGATCCACGCGTCGCCGGGCACCAGCTGCACCGCGAGCAATTGTTCCAGGTGGCCACGCGACAGCACCACCGCCACTCCGGCCAGCGACAAGGCCGCACCAAGGGCCGCCTGGCGTGAGATGGCCACACCGTACAGCAGGCGGCCCAGCAGCAGCATCCAGACCGGCGAGCTGGCGGCCACCAGCGTGACGTTCATGGGGGTGGACGTTTTCAGGGCCATGTATTGCAGGGCGTTGTAGGACCCCACACCCAGCAGCCCGAGCAGTGCGAAGCGCCGCCAGTGCGTCCACAGACCGCTGCCGCGCCGCAGCACCCAGCCGGCCATGGGCAGCAGCAGGCAGAACGCCAGCGCCCAGCGCAGGAAATTGAGCGTGATCGGCGGCACCACGCCCTGCATCAGCCTGCCGACCACCGCATTGCCGGCCCACAGCAGGGGCGGCAGCGTGAGCAGCACCAGTGCGGTGGGCGTGAGGCGTGAGGTACTGGGGTTCGGCGGCATGGCCCGACACTGTAGCCGCGATGGCAAGACCGGCCACAGGCAGGGGATGATGGAATGGCTGCCGCAGGGGCGTCGCCGATTCATGGCAGCATCGCCGCATTCCCTGTTGTTGCGCTTCACCGATGAGGAGACCAAGATGAGCAAACAGACCAGCCGTGCCGTGCGCATCCATGCCGTGGGCGGTCCCGAGCAACTGGTGATCGACACCGTGAGCGTGGGCGAGCCGGGTCCTGGGCAGGTGCGCATCCGCCACCACGCCGTGGGCCTGAACTTCATCGACGTGTACCAGCGTACCGGCCTGTACCCCTTTCCCCTGCCACTGGCGCTCGGCATGGAAGGCGCAGGTGTGATCGAGGCCGTCGGCGAGGGCGTGACGCATCTCAAGGCCGGCGACCGCGCGGCCTATGCCGCCAACCCACCTGGCAGCTACTGCGATGTGCGCGTGATGCCCGCCATGAACGTCTGCCGCCTGCCCGACGCCATCGACTTCGAAACCGGTGCGGCCATGATGCTCAAGGGCTTGACCGCGCAGTACCTTCTCAAGCGCAGCCGTCCAGTGGAGGGGCTGGAAGCGGGTGATTTCGTGCTGTTCCATGCGGCCGCCGGTGGCGTGGGGCTGATCGCCTGCCAATGGGCCAGGTCGCTGGGTCTTCAACTGATCGGCACTGCGGGGTCTGACGAGAAATGCGCACTGGCGCTTGAGCACGGTGCGGCACACGCCATCAACTACCGCACCGAGGACTTCGCCGCGCGCGTCAAGGACATCACCAACGGGCAAGGCGTGAAGGTGGTCTACGACTCGGTGGGCAAGGACACCTTCGACAAATCGCTCGACTGTCTGCGCCCCTTCGGCCTGATGGTCAGCTTCGGCAATGCTTCGGGACCGGTGCCGCCGTTCGCGCCGGGTATCCTGGCTTCCAAGGGCTCGATCTATGTGACGCGCCAGACGCTGTTCAGCCACATCAACAGCCGGGAGCGCACGCAGGCCATGGCGGACGACCTGTTCGCGGTGGTGGAAGGCGGCAAGGTCAAGGTGCGCATCGACCAACGTTTCGCACTGATCGACGTGCAGGCCGCGCACAAGAGCCTGGAAGCACGCGCCACCACCGGTTGCACAGTGCTGCTGCCCTGAGCCTCAGGCGGGCGCCCTGATCGGAGTGCGATGGCGCTCTGCGCAGCGAAATAAAGGAGGAGGCGGCACCAGCCGCCGGGGGACATTCGCGGATCGGAGTGCCATCGCACTCCGATCCCGCGAGGTCCAGGCACGCCATCAGGCCAATTGCGCCACCTTGGGCGTGGCCTGCGCCAGCGCACGTTCCAGGTGCTGAAGCGTGCCCGGCACGTCGTGCCACTTGTCCAGCCCGAACAGGCCGATCCGGAAAGTCTTGAAATCCGCACCCTCGTCGCACTGCAGCGGCACGCCTGCCGCCGTCTGCAGACCTTGCGCAAGAAACGCCTTGCTGGACTGGATCTCGGGGTCGGTCGTGTGGCTCACCACCACGCCAGGCGCCTGGAAGCCGGATGCGGCCACGCTGGGGAAGCCATGGCGCACGAGCAGCGCGCGCACCTGCGTGCCGAGTTCGATCTGTTCCTTGCGCACGCGCTCGAAGCCGTAGGCCTCGGTTTCCTTCATGGTGTCTCGAAGGCGGAGCAGGGCGTCGGTGGGCAGTGTGGTGTGGTACGCATGACCCCCGCCCTCATAGGTCTCCATGATCTGCAGCCACTTCTTCAGGTCCATCGCGAAGGTGGTGCTCTGCGTCTGGTCGATCGCCGTGCGGGCGCGCTCGCTGAGCATCACCATGGCGCAGCAGGGGGAGCTGCTCCAGCCCTTCTGCGGGGCCGAAATGAGGATGTCGACGCCGGTGGCTTTCATGTCCACCCACATCGCGCCGGAGGCGACGCAGTCGAGCACGAACAGACCGCCCACGGCGTGCACCGCATCGGCCACAGCCTTGAGGTAGTCGTCCGGCAGGATCATGCCGGCGGCGGTTTCCACGTGCGGGGCGAACACCACCGCAGGCTTCTCGCGTGCGATCGTGGTTTTCACCTCTTCGATGGGGGCGGGCGCCCACGCGGCTTGCGCGCCTTCGGCGATGCGGCGGGCCTTCATTGCGGTGTGGCTGGCGGGAATGCCGCCCATCTCGAAAATCTGCGTCCAGCGGTAGCTGAACCAGCCATTGCGGATGACGAGCACATGCTTGCCATGCGCAAACTGCCGCGCCACGGACTCCATGCCAAACGTGCCGCTGCCAGGCACCAGCACGGTGGAGTGGGCACCATAGACGCGCTTGAGCATGGCGGAAATGTCGGTCATCACGCCCTGGAAACGCCGGGACATGTGGTTGAGCGCGCGGTCGGTGTAGACCACCGAGAACTCGAGCAGGCCGTCGGGATCGATGTGGGGCAGCAGTCCGGGCATGTGGTCTCCTTGGGATTGGTGCAAAAAGCGGAGGGCCAGCGTAGCACAGGGGTCAGGGCCCTGCAGCCCGGGTGGCTTCAGAGGCGGCTGGCGTGCGACGGGGGGCTGGGCTCGCGCAAACGGCTGGGCGCCAGCACGCCGGCGCTGTCGAGGATCGGGTAGGCGATCGAGCAGATGTGCGAGTTGATGCGCTTGAGGTCGCTGATGAGGTCCAGGTGCAGCGAGCTGGTGTCCATGCTCTGCGGCGTCATGCCCGAGAGGCGGTCCAGATGGGTGGCGGCGTATTCGCGTTCCATGTCGCGAAAGCGCACCTTCTCCTCCACCAGCTTCTGCGCATCGCGCACGTTGCCGTTGAGGAAAACGCTCATGCCCAGGCGCATGTTGTCCAGCAGGCGCGCGTGCAGTTCGGTGATTTCGGCCATGCCGGCTTCGGAAAAACTGCGGCCCTTGCGGATTTTCTTGTCCTCGATGTCGAGCAGCACGCGTTCGACCGTGTCACCGATCTGCTCCATGTTGATGGTGAAGCTGATGATGTCCGTCCAGCGCCGGCCCTCGGCCTCGCTGAGCTGCTGCCGCGAGATCTTGGTGAGGTAGTACTTGATCGAGGAGTAAAGGTTGTCCACCGTGTCGTCGAGCTTGCGCAGGTCCTGCGAAAGCTTGGCGTCGTTGTTGCGGATCACGGTGAGCACGCCACGCAGCATGGTCTCCACCACATCGGCCTGGTGCATGGCCTCGCGCGCGGCGCACGAAATGGCCAGCGAAGGCGTTGCCAGGGCTGATGGGTCGAGGTGGTTGGGTCGGTCCAGCGGTCCCTTGCCTTCCTTGAGTGGCAGCAGGCGGTTCACCATGCGCGCCACTGGCTTGGTCAGGCCGATGAACACCGCACCTACCATCAGGTTGAAGCTGAGGTGGAACAGCACGGTGAGCGTGGCCGGATCCCGCACCAGAGGTTGCATGAATTGCAGCCAGGCGGGAATGAGCCAGATCGCGATCGTTATGCCCAGTACCTTGAACAGCAGATTGCCCAGCGGCACCTGGCGGGTGCTGATGCCCGACTTGGCTGTCGTGATCACGGCCAGCAGACCACTGCCCAGATTGGCGCCGAGCACGATACCCAAGGCGACATCGAGCCCCACCACCTGCAGCGCCAGAGTGGAGGCCAGCAGCACCACCGCGAGGCTGGAGTACGCAACCACGGCGAGCGCAGCCCCCATCAGGATCTCCAGCATCCGGTCGCTGGTGAGCGAGCCCAGCATCATCTGCACCGCCGGGTTCTGCGTGAGAACACCCGTGGCCCCCGAAATCAGCCGCAGCGCGAGCAGCATCAGCCCGAGTCCGATCAGCACGCGGCCGAAATCACCGACCTGCGTGCCCTGGCGCGCGATGAACAGGGTGACGCCAAGAAAGATGAACAGCGGCGAAAGCCAGGAAAGATCGAAGGAGAACACCACGGCCATGAGGCTGGTGCCGATGTCCGCGCCCAGCATCACGGCCAGCGCAGCGGGCAGGGCGATGAGGCCGCGACCGACGAAAGAGGCGGTGATGAGCGCCGTGGCAGTGCTGGACTGCACCAGCGCGGTCACGCCCAGCCCCGAGAGGGCAGCGGTGAAGCGGTTGCCCATGCTCGACGCCAGAATCTGCCGCAGGTTGCTGCCGAAGACGCGAAGCACGCCGGTGCGCACCAGATGGGTGCCCCATACCAGCAGGGCGATCGCCGCAAGAAGGTCCAACAGATGTTTCATGAACCTCAAAACTATACGCTGCGAAGACAGGTCCCGTCCGCGGTGCGGGCTCGCGGGACCGCGCAGGGGGTCAGCGGCGGCGCACGCGCAGGATCTCGTCGAGGATCAGCGAGATGGCGCCGATCGAAATGGCGACATCGGCCAGGTTGAACGACGGGAAGTGCCCGCCCGGAAAAAGGCCGGCCAGGAAGGACCAGTGGAAGTCCAGCCAGTCCACCACATAGCCGTGCCACAGGCGGTCGATCACGTTGCCCAGCGCCCCGCCCAGGATACAGGACAGTGCGAACGAGAACAGCTTCTGGCCCGGGTGCGAGCGAAGCATCCAGACGATGAAGATGGCAGCGCCCACGCCCACGGCGGTGAAGAACCAGCGCTGCCAGCCGCCCGCACCCGCGAGGAACGAGAAGGCCGCGCCCGTGTTGTGCACACGCACGATGTTGAAGAAGCCGGTGAGGTGGGTGCTGTCGCCCAGCTGGTAGGCCGCCAGGATCCAGTTCTTGGTGATCTGGTCGGCCAGGAACACCACGGCCGCCAGGCCCAGCCAGGGCCAGATGTGGCGGCTGCCGGTGGCCGTCATGGTGCCACCTGCCAGGCCGCCCCAAGGGTGGCACGCACCCCCTCGGGGGGCAGTGAATACACGCAGTGAAGAACGTGGGGGCTCATATCAGGCCACCGTGCGCGGCTCGCCCGCGCCAAAGAGGTTGCTGGTGCAGCGGCCGCACAGCGTGGGGTGGGCGGCATCGCTGCCCACATCATCGCGGTAGTGCCAGCAGCGCTCGCACTTGGTGGCCGTCGACGGAACGACCTGCACCGCCAGTTCTTCCCCGGCCAGCAACTCCACCGCCGACACGATCAGGGCGAAGCGGAGGTCCTCACCCAGCGAGGCCAGCAACGCATGGTCGTCGGCCGGTGCCGTGAGGCGCACATTGGCCTGCAGCGAGGAGCCCACCTGGCCCGCCGTGCGGACGGTCTCGATCTCCTTGTTCACCAGGTTGCGGATCTCGCAGATGCGCGCCCACTTGGTCAGGAGGCCTTCGTTGGCCACGGGCAGGTTGGCGTAGGTCTCGAAGAAGATCGAACCCCGGTTCTGCGCGCCCGCGAGCACGGGCCATGCCTCTTCAGCGGTGAAACTCAGGAAGGGTGCCATCCAGCGCAGCATGGCGTGCGTGATCTGGTGCAGCGCGGTCTGTGCGCTGCGGCGCGCCAGGCTTTTGGGTGCCGTGGTGTAGAGGCGGTCCTTGAGCACGTCCAGGTAGAACGCGCCCAGGTCTTCAGAGCAATACACCTGCAGTTTGGCGACCACGGGGTGGAATTCGTACACCTCGAAATGCGCCAGCACCTCGGCCTGGAACTGCGCCGCGCGCGCCAGCGCGTAGCGGTCGATTTCCAGCATCTGGTCCATCGGCACGGCGTCGGTGGCCGGGTCGAAGTCACTGATGTTGGCGAGCAGGAAGCGCAGCGTGTTGCGGATGCGGCGGTAGGCGTCGACCACGCGGGCCAGGATCTTGTCGTCGCCGGCGATGTCGCCCGAGTAGTCGCTCGCGGCCACCCACAGGCGGATGATCTCGGCGCCCAGCTTCTTGGTGACGTCCTGCGGATCGATGCCGTTGCCGAGCGATTTGCTCATCTTGCGACCCTGGCTGTCCACCGTGAAGCCATGGGTGAGCAGGCCCCGGTAGGGGGCGCGGTCGTGCAGGGCGCAGCCCAGCAGCAGCGAGGAGTGGAACCAGCCTCGGTGCTGGTCATGGCCTTCGAGGTACAGGTCGGCCTCGGGGCCTTCGTGGTGGAAGGCACCGTTGACATAGGCCTTGGCGTGGCTGCCGCGCAGCACGTGCTGGAAGGTCGAGCCGGAGTCGAACCAGACCTCCAGGATGTCCTGGCTCTTGGTGTAGAGCGGCGCATCTTGCGCGCCCAGGATGTCCTCGGCCGTCACGCGGCTCCAGGCCTCGATCCCACCTTTCTCGACCATGTCGGCGGCCTGATCGAGGATCTCCATGGTGCGCGGGTGCAGCTCGCCCGAGTCCTTATGCAGGAAGAACGGGATCGGCACGCCCCAGCTGCGCTGGCGCGAGATACACCAGTCGGGCCGGTTGGCGATCATGTCGTGCAGGCGGGCCTTGCCGTTCTCCGGGAAGAAGTGCGTGTGCTCGATGGCTTCCAGCGCGGTCTGCCGCAGGGTGTGTGGCGCCTTGTCCTTCGTGAACACACCTTCGCCTTCGTCCATGCGGATGAACCACTGCGCGGCCGCGCGGTAGATCACCGGCGTCTTGTGGCGCCAGCAGTGCGGATAGCTGTGGGTGATCGGCTGCGTGGCCATCAGGCGATCGGCCTGCTTCAGCGCCTCCAGGATGGCTGGCACCGCCTTCCAGATGTGCTGGCCGCCGAACAGCGGGAAGTCCGCTGCGTAGGTGCCATTGCCCTGCACCGGATTGAGGATGTCGTCATAGGCCAGCCCATGCGACACGCAGGAATTGAAGTCGTCCAGGCCATAGGCAGGCGCCGAGTGCACGAGGCCGGTGCCGTCGCTGTCGCTCACGTAGTCGGCCAGGTACAGCGGGGAGACACGGCGGTAGCCGGCATCGGCGTCGTACAGCGGGTGGCGGAACACCTGGCCTCGCAGCGCTTCGCCCTTGGCCGTGGCGATCACCTGTCCTTCGAGCTGGAAACGCTCCAGGCATTTCTCGACCAGCGACTCGGCCAGCAGCAGCACGCCGCGCGGCGTGTCCACGAGCGCGTAGCTCAGGTCGGGGTGGGCGTTGAGCGCCTGGTTGGCGGGGATGGTCCAGGCGGTGGTGGTCCAGATGACGGCGAAGGCCGATTTGCCCGCCCGTAGCGAAGCCAGGCCGAATGCGCTCGCCAGCTTGCCGGCGTCGTCGGTCTCGAAGGCCACGTCCAGCGTGTCGCTCTTCTTGTCGGCGTACTCGATCTCGAATTCGGCCAGCGAGGAGCCGCAGTCGAAGCACCAGTAGACCGGCTTGAGGCCCCGATAGACAAAGCCACGCTCGATCACGCGCTTGAAGGCACGGATCTCGCCCGCCTCGTTGGCGAAGTCCATGGTGCGGTAGGGCCGCTCCCAGTCGCCCAGGATGCCCAGACGCTTGAAGTCCTCGCGCTGCTGGCCGATCTGCTCGGTGGCGTAGGCCCGGCTTTTCGCCTGCATGTCGTCGCGGCTGAGGTTGCGGCCGTGCTTCTTCTCGATGGCGTTCTCGATCGGCAGGCCGTGGCAGTCCCAACCCGGGATGTACTGCGCGTCGAAGCCGGCCAGTTGGCGGCTCTTGACGATCATGTCCTTGAGCACTTTGTTGACGGCGTGGCCCATGTGGATCTGGCCGTTGGCGTAGGGCGGGCCGTCGTGCAGCACGAACAGCGGTGCGCCTTCACGGGCGTCGCGCAGGCGCTTGTAGAGCCCTTCCTGGTTCCATGCGCCCACCCAGCCCGGTTCGCGCTTGGGCAGGTCGCCGCGCATGGGAAAGGGCGTGTCGGGCAGGTTAAGGGTGCTGCGGTAGTCGGTGGGGGAGTCGGACATGACGGGAATGCGTTGGTGGCTTCGACAAGCTCAGCCCGAACGGGGAGTGTGGAACTGGGACAGAAACCGTTCGCCCTGAGCCTGTCGAAGGGCAGCGACCGGACAGACGGATCGTCTAAATTCGGTCGCGGGTGGTCTGCCGGTGGGTCTGGGTGTGCAGCGATGCAAAGAACGCGCGCGCGTCGTCGCAGTCCCGTGCGATACCCTGGGTCAGGGCGTCGAGGCTGTCGTACTTCAGCTCGTCATGCAGTTTGTGCAGCAGTTCCACCCGGACGATTTTACCGTAGGCCTCCCCGCCAGGCAGGCTGGCCGCCAGCGCGGCCGGCCATTCGAGGCAATGGGTTTCCAGCAGGACGCGCCCGCCATTGACGTCCGCCGGGTCGAGCGAAGGCCTCACACCCAGGTTGGCGACGCCCGGCAGGGGTGGGGAATCGGCGTCCGGACCGAGGCCGTGCACATGCACTGCGAAGATGCCGCTGGCCGCTGGTTTCCAGTGGGAAAACCGCAGGTTGAGGGTGCGAAAGCCGTCACCCCGCCCCGGCGAACTCTCGGCCAGCTGGCGACCGAGCTTGCGCCCATGCACCACATGGCCGCTGATGCTGTACGGGCGGCCGAGCAGGGCGGCGGCGTCGTCCATGCGGCCGTCACCCAGGGCTTCGCGCACGGCGGAACTGGAGACGCGCAGGCCATGCACCTCATAGCTTTGCATGCGAGCCACGTCGAACCCCAGGCGGCTGCCAGCGGCGTCCAGCATGGTGTAGTCACCGGCGCGCCTGGCGCCGAAGCGGAAATCGTCGCCCACCAGCACGTACTTCGCGCCGAAGGCCTCCACCAGCGTGTCCTGGATGAAAGCCTCGGGCGGCTGGTTGGCCAGGCGGGCGTTGAAAGGCAGGATCACGCATTCGTCGACACCGCAGCGCTCCAGTTCCTGTAGCTTGTCGCGCAGCGTGGCGATGCGCGCCGGTGCCAGCTCCGGCTTCTGGTGGAGTGCGGCAAAGTAGTCGCGGGGATGCGGTTCGAAGGTCATCACACAGCTCGGCACCCCCCGGTGCCGCGCCTCGTTGTCGAGCAGCGCAAGCATGGCCTGGTGGCCCCGGTGCACGCCATCGAAGTTGCCGATGGTCAGCGCGCAACCGGGTGTGCCGCTGGAGCGGGATCGCAAACCACGAAAGATTTTCATGCAGGGAGAGGTGATCTGGGGCAGTTCTGAGCGGTCAGATGAGGACAAAAGCGGTGGCTTACAACCCATCGCCACAGTTGCTTCATCAAAGCAGGCTATATTGGCACATGATGATATGCGCCCGCGGGCCCCGCCGGCGGCGCAGGGCGGCCCTGGCGAGTGCCGTCCCTCCCCGTTGACACGTTCATTGGAAGGAGCCCGTCTTGAAGGTCTTGAAGCTCTCCGCACAAGGTTTGCCACAGTCGTGGATCAGCCTGGAGGAAGCCGTGTTGCACTACGCGGCGGATGAGGTGCGCTGGGAGATGGGGGCCGAAGTGGCGGTGTTTCATGGCGGGCACAACGCAGTGACCGGGCGGCAGTCCATCATCACGGTCAACTCCATCATCGGCACCCAGGGCGTGCCGCGCATCAACCCTTTCGACCTGCGGCCCACGCTGACCAACAGCAAGCTCTTCGCGCGCGACCGCAATGTGTGCGCCTACTGCGGAGAGCATTTCCACGAGGAAGTGCTCACGCGCGAGCACATCGTGCCGCTGGGGCAGAACGGGCGCGACACCTGGATGAACGTGGTGACGGCCTGCAAGTCGTGCAACCACCGCAAGGGCAACCGCACGCCCGAGCAGGCCCACATGGGCTTGCTGTACGCGCCTTATGTGCCCAGCCTCTGGGAAGACTTCATCCTGCGCAACCGCCGCATCCTGGCGGACCAGATGGAGTTTTTGATGTCCCATCTGCCCAAGACCTCGCGGTTGCACGCCTAGCTTCAGTAGGTCAGTTCCAGCACGACCACGTGGTTGTCGCTGGCGGGCCACGTACGGCCCGCCAGCTTCTCGCCATTGAACTCGGCCGCGATGGTCCGCACGCCGCTGTCGGCCACGAGGATCTTCGAGCTCGATACGCCTGCCCCCATGGGGGGCACGCCGGGCAGGGCCTTGCCGTCGAACGACATGGTGTCGCGCGCCGCGTCGAAATAGCCTCGCGGGCGGGTGAATGTGACGGAGGAGGCTGCTGCCCTGTCGGCTGCGGCCAGGCGCTCCGCGCGCAGGTGGACCAGATCGCTGCCACGGGGAAATGCGCTGCGGTAGATGTGCGTGGTGGCGTAACCGGGAGCGCTGATGACGAACTCGTAGGGCTGGCCCACCCGCGCCGGGAAGGGGCCCCAGAGGCCATCGGCGCCCACGGTCTTGCTGTGCACCGCAGCGCCACGGCGCTCGCCGGTGGCCGGGTCAATCGCATACACCGTGAGCTGGGCGCCCGGCAGCGGCAGGTTGTTCGAGTAATTGCCCGAGGCCGGGTCCGTGGATGACAGGCCGAGGCCGGTGACCTTGCCGTTGAGCACCACGGCGTCCTGAGGCGCGATCCCGCTTGCTCGCGGCTCCCGCCCGGTGATGAAACGATGCATGGCGTCGAACGCAGCGGGCGAGAACGAGGTCTCACGGTGGTCCACGCGGGGCAGCACGACGTTCTGCGCACCCTTGAGCGCCGGACCTTCGAAGGTAACGTTGGTGGGCGTCCCCCGGGCGCCGATCCACACGCCATCGGGCTGCGCGAACTTGTCGTTGTTGTCCGAGCGGATCGTCATCCACTTCACCGGGCCTGTCACCTCGTCGCCGGCGTTGTTCTTCGGCGCGTTCAGCGCGGTGAGGAACGGGCCGGTGCCCGAGAACTCGTTGGTCTCCCGGAAGCCCTTGATGGCCCATACGCCGTGGTTGGGCGTACCGCCGAGCACCGCGTGGCTCACGGTCTTGTCGCCGCCACCGTTCTGGACGTAGTTGCGCACGGCGTAGCCGCCACGCGAGTTCGCCACCAGCACCACCTGTGCCGCGCCGGTGGCCTTGATCACTTTCTCGACTTCGGTCTTCAGGAAAGCCATGTGTTCGGTGGTGGAGGATCGGCCTGGCTGCGCCTTGCCGTCCTCGTCCCTGGCCAATGGATAGGGCAGGTCGATCGCATGCAGGCGTTCGCGCGGCCAACCGTTGGACTCGAAGCGCCACAGGGTGCTTTGCCAGATGGACGCGGAGTCGCCATTGCCGTGAACAAACACGATCGGTGGCCGTGCGTTGTCGTCGGGGGTGCTGGCGCAGGCGGCCAGCAGCAGGCTGCCGGCCATGGCGGCAAAGATGGATCGGCGGGTGGTCATGCGCTGGTTTCCTCTTGGGGTCGGGCCCAGAACAACGCGGCCCGCGTGGTGCGGGCCGCTGCGGGTCAGGCGAAAACGCCGGCTGTGTCCTGCATCCGGGCCGATACCTCGCCAAGATGGTGCAGGGTGTCGCCGTAGGTCATTTCGAGTTGCGTGAGCTTCTTGAAATAGTGGCTGACGATGTATTCGTCGGTCACGCCGATGCCACCATGCAGCTGCACCGCCTGCTGACCAATGAAGCGCATGGCCGTGCCCAGCTGCACCTTGGCACGGGCCATGGCCGCCCGGCGCTCGGCCGTCGGTGCATTGAGCTTGAGGCTGGCGTAATAGCTCATCGAGCGCGCCAGCTCCAGCTGCATCTTCATGTCGGCCACGCGGTGGCGGAGGGCCTGGAACGTGGCAATCGCCACGCCGAACTGCTTGCGGGTGTTCATGTACTCGACCGTGATGGCCACGGTCTTGTCCATGACGCCCACGCCTTCGGCGCAGGCGGCAGCGATGCCGATGTCCACCCCGTGTTCCAGCGCGGTCAGTCCATCCGTGGTGATCAGCCGGGCCGGCGCGTCCTTGAGCGTCAGATCTCCGGCGCGGCCGCCGTCTTGCGTGGCATGTCCGTGGGTGCTCACGCCCGATGCGGTGCGTTCCACCAGGAACAGGCCCATCTTGCCACCCGCCATGGCGGGCACGATGAAGGCGTCGGCGTGGTCGGCGGCGGGCACGACGTTCTTGGTGCCGGTCAAGGTCCAGCCCTGGCCGGCCTGCACGGCTGTGGTTGCGCAAAGATCCAGCCTGTAGCGGGCCTTGCGTTCCTGATGCGCCAACACCACCAGGACTTCTCCCGAGGCCACCCGAGGCAGCCAGGCGGCCTTGAGTTCCGCCGGGGCGTAGCCACCGAGCAGGCCGGAGGCGATGAGCGTCTGGCCCAGCGGCTCGAGCACGATGCCGCGTCCCAGCTCCTCCATGACCACCATGCCTTCAATGGGGCCCATGCCTAGGCCACCATCGTCCTCGCTCACGTAGAGGCCCGCCAGGCCCAGTTCGGCCAGTTCCGTGTAAGCGGCGCGGTCAAAGCCACCAGCGGCCACGATGGCGTTGTGGCGTTCGAAGGTGTATCCCTTGTCGACCCATTTGCGCACGGCGTCGCGCAGTTGCTGCTGGTCGTCGCTGAAATCGAAATCCATGTGTGTCTCCTCAGTCTTCAGCCCAGAACCGTCTGCGCGACGATGTTGCGTTGCACTTCGTTGCTGCCGCCGTAGATGGTGGTCTTGCGCATGTTGAAGTAGGTGGAGGCGAGCGGCGCGTTGGCGTTGACGCCCCCGGGGAAGTTGCCCTGCCAGCCGGCTTCCATGGCTTCCTCGATGAAGGGCAGGCTGTAGGGGCCGGCCGCGAGCATCATGAGTTCGCTGTAGCGCTGCTGGATCTCGCTGCCCTTGATCTTGAGCAAGCCGGCGATGTCCAGCGAGTTCTTGCCCGACTTCTCGGCCGAGAGCACACGCAGCACCAGCATTTCCAGCGCCACCACATCCACTTCGAGCAGCGCGATCTGATCGCGGAAGCGCACGTCGTCCCAGACGCCCTCGGTCCTGGCGATGCGCTTGAGGCGCTCGAGCTCGCGCTTGGCGCGGTTCACGTCGGCGATGTTGGTGCGCTCGTGGCTGAGCAGGTGCTTGGCATAGGTCCAGCCCTTGTTCTCTTCGCCAATGAGGTTCTCCGCAGGCACTTCGACGTTGTCGAACCAGACCTCGTTCACCTCGCTCTCACCATCGAGCAGCTTGATCGGCCGCACGGAGACGCCGGGCGATTTCATGTCGATCAGCAGGAAGGAAATACCGGTCTGCGGCTTGCCTTCGTTGCTGGTGCGCACGAGGCAGAAGATCCATTCGCCGTACTGGCCCAGTGTGGTCCAGGTCTTCTGGCCATTCACGATGTATTTGTCGCCCTTGCGCTCGGCACGGGTCTTTACCGAGGCCAGGTCCGAACCGGAACCTGGTTCGCTGTAGCCCTGGCTCCACCAGACTTCACCACTGGCGATGCCGGGCAGGAAGCGTTGCTGCTGCTCCTTGTTGCCGAAGGCCATGATCACGGGCGCGACCATCACCGGGCCGAAGGGCACCACACGAGGCGCGCCGGCCAGGGCGCATTCTTCCTCGAACAGGTGCTTCTGCACGGCATTCCAGCCCGGGCCACCGAACTCCTTCGGCCAGCCCCAGCCGAGCCACCCCTTCTTGCCCAGAATCTTCGCCCAGCGCTGCATGTCGTCGCGCGTCAGGCGCAGAGCGTTGTGGACCTTGTAGGAAATCTCGGCAGGCAGGTTGGCCTTGACCCAGCTGCGGATCTCCTCGCGAAACGCCTGTTCTTCGGGCGTGAATGCCAAATCCATGGATGTCTCCTGGTGGCCGCCACAGGATGTGTGCCGGCAAATTGAACAACGCCGGTCAGTTTCGCACGACCGTTCGTTTTATGGCTGTCCGGGCTGTGACATGCCCAACTGCTCGTGCAGATTCTGCAGCTGCTCCTGCAAGGAGGCCACCGTGTTTTCCAGCGAAGCCACCCGGCGGCTGAGGGCGATCAGCTCATCCTCGGTGGCCGCACTGCTGGCATTCGTGGCCTGTGCAGCGGGCGCGGTCATGTCGACCGGGCCACACAGCAGGTGCGCCCAGCGCTGCTCACGGGCACCAGGCGCACGCGGAAGCTTCACCACCAGGGGGCCGCCTTTGTCGGCTGCGCGCTCCTGCATTTCCTCCAGGAAGCCGTCGACCGAAGCGATGTCGAGAAATTTGTACCAGCGCTCGGTGTTCAAGCGCAGTTCCCCAGCGGTCTGCGGGCCGCGCAACATCAGCATGCCCAACAGCACGGCGGACTGCTCGGGCACACCCACCGCGCGCGCGAAGTTGTGCTCGTAGCGCGTGACGCGGCTTCCGCCGCCCTCAAGCACCATGTGCAGGCTGCGCAGACCGTCCAGTGCTTCCAGCACGAGGGCATCGGCCAGGTTCGTCACCGGTTCCCGGCTGGATTTCTGGTTGCAGCCGGTTACCAGGGCGTTGAGCGTGAGCGGGTAGCTGTCGGGCACCGTACGCGCCTTTTCCATGAGCGTGCCGAGCACGCGCGCCTCGGCGGCCGAGAGCGGACGCTGGTTGAAATCATGGCCGCGCGGGCGGCCGGCAGAGAGGGGTTGCAGGTCTGAGGTCATTACACTTCCCGGCCATGTCTGGCCTGAACAAAAACATCGTGATTCTCATCTCCGGCAGCGGCTCGAACATGGCTGCCATCGTGGAGACCGCCCGGACACAACGCTGGCAGGCCCGCTTCGGCGCACGCATCGCAGCTGTCGTCAGCAACAAGGCCGCGGCCCCGGGTCTGGCCTGGGCGAAGGAGCAGGGCATCGCCACTGCCGCGCTGGACCACAAGGGCTATGACAGCCGCGAGGCCTTCGATGCGGCCCTGAAGGCCGAAATCGACCGGCATGCCCCCGCGCTCGTGGTGCTGGCGGGGTTCATGCGAATCCTCACGCCGGGATTCGTGCAGCACTACGAGGGGCGACTCATCAACATCCACCCCAGCCTGTTGCCCGCTTTCCCGGGCCTGAAGACGCACCAGCGCGCCATCGAGATGGGTTGCCGCTTTGCCGGCGCCACTGTGCACCGCGTGACATCCGAGCTGGATCACGGCGAGATTCTGGAGCAGGCCGTGGTGCCGGTGCTGCCGGACGACACCGCGGAATCGCTTGGGGCACGGGTGCTCGCGCAGGAACATGTGATCTACCCGCGGGCGGTGGAGCGGCTGCTCGCCGTGGCTTGATCAGACGCCTTTGGCAAACACAAGCCCCGCGTGCTCACGCATCGCGTGGAACTTGATCTTGGGCCAGTTGGCTTCCACGGCGCGCAGCGTCGCGGAATGGTCCACGAGCAGGGTGGGCGCATCCACGGCGTCCAGCGCCACACGGTGGCTGTTGGCGTCAATGAATCGTTTCAGCTCGATATCGCCGCCGTCCTCAGGTGCGCAGGTGACCCAGCGCGCCACCTGATATGGGCTGTTCATGATGCGGGCCTTCACGCCGTACTCATGCTCTAGCCGGTGCGCCACCACCTCGAACTGCAGCTGACCCACCGCACCGAGCAGCAGCACCGAACCGGCGACGGGGCGAAACACCTGGATCGCACCTTCTTCGCCGAGCTGGGTCAGGCCGGCGCGCAGCTGCTTGCTGCGCAGCGGGTCGGCCACTTCCACACTGCGGATGATTTCCGGCGCGAAGAAGGGCAGACCCGTGAACTGCAGGCTCTCGCCTTCGGTCAGGGTGTCGCCGAGCTGCAGCACGCCGTGGTTGGGAATGCCAATGATGTCACCGGCAAACGCCTCGTCCAGCAGTTCGCGCCGCTGAGAAAGGAAGCTCACCACGGTGTTGGGCCGCAGGTCCTTGCCCGATCGCACCACCTTGAGCTTCATGCCGCGTTCGAAATGGCCGCTCGCCACGCGCACGAAGGCGATGCGGTCGCGGTGTGCCGGATCCATGTTGGCCTGGATCTTGAACACCACGCCGCTGAACTTGGTTTCCTCTGGCTTCACCGTGCGCTGGATGGCCGGCCGCTCACCGGGCGGCGGGGCGAGGTCGACCAGCGCGTCGAGCACCTCGCGAACGCCGAAGTTGTTCACCGCAGACCCGAACAGCATGGGCGTCTGCTGGCCAGCAAGGAACTGCTGCTCGTCGAATGCAGGGGAGGCACCCGACACCAGCTCCAGTTCCTCGCGCGCCTGCTCGAACTCCGCGCCAAAGCGCTTCACGCTTTCGGGGTTGGCCAGTCCGGTGAGCACTTCCTCGTCGCCACCCCGGCGATCCTCACCGGCGGCGAACACGCGCATCTGGTCGGTACGCCGGTCGAACACGCCGCGGAACGTCTTGCCCATGCCAACGGGCCAGGTGAAGGGCACGACGGTCATGCCGAGCTCTCGTTCGATTTCGTCCATCAGGTCCAGCGGTGCCTGCACCTCGCGGTCCATCTTGTTCACGAAAGTGAGGATGGGTGTGTTGCGCGCGCGGCAGACCTGCAGCAGGCGCCGGGTCTGGGGCTCCACGCCGTTGCCGGCGTCGATCACCATCAGGGCCGCATCGACGGCGGTGAGCACGCGGTAGGTGTCTTCAGAGAAGTCCTGGTGGCCCGGGGTGTCGAGCAGGTTGATCACGCAGTCGCGGTATTCCATCTGCATCACGGATGACGCCACCGAGATGCCGCGTTGCTTCTCGATTTCCATCCAGTCGCTGGTGGCGTGGCGGGCGGCCTTGCGGGCCTTGACGCTGCCCGCAATGTTGATGGCGCCGGAGAACAGCAGCAGCTTCTCTGTCAGCGTGGTCTTGCCCGCGTCGGGGTGGGAAATGATGGCGAAAGTGCGCCGGCGGCGCACCTGTTCGGAGATTTCGGACATAGCCCATGATTATCCCCGGTGGACAATACGCCTTATGCATCCCAAAGCCCTTCTGGACGAAAGCGCCAGCCTGATCGAACAAGTCTTCAAGTTCGAGCACCCCGCGGACGCTGTCGTGGCGCGCCATTTCCGCGAGAACCGCTCGCTTGGCCCGCGCGAGCGGGCCACCCTGTCCGACACCGTCTATACCATCCTGCGGGAACGCCTCCGGCTTGAATGGCTGGCCCGCTCGGGCAGTGGCTCGAAATGGCGCCGCCTGGCCATCCTCGCGTTCCCCGGTGACCGCGACTTTCTCAAGAGCGCGCTGACCGAGCCCGAGAAAATCTGGCTCGACCATTGCGATGCCGTCAACGACGCCGAGCTCATGGCGCCGCATCGCCACAACCTGCCCGAGTGGCTGGTCACGGCCTTGCGCGACCAGGTGGGCGACGAGTTCAACGCCCTCGCCGCCAGTCTGAACCAGCCCGCACCGCTGGACCTTCGGGTGAATGTTCTCAAGGCCAAGCGCGACGCGGCGCTCACGGCATTGCAGAAAGCCGGTCTGGCCGGCACGGCCACGCCCTATTCGCCGATGGGCATCCGGCTGCAAGGCAAACCCTCGCTGGCCAAACTGCCCGCTTTCGTGCAGGGGGAAGTCGAGGTGCAGGATGAAGGTTCGCAACTGCTGGCCCTGCTGCTGGATGCCAAGCGTGGCGAGATGGTCGTGGATTTCTGCGCCGGCGCGGGTGGCAAGACCCTCGCCATCGGTGCTGCCATGCGCAACAGTGGCCGGCTCTACGCCTTCGATACATCGGGCCATCGCCTCGATGCGCTCAAACCCCGGCTGGCGCGCAGCGGCCTGTCCAACGTGCACCCCGTGGCCATTGCGCATGAGCGGGATGACCGCATCAAGCGCCTGGCGGGCAAGATCGACCGCGTGCTGGTGGATGCCCCCTGTTCTGGCCTCGGCACACTGCGGCGCAGCCCCGACCTGAAATGGCGCCAGACGCCGCAAACCGTGGGAGATTTGGCGGCGTTGCAACAGGCCATCCTGCACAGCGCAGCCCGCTTGCTGAAGCCGGGTGGCCGCCTGGTGTACGCGACCTGCAGCTTGCTGCGGGAGGAGAATGAGGCGGTCTGCTCGGCTTTTGAGGCCGGTCATGCCGACTTCGAGCCTGTCCCCGTGGAGGGGCTCCTGGCCAGTGCGCACGTTTCTGAGGCGTCTTCGCTGTGCTCCGGCAAAGATGGGCGCTGGCTGCGTTTGTGGCCTCATCGGCACGCAACCGACGGCTTTTTCGCTGCCGTTTGGCGGAAAAGGCCTTGAATTGCCGTCAATTTACCTGAACTGAAGGCGGAAGTTTGCATCCAACTCGTTCCTTGGGTTGGTGATTTCCACCCCCGGCCTTAAAATTCGACCTTCGCTGACCCACACCGCCCACGGGCTTGGCGCGCTTCTTTTCGTGACCCAGGGCGGTCTTTTAGGAACTCCATGTTTTCTTCCGATTCCGGAACCTTGACCCAGCTTTGGGATGGCCTGATCCAGTTTCTGGCGCAGGGCCTCACTGGCGCTGCCTGGTGGCAGGTCCTTCTCGTGGCCCTGGTGTTGACACACATCACGATCGCCAGCGTCACCATCTACCTGCACCGCCATTCCGCGCACCGGTCGCTGGACCTTCATCCGATTGCCTCGCATTTCTTCCGCTTCTGGCTGTGGATGACCACGGGCATGGTCACGAAGGAGTGGACGGCCATTCACCGCAAGCACCACGCCAAGTGCGAACATGAGGGGGATCCTCACAGCCCGCACATCTTTGGCATCAAGAAGGTGTTCTACGAAGGTGCCGAGCTTTACCGCGCCGAGGCGAAGAATGCCGAGACCATGGAGCGTTACGGCCACAACACGCCCAACGACTGGATCGAGAAGCACCTCTACACGGGCCATTCGCGCCTCGGCGTGAGCCTGATGCTGATCATCGACGTGGCGCTGTTCGGTGTCCTGGGTGTGGCCGTCTGGGCCCTGCAGATGGCCTGGATTCCCATCACCGCCGCCGGCGTCATCAACGGCATCGGCCACTGGTGGGGCTACCGCAACTTCGAAGCCACCGATGCGAGCACCAACGTGTCGCCCTGGGGCATCCTGATCGGGGGTGAAGAGTTGCACAACAACCACCACACATACCCGACCTCGGCCAAGCTGTCGGTCAAGCCTTACGAGTTCGACATTGGCTGGATGTACATCACCATGATGAAGTCCGTCGGTCTTGCGTCCGTGAAGAAGGTGCCGCCGAAGATGGCCTATGGTGCCGTTCGCCCGGTGGCCGACGAGAAGACGCTGGAGGCGATCATCGCCAACCGCTACGAAGTGATGGCCGGCTATGCCCGCGAAATGCGTGCCGCGTGCAAGCAGGAGCTGCAAGCCCTGAAGCAGCGCCGTGGCGACGCGACCGTCTTGCAAGCAGCGCGCCGCTGGCTGCACCGCGATGACGACAAGGTGCCCGCCAATGTGAAGGCTCAGCTGGCCCAGGTCCGTGCGGAGCACCCCGTGCTCGACAAGATGGTGACGATGCGCGAGGAGCTGCGTGCCCTGTGGTCCAGCACCAATGCTACCCGTGAGCAACTGGCTGTGGACTTGCAAGCCTGGTGCCGCCGCGCTGAAGAAAGCGGTATCGCCGCCCTGCGTGATTTCTCGATCCGCCTGCGCTCTGCCCACGCCTGATCGCACCCGATCTTCCGGACGCCGCCTGCGCGGCCCCCGGACAACAAAAAACCCGCTGTGAAGACAGCGGGTTTTTTGTTGGGGCATCGGCTCGATTACTTGAGCTTGATTTCCTTGTAGTCCACGTGCTTGCGAGCCTTCGGATCAAATTTCTTGATCAGCATCTTCTCGGGCGTGGTCTTCTTGTTTTTGGTGGTGGTGTAGAAGTGGCCGGTTCCAGCGGTGGATTCCAGCTTGATCTTCTCGCGTGCGCCTTTGGTTGCCATGTTCGGTTCTCCTTAAGCCTGACCGCGTGCGCGCAGGTCGGCGAGCACGGCGTCAATGCCGTTTTTGTCGATCAGGCGCAGAGCAGCGCCAGAGACGCGCAGGCGCACCCAGCGGTTTTCACTCTCGACCCAGAAACGGCGGTATTGCAGGTTCGGCAGGAACCGGCGCTTGGTTTTGTTGTTGGCGTGGGAAACGTTGTTCCCGACCATGGGCTTCTTGCCCGTGACGTCGCAGACGCGTGCCATGAGGACACTCCGATCATTTCAAACAGCTGCGGACCGCGAACCGGGGGAGTCCCCGTCTGGCCCATCAGCCTCACCTCGCCAGGAAAGGGTGGCGGTAACCCGAAGATCTGCTTCGTACCCGGGCAGGCCGGTAAAGCGCAGCAAAGCCCGCAATTATAGTCAATCCCTGGCCAGCCGGGCAAGTCCGACCGTCAGGTCGGGATTTCAGCCCGCGTTCTGCTCCAGGAAGCGTTGAGCATCGAGTGCGGCCATGCAGCCCGTGCCTGCACTGGTGATGGCCTGGCGGTACACATGATCCTGCACGTCGCCGGCGGCAAAGACGCCTGGCACGCTGGTCATGGTGGCCATCCCCTGAAGTCCGGAACGGGTGGTGATATAGCCGTCCTTCATCTCGAGCTGGCCCTTGAAGATGTCGGTGTTGGGCTGGTGACCGATGGCGATGAAGCAACCTTTCACCGCCACCTCTTCGGTGTTGCCTGTCTTCACGCTCTTCAAGCGCACACCGGTCACACCGGTCTGATCACCCAGCACCTCGTCCAGCGTGCTGTGCAGCTTGAGCTCGATCTTGCCGGCAGCAACCTTCTCCATCAGCTTGTCGACCAGGATGGCTTCCGCCTTGAATGTGTCCCGGCGGTGCACGAGCGTGACCTTGCTGGCGATGTTGGAGAGGTACAGGGCCTCTTCCACGGCCGTGTTGCCGCCACCGACCACGCTGACTTCCTGTCCCCGGTAGAAGAAGCCGTCGCAGGTGGCGCAACCCGACACGCCTTTGCCCATGAAGCTTTCCTCGGAAGGCAGGCCCAGGTACTTGGCCGATGCACCGGTCGCGATGATGAGTGCGTCGCAGCTGTATTCGCCGCTGTCGCCCTTGAGCACGAAGGGCCGTTTGCTGAAGTCCACGGTGTTGATGTGGTCGAAGATGATTTCGGTCTTGAAGCGCTCCGCGTGCGCCAGAAACCGCTGCATCAGATCGGGGCCCTGCACACCCTCGGCGTCGGCAGGCCAGTTGTCCACGTCGGTCGTGGTCATGAGCTGGCCGCCCTGGGCAATGCCGGTGATGAGCACGGGGTTGAGGTTGGCGCGCGCGGCATAGACGGCGGCGGTGTAGCCAGCAGGGCCAGAACCCAGGATGAGGACTTTCGCGTGTTTCATGTTGAGCGCCCCATCGAATTTGGAGCCAAGTGGTTTAGAGTAAGCGGTTATATGGGGGCATTAGGCGAGCGAATCCAGTGCCGCCGGGCGCCCGATGTGTGCGAATCATTGTATGAAAGAGCGCTGCTTGCGCCGTCCCAACCAAGGAATACACGCATGTCTCTCCTGTCCAATCTCGATCTCATCCGCAGGGTGCCGCTTTTCTCCACCTTGACCCAGGCGCAGGCCGAGTCGGTGGCGGATTCCGTGGTCAAGAGGCGCTTCAAGCGCGGCGAATGCATTGTCGAACAGGGCAAGAAGTCCAACTGCCTGGCCATTGTTCTGACAGGACGGGCGCGCGTGGTGACGACGGACACGCGTGGACGCGAGGTGATCCTGGCGACCATGAATCCAGGCGATTACGTGGGCGAGATGAGCCTGATCGACAACCAGCCGCACTCCGCGACTGTGCGCGCGGAGGTGCAGACGGATGTGCTGATTCTGGGGCGCACCGAGTTCGCACGCTGCCTGCCCGAAAACACCTCGATGGCGTATGCGGTCATGCGCGGCCTTGTGCAGCGTCTGCGCCACGCCGACCGCAAGATCGAATCGCTGGCCCTGATGGATGTCTATGGCCGCGTGGCGCGTGCCCTGCTGGAGTTTGCCCAGCCCGACAAAGATGGCGTTCTGACCATCAAGGACCGTGTTTCCCGCCAGGATGTGGCCAAGATGATCGGGGCTTCTCGCGAAATGGTCAGCCGTGTCATGAAGGACCTTGAAGACCGGGGTTTCATCGAGGTCACGGAAGAGGGCAGTACGGTGATCAAGGAGCGCCTCAACTCGCTGGGTTGAGTCTGCTGCAGCCTCTGCGGGCACTGCCCGCCGCGCGACTGGCATGGGGTAAGCTTGCCGTTGGAATTCGACGGAGCCTATGACTTACTCACTCAACACCCTCAACGCCGACCGCAGCCCTGCGGCGCCGGCGGGTGTTTCCCGGTTTGCCCAGGAAATTGGCCTGGTGCTGGGCGCGGCCGCGCTCGCTTTCTGGCTGCTGGCATTGCTCAGCCACTCCCTGGCCGATCCGGCCTGGAGCACCACGGGCACCTCGTCAGATGTTGGCAACTGGGGTGGCCGGCTGGGGGCCATGTTGTCGGACTGGAGCTATTACCTTTTCGGCTTTTCGGTGTGGTGGCTGTTCCTCGCGGGTGTCCGGGCGTGGCTGTCCACGCTGGCGCGCTGGATTCGTGGTGCGCAAGGAGCCGAGGGCGACGCCACGGAGCCCGGTGACGGCATCTGGCATCGGCCGTGGGTACGGCGTGTCCTCTTCTGGCTGGCGCTGGTCACCCTGATGGGAGCCAGTGCCGTGCTGGAATGGAGCCGTCTGTACCGATTGGAGGCTTTGTTGCCGGACCATGCGGGCGGCGTGCTTGGCCATGCGCTGGGTCCGGTGGCCACGCGATGGCTGGGTTTCACTGGCTCGGCCCTGGCCATGCTGGCCGTGCTGCTGGTTTGCCTGCCGACGGTTTTCCGTTTCTCCTGGGGCCATTGGGCCGAGGAAGTGGGCCACACGCTCGACGGCTGGTTCGAAGCCCGGCGCGAGAAGCGCGAGGCGGTCGAAGATCAGCGCATTGGGGAGAAGGCCGCACGCGAACGGGAAGAGGTCGTCAAGGTTGAGCGTGTCGAGATCGAGGAGCACCACCCGACGCCGGTGGTGATCGAACCCACACTGGTGGACGTTCCCAAGAGCGAACGCGTGGCCAAGGAGCGCCAGAAACCGCTTTTCACCGAGTTGCCCGACAGCAAGCTGCCCCAGGTCGACCTGCTCGACAGTGCGCCCACGCACCAGGCTGGCGTCGACAGCCAGACGCTGGAGATGACCAGTCGCCTGATTGAAAAGAAACTCAAGGATTTTGGCGTCGAGGTCCGCGTGGTGGCCGCCGCTCCAGGGCCGGTGATCACGCGTTATGAGATCGAGCCCGCGACCGGGGTCAAAGGATCGCAGATCGTCAACCTTGGGCGTGATCTGGCCCGTTCGCTGTCACTGGTCTCGATTCGGGTGATCGAGACCATCCCGGGCAAGAACCTGATGGCGCTCGAGTTGCCAAACGCCAAACGCCAGACGATCAGGCTCAGCGAAATCCTTGGATCTCAGATCTACAACGACGCCAAGTCGATGCTGACCATGGGCCTGGGCAAGGACATCGGCGGTCAGCCGGTGGTGGCCGATCTCGCGAAGATGCCGCATTGCCTCGTGGCTGGGACCACGGGTTCGGGCAAGTCAGTGGGCATCAACGCGATGATCCTGTCGCTGCTCTACAAGGCCGATGCGCGCGACGTGCGCCTGCTGCTGATCGACCCGAAGATGCTGGAAATGAGCGTCTACGAGGGTATCCCGCACCTGCTGGCACCCGTGGTGACGGACATGAAGCACGCTGCCAACGGTCTGAACTGGTGTGTGGCGGAGATGGAGAAGCGCTACAAGCTCATGAGCAAGATGGGCGTGCGCAACCTCGCGGGCTTCAACACCAAGATCGACGAGGCGACGGCGCGTGGCGAGATCATCGGCAACCCGTTCAGTCTTACTCCGGAGCAGGCTGAGCCGCTGGAACGCCTGCCCTACATCGTGGTGGTGATCGATGAGCTCGCTGACCTGATGATGGTGGTGGGCAAGAAGATCGAGGAACTCATCGCTCGTCTGGCGCAGAAGGCGCGCGCTGCGGGTATCCATCTGATCCTTGCCACCCAACGCCCCAGCGTGGATGTGATCACCGGCCTCATCAAAGCCAATATTCCCACTCGCCTGTCCTTTCAGGTAAGCAGCAAGATCGACAGCCGCACCATTCTCGACCAGATGGGTGCCGAAAGCCTGCTGGGCATGGGCGACATGCTGTACATGCCCTCGGGAACCGGCTTCCCGATCCGTGTGCACGGCGCCTTCGTGAGCGACGACGAGGTGCATCGCGTCGTGGCCTATCTCAAGGAGCAGGGCGGCGAGCCCAACTACATCGACGGTGTGCTCGAGGGTGGGACGGGCGACGGTGACGGGGGTGACCTGTTTGGCGAAGGCGGCGGAGAGGGCAATGGCGAGAAGGACGCACTGTACGACCAGGCCGTGGAGATCGTGCTCAAGGACCGCAAGGCAAGCATTTCCTATGTGCAGCGCAAGCTGAAGATCGGTTACAACCGCGCCGCGCGCCTGCTGGAAGACATGGAGAACGCGGGGCTTGTCAGCGCCCTCACATCCAGCGGCCAGCGTGACATTCTGGTGCCCTCGCGCGGAGATTGAACGCAGCCGATGTGCAACCAAGTCGGCGCAACCGGATCCTACCGTCCATGATCAAGCAATTCATCACCACTTGTGCGCTGGCCTGCTGCGCTGCCATGGCCCACGCCGACGGCCTGCAAGACCTCGAGAAGTTTCTGCGTGAAGTCAACAGCGGTAAAGCGAACTTCACCCAGGTCGTGACTTCACCCAGGCGCGCGAGCGACAACGTGGCGCGCAGCAAGACCTCCAGCGGCACATTCGAATTTCTTCGGCCTGACCGCTTTCGCTTTGTCTACGCCAAGCCCTTCGAGCAGACCATCGTGGCGGATGGACAGACGCTGTGGCTTCACGATGTCGACCTGAATCAGGTCACCTCGCGCGCACAGAAAGATGCCCTGGGCAGCACACCTGCGGCCTTGATTGCCGCCGGCGCCGATCTCAAGGGGCTTTCCGATGCATTCGAGTTGAAGTCTGCAGCTGCACGCGACGGCCTGGCGTGGCTTGAAGCCCGTCCGAAGGACCGCAACGGCCAGTTGCAGATGGTGCGTGTGGGTTTTCGCCAAGGACAGCTCGCTGTGCTGGACATCGAGGACAGCCTGGGCCAACGCTCGGTGCTCACGTTCAACAACTGGCAGGCCAATGCGCCGCTGAAGTTGGGTGACTTCAAGTTCCAGCCGCCCCCAGGTGCTGCGGTCGTCAAGCCCTGATCGTCCCCCCGTGCCGATCGCCAGCAATCACATGCCCCTGGCCGAGCGCCTGCGCCCGCGTACGCTGGCCGAAGTGATCGGGCAGCGGCACATGCTGGGTGAAGGCATGGCACTTCGCCTCGCCTTCGAATCGGGCCAGCCGCACAGCTGCATTCTGTGGGGCCCCCCAGGCGTGGGGAAGACCACCATCGCGCGCCTGATGGCCAATGCCTTCGACGCCCAGTTCCTCACCATCAGCGCCGTGCTGGGCGGCGTGAAGGACATCCGCGAAGCCGTGGAGCGAGCCGAGGCAGCGCGCAGCGGTTTGACACCTCAGCGGACGATTCTGTTTGTCGACGAGGTGCACCGGTTCAACAAGAGCCAGCAGGACGCCTTCCTGCCGCATGTGGAAAGCGGTCTGTTCACCTTCATCGGGGCGACTACCGAAAACCCTTCGTTCGAAGTCAATTCGGCGCTTCTGTCGCGCGCGGCGGTCTATGTGCTGCAGCCCTTGTCCGAGGATGATCTGCGGGAGATCGTGGCCAAGGCCCAGGCCATTGACGCGGTTCCTGCCATCGAGGCTGCAGCCATCGATCGACTCATTTCCTATGCCGACGGTGACGCCCGTCGCCTGCTCAACACACTGGAGACCCTGGCTGTGGCCGCGGACCGGGAACAGTTGACCGAGGTGAGCGATGCCTGGCTGCTCAAGGTTCTCGGCGAGCGCATGCGGCGCTATGACAAGGGTGGAGAACAGTTCTACGACACCATCAGCGCATTGCACAAGAGCGTGCGCGGCTCGGACCCGGACGCATCGCTGTACTGGTTCGTGCGCATGCTCGATGGTGGGGCCGATCCGCGGTACATGGCGCGGCGCCTCATCCGGATGGCGAGCGAGGACATTGGCCTGGCCGATCCGCGGGCGCTGCGCCTGGCGCTGGATGCGGCCGAGGTTTACGAACGCCTGGGCAGCCCCGAGGGCGAACTTGCCCTTGCCGAGTGCGTGGTGTACCTTGCCGTGGCACCGAAATCCAACGCAGTCTACAAGGCGTTCAACCAGGCCAAGGCCTTCGTGAAAAAGGACGGCACGAGACCCGTGCCCATGCACCTGCGCAATGCGCCCACCAGGCTCATGAAGTCGCTGGATTACGGGAAGGGCTATCGCTACGCCCATGATGAAGAGGGTGGTTTTGCCGCCGGGGAAAGTTACCTGCCCGACGGGATGGCCAACCCCGACTTCTACCGACCAGTCGAGCGTGGGCTGGAGTTGCGCATTGCCGATAAGTTGCGCGAACTAAAAAAACTGAACAATCAAAAAAACTAATGTGTCGGCAATCGCACTGATGTGGGAACCCGTCGGGGTATTTTGATCAGGGTAAACCCGCGCCCGCTAAGGGCTTACACGCATTCGGCCCTCAAAACGCCTCATTACAATCCGTCCACCAACCCGCAGTCTGTCCTGTTTCAAGGTCATGTCTGGCGGGTTTTTTGCTAGGTTGAAACGGGCCAGCGCCACAAGCGACCTGCGGCCTGTCACACACACGGAGAATCTTTCATGGAAGTTTTGCTACAGCAGATCATCAACGGTCTGGTGCTGGGCAGCATGTATGCACTCGTCGCACTTGGATACACCATGGTGTACGGCATCATCGGCCTGATCAACTTTGCACACGGTGATGTGCTGATGGTCGGGGCCCTGACCAGTTGGACCGTCATCGGATGGATGATGAATGCATCCACCGGATTGCCGACCTGGGCGGTCCTTTTCCTCGCCACGGTGATTGCGATGGTGGTCTGCGCCACACTGAATTTCTCGATCGAGAAGCTCGCCTACAGGCCCCTGCGAAACTCGAACCGGTTGGCACCGCTGATCACTGCGATCGGGATGTCGCTGCTGCTTCAGACGTTCGCGATGATCATCTGGGCACCCAATCCCAAGTCCTACCCCTCGATGCTCTCGCGCGCGCCGATCGAAGTGGCAGGCGCGGTCGTCTCGGTGACGCAGGTGGTCATCCTGGCCACCACCGCGGTCACGCTGGCTTTTCTCATGTGGCTCGTCAACCGCACCAATCTGGGTCGCGCCATGCGCGCCACTGCCGAAAACCCGCGCGTGGCCGCGCTCATGGGCATCAAGCCCGACACGGTCATCTCCGCTACCTTCATCATCGGTGCCATGCTGGCCGCCATCGCTGGCGTGATGTGGGCTTCCAACTATGGCACTGTGCAGCACGCCATGGGTTTCATGCCCGGCCTCAAGGCGTTCGTGGCGGCCGTCATGGGTGGCATTGGCAACCTCGCCGGTGCCGTTGTCGGGGGCATTGCCCTGGGTCTGATCGAGTCGCTGGGCGCCGGCTACCTCGGCAAGCTCACCGGTGGTGTGCTGGGCAGCCAGTACACCGACATCTTCGCGTTCATCGTTCTCGCCATCGTTCTCACGCTGCGTCCGTCGGGCCTGCTGGGTGAACGTGTCGCCGACCGAGCCTGACAGTCCGGGAGAAACCACATGATGAACACCAAGACTGGCAAGCTGATCGCTTTCCTCATTGCAGCCGTGGCTCTGCTGCTGCTGCCCATCATCCTGCAATCCACCGGCAGCAATTCCTGGGTGCGCATTGTCGACATCGCCCTGCTGTATGTCCTGCTGGCTCTCGGCCTGAACATCGTGGTCGGCTACGCCGGCCTCCTTGATCTGGGTTACATCGCCTTCTTCGCGGTGGGCGCCTATGTGTTTGCCTTGCTCGGCTCGCCTCACCTGGCCGACACCTTTCCGGCCATCAAGGCCATGTTCCCCAATGGCCTGCACTACAGCATCTGGTGGGTGATGATTCTTGCGGCGGTGATCGCCGGCATCGTCGGCATGATCCTCGGCGCTCCAACGCTCAAGCTGCGCGGTGACTACCTGGCCATCATCACGCTGGGCTTCGGTGAAATCATCCGTATCTTCCTGCTCAACATGGACCGTCCGGTGAACATCACCAACGGCCCCAAGGGCATCAGCCAGATCGACTCCATCTCCGTCTTCGGGCTGGACCTCGGCAAGCGTTTGACCATCGGTGACTACACCTTTCAGCCGGTCACGCTGTACTACTACCTGTTCCTGTTCTTCGTGGTGCTGGCCATCGTTCTCTCCTACCGTCTGCAGGACTCGCGCATTGGCCGTGCATGGATGGCGATTCGCGAGGACGAGATTGCCGCCAAGGCCATGGGCTTGAACACGCGCAACCTCAAGTTGCTGGCCTTCGGCATGGGAGCCTCGTTTGGTGGTGTCTCCGGCGTGCTGTTCGCCTCTTTCCAGCGATTCGTGTCCCCTGAGTCGTTCTCACTGATGGAGTCGGTGATGGTGGTGGCCATGGTGGTGCTCGGTGGCATCGGTCACATCCCGGGCGTGGTGCTCGGTGCGCTGCTGCTGGCAGGTCTGCCCGAGGTGCTGCGTCACGTGGCACATCCTTTGACGGAATTGACGGGTGGTCGCCTGGGCCCAGAGATCCTGCGCCAGTTGCTCATCGCACTGGCCATGGTGGTCGTGATGCTGCTTCGTCCGCGGGGCTTGTGGCCTGCGCCCGAGCACGGCAAGTCCCTATCCAAGTAAGCGGAGCATTCAGATGAGCGACATGATTCTCAAAGTGGCGAATGTCTCCAAGCGCTTTGGTGGCCTGCAGGCCCTGAGTGATGTGGGCATTGAAATCCAGCGTGGTCAGGTCTATGGCCTGATCGGTCCCAATGGTGCTGGCAAGACGACGTTCTTCAACGTGCTGACCGGCTTGTACACCCCCGACAGTGGGTCTTTCGAACTCGCGGGCAAGCCCTACACCCCCACGGCTGTGCATGAGGTGGCCAAGGCTGGCATCGCGCGAACGTTCCAGAACATCCGGTTGTTCGCTGAGATGACCGCGCTGGAAAACGTCATGGTCGGGCGCCACGTTCGCACGCACTCGGGCCTGATCGGTGCAGTGTTGCGCACGCCTGGCTTCAAGCGTGAGGAGAAGGAGATCACGGACCGCGCCCGAGAGTTGCTGGCGTACGTGGGCATCGAGAAGTTTGCCGATTACAAGTCGCGCACGTTGAGCTATGGTGACCAGCGCCGACTGGAGATTGCGCGCGCCCTGGCCACGGACCCGCAGCTGATTGCACTTGACGAGCCGGCCGCAGGCATGAACGCGACTGAAAAAGTTCAGTTGCGTGAGTTGATCGACCGCATCCGCAAGGACAACCGCACGATTCTGCTGATCGAGCACGACGTGAAGCTGGTGATGGGGCTGTGCGACCGCGTAACCGTGCTCGACTACGGCAAGCAGCTCGCTTCAGGCACACCTGCCGATGTGCAGAAGAACCCCAAGGTGATCGAGGCCTACCTCGGTACCGGCGGCCACTGATCAAGGACCGATGCAAATGGCAAACACACTTCTTAAAGTCAGCGGTCTGAAGGTCGCGTATGGCGGTATCAAGGCCGTCAAGGGCATCGATCTCGAAGTTCGCGAAGGCGAGCTGATTTCGCTGATCGGTTCGAACGGTGCAGGCAAAACCACCACGATGAAAGCGGTCACGGGCTCTCTCGCGTACGAAGCAGGCGATGTCGAGTACCTGGGGCAGAGCATCAAGGGCAAGGGTGCCTGGGATCTGGTGAAGCAAGGCTTGGCCATGGTTCCGGAAGGCCGTGGCGTGTTCACGCGCATGACCATCACAGAAAACCTGCAAATGGGCGCCTACATCCGCAAGGACAAGGCCGGCATTGCGCAGGATATCGAGAGGATGTTCGGCATCTTCCCGCGCCTGCGCGAGCGCAAAGACCAGCTGGCCGGCACCATGAGCGGTGGTGAGCAACAGATGCTTGCCATGGCCCGCGCGCTGATGAGCCAACCCAAGGTGCTGTTGCTTGACGAGCCATCGATGGGGCTTTCGCCCATCATGGTGGACAAGATCTTCGAGGTCGTGCGCGATGTGTCGGCCCAGGGGGTGACGATTCTGCTGGTGGAGCAAAATGCCCGCCGCGCCCTGCAGATTGCCGACCGTGGCTATGTCATGGATTCCGGCGAAATCATCATGACCGGCGTGGGCCGCGAGATGCTTGACGACCCCAAGGTGCGCGCCGCCTACCTGGGCGAGTAAGGGCGCCGCACGCATCGCGGGGGGCGTGCTCCCGAAGGGCCGATTCACGCAGGATGACCCGGCGGCAGATCGCATTTCGGGCCCGGGCCAGCCTGAAAACTACAATCATGGGTTGCGCACCTCGGTGCCCAACCCATTTTTCATTCATGACCCAAGCCCAGACCCCCCCCAACGCCGAAACCGGTGCGCCTGCTGCGCAGGACGAAAACCAGCTCATCGCCGAACGCCGCGAGAAGCTCAAAGCCCTGCGCGAGGCCCAGAAGCAGGGGAAAGGTGTGGCATTTCCCAACGACTTCAAACCCGCGAACAAGGCCACAGACCTGTCCCAGCAATGGGGTGAGAGCAGCAAGGAAGCGCTGGAGGCCGCACCGGTGCAGGTGAGCGTGGCAGGGCGCATGATGCTCAAGCGCGTGATGGGCAAGGCCAGTTTCGCCACGTTGCAGGACGCTTCCGGCCGGATCCAGGTCTATGTCAGCAAGGATGCCGTGGGTGAGGACGTGTACGCCGCGTTCAAGCATTGGGACCTTGGCGATATTCTCGGTGTGGAGGGCACGCTGATGCGCACGCGCACTGGCGAGCTTACGATCCAGGCGAGCCAGATCCGCCTGCTGACGAAGAACCTGCGCCCGTTGCCCGACAAGTTCCATGGCATTGCCGACCAGGAGATCAAGTACCGCCAGCGTTACGTGGACCTGATCACGGACGAAGCCGCGCGCCAGCGTTTTGTGACGCGCAGCAAGTCGCTGTCGGCGATTCGCGACTTCATGGTGAGCCATGGCTTCCTGGAGGTCGAGACGCCGATGCTGCACCCGATTCCGGGTGGAGCCAATGCCAAGCCTTTCAAGACCCACCACAACGCGCTCGACCAGGAAATGTTCCTGCGCATCGCGCCCGAGCTCTATCTCAAGCGGCTGCTGGTGGGCGGCTTCGACCGCGTGTTCGAGATCAACCGCAACTTCCGCAACGAAGGCATCAGCGTCCGCCACAACCCAGAGTTCACCATGATGGAGTTCTATGCGGCGTACTGGAACTACCAGGACTTGATGGACTTCAACGAGAAGCTCATCCGTCACGTGGTGCGCCGCCTTCGCGGCGATGAGCCGCTGACCTACCAGGGGCGGCCGGTGGATGTGATGTCGCCGTTCGAGCGGCTGACGATCCGCGAGGCGATCGTCAAGTACACCGAAGCCGGTGACGGCGTGGACGATGCGGCCTGGTTACAGGCGAAGCTGAAGAAGCTGGGCCTGAGCGAGGAAAAACACCAGCTGTCCAGCCGCAGCCTGCCCGCCCTTCAGGTGCTGTATTTCGAGGAGAAGGTCGAGGACAAGCTCTGGAATCCGACCTTCATCATGGACCACCCGACCGAAATCTCGCCGCTGGCGCGCGCCAATGACGCACACCCGGAAGTGACCGAGCGCTTCGAGCTCTACATCACCGGGCGCGAGTTCGGCAACGCGTTCTCCGAACTCAACGATGCGGAGGATCAAGCCGCGCGTTTTCAGGCCCAGGCTTCTGCCAAGGATGGTGGTGACGAGGAGGCGATGTACTACGACGCTGACTACATCCGCGCGCTGGAGTACGGCATGCCGCCGGCTGGTGGCTGCGGCATTGGCATCGACCGCCTCATGATGCTGCTCACCGACAGCCCGAGTATCCGCGACGTGATCCTGTTCCCTGCGCTGCGCCGAGAGGCCTGATCAGAAGTTCAGCTTCAGGATCGCCTTGAGCGGGTCTTTGCGCAGGGCGTCGAGCGCCATGCGCAGCCAGCCCAGGTGGGCCTGCGCGTCCTGTTGCAGTTCCTGCGACATGTCCGGCAACAAGGCCACCACGACCTTGAACTTCAGTGCAGCGCCCACAGGCAACTGCACCGCAGGCCGCAAGCCGCTCGCAACGATGCTGGTGGCAGCGGAAAGGGCCTGTGCCTCTTTGACCGGGCCTTCCATCAACAGCGCCATGGTGCTGTCGTCGATGCGGCTTGCCGTGTCGACATCGCGCGCCACGGAGCGCAGCAGCGAACCGGTGATCACCAAGGCACGGTCCGCCACCTCGCGCCCATGCTGGTCGGCGAACCAGTCGTGGTTGTCCAGGCTGATCAGCAGCAGCGCGCTGCGATGCTGGTAACGCAGCGCGCGCACCAGGCTGTCGTGCAGGCGCAGCATGAAGTTGTGGCGGTTGCTCAGGCCAGTGAGAGGTTCGGTCAGAGCCAGGGCGCGGGCACGGGCCTGTGCCTCGTGCTGCAGCGATGAGCGCTGCAGCAGGCCGTAGAGCAGCAGGGGCGCTTCGAGGGCAGCGGCGATCACCATGCCGTACTGCGAGAGAAAGCCCGAGGAAATGAGATTGAAGTTGCGCATCACGGGGAGCACGCCTGCGATGAGCACCGGCAGCATGCCCAGTGCGACCCAGCGCACCCAGCGGTCCCCCGTGCGCCATGCTGCCCAGAGCAGCGCATAGACCAGCATCAGGTTGACCGCGGCAACGGCGGTCACCGCGGGCAGGGTCCATGCCTTGGGCGCCAGCAGATCCCACAGCGTCAACGCCGACAGCAGGGCGGGTGCCGCCAGGGCCGAGCGGTCCAGCCACCTGCCGATGCGCCTGGGCTGCACGACGTGGCGCACGAACAGCAGGCCACAGACGGCAGTCATCGGCATGAGCACGAACTCCGCCCAACCGTTCCATCGGGCCGAACCTGGCCAGAGGAACTGGCCCGCCACGCCCAGCGATGCCGCCAGGGCCAGTCCCAGCACCGTGATGTAGATGGCGTAGGCGGCGAAGCTGGTATCGCGGAACACCAGCGCATTGGCCAATGCCGTCGCCGTGAGCAGCATCGCCATGCCGAAATACGCACCCAGCAGGAATTGCTGGTGAATGCGCAACTCGCGCAGCGTGTGATGGTTGTGGATCAGCAGGTGGCCTGAGTACGGCACGCGGGCATGTTCGATGCGCAACCAGTACGTCACCACGGCATTGGCACGCGAGTCGAGCGAAAAGACGGGATAGCGGTCTGGGAATGCCCAATCCTCTACCGCGATGCGGTCGCCCGCGTGCTGGGCCCTCCAGGTCCCGTCCGCCTGCCGGTGATACAGACTGATGGCGTCGGTGCCCGAGCGGGCCAGCTCCAGTTCCCAGTGTGCACTGCTGTCGCGAACGTCGACGTCGAAGCGCACCCACATGGCGCCTTTTTCGGGAAGCCGCAGCCGCAAGGTATTGCTGCGCAAGGCGAATGGCAGGGACGCCTGCTGCGCCTCCACCTCCTGCACCGTGAGCTGGCCGGAGGGATCGACCCAGTATGTGCTGCGCTGGTCAAGCGAAATGGTTGCCTGTGTCCCATCGAGCACAACCGTGGGTGCGTTGGTCGCCAGGGCTGTCCGAAGCAGGAAGATCGACAAGAGGAGGAGCACCCACCGGGCAAGCAACAGGCCCGCATGGAGGGCGCCGGGTGGCGCGTAGACATGAGACATCCGGCGATTGTCGCGCACGCAGTGACGTGCCTCCGGTAACAAGGTCCGCTCCTCGACCTGGGCGCTCACGAAAAAGCCCCGGGGCACATGGACCGCCGGGGCTCATTGCAGGAGGGGAGGATCAGGTGTAGTCGGCCAGGGCCTTGCGCATCTTCTTCATGGCCGCCACCTCGATCTGGCGAATACGCTCGGCGCTCACACCGTATTCGGCGGCCAGTTCGTGCAGCGTCATGCCACCGGAACCGTCATCGTTCACCTTGAGCCAGCGCTCACTGACGATGCGGCGCGAACGTTCGTCCAGTTCACTCATGGCGTGTGCCACGCCTTCCGTGGCCAGGGCGTCGCGCTGGGCAGATTCGAGCACTGCCGTGGGCTCGTGGGTGGCGTCGGCCAGGTACGCGATAGGGCCGAAGCTGTCCTCGCCATCGTCGCCGGGTGCGGGGTCCAGCACCACGTCGCCGCCGGAGAGGCGTGTTTCCATCTCACGCACTTCTTCGGGCTTCACATTGAGCTCGCGCGCCACCACGCCGACTTCGCTGTCCGACAGCACTTCGCGGTGGGTGTCACCGTCCAGCGCATCAGCGCGGAAACCCTGCTTGCGGGAACGGAGGTTGAAAAAGAGCTTGCGCTGCGCCTTGGTGGTGGCCAGCTTGACCATGCGCCAGTTCTTCAGGATGTATTCATGGATCTCGGCCTTGATCCAGTGCATGGCATAGCTCACCAGACGCACGCCCTGGTCGGGGTCGAAGCGCTTGACGGCCTTCATCAGGCCGACGTTGCCTTCCTGGATCAGGTCGCCATGGGCAAGGCCATAGCCCAGGTATTGGCGCGAGATCGACACCACCAGGCGAAGGTGAGACATCACCAACTGGCCGGCAGCATCCAGGTCGTTATCGTCGCGCAGGCGCCGGGCGGCCTGCTGCTCCTGTTCCAGCGTGAGCAGGGGCAGGCGGTTGACGGCGGAAATGTAGGCGTCCAGGTTGCCCAGGGGCGGCACCAGCGCCCACGGGTTCGCCACGGCGATCGAGCCGTGGGTGGCGGTGGCAACAGGAGCAAGTGTGTGGGACATGTGAACCCTCCTCAGGTGTCTGCGAAGAATATTAGCACTCTCTGGGATTGAGTGCTAAAGCCAAAGTTCCACGCCCCTGTGGCCACCCGGTTTTCTTTCTTTCCTGGGTGTCTGGCGTCTGAATACGTTCGGAAAACAATGCAAAAGCATTAAAAATGAGCGGGTTGAACCATGGCGACTGCAGGCCACGTGCCGCGCAAGGACAATGCCGGATGCCCATTGCAATCAATTCCGATGAAGTGCTCACCCCGCCCGTGGCTGCCGCCACCGTGATGGTGGTGCGCGACGGCCCTTCCGGTCTGGAGGTGTTGCTGGTTCGCCGGCACGGCAATTCCGGTGTGCTGGGTGGGGTGCATGTTTTTCCGGGCGGCAAACTGGACGCGTCGGATGGACACGCCGACTCCACGGCGGTGGACCGCACGCCCGTGGTCTGCCGCGACGTCCTGCGTGAGCCAACTCTGGAACCCGCCATGGCGCTGGGCCTGCATGTCGCCGCGTTGCGAGAAACCTTCGAGGAATGTGGCCTGCTGCTGGGCCAGCCGGAAGGTGCCGCCCACGTGCAGGCCGTGCGTGCCTTGACGGCCACCGGCACGCCTTTCGCCGACGCTCTGCGCACCCGGGGTTTGCCGATCGCCACAGCCTGCGTGTATCCCTGGTCGCGTTGGGTGACCCCGCGTGTACCTTCCGTGACCAACAAGCGCTTCGATACCCGCTTCTTCGTGGCCCCTGCCCCGGATGGCCAGGCGGTGGAGCACTGTGCGCACGAGGCGACCGAGGCTGTCTGGCTGTCGCCACGGGGCGGGCTGGAGCGCTACTGGGCCGGCGAGATTGATCTGGCGCCACCGCAGATCATGAGCCTGAGCGAACTCAGCCGGCTGGGTAACGTCGCCCAGGTGCTGACAACCGCCCGCAGCCGCCCGCCGTCGCTGATCGAGCCGGAGCCGTTTGACGAGGAGGGGTGCCGCGTGATCTGCTACCCCGGTGATCCGAGGCACAGCCTGTCGGCGAGGGTCTGGCCGGGCCCCACCCGGCTGGTGCACCGGAACCACCGTTTCGAGCCCGAGGGCGGCCTGGCCGCCCTGCTGGGCTGACGACGGTACCGCCAGCGTGCGGCAGCGCGCAGACCTGTGAACCCGGTGCGCCGCACACTCGGTCTCTTCGTCTTGCCGTTGCGGCGGATCGTCCAACACCAACCCGGGAGCCAGCCATGCGCTTGTCCTTGTGGCACCTGATGGGTGCGTCCCTGTTGCTGGCGGGATGTGCCGGCTATGCACCGCCCGCCGACTTCGCCGGTCTGACGGGCGAGCAGATCGAGGCTCGCATGGGGCCGCCGGAGACGAGACGGCAGGTCGAGGGCGGCACCCGGCTGGAGTTTCCCCGAGGGCCGTACGGGCCGCAGACGTGGTTCGTCTACCTCGATGCCGCTGGGCGCGCCGTGCGTGCGGAGCAGGTGCTCAACGAGGCCAACTTCGGCCAGATCCTGCCTGGCATGGACCAGAGTGCGGTGCGCGAAAAGCTCGGGCGGCCGGGCGAAGTGGAGGGGTTGGCGCGCAACCGCGGCTCGGTCTGGAGCTACCGCTACGACAACCCGTTCTGCCGCTGGTTCCAGGTGGAAATCACGCAGGACCAGAAAGTCCGTTCTGCGGGTTACGGCGAGCCGCCGGAGTGCCAGCGCCGGGACCGGTTCCGCTTTCCCTGACGGCGCCGACGGCGTTCAGAGCGTGCCGAAACGGTAGACCGTCGTCGCCGTGTAGGGCCTCCCAGGTGTCACATTGTTCTGCGGTAGCGTGGGGCAGTTCGGGGCATTGGGGAAATGCTGAGGCTCCAGGCAGACGGCGGAACGCGGCCGGTGCCGCACCCCCCATTTGCCCAGATCGGGCTTCTCCGCAGTGCCCAGCTGCCCCGCGGTGTAGACCTGCAACAAGGGCTCGGTGGTCAACACCTCCAGGGTGCGCCCGCTGGCGGCGCTGTGCAGGCGCGCGCAGAGACGCGGACCGGCTTGTTGCTGGGGTTGCAGCACGTAGCTCAAGTCGATGTCGGACAGGTCTCCCAGCCTGCGCGCGGAACGCAGATCGTGCGGATGGCCGTCGAGCGGCACGAGCCCACCCGTGGCGATGCCGTCCGTGCCCGTGGCCAGCACCTCGCCGGAGGCGGGCACCTGCAGCACATGTCCGTCGATGCGCTGGCCCTGGTCCACGCCATCGAGGTTGAAGTAGATGTGGCTGGTGAAGCTGGCCGGCCCGGGCTCGTCGATGGCGGTGGCCGTGTGCTCCAGCACGAGCGCGTTGTCGTCGTCGAGGCGGTAGGTCAGCTGCAGGTCAAGCGTGCCGGGAAAGCCGTCCTCGGCGGTCAGGAAACGGTGCCGCAGCTGCAGCGTTGCGGCATCGGGTTGCGTGGCTTCGAATACGCGGTGGCGTGAGCCGCGCGGGCCGCCGTGGATGCAATGCGACCCGGAGTTGGCCGCAAGGCGGTGCTCGCGGCCATCGAGCGTGAAGCGTGCGCCACCGATGCGGCCGGCGTAGCGGCCGACGAATGCGCCCATGGACGGCGAGCCGGTGATCACATCGGCCAACTGGTCGTAGCCGAGCGCCACGTCGTCCAGTGCCCCGGTGCTGTCCGGCACCAGGATCTGCAGCACCTTCGCACCCAGGCTGGTGATGGCCACCTGCATGCCGCGCGCATTGCGCAGGAAGAAGAGGCGGGCGGGCCGGCCGTCCACGTCGCCCTGGAAGCGCGCGGGGTCGAGGAGGCGGGGGAATGGAAGTGTGCTCATCCCCCTATTGTGGTCGGCCGCGGGTCAGATTCAGTCCAGCTTGATGTCGGCCTGCGCCACGACCGCGCCCCAGCGCTTGCGTTCCCGCTCGAAGAAGGCGTCCTGCTCCGCGGGCTGCATGGTCACCACCTCGGCACCCTGGCCGGTCAGGCGCGCGCGCACATCGGGGCTGCGGATGGCCTTGATCAGTTCGGCGTTGAGGCGCGAGACGATCGCCGCCGGGGTGCCACGGGGCACGACGACGCCCTGCCAGGTGCCCGACTCGAAATCGGTGACACCCTGTTCGGCCAGCGTCGGCACCTCGCCCACCAGTGGCATGCGCGTCTTCTTCGAGATGCCCAGCACCTTCAGCCGTCCGTTCTGGACGTTGGGCAAGGTGGCCAGCATGCCGTTCATGATCACCTGCGTCTGACCGGCCACGGTGTCGGCGACGGCCTGGGAGCCGCCTTTGTAGGGCACGTAGGTCCATTTGGCGCCGGTGGCGCGTTCCACGGCCACGCCGGCCACGTGCGGCGCGCTGCCCACGGCGGTCACGGCGAAGTTCAGCTCGGTGGTCTTGGACAGGGCTACCAGCTCCTTGAGGGTGTTGGCCTTCACCGATGGATGCACCGCCAACATGTGTGGCGAGTACGCCAGCATGGTCACGCCGCGCAGATCCTTGCTCGGGTCGAAGTTGAGTTTGGTGTAGACCGAGGGGCTGATTGCCAGGGCGCCCACGTCGCACAGAAGCAGGGTGTGGCCGTCGGGGGCGGACTTGGCGACCAGGTCGGCGCCCAGGTTGCCGTTGGCGCCGGCGCGGTTCTCCACAACGACCGTCTGACCCAGGCTGTCCGACAGCGGCTGGCTGATCGAGCGCGCGATGATGTCCGACGAACCGCCCGGCGGGTACGGCACGATGATCTTCACCAGCTTGTTCGGAAAGGTCTGTGCGTAGGCGGGCAGGCCAATGGTGGCGATGGCGGCGGACGAAGCCAGCAGCTGTCTGCGGTTGATGGACATGTGGTCTCTCCTTGAATGTTTATTTGACGAGGCTGGGCAGCCAGAGTGAGAACGCAGGAACGTAGGTGACCAGCATCAGGCAGATGCCCAGCGCGCCGTAGAACGGTGCGATGGTGCGCATCACCTGGCCGACCGAGATGCCGCCGATCGCGCAGCCCACGAACTGGACCGATCCCACGGGTGGCGTGTTGAGACCCAGGGCGCAGTTGATCAGCATCACGATGCCGAACTGCGTCGGGTCCATGCCGAACTGCATCGCGATCGGCATGAAGATCGGCGTGCAGATCAGGATGGTGGCGGCCATGTCGAGAAAGGTGCCGAGGATGAACAGCAGCAGGTTGATCATGAGAAAGATCACCCAGGGCTTTTCAGAGACAGACTTCATCAGCTCGCCGGTGAGCTGCGGTACCTCATACAGCGCCATGAAATAGCCGAAGGCCGACGAGATGCCGATCAGCAGCAGCACGACCCCCGTGGTCTTGCACGCCTTGGCGCAGGCCTTGAGGAAGTTGTGCCACGACAGCGTGCGGTACACCAGCACGGTGATGGCCAGCGCCCACGCCACCGCAATGGACGCGGACTCGGTGGCGGTGAACGCACCCGAGAGAATGCCCGCGAGAATGATCACGATCACCAGCAGGCCGGGCAGCGCGGCCCCGAAGGATCGGAACACCTCGCCCCAGCCGGGGAACCTGCCATGGGTCGGATAGCCGCGCTTCACCGCGACGTAGTAGGCCGCGCCCAGGTTGCACAGCGTGAGGATCAAAGCCGGAATGAGCCCGGCCAGGATCAGGCTGAGGATGCTCACCGACGCGATGCCCGAGGTGGCCAGCGTGAAGATGATCATGTTGTGCGAGGTCGGCATGATCGCGCCGACCAGCGCGGCGTGGGTCGTGACGTTGACCGCGTAGTCGGCGTCGTAGCCCTCCTTCTTCATCAGCGGGATCATCACCGAGCCGATGGCCGATACGTCCGCCAGCGGCGAACCCGCCACGCCACCGAACAGCGTGCAGCCCACCACGTTGCTCATGCCCAGGCCGCCACGCACGTGGCCCACCAGGCTGTTGGCGAAGCGCACGATGCGGTCGGCGATGCCGCCATACAACATCAGCTCGCCCGCGAACACGAAGAATGGAATGGCGAGGAAGCTGAACACCTGCATGCCGCCGACCATCTTCTGGAACACCACCGCCACGGGCAGGCCGGCGACGATGATGGTGGCGATCGACGACAGTCCGATGGCGAAGGCCACCGGCACGCCCAGAATCAGCAGGAGCGTGAAGCTCAGTCCGAGAACGGTCAGTTCCATGCGGGCTCCACGAGCGTGCCGCGGACCAGCGCGACGATGTGTTCGATCGAGAACAGCACGATGAGCACACCGGCGATCACGATCGGCAGGTAGTCGATGCCGTCGGGCACGGGCAGCATCGGCTTCTTCTCACTCCACTTGGCGCTCATCCACATCCAGCCGCTCTGCGCCATCATCGCGCCGAAGATCGCCACCAGGGTGTGGATCACGTACTCGATGCGCCGCTGCCAGCGAATGGGCAGCAGGCTCACCAGCGATTCCAGGCCGATGTGGCCCGCATCGCGCACGCCCACGGCGAGGCCGAAGGCGGTGACGAACAGCACCAGCAGCATGGCCAGCGCTTCCGCCCAGGTGGGCGTGTCGTTGAAAACGTAGCGGCCGATCACCTGCCATTGCACGCACAGCACGACGGCGATCAACCCGATCACGGCCAGCATCAGGCACAGCTTGGACAAGCCGGCACACAGTTTGGTGAACATGAGAGACCTTGCTGCCCTGCCCGCGGCAGCGGGCGAGGGCTGGGGTGGAATGGGCAGGGCTTACTTGGTGTCCTGGATCGTCTTGACCAGGCGCTTCATGTCGGGCGTGGTCATGAACTTGTCGTAGACCGGGCCCATGACGGCCTGGAACGACTTCTTGTCCACCTCGACGATCTCTGCGCCGGCGGCCTTCACATTCGCGAGCGACTTGGCCTCCTGCTCGTCCCACTTCTGGCGTTCAAACGCGACCGATTCCTTGGCGGCGGCACGGATCATGTCCTGCTCGGCTTTGGGCAGCTTGTCGTAGACCACCTTGGACATCACCAGGATCTCGGGGGCCATCGAATGCTCGGTTTTCGAGTAGATCTTCACGGCTTCCACGTGCTTGGCAGTGTCGAACGAAGGGATGTTGTTCTCCGCGGCATCGATCAGTCCGGTCTTGAGTCCGGTGTACACCTCGCCGTAGGGCATGGGCGTCGCATTGGCGCCCATCGCGCTGACGAGCGCGACCCACAGGTCGGACTGCTGCACGCGGATCTTCAGGCCCTTGGCATCGGCCACGGTCTTGATCGGCTTCTTGGCGTAGATGGATCGCGCGCCGCTGTCATAGAACGCCAGGCCGATGAAGCCGGCCGACTCGCAGCTCTTGAGGATCTCGTCGCCCACCGGGCCGTCCAGCGTCTTGCGCATGTGCGCGATCGAGCTGAAGAGGAAGGGCATGGTGGGCACCTGCGTGAGCGGGCAGATGGCGTTCATCGGACCCACGTTCACGCGCGTGAAGTCCAGCGCGCCGATCTTCACCTGGTCAATGGTCTCCTTCTCGCTGCCCAGGGCCTGCTTGTTGAACACCTTGATCTTGTGCTTGCCGCCGCTCTTCTTCTCCAGCAGCTCGCTCATGTACTTCACGGCCGCGACAGTGGGGTAGTCGTCCGCGTTGTGCGTGTCGGCCGAGCGGAACTCGGTGGCCTGCGCCGCGAAGGCGGCACAGGCGGCCACGAGGGTCATTAGGGATTTGATGTGCATGTCGTCCTCAGCGCTTTCGGTTGGTGGTTGAAAACAGAAGGGGGCTTGTGGCCTCTTGTCGGAATGCAGGAATCAGGTCAATGCGCAGTGCGGTTCGGGCAGCCCCCGCACACCGGGGCGCAGCGCGAACACGCCACCGGCCAGCGGCTGGTCGGCGAGGTCGCCACCCGGGCGGATGGAGGTGACGAACAGGGTGTCAAGGCCGCTGCCACCGAAGGCGCACATCGCGGGTTTCTTCACCGGTACGGGGAGTGAAAGGTCCAGCCGGCCGTCGGGTGTGAAGCGATGCACCAGGCCCGCGTCGTTGCCGCAGATCCAGTAGCCACCGTCAATATCCACCGCCGCGCCGTCGGGTCGGCCGGGCAGGGGTTTCATGTCGATGAACACGCGGGGCTCGCCCGGCGTGCCGGTGTCGGTGTCGTACTCGAACGCCCAGATGGTCTGCACGTCGGGGTGCGAGTCCGACAGGTACATCGTCCGGCCATCGGGGCTGAAGGCCATGCCGTTGGGCGTGATGAATCCGTTGCGCTGTGCGCGCAGCACACCGTCGTCGAGGGCATAGAGGCTGCCCGCCGGTGCGGCGAGCGCCATGTCCATCACCATGGTGCCGGCGCGCAGCCGACCCTGGCGGTCGCAGCGGCCATCGTTGAAGCGCATGCCGGGCTGGGGGTGCTGCACGCCGGCCAGTGGCTCATGGGTCATCGAGCCGTCGTCGTGCGGTGTGAGCACCGCCACACCCGTTTCCATCGCCGCCACCCAGCGGCCATGGGGCGTGGTCTCGCTGCCCGCAGCCAGGGCGATGCAGCCCGTCATCTCCGGTGTGGCCCAGACGCGCGAGCGGCCCGTGCCCGTATTCCAGCACCAGAGCAGGCGGCCGGGGATATCGACCCAGAACAGGCAGCCGCGCTGCGCGTCCCACACGGGGCTTTCGCCCACGCCATTGCGGGCGTCGAGCACCAGGTCGGCTGTGGTGGTCATGGTGCGGGGTGGCGTGCCGTTCAGAACGGACCAGCCTTGACGAAGGCGCCGCCCTGGTAGATGGCCGCCGGGTCGTTCAGGTCGGGGGCACTGGTGCGCGCGAAGACCGCTTCGCGGAACACGTCCGAGCTGTCGCGCGGTACGTAGCCGATGTGCCGCGCACGGCTGTTGTCCCACCAGGTCACGGCGTTGTCCGACATGCCGAACACGATGGTGTGGCCCAGCACCGGCGTGCTCAGGCAGGCACCGATGAGGCGGTGCAGGTCGTCAAAGCTCAGCCAGGTGGCGAGCATGCGGCGGTCTTTCGGTTCGACGAACGACGAGCCGATGCGCACGCAGGCGGTCTCGATGCCGTGGCGATCGAAATAGAGGCGCGCGAGGTCTTCGCCAAACGCCTTGCTCAAGCCGTAGAAACCGTCGGGGCGGGGCGGGTGTTCCGCATGGATCGTCTCGCTCTGCTTGTAGAAGCCGGTGACGTGGTTCGAACTCGCGAACACGATGCGCTTGACGCCATGCCGCCGTGCCGCTTCGTACAGGTGGTACACCCCCAGGATGTTGGCCTGCAGGATCGCGCCGAACGGCGCCTCCACCGAGATGCCGCCCATGTGCACGATGGCATCGCAACCCTCGACCATGGCATCGACCTCTTCCGCGCTGGACAGGTCGGCCTGCACGATTTCTTCATCCGCCCCCGCCTCCCCGAGGTCGGCCGTGTCGGACAGGCGCAGCACCGTGCAGTTGCCCTTGAGGCGATCGCGCAGGGCCGTTCCCAGGCCGCCGGCAGCGCCGGTGAGCAGCAACCGGTGGTGGGTGTTGATGGGTGAGTCCATGGTGTGCGGCTTGTCTCGAAAGGCTTGGAGTTTCGCGAGCGGTTTGCTACAGTCCGGCCATCTTGTTGTCTGTTGTCGGTTGTCAGACAACTTGGGCGGATTGTGTGAACGCCACAATGGCGTGTCAAGGAAAAAACAATGCTCCCCGTGAAAACCCTAGGTGACGAGACAACGCCACTGGTCATGCCGCCCACGCGCCCGCGCCGGCAGCGCGGCCTGGTGCCTGAAATCGTCGACACGCTGGCCGCCGACGTGCGCGAAGGCCGCCTGCAGACCGGTGACAAGCTGCCCACCGAATCCGAACTGATGGCGCGCTTCGAGGTGAGCCGCACCGTGGTGCGCGAAGCCATTTCGCGCCTGCAGGCCTCAGGCCTGGTGGAAACGCGCCATGGCATCGGCACCTTCGTGATGGCGCCCCCCGAACAAAACAACTTCCGCGTCGCGCCCGAAGACTTTGCCACCGTGGCCGATGTGATCTCGCTGCTGGAGTTGCGCATCAGCCTGGAGAGCGAGGCCGCGAGCCTGGCCGCGCAACGCAGGGACGACAGCCACCTGCAGAACATGGCCGCCGCACTCGCCGCCTTCGAAGCCTCCATCGCCGAGTCGTCCGACGCCGTCCCGTCCGACTTCCAGTTCCACATGGAAGTGGCGCGGGCCACCGGCAACCGGCATTTCGCGGACCTCATGACCTACCTGGGCACCATGATCATTCCTCGCACGCGGATCAACACCGCGAGCAGCGAACCCGAAGGGCTGCCGGCCTACCTTCGGCGTGTGCATGGTGAGCACCAGAACATCTACAACGCGATCCGGTTGCGCGATGCCGAGGCCGCCCGCAAGGCGATGCGCACGCACCTCTCCAACAGCCGTGAGCGCCTGCGCCGGGCCCAGGTGTGACAGAAAGCTCTCCCTGCGCCGCTGCGTGGCTTCTCCCTCTCAGGCGCGCCTTTGGCGCGGGGAGGGGGACGGCATCTGGGGCCGGCTTCAGCCGCTCGCGCCCTGATGCGTGGGGAGCGACGTTTCCGGCACCGACGAATTGACCAGGAAGAACTTGGCCACCATCTCCTTGGTGATTTCCACGGCCCGCTTCATGCTCATGTCGATGTGCTCGGTGATGCACTCCAGCGCGGCGTCCTTCTTGCGGTCCTGCATCAGTTGCAGGATTTCGAAGTGGGCGTCGAACGCCTTGGCGTTCCAGGCCGACTGCTGGATGTCGATGTGGCGCGCGATGTGGATGCGCCGCGTGACGACCTCCATGAACGCACTCAGTTCCTTGTTCCGGGCCAGAGCGACCATGCGCCGGTGGAACTCCTCATCGGCCAGCAGGAAGTCGTCGGAAGACATTTCGGCCGCGCGGGACATGACCTCGGCCCAGTACTGCCGCACCGCTTCGATCTCCGCGTCGCTGGCGCGCTGCAGCGCCAGGAAGATCGCTCGTCGCTCCAGTGCGATGCGCACCTGATAGAGATCGAACACCTCGTCGACGCTGATGTTCTTGCGGAAGAACCCCTTGTTCATCACGAAGTCCAGCAGGCCTTCGGCCACCAGCCGGTTCAAGGCCTCGCGCAGCGGCGCGCGGCTCACGCCGAATTCGCGCCCCAACGCCTGCTCATTGATCCGGGTGCCCGGCCGGAATTCGTAGCGCATCGCCCGGTCCCGCAGGTCCAGGTAGAGGCGCTCCACGGAACTCTCGTCCCGTGTCTGCGGGATGTGCTGGGGGGCGGCGCGTCGGCGGGCAGCGGAGGTGGCCATAGGAATGGGCGTAGGGACTAGAAAAGGCTGGCTTGGACTTCTCCGGGAAGAACCTTCAAGACCCTTCCCGTTTTGTCACAACAAGTGTAGACAGTTGCTGCCCCGTGGATGTTACACCTTGTGCGGTGGTCACTTGCGCACGCCTCCGGTCCGCAAGCGGCGGAGGGTCACGCCACTGCGCGTGCGCGCGCATCTGAAAACGCCTCGCGCGCATCGGCGATGAGGGCCGACTGGGTGAAGAAATCCTCGAGCCCGTGGGCACACGCCGTGCCGGCCGGCACCAGTGGCGCGCGCAGCCGGTTCTCGCACAGGCCCATGAGGCTGGCAAGGTACTTCACCGGAATCGGGTTGCTCTCGGTGAAGAGCGCCTGCGACAGTTCGAAGAGGTCCGCAACCAGCGTGCGCGACTGCGCGAGCCGCCCGCCCGCAATGGCACTGCATTGCGCCTGCACGGCAGCGGGCACCACGTTGGCCGTGACGGAGATGATGCCGTGGGCCCCCAGCGCGAGCACCGCCGCGCCGGTCAGATCGTCGCCGCTGTAGCGCACGAAGCTTTCGGGCAACGCGGCCGACAGTTGCTGCGCGCGCACGAGATCGCCGGACGCATCCTTGATGCCCCGGATATTCGGGTGTTGCGCCAACCGCCGCACGGTGGACACGCTGAAGTCCACCACCGTGCGGCCCGACACGCTGTAGAGCACCAGTGGCAACGGCGTCGCATCGGCCTGTTCGCTGAAGTGGCGGTACAGCCCTTCCTGCGTGGGCTTGTTGTAGTACGGCACCACGCTGAGCAGCGAGTGCGCGCCCGCCTGCTGCGCCATGCGCGCGAGGTGCACGGCTTCGGCGGTCGAGTTCGCGCCCACGCCCGCCATGATGTGGATGCGGCCAGCCGCGTGTTCCACCGAACGCGCCAGCAGCTCGGCGTGCTCGTCCATGCTCAAGGTGGACGATTCGCCCGTTGTTCCCGCCACCACCAGGCCGCGCGTGCCGCTGCGCACATGCCAGTCGATGAGGCGTTCGAGCGCGGGCCAGTCGATGCCGCCGCTGGCGCCGAAGGGTGTGAGGATCGCGACCAGGCTGCCATGTGGCAGCGAAGAGATAGGGCTAGGGTTCATGAAGGTGGCCTGGGTTTATTGCGGTGCGGCGACCAAAGAGGCAACCCCCACCAGAGGCAGCAAGGGTCCGGCTCCGCCGGCCCGAGCTGCCGTCCCCCCCTCGAAGCGCCGAAGGCGCGCCACGGAGGGGGGAAGCCGCGCAGCGGCGCAGGGGGGTGTCCACCTCAATGCGGCCGGCCGCCCAGGTACAGCTCGCGCATTTCCGGGCTGTTCATGAGCACCCTGGCCTTGTTCTCGAGTGCGACGGTGCCGATCGACAGCACATAGGCGCGGTCCGAGATGCGCAGGGCCTCCATCGCGTTCTGCTCCACCATCAGCACCGAAATGCCTTCCTTGTCGCGCGTGGCGGAGATGGCTTCGAACACCTCGGCGAGCGTCTTGGGCGACAAGCCGGCGGAGGGCTCGTCGAGCAGCAGCACGCGTGGGCGCGGCATCAGCGCGCGGGCCAGCGACAGCACCTGCCGTTCACCGCCCGATAGCGATGCGGCCGGTGCGCCCAGCTTGCGCGCGAGCACCGGGTAGGTCGTGCACAGCTCATCGATGCGTTGCGCGCAGTCCGCCTTCGACATGAACTGACCGCCGAGCGCGAGGTTCTCCCATGTGGTCAGCGATCCGAAGACGTTGTCGGTCTGCGGCACGAATCCGAGCGTGCCGCTGCGCACCTTGCGGTGCACGGGGATCTGGCCGACGTCTTCGTCGCGGATGTGGATGCTGCCGCGTCGCGGTCGCAGGAACCCCGCGACGGTCTTGAGCAGCGTGGACTTGCCGCAACCGTTGGGCCCCAGGATGCAGACGATCTCGCGCGGCGCCACGGTCAGCGAGATGCCGCGCAGGATGTCGACTTCAGCGCTGTAGCCGGCCACCACGTCGCGGACATCGATGTCCTTTTCCGATCTTTCGTTCATGTTGTGTACCCTGGCGCCGCGTGGCTGGCGTTCGATGAGTGGGAGAGCGTCTTGTGCGGGTGCCATCACGCGGCCTTCATCTGTGCCGCGTCGGCGGCGGCGCGGCCCAGGTACGCCTCGATGACCTGGGGATGCGAAGACAGCTCTTCGGGCTTGCAGTCGGCCACGATCTGGCCACGGTCCAGCACCACGCAGCGGGTGCACACCTCGCGCACGAAATGCATGTCGTGCTCGACGATGAGCTGCGAAATGCCCTGGCCCCGAAGGCGTTGCAAGGTCTGCACGATGTCGCGGCGCAGGTTGGGGTGCACGCCGGCGGTGGGCTCATCGAGCATCAGCAGCTTGGGCCGCGCCATCAGCGCGCAGGCAATGCTCAGCAGCTTCTTCTGGCCGCCCGAGATCGCCGAGGCCGCCAGGTGCTTCACCGGGGTCAGCAGCAGGGCGTCCAGCAACTGGTTGGCCTGTTGCAGCGCTTCGGCCTCGGCCTCGCGCACGGCGCGTGGCCTGAGCAGGGTGGACCACACGCCGTGCAGGCGTGTGTCGGCTGCCAGTGTCACCTCGAGCACGCTCATGCGGCTGGGCATCGAGGGCAGCTGAAAGGTCCTGGCCATGCCGTGTTGCACGATGCGGTGTGCGGGCAGGCGCGAGATGTCCTCGCCTTGGAAGCGCACCTCGCCCGAGTCGGAGCGGGCGAAGCCGGACGCCACGTTGAGCAGCGTGCTCTTGCCGGAGCCGTTCGGGCCCAGCAGGCCGACGATCTCGCCCGGCATCACGTTGAGCGAGGCGCCTTGCAGCACCACGTTGCCGCCAAAGGCCTTGTGGATGTTCTGGATATCGAGCAGCGTGTGCATCACAGCTTCCTCAGGGTTTCGGGGAGAAGGCCGTCCTTGCGCCAGAGCAGGCAGGCCAGCAGCAGGCAGCCGATGAGGCCGAGGCGCACGGCACCGGCCACATCGGAGCCAATGCCGAGAAAGTCCCGTGCGAACGGCACCGAGATGTAGATGCCTTGCACCAACAGCGCGCCGATCACGACCCCGGCCACGTTGCCGAGGCCGCCGATCATCACCATCGTCCAGATCATGAAGGTCTCGGAAGCGAGCATGAAGTCCGGTCCGACGTAGCTCACGTAGTGGCCGAGGAAGGCACCCGCCACGGCGGCCATCATGGCCGAGGTGACCGTGGCGCGCGATTTCAGGCCCACCAGGTCGTAGCCCATGCTCGTGGCCAGGGATGGCTCTTCGCGCATGAGCCGCAACGAACGGCCGAAGCGGCCCGCGCCCAGCCGGCTCGTGAGGGCTGCAGCCGCAAGCAGGGTCACCAGCACCGTGGCCATGAAAGCCCAGCGCGAAGCCGACGAGCTCATCGAACTCCACATGGACGGGATGCCGCTGATGCCCTGGGCACCACCGGTCAGCCAGTCCTCGTTCAGCGCGAACGTGCGCACGATCTCGGCCACGGCCAGGGTGGCGATGCCCCAGTAGTCCGCGCCCAGGTTGCGGCCCAGCCGCGAGACGAAGAAACCCAGCGCGGCGGCCACCGCCAGGCCCAGCATCCAGCCGATGGCGGGATGCCATTGCATCTGGTGCGCGATGCCGACCGCGTAGGCCCCCACGCCCACAAAGGCGATGTGGCCCAGGTTGAGCAACCCGGCGTAACCCGCCTGGATATTGAGCGAGACGGCGATGAGGGCGTAGATGGCCGTCACGGTGACGGCATGCAGCAGGAAATCAGACACGGCGCACCTCCCGGTCGAACAGGCCGTAGGGTTTGAAGATCAGCGCCACCAGCAGGAAGATGAAGGACGCCGCGCCGATGTACGTCACCGGCAGGAAGGCGAGGGGCTGACCCACCAGCCAGCCGAAGTTCATGTTGGTCACCGAGGTCTCGGCGATGGCGATGAGCAAGGCGCCGGCCACCGCACCCAACGGGCTGCCCAGCCCACCGAGAATGGCCGCTGCGAACACCGGCAACAGCAGGTCGGTGCCGAGGTTGACGTGTACGTCGCTGGTCATCGCGAGCATGGTGCCGCCCACGGCCGCCAGCGCGCCGCTGACGAAACTGATCTGGTTGGTGATGGCCGCGGCGTTGATGCCGGTGGCTTCGGCCAGTGCGCGGTTGGACGCCAGCGCGCGCATCGAACGGCCGACCGAGGTGCGGTAGAGCACGAAGGTGAACACGGCCAGCACCGCGACGGCCACCGCGATCGAGTAAGCCTGCGCATGAGAGACGCGGGCACCCGCGATCACCAGCGGCGCGACGATGTCGAATTCAAAACGCTGGGGACGCGATCCGGCGATGCCCAGCACCAGGGCCACGATCACCATCGACACGGCGAGGGACCCGATCATCGCGATGGCTGGGCCCGAGCGCAGGAGCCGGCGGAACACCAGCGTGTTGAGAAAGACAGCCAGCACACCCGTGAGAAGGCATGAGACCACCATGGCAACGGCAAAAGGCAGGCCCATGCGTTGCCCTGTCAGTGTCAGAAAGGCACCGATGACGGCGTACTGCACGTGCGCCACGTTGGGAAACTTGACCAGGGCATAGACCGCACTCAGCCCCACGGCGACCAGGGCAAGGTCAGCCGTGCGGATGAGCACGTCCAGGAAGAACTGAAACATGGGCGGGCCTCATGAGGAAGGGCAGGGCGCGAACCCACCGTTGCGGGAGGGTTCGCGCCAGGGGATCAACGCGAAACGACGGCGCCGTTCTGGTAGCGCATGCGCAGGTACGGCTGCACCGCGCGCTGACGGTCCTGGTCGAAGGAGATCTCGCCGGTCACGCCTTCGAACTTGCGGCCCACTTCGCTCAGCGCAGCGCGAACCTTGGCGTTGTCCGTGGAACCCGCCTGCTTGATGGCCGCAGCGGCGAACATCACGCCGTCATAGGCGTAGCTGCCGTAGGCCGACTTCATCTTCTCGTTGTACTTCCTGGAGTACGTCTCTTCGTACGACTTGCCGTTCGGGCCGATCGAGCTCACTTCCATGCCGAGCTGGCCGTTGGCGATCTGTGCCGGCGTGTCGGTGGTGCACATGGTCAGGTAGATGGCGTACCACTGCGTCTTGTTCAGGCCCAGGTCGAAGGCTTCGCGGTTGATGATGGCCGCTTCCTGGCCGTAGGCGCTGTAGACGTACACGTCGGGCGCGGAGCGTTCGATCTGCTGCAGCTCGCGGCGGTAGGTGGATTGGCCGGCGGTGTAGAGGATGGAGGTGACCACCTGGCCACCCAGCGCTTCGAAGGCTTTCTTGAATTCTTCGGCAACGCCCTGGCCATACGCGTTGTTGGGGGCGATGAAGGCGGCCTTGCGGTACTTCTGCTCGTAGACGTCGGTGGCAGCGAACTTGGCGGACACGTTGTCCAGCCCGATCAGGCTGAAGGAGCCCACGCCGATGTCGCGCACGCGCGGGCTGGAGCTGCCGATGTTCAGGTGCGAAGCACCTTCCTTGATGACGTATTGCGCCGTCGGAATCGTGATGCCCGAGGAGTACTCGCCCAGCACCACCGGCACCTTGTCCACCGTCACCAGCTTCTTGGCGCCATCGAGCGCCGTGGGTGCGCGGCCACCCGAGTCTTCAATGATCACGCGCAGCTTGCGGCCCAGCACGCCACCGGCGGCGTTGACGCGCTCGGTCGCGAGTTCGATGCCGCGGCGCTGGTCTTCGCCGATGCTGGCGCTGGCGCCGGTCAGTGGCAGGACGGCTCCGATCGTGACGTCCTGTGCCTGCGCGGCGGCTGCGGCGGCGAGCAAGCCCGCTGCCAAGAATCTGGTTGCAATCTTCTTCATGCTTCACTCCTGTGGGAACCGGTGGTGGAAAAAGGCCGGCGATGCCGGCGGCGAGGAAATGCAGCGGGGCTGCGAAAAGGTTCAGAGGCTGTAGAGGCGGCCCCACTGGGGCAACGCGTCGCGAATGCCCGCGAGTCGCAGCGCGTGCCACGCCATGGCGTGGTTGCTCGAAATCACAGGTTTGCCGATGGCCTGTTCCAGCGCGGCCACCTGGCTGGCCAGGCGCATGCTGGTGCACGAGACGAACACGGCATCGACATCGGACGCCTTGCCCATCTCCAGCACCGAGGCGCGGATCGAGGCCTCGTCGATGCGCGCCACCTCGTTGTCGTCGCCGTGCTCGTAGGACACGCTGGCGGTGACGTCGAAACCGCGGTCGGCGATGTAGTCGGCCATCCAGTCGCTGACCGATTTCACGTAGGGCGTGAGCAGGCCGACGCGTTGCGCACCGAGTGCCTTGAGGGCCGCCTGCGCGGCGGTGATGGGGGTGGTGCACGGCACACCCGGGCGCACCTCGCGGATGCGCTCGAACACCGTCTCCTCGCCGATCACCATCGCACCGGAGGTGCAGCCGAAGGCCACCACGTCCATGCGCTGGCCGGGCAGGATCAGGGCCGTGGCGGGGGCAATGTCCTTCTCCATCGCCGCCAGCGTCTGCGCGTTGATGTCCGCCGAGTTGTAGAGGCGCGACTGGTAGAGCGCCACACCGTCGAGCTGCATGATGCGGTGCCATTCGTGCTCGATCGTGTGGTCGGTGGCCAGCACGATCAGCCCGATGGCCGCCCGCGACGCCGGGCCGGTGCCCAGCGTGAACGCGTGCTTCTGGTAGGTGCGGTTGGGTGCAGTCAGGGTGGTCATAGGGTCAGGCCTTCCAGGCTGTGTTGGGGTTTGCGGCCGCACAGCAGGTCGGCGACGATGCGGCCGGTGCCGCAGGCCATCGTCCAGCCCATGTGCCCATGGCCCGTGTTGAGGAAGAGGTTGCGGTGGCGCGTGGCGCCGAGAATGGGCGCGCCGGCCGGCGTCATGGGGCGCAGGCAGGACCAGTACGACGGCGAGCCGTAGTCGGCACCGCGCGGAAACAACTGCCGGGCCACGCCCAGCATGTCCGCGAAGTCGCTCGGCTGGTGCCGCGTGTCGTAGCCCGCGAACTCCGCAGTGGCCGTGAAGCGCAGGCGGTTGCCGAAGCGCGCCCAGGCCACCAGGTTGTGTTCGTCGACGCCGCCCAGCGTGGGCGCCTCGTCGCCCTCGCGGATGGGCACCGTCATCGAGTAGCCCTTGACGGGGTACACGGGCAGGCCGTACCCCAGCTTGGAAGCCAGCAGTGGCGAGTAACTGCCCAGCGCCAGCACGAAACGGTCACCCGTGATGGGGCCCTTGTCCGTGTGCACCGCGCGGATCTGGTCGGCGCTGTGGTCCCAGCCGGTGATCGGGCGGTCCATCAGGAACTGCACGCCCAGTTGCTCGCAGCGCTGGGCCAGCTGTTGCGAGAAGAGATGGGCATCGCCGCTCTCGTCGGACGGGCAGAAGATCGCGCCGGCGATCTGTGAGCGCGAGGCGGCCAGCGACGGCTCACGCTGCACCACCTCGTCGGGCGTGAGCCGCTGCAGCGTGAGGCCGCCGTCGGACAGCACGCTGGTGGCGGCCACGCCGCGCTCGAAGGCGGCCGGGTCGCGGTAGACGTAGAGGCACCCACCGGAGATCAGGTCGTACCGCAGGTTCTCCTGGGCCGTCAGTTCCTGGAGAAGGTCCTGTGAATACAGGCACAGCCGCAGCTTGCGCGCGGTGTTCTCGCGCGAGCGCTCTGCCGAGCATTCGGCCAGGAACTTCAGCCCCCAGGACCACATGCGCGGGTCGAAGCGCAGCTTGAGCCGCAGCGCCTGGCCTTTGAGAAAGAGCGACTTGAGCAAGATCTTGGGCGCACGGGGCGAGGCCCAGGTGTAGGCATGGCCAGGAGCCACCAGGCCGGCGTTGGCAAAACTGGTTTCCCTGGCGACGCCGGGCTGCCGGTCCACCACCACCACCTCGTGCCCCTCGCGGGCGAGGTAGTAGGCGGTCGTCACGCCGACGATGCCCCCTCCGAGAATGACCGTCTTCATCGCGTGGCGCTCAGACGGCGGCGATCACACCGATTTCGACCGTGTACTGCGGGAACGCGAGCTTGGATTCCACGCAGGCCCGGGCGGGCGTGTGGCCGGCCGGCACCCAGGCGTCCCACACGCTGTTCATCTCGTTGAACGTGGCGGCTTCGGCGATCCAGATGTTGGCGCTGAGGATGCGCTCCTTGCTGGTGCCGGCCTCGGCCAGGATGCTGTCGATCTTGTCGAGGATCTGCTTCGTCTGCCCCGCGACATTGGCGCTGGTGTCGTCGGCCACCTGGCCGGAGACGAAGACGAAACCGTTGCAGACGACGGCGGCGCTCATGCGGGCGTTGGGTTGGATGCGCTGGATGTTCATTGGATGCTCCTGTGTGTTGAAAAGGTTGGTATCGGTGCGACATTCAAACTGTCGACACTTATAGAGACAATGTTTATATGAGCCGATTCCGATTGTGTGGAGTGGTGTTTTCCCTAGTCGGACAATTGCAATATGCATGCCACTAGCTACAAGTGACTATATAAGTGCCGACACATTGGGTTCTTGCACTTTATCCGTGCACTATCAATCGCTTACGACGCGCAAGGAGAGTGCGTGCTGCACTGGATTTGTGCGGAAAATATGACAACGGAGAAAGCTCTGAAGTGGCTTGACTCAGGACTTTCCCATAAGGGTTGACAAGCGTCTTGTGGACATGATTTACTTCTGAATAAACAAGTGTCGACACTTAGGCGCAGGGGCCATGCCCGTGGCGCCACCCTGGTTCAGCCAAGAAGGAAACCCATGAGTCTCAAAGCCGTCAGCCTGGACGACAAATACACCCTGGAGAAGGGGCGCATCTTCATCACCGGCACGCAGGCACTGGTGCGCCTGCCCATGACCCAGCACCTGCGCGACCGCCAGGAGGGCAAGACGACCGCCGGCTATATCTCTGGCTACCGGGGCTCGCCGCTGGGCGGCTTCGATGACCAGCTTGGCAAGGCGAAGAAGCACCTCTCCGCCCACAACGTGCTTTTCGTGCCGGGTGTGAATGAAGACCTCGCTGCCACCGCTGTGTGGGGCACGCAGCAGGCGGAAGCCACGGGCGAGGGCCGGTACGACGGCGTGTTCTCCATCTGGTACGGCAAGGGCCCCGGTGTGGACCGCACCGGCGACGCCTTCCGCCATGGCAATCTGGCCGGCTCGTCGAAGAACGGCGGTGTGCTGGTGCTCCTGGGCGATGACCACACCTGCGAGTCGTCGACCACCTGCCACCAGAGCGAGTTCGCCATGGTCGACGCCATGATCCCCGTGCTCAGTCCTTCGGGCGTGCAGGAGATCCTGGATTACGGGGTGATCGGCTGGGCGCTGTCGCGTTACAGCGGTTGCTGGGTTGGCATGAAGTGCGTGAAGGACAACGTCGAGGCGACCGCGTCCATCGACGTCGACATCAACCGCGTGCAGATTCGCCTGCCCGAGGGCGTGGAGATGCCGCCCGATGGCGTGAACCTGCGCCAGCCGGACACGCCGCACGCCCAGGAGGCGCGCCTGCACCGCCACAAACTGGTGGCGGTGTCCGCCTTCGCCCGCGCCAATGGCATCGACAAGGTGGTGCTGGACTCCGACTCGCCCCGGCTGGGCATCGTCAGCCATGGCAAGAGCTACCTGGATGTGTTGCAGGCGCTGGACGAGCTCAATCTGTCGGAGGAAGCCGCGGCCGCGCTTGGCCTGCGCGTCTACAAGGTCGGCATGACCTGGCCGCTGGAGCCGGAAGGTGCGAAGGCGTTCGCCCTTGGCCTGCAGAAGATCCTGGTGGTGGAGGAGAAGCGCAGCCTGCTGGAGTTCCAGCTCAAGGAACAGCTCTACGGCATGCCCGATGCACCGCCCATCGTGGGCAAGAAGGACGAACGTGGCCAGACCTTGCTGCAGTCCGAGATGGCGCTGGACTCCAACCAGATCGCCATCGCCATCGGCGAACGCCTGCTCGAACTCAACGACGGCGATCTCGAGGCGCTGCGCCAGCGCGTGGAAGAGCTGCGCGGCTACCGCGCGCCCAAGGGCGTGATCGACATCCTCTCGCGCAGCTTCTACTTCTGCAGCGGTTGCCCGCACAGTTCTTCCACGGTGCTGCCCGAGGGCAGCAAGGGCTACGCCGGCATCGGCTGCAGCTGGATGGCGCAGGCCATGGACCGCTCCACGCAGGGCTACACCCAGATGGGTGCCGAAGGCATGTCGTGGGTGGGCGAGGCGCCGTTCTCCAGACGCGGCCACATGTTCCAGAACATGGGCGACGGCACCTATTTCCATTCCGGCCTGCTCGCCGTGCGCGCCGCTGTGGCGGCGAAGACCAACATCACCTTCAAGCTGCTGTTCAACGACGCGGTGGCCATGACCGGTGGTCAGAAGCACGATGGGCCGCTCGACGTGCCGACCATGGCACACCAGGTGCACGCAGAGGGCGTGAAGCGCATCGTCGTGGTGACCGACGAACCCGCCAAGTACCCGGCCGGCATCCAATGGCCCCCCGGGCTCACGGTGCACCACCGCGACGACATCAACGAAGTGCAGAAGCAGTTGCGAGAGATCGAGGGCACCACCGTGCTCATCTACGACCAGACCTGCGCGGCCGAGAAGCGGCGCCGTCGCAAGCGCGGCACATTCCCCGACCCGGCCAAGCGGCTGGTCATCAACGACCTGGTGTGCGAGGGTTGTGGCGACTGCGGTGTGAAGTCGAACTGCGTGTCGGTGCAGCCGCTGGAAACCGAGCTGGGCCGCAAACGCCGCATCGACCAGTCCTCCTGCAACAAGGACTATTCCTGCGCCAAGGGCTTCTGCCCGAGCTTTGTGACGGTGCTGGGCGGCCAGCTCCGCAAGCCCGAACGCATGGGCAATACCGCCGTGTTCCCGCCGCTGCCCGACCCCGTCCTGCCGTCGCTGGAGAAGGGCGTCTACAGCATTCTGGTGACCGGCATGGGCGGCACCGGTGTGGTGACGATCGGTGCCATCCTCGGCATGGCCGCGCACCTGCAGGGGCTGGGCTGCGGCATCCTGGACATGGCCGGCCTGGCGCAGAAGGGGGGTTCGGTCTGGAGCCACCTTCGTTTCGGGCGTTCGCCCGAAGCCATCAAGACCATCCGCATCGCGGCCGGCGGCGCCGACCTCGTGCTGGGCTGCGACATGATCGTGGCGGGCAACTCGAAGACCCTGGCCCTCACGCGCAAGGGACATACCCGCATGGTGGTGAACACCGAAGAGACCATGCCCGGCCATTTCGCGCGCAACGCGGACATGCAGTTCCCCAGCGGCGGCCTGCACCGCAACATCGCCGATGCCGTGGGGACCGATGGCGCGGTCTTCGTGGCCGCGAGCCGCATCGCTGTGGCGCTGATGGGGGACAGCATCGCCGCCAACATGTTCATGATGGGTTTCGCGTTCCAGCGCGGGCTCATTCCCCTGTCGGCCGAGGCCATCGACAAAGCCATCGAGCTCAATGGCACGGCCCAGCAGATGAACCGTGACGCGTTCATGTGGGGGCGCCGCACGGCGGTGGATGCCCGGGCGGTGGAGAACCTGATCGCCTCGCGCCAGGCCGCGGGCAGCGCGGGCATATCGCCGGCGCCGGTGGACGACCTGGACCAGGCCATCGCCCTGCGCCGCCAGTACCTGGTCGACTACCAGAACGAGGCCTACGCGCAGCGCTACATGGCCGTGGTGGACAAGGTGCGCGCGGCCGAGCGCGCGGCGTTCCCAGGGCGCACCGAACTCACGCGCGCCGTTGCGAAGTACCAGTTCAAGCTCATGGCCATCAAGGACGAGTACGAGGTGGCGCGCCTGCATGTGCACAGCGGTTTCCTGCAGCACATCGACCGCCAGTTCGAGGGCGACTACAAGCTGGTCTTCAACCTCGCGCCGCCCTTGCTTGCGCGCCGCGACCCCGGCACCGGCGAGCCGCGCAAGATGGCGTTCGGCGCCTGGATCGTTCCGCTGTTCAAGGTTCTGGCCGGGTTGCGCGGCCTGCGCGGCACGGCGTTCGACCTATTCGGCTACACGCGGGAGCGGCGCACCGAACGTGCCCTCATCGGTGAGTACGAGGCGAACGTCGACAAGGCCGTCGAGACCCTGCAGGTCACCCGGGACGGCGCGCACCACGAGGCCGCCGTCGAACTGGCCAGCCTGCCGGAGCAGATCCGTGGCTACGGCCATGTGCGCGAGCGCGGCATCGAAGCGGCGAAGAGGCGCGAAGCCGATCTGCTCGCCGCCCTGCAGCGCCGCGTGATTCCCCTGAAGAAGGCCGCCTGAGCGGCTCCCGCCAAGAGACATTCACTGCCCACATGAACTTCGAACTATCGGACGAACTGAAGACCTTGCAGCGCACCACGCGCGACTTCATCCGGGAGCAGATCATGCCCCTGGAGAACGATCCCCGGCAGGACGCACACGGCCCGCACGCCGCGCTGCGCGACGAGCTGGTCTCTCGCGCCCGCGCGGCCGGTCTGCTGACGCCGCACGCGTCCATCGGGATGGGTGGACTGGGGCTGTCCCACGTCGCCAAGGCGGTGATGTTCGAGGAGGCCGGCTATTCGTGGCTGGGCCCGACAGCACTCAACATCCACGCGCCCGACGAAGGCAACATCCACCTGATGGAGGAGGTGGCCAGCGCCGCGCAGAAGCAGCGCTGGCTCGCACCACAGGTGAAGGGGTTCACCCGCTCGTGCTTCGCCATGACCGAGCCCTCGCCCGGGGCGGGTGCAGACCCGGGCATGCTGCAGACGACGGCCACCCGCGACGGCCGGGGTTACCGCATCAACGGCACCAAGTGGTTCATCACCGGTGCGGAGGGTGCGAGCTACGTCATCGTCATGGCGCGCATGGAAGATGGCACAGCGACCATGTTCCTCGCCGACATGGATCAACCCGGCATCGTTCACGAGCGCAACATGGACGCCATGGACCGTTGCTTCACGGGTGGGCACGCGGTGCTGCGTTTCGAGAACCTGTATGTGCCCGAGGAAGACGTCCTCGGCGAGGTGGGCAAGGGGTTCCGCTACGCCCAGGTGCGGCTGGCGCCCGCGCGCCTCACGCACTGCATGCGCTGGCTCGGACAGGCCCGTCGGGCCCACGATGCCGCGGTGGACCACGCCCGCCGGCGCCAGGCTTTCGGGCGGCCCCTCGCCGAACACGAGGGCGTGGGGTTCATGCTGGCGGACAACGACATGGACCTGCACACCGCCCGGCTGCACATCTGGCACACGGCGTGGATGCTGGACCAGGGCGAGCGGTGCAACTTCGAGTCCAGCCGCGCCAAGGTGGTGTGCTCGGAGGCGGAGTGGCGCGTCGTCGACCGTTGCGTGCAGATCCTGGGTGGACAGGGCGTGACCGCCGAGAAAGAGGTGATGCGCATCTTCACCGACATGCGCGCCTTCCGCATCTACGACGGCCCGAGCGAAGTGCACCGCTGGAGCATGGCCCGCAAGATCGTGCAGGCGGCCGACCGCCATGCCGGAGCGCCGGCATGAGCGCGCGTGTCTTCTCCCGCTGGCAGCTCGATGGCCGTGTGGTGCTCGTCACCGGCGCCTCCAGCGGCCTCGGCCATCACTTCGCACATCTCGTGGCAGGCGCGGGAGCGAAGGTGGTGCTGGCCGCGCGCCGCGCCGACAAGCTCGAAGCCAGCGTGCGGCAGATCGCGGCATCGGGTGTGCAGGCGAGGGCCGTTGCGCTCGACGTCACCAGCGCTTCCAGCGTCAAGGCCTGCTTCGATGCGCTGGCCGACTGGGGCGCTCCCGATGTGGTGGTCAACAACGCCGGCATCACGGTGACCCGGCCCCTGCTCGCGCAGACCGAGGACGATTGGGACCAGGTGATGGACACCAATCTCAAGGGGTGCTGGCTGGTGGCGACCGAGGCCGCGCGGCGCATGGTGGCCGCCGGCAAGGGTGGTGCGATCGTCAACGTCGCGTCCATCCTGGGCGAGCGCGTGGCCGGCGGTGTGGCACCGTACGCCATCAGCAAGGCCGGCGTCGTTCAGGCCACCAAGGCCATGGCGCTCGAACTCGCGCGCCACCGTGTGCGCGTCAACGCGCTGCTGCCGGGCTACATCGTGACGGACCTCAACCGCGAATTCATGGACAGCGAGGCCGGCGAGAAGCTGCGTGCGCGCATCCCGAGCCGCCGCTTCGGCGCGCTCACCGACCTCGATGGCCCGTTGCTGCTGCTCGCCAGCGACGCGGGCGCCGCCATGTCGGGCGCCTGCGTGGCGGTGGACGGCGGCCATCTGGTGAGTTCGCTATGAGCCTGGACATCGATCGCCTCGGCGGGTATCTGGGGGCGCAGGGCCTGGGCAGTGGACAGCGTCCCACGCTCACCGCGCTTTCGGGAGGGCAGTCCAACCCGACCTACCGCGTGGAGGTGGGCGGCGAGCGTTATGTGTTGCGCAAGAAGCCATCGGGCGCGCTGCTGCCGGGGGCCCACGCCATCGACCGTGAATACCGCGTCATGCACGCCCTGCACGGGACTGCGGTGCCCGTGCCCCGCATGCTGACCTACTGCGATGACGCCACGGTGCTGGGCACGCCTTTCTATCTGATGGAGTGGCTCGAAGGCCGCGTGCTGATCGACCAGGCACTGCCCGGCATGCCGCGCGAGGAGCGCGCCGCCATCTATGGCGAGATGAACCGCGTGATCGCGGCCCTGCATGCCATCGATCCCGCCGCCACGGGACTGGCCGACTACGGCAAGCCCGGCAATTATTTCGCCCGGCAGATCTCCCGCTGGTCGCGCCAGTGTGTCGAGTCGACCCTGCCCATGAGCACCGCCATGCACCGTCTCATCGACTGGCTGCCCGAGCACATTCCGCCCGGCGACGAGACCACCCTGGTGCATGGCGACTTCCGGCTGGACAACCTGGTGTTCCACCCCACCGAGCCGAAGGTGCTGGGTGTGCTGGACTGGGAGCTCTCGACCCTGGGGCACCCGCTGGCGGATTTCGCCTATCACTGCATGAGCTGGCACATCCCGGCCTCGCTCTGGCGCGGCATCGGCGGACTGGACCTGGACCACCTGGGCATCCCGCAGGAGCGGCCCTACGTCCAGGCCTATGCCGCTGCCACCGGTCGCGACCCCATGGCCCATTGGGACTTCTGCATGGCCTACAACCTGTTCCGCATGGCCGCCATCCTGCGCGGCATCGGCCAGCGCCTGGTGGATGGCACCGCGGCCTCGGCCGACGCGGCCCAGACCGCTTCGAAGGCCGATCCCCTCGCCGAGCTGGGCTGGGTCTGCGCCCAGCGCCATGCGGCGCGCCACGGGGCTTGACCCCGGTGGCTTGACCGCGGCGCCACCGGCGCTACAGTGCCTCTTCGCCATGCGGCACCCGATGCCGCGGTAGCCAAAGGAGGTGGTCATGTCGTGGTTGGTCGTCGGCCTCGTGCTGTTCCTGGGGGTGCACTCGGTGTCCATCGTCGCGCCGCAGGGGCGCCACGCCCTGGCGCAACGCCTGGGAGAGAACGCCTTCAAGGGCGTGTACACGCTGGTGTCCTTCATCGGCCTGGCGCTCATCGTCTGGGGCTACGGCCTGGCGCGACAGGCTCCCGTGCTGCTCTACACGCCGCCTGCCGGGCTGCGCCACCTGGCGATGTTGCTGATGCTGCCGGTCTTCGTGCTCCTGCTCGCGGCCTACCTGCCCGGGCGCATCCAGCGGGCCGCACGGCACCCGATGCTGCTGGCGGTGAAATGCTGGGCGCTGGCCCACCTGCTGGCCAACGGCACGCTCGCCGACGTGCTGTTGTTCGGCGGTTTTCTGGCCTGGGCCGTGGCCGACCGCATCTCGGTCAAGCGCCGCGAAGCGGCCGGGCTGCTGCGGCGTCCACCCGCACTGCCGGGCAGCGCGGTCAACGATGCCATTGCCGTGGTGGCCGGGCTGGCGATCTACCTTGCCATCGTGTTCTGGGCGCATGCGTGGCTGTTCGGGGTGCGGCCCATGGGTTGAGCGGACACGCGGGAACCCCGGGCGGCGCAGACGCACCAACCGGGTTGCCGCCATTTTTTCCGCAACCACTTCCACATGACCATGACCCCTTCTTTTGCCAGGCCTCTGCTCGCATTGACCGCCCTCGCGGGCACGTTGATTGCCCCTGCCGCGCATGCGCAATCGTCCGCCGTCACCACCGAAGTTGTCGCCCAGGGCCTGCACAACCCCTGGGCCGTGGCCTTCATCGGAGACAACCGCATGCTGGTGACCGAGCGACCCGGCCGCATGCGGGTGGTCAGCGCCAACGGCCGTGTGGGCCAGCCGCTCAGGAACGTGCCCGAGGTCGACGCCGTGGGGCAGGGCGGCCTGCTCGACCTCGTCACCGACCGCGACTTCGCGCGCAACCGCCTGGTGCATTTCTGCTACAGCGAACCCGGCCTGGGGGGCAACTCCACGGCCATGGCGTCGGCACGCCTGTCGTCCGACGCGTCCGCGCTGGAAGACGTGCGCGTCATTTTCAGCCAGAAACCCAAGGTGGCGAGCCGGCTGCATTTTGGGTGCCGCATCGCGCAGGACGAGGATGGCAGCCTGTTCCTTGCGCTGGGCGACCGCTTCCAGCGCATGGCCGACGCGCAGACGCTGGACAACCACAACGGCAAGGTGGTGCGCGTGCGGCCCGATGGCAGTGCGCACCCCGGCAACCCCTTCGTGGGCCGGGCCGGCGCGCTGCCCGAGATATGGAGCCTGGGCCACCGCAACGTGCAAGGCGCCACGCTCGGCCCCGACGGCCGCCTCTGGACCATCGAGCACGGTCCCCAGGGCGGCGACGAACTCAACCGCACCGACGCTGGCAAGAACTACGGTTGGCCCGTCATCACCTATGGTGAGAATTACGGCGGTGGCAAGGTGGGCGACGGCATCACCAGCAAGGAAGGCCTGGAGCAGCCACTGCTGTACTGGAAGCCTTCCATCGCGCCCTCCGGCATGGCCTTCGTGAAGGGCGGACCCTATGGCAGCGACTGGCAGGGCAACCTGCTGGTCGGCTCGCTCAAGTTCCGCTACCTCGTGCGCCTCGTCATGGATGGCGAACGCGTGGTGCGCGAAGACAAAGTGCTGCCCGACCTGGCCCAGCGCGTGCGCGACGTGCGCCAGGGGCCGGACGGCTTTATCTACCTCCTCACCGACGACCGCGACGGCCAGCTGTTGCGGCTCAAGCCAGGAACCTGACCCATGACCCCCACGCCCCGCCCGGCTGCCACACAGCGTTCAAACGACACACGGCACAACCGCGCGGGGCTGGCGCGCCACTACACGGCCGTGCGCGAACGCAGCCGGGCGCTGGCCGCACCGCTCTCGCCCGAAGACTGCCAGGCCCAGTCCATGCCCGACGCAAGCCCGGTGAAATGGCACCTCGCGCACGTCACCTGGTTCTTCGAGACCTTCGTTCTCGAGCGTTTCGAACCCGGTTTCAAACCCTTCGACCCCGCGTTTCGTGTGCTGTTCAACAGTTACTACCAGGGCGTGGGCGACCGCTTCTCGCGGCCGCAGCGCGGCCTGCTCACGCGGCCCGACCTTGCCACCGTCTGGCAATGGCGCGAACAGGTGGACGCGCGCATCGCGCGCCTGATCGAGCACACCCACAGCGAAGAAGCCCTGCGTCTGATCGATCTCGGCCTGCACCACGAACAGCAGCACCAGGAGCTGCTGCTCACCGATGTGAAGCACCTGCTGTCCATCAACCCATTGCGGCCCGCCTACCGCCGCCACTGGCCTCTGGTGCCGGTGGTGGCGGTCGATCCGCGCTGGATCGAGCAGGCCGGCGGTCTGGTCGAGGTCGGACATGCGGGTGAGGGCTTTGCGTTCGACAACGAGTTGCCGCGTCACCGGCAGTGGCTCGAACCCTATTCGTTGATGAACCGGCTCGTCACCAACGGCGAGTGGTGGGCCTTCGTGCAGGACGGTGGTTACACCGACCCCCGCTGGTGGCTTGCCGCCGGCTGGGACTGGGTCTGTGCGCAGAACCTGCGCGCACCGATGTACTGGACCTTGCCGACGGAGACCGGCGCCATGCCCAGCGTGTTCACGCTGCACGGTGAAGTGGGGCTGGACCCGCACACGCCGGTGGCACACATCAGCCACTTCGAAGCCGACGCCTTTGCGCACTGGGCGTCTGCCACGCACCGCGAGTGGGCCGGTGCGCGCCTGCCCACCGAGGCCGAGTGGGAAGCCGCCGCCGCGCCGCTGGTGGTGCAGGGCAACCTGCAGGAAAGCCATGCCCTGCACCCGTTGCCCGCGCGCGCCGCTGGCGAAGGCCTGATGCAGGTCTATGGCGATGTGTGGGAGTGGACCAGCAGCAGCTACGCCGCCTACCCCGGTTACCGCCCGGCCGAAGGCGCGGTGGGTGAATACAACGGCAAGTTCATGGTCAACCAGTACGTGCTGCGCGGGGGCTCGTGCGCCACGCCCACCTCGCACCTGCGCGCGAGCTACCGCAACTTCTTTCCAACCGATGCACGCTGGCAGTTCAGCGGGCTGCGGCTGGCACGCTAGAACATCAACACCGCCGAAGGAGACCGCATGCGATACATCGACCAGGCACCGCAGTTCGTCCAGTTGCACCAGCCGCGCCCGGGTGCGTCGCACCCCGAACTTGTTGCGGGCCTCATGCAGACGCCTGCAGGCATCTCGCCCAAGTTCTTCTACGACGCGCTGGGCTCGCGCCTGTTCGATGCCATCACCGAGTTGCCCGAGTACTACCCCACGCGGACCGAGGCGGCGGTGTTCGCACAGCATGGTGCCGGGATGGCGCGTCATGTGCCCGAAGGCGCGGTGCTGCTGGACCTGGGCGCGGGCAGTTGTGCCAAGGCCGCGCGCCTGTTCCCGGTGCTGCGGCCTTCTGCCTATGTGCCGGTGGACATCTCGGTGGATTACCTGCGCGACACGCTGGCGGCACTGCAGCAGCGCCACCCCGATCTGCCCATGCTCGGCCTGGGCATGGACTTCTCCACCCTGTTCGCGCTCGGCGCCGACGCCAACGCCTGGCTGGCCGGGCGCGCCCTCTCGCAGCAGCCGCGTGTGGTGTTCTACCCCGGCTCCAGCATCGGCAATTTCCTGCCCGACCAGGCGCTCGCGCTGCTGTGCCAGGCGCACGCCGTGTGCGAGGCTGGCGGTGCGGGCGGAGGCCTTCTGATCGGTGTGGACCGTGTCAAGCCACGCGACGTGCTCGAACGCGCCTACGATGACGAGCTCGGCGTGACCGCCGCGTTCAACCGCAACCTGCTGCGCCACGTGAACCGCCTGCTGAACGCCGACTTCGCACCGGCTGCCTGGCAGCACGTGGCACTGTTCAACGCCGATGAGTCCCGCATCGAGATGCACCTGCAGGCCATGGGCACGCAGACCGTGCGCTGGCCCGGTGGCGAGCGGACGTTTGCCGACGGCGAGCGTCTGCACACCGAGAACTCGTACAAGTGGCAACCGCAGGATTTCGCGATGCTGCTGCGCGAGGCTGGCTTCGGCGCGCCGAAGCACTGGACCGATGCGAACGGCTGGTTCAGCGTGTTCTGGGCGCCCGTGTAGACCCCGATCCCTCTCCGTGCGCCGAGCACGCACAATGTCGGGCATACCTACCTCGCCCGGCGCCCCATGACCATCTCCCCCACGACGACCCGCACCGAACCCCGGCTCACGAGCCTATCGCACGGCGGCGGCTGCGGCTGCAAGATCGCACCCGGCGTGCTCAGCGACATCCTCAAGGGCACGAGCGCCATGCCCATTCCGAAGGAGCTGCTGGTCGGCATCGAGACGGCCGATGACGCGGCGGTGTACCGGCTCAACGACCAGCAGGCGCTGATCGCCACCACCGACTTCTTCATGCCCATCGTCGATGACCCGTTCGATTTCGGGCGCATTGCAGCGACGAACGCCATCAGCGATGTCTACGCCATGGGCGGAACGCCCATCATGGCGCTCGCGCTGGTGGGCATGCCGATCAACGTGCTGTCCACCGAGACCATCGGAAAGATCCTGGCCGGCGGCCAGAGCGTGTGCCAGGCGGCCGGCATCCCCATCGCGGGCGGCCACACCATCGACTCGGTCGAGCCCATCTACGGCCTGGTGGCGCTGGGGCTGGTGCACCCGGACCGCGTGCGGCGCAATGCCGACGCCCGCGTGGGAGACCGGCTGGTGCTGGGCAAGCCGCTGGGTGTGGGTGTGCTGTCCGCCGCGCTCAAGAAGGACGCGCTGCCCGCCGTGGGCTACACGCAGATGATCGACAACACCACGAAGCTGAACACCGCCGGCCCCGACCTCGCCGGGCTTGCCAGCGTTCACGCGCTGACCGACGTGACCGGCTTCGGCCTGGCCGGCCATGCGCTGGAAATGGCGCGCGGTTCGAACACCACGGCGCGCATCGACATGGCCCGCGTGCCGCTGATCGAGGGCGTGCGAGGCCTGGCGGCGGCGGGCATGGTCACCGGTGCCTCGGGCCGCAACTGGGCTGCCTACGGCCACGAGGTGCGCCTGGGGAACGGCGTTCAACCGGTGGACCAGGCCCTGCTGAGCGACCCGCAGACCAGCGGTGGTCTGCTGGTGGCGTGCGCGCCCGAGGCCGTGGCCGATGTGCTCGCCGTGTTCCATCGCCATGGCTTCGGCGCGGCGGCCGAGGTGGGCGAGGTGCTGGCGGCGCGTGACGATGGCGTGCGCTTGCTGGTGGATTGAGGAGACACGATGAACCGTCGACACATCAGTTCCGGCTCGCCTTTTGAGGAGCAGATCGGTTATTCGCGCGCCGTGGTGGCGGGCGACTGGGTCTTCGTCTCCGGCACCACGGGGTTCGACTACGCCACCATGCAGATCTCCGACGACATCGCCCAGCAGACCGAGCAGTGCCTGCTCAACATCCAGGCCGCGCTGCAGCAGGCGGGTACCAGCCTGGACGATGTGGTGCGTGTGAACTATGTGCTGCCCGATGCCTCTCTGTTCGAGGCCTGCTGGCCCGCGCTGCGCAAGTATCTGGGCAAGGCCCGTCCGGCCGCGATGATGATCTCGGCGGGCCTGCTCGACCCGCGCATGAAGATCGAGATCGAGGTCACCGCGCTGAAGCTGCGCTGAGCACCGCCATGCCCACCCCCTCCATCCTCGCTTTCGACGTCTTCGGCACCGTGGTCGACTGGCACGGCAGCATCGTGCGGGAGGTCCAGGCGCTGTACCCGCAGATCGATGCCGACGCGTTCGCCACCGCGTGGCGCGCCGGATACCAGCCCGCGATGCAACGCGTGCGCTCGGGCGAGCTCGGCTGGACGCTGATCGATGACCTGCACCGCATGGTGCTGGACGGGTTGTTGCCGCGTTTCGGTCTATCGCATCTGGGGGAGGACGAGCGCGATCACCTCAACCGCGTGTGGCATCGGCTGGACCCGTGGCCGGACACGGTGGCCGGGCTGGTGCGGCTGAAGACGCGCCACACACTGTGCACACTGTCCAACGGCAACATCGGTCTGCTCACGAACATGGCCAAGCGTGCCGGTCTGCCATGGGACTGTGTGTTGTCTGCAGAGGTGTTCCGTGCGTACAAGCCCGACCCCCGCACCTACCTCGGCGTGGCCGGGGTGTTCCGCGTGGCGCCTGCACAGGTGATGCTGGTGGCCGCGCACCAGGACGACCTGGCCGCCGCCCGTGCCTGTGGCCTGGCCACGGCCTATGTGGAACGGCCGCTGGAGTTCGGCGCCGGACGGCCCAAGGACGTGTCGCCCGACGCGGCCAACACCTGGCATGCCCGGGACTTCCTGCACCTGGCCGAATTGCTCGGTTGCTGAGCGATCGGCGCGAGGGCGGCGCGCAAAGGTGTGACCAGCAGCGGGTTCAGCGGTCCCGCAGCTGGAACAGATTTCTCAGGCGGGCCTTGATGGAATCGAGCCAGTCGGGTCTCTTTTTGCGAGGGTTGTCGCGCGAGGCCAGGGCCAGCAGGCCATTGGCCAGGCAGAACACCACGGCCCAGATCATCAGGCCCACCAGCAGCACGAATTCCAGTGGCACCGTACCGCTCCAGTGGCGGGCGACGCCCAGGAACGCGCAATAGAACCACAGGCTGTTGGAGAGCGACACGCTGGTGACCACGGTGAACCATTCGCGGTTGCTCCAGGCGGATACCCTGAGCGAACGCCCCAGGATGGGAAACACGTAGCGGTGCAGGATGAACGCGTTCAGCGTCAGCATGACCACCAGCAACAACTTGGCCTGCAGCTTGGGGTTGGCGATGTAGTCGCTGTTCTCCCGCATGCCCAGGGCGATCAGTGCGGCACCACTGAAATACAGCACCAGCAACGCCGCTGCGACGATGCGGGTTTCCAGCCGCTCAGGCGGCGGAATCACCACGCGATAGCCCGTGGCCCGCGCAATGAGCCGCAGATCGGTGAGCACCAGTGTGCCGATCGCCGTACAGGTGGCGATGAGATGAACAAAAACCAGAAGGGTGATGACCATGGAGACGTGGCTGCGGCGGCACGGACGCCCCCCTGCGGGGCAAGTTAGCGTATAGCAAGCCCGGTGCCAGCGCATGCTTTGGGTGGCATGCCTCGGGGGGTATGTTGTTTTTTATCCGCGCGTCACGCGGTGCAACTCCAGAAACCCCCGGTCGATGCGGTCTTTCCATTCCCAGACCCATCGACCGCCCACACACAGTGGGCCCCAGCTTGCGATGGCGTGGCCAGTGCCACAGGCCAGCAGGGCCACGCGCTGGCGTTTGGATGGCAGGGTGCGCAGCGGTGCGCCTTCATGCGCGGCCAGCAGGTTGTAGGCGAGCACGGTGCCGGCGTGCATGTCGCCGGGCGTGCCGTCCAACTGCGCGGACACGCCACCCGTGGCGAATACCTGGGCGTGGCTGGTGCTCTGCAACTGCGGGCCGACCAGCACCTGCCCTGTGTCGTTGAGCGCCAATCCGCTGCCCTGCAGCCACGCGGCCGGGCGCATGCCCATCGTCAGCAGTGGCACGTCGCAGGCCAGCCGCGCCCCGTTGCCCAATAGGACTTCGCCCTCGCTCATGCCGACGCAGGCCTCTCGCAATACCGTGATTCCCTGGTGCCTGAGCTGGGCCAACACCCGTTGCCGCACGCCCGCTGGCAGGTCGGGGCCGATGTCTTCTCCGCCCGAGATGAGGGTGAAGCGCGAGCCCGGCAGGCCATGCTCGCGGATGCCCTGCGCGGCCGCGAACACGAGTTCGATGCCGTCGGCCCCTGCACCCACCACGGCCAGCGAGACGGCCTGCTTCTGCGCCATGGCCATCACCTGCGGCCAGAGGGCGATGAAGGCTTCCACCGGGTGCAGGTGCAGCGCGTGGTGCGTGGCCCCTGGCATGGTGGCGTCCAGCCAGGGTCTGTCGGGCTGGGTACCGATGTCGATGGACAGCAGGTCATAGCCCAGGGTGGTGGGCACGCCCTGGGCGCCGCCGGTGGGCGTGATCTGCACCTGCTGCGCCGTGGCGTCCAGCCCCGTGCAGCGGCCTTGCAGCCAGCGCGCGCGCGCCGCGCGCACCAGAGGTTCGAGCGCGACGCGTCCTTCGTCTGCCGTGTGCTGGCCGGTGACGAAGCCCGGCAGGCAACCGTGGCCGGTGTGGTGCGGGAACGGCGTGAGCAGGATCACGTCGAGATTGCCGGGGTGGTGCCGTGCGAGGCGGGCCAGCACCTGCAGATGCGCCTGGCCGGCACCGAGCAGCACGAGTTTCTTGATGCCGTGGTGCATGTGGCTTGTGTCTCAGACCACCAGCATGGCCGCGAACCACGCACAGCCCGCGACCCGGGCCGCACGGGGTGCGCCGGGGGTGCGCAGCAGCGTGGCGAGCAGGAAGGTGTTGTAGGGCAGCGGGGCGAAGTGCACGGCCAGGGCCCATCCAATCGGTTGATCCTGGGCCACCAGCATCAGCGCCGCCAGCCCGGTGCAGAGGTTGATCACGCTGCCCACAGCGAGCATGTCGCGCCAGAACAGCACACGCCAGGCCACCTGCTTTCGCCAGCGCCGGCCCCAGAACCCGCTGCCGTCGGGTGCTGCGCCGGGCGATGGCGGGAAGGTGTTCAATGCGCGCTCAGAATGCCGGCGCCCAGCAGTCCGAAGACCAGCAGGCCGAGCGCGATGCGGTAGTACACGAAGGCCATGTAGCCGCGCGTGGACACCAGTTTGAGGAATACCACGATCACGCCATAGCCGACGCCGAAGGCGATCAGCGTGGCCAGGGCGGTCGGGCCGGCTGCGATCGGGCTGCCGTGTTGCCAGCTGCGCAGCAACTGGTAACAGCCGGAACCCATCACGGCCGGGATGGCGAGCAGGAAGGAATAGCGGGCCGCCGCTTCGCGCGTGTAGCCCATGAGGAGGCCGGCGGTGATGGTGCCGCCCGAGCGCGAGACGCCCGGGATGAGCGCCATGGCCTGGGCCAGGCCGAACAGCAGGCCGTGTGTCCAGGTGAGCTTGTCCAGCGTCCGCTCGCGACGGCCATGGCGGTCGGCCGCGCCCAGGATGATCGCGAACACGATCAGCATCGTGGCCGTGATGTAGAGGTTGCGCAGCGAACCTTCGATCGCGTCCTTGAAGAGCAGGCCCAGCACCACGATGGGCACCGAGCCGATGATGATCAGCCAGCCCATGCGCGCGTCAGGGTCCTGCCGCCGCGCGGGTTGGGTAAGCGATGCCCACCAGGCCAGGAAGATGCGCACGATGTCGTGCCGGAAGTACAGCAGCACGGCGGCCTCGGTGCCGATTTGCGTGATCGCCGTGAAGGCCGCGCCAGGGTCGCCGCCCGAGGGCAGCAGCGGGCCGATGATGCGCAGGTGCGCGCTCGATGAAATGGGCAGGAATTCGGTGAGCCCCTGGATGAGACCCAGGAAGGCGGCTTCGAGCCAGACGGTGGTGGAGCTCATGGCATGGGCCTGGTGGTGGACAGGGAAGGGTGGAGGGCAGGCATTCTGGGCGGTTTCAGGCGAGCAGCGCCTGCGCAAATTCGCGGGCGTCGAAGGTCTCGAGATCTTCGAGCTTTTCGCCCACACCGATGAAGTAGACGGGCACCGGCTTCTCGCGCGCGATGGCGCAGAGCACGCCGCCCTTGGCTGTGCCATCGAGCTTGGTGATGACCAGGCCGGTGAGCTGCAGCGCGTCGTCGAAGGCCCGCACCTGGTGGAGTGCGTTCTGGCCGGTGTTGCCGTCGATCACCAGCAGCACCTCATGCGGTGCACCGGCGTCGGCCTTCTGCACCACACGCTTGATCTTGCGCAGCTCCTCCATCAGATGCAGCTGCGTCGGCAGGCGGCCGGCGGTGTCGACCAGCACCACATCGCGCCCGCGTGCCCTGCCGGCGGTGACCGCGTCGAAGCTCACAGCGGCAGGGTCACCGCCTTGCTGGGTGATGATTTCCACGGTGTTGCGGTCGGCCCAGACGGCCAGTTGCTCGCGTGCCGCCGCGCGGAAGGTGTCTGCAGCGGCGAGCAGCACCGAGGCACCGCTGTCGGCCAGGTGTCGCGTGAGCTTGCCGATGGAGGTGGTCTTGCCCGCGCCATTGACGCCGGCGACCATGATCACGGTGGGCTTGTGCTCGCCGATGACCAGTGGCTTCTGCAAGGGGGCGAGCAGATCGGCGATGGCGTCGGCCAGCAGGCCTTTCACGGCCGCCGGATCGGTGGTCTTGCTCTCCTTCACGCGGCGCTTGAGATCGGTCAGCAGGTGCGTGGTGGCCTTCACGCCGGTGTCGGCCATCAGCAGTGCCGACTCCAGCTCCTCATACAGCGCGTCGTCGATCTGCGTCCCGGTGAACACGGTGGCAATGCCCGAACCGGTCTTGCGCAGGCCGGCCTTGAGCTTGTCGAGCCAGCCCTGGCGAGGGGCGGGTGCTGGTGCCGCCACGATGGGGTCGGGCACCGCAACGGCGGGTGCAGAAGCCTCTGGAAGGGCGGCTGGCGGGGGGACGGGGGCTTTTTTGCGAAAGAACGAGAACATTTTTCCATCTCTAGAATCCATTGCATTCTATGAAACGCCCCATGCCGTCGATCGACAAGCGCTGTTGCGCCTTCCTCGTGGCCCTGGCGATGCTGGGAACCGGTGCCCTGGCCCAGCCGTCTGCCACACCTGTGCCAGCTTCCCCGTTCGCTGCGGCGACCCCGGCGGTGCAACAGTTCACACTGGCCAACGGCCTGACGGTGATCGTGCGGCCCGACCGCAGGGCGCCCACGGTCGTGCAGATGCTGTGGGTGCGCGTGGGATCGATGGACGAGGTCGATGGCACCACCGGCGTGGCCCATGCGCTGGAACACATGATGTTCAAGGGCACACCCGACATCAAGCCGGGCGAATTCTCGCGCCGCGTCGCGGCGATGGGCGGTGTCGACAACGCCTTCACCTCGCGCGATGCCACGGCCTACCACATGCAGATTCCGGCGCGCCGGCTGGAGACTGCGATGCAGCTCGAGGCCGACCGCTTCGCGCGCAACCAGTGGGACGACGACGAGTTCCGGCGAGAGATCGAGGTGATCAAGGAAGAGCGGCGCCAGCGCACGGAAGAGTCGCCGCGCGCGCTCATGTTCGAGGCCCTCAGCGCCATGGTGTTCCAGGCCAGCCCTTACCGCCGTCCCGTCGTCGGCTGGATGAGCGACCTCGAGGCCATGACCCCGGATGACGCGCGTGCGTTCTACCGGCGCTGGTATGTGCCTGCCAACGCGGCACTCGTCATTGCAGGCGATGTGGACGTAGCGCAGGTGCGCGCGCTGGCCGAGAAGCACTTCGGCGCGATTCCTTCGGCTGCCGTGCCCCCGCGCAAACCCCGCGAAGAACCTGTGCAGGCGGGGCCTCGTCGTCTGGAATACCGAGCCGTGGCCGATCAGGCGCTGGTGGCGCTGGCCTACAAGGTGCCGCCATGGCGTGGCGCCGAGGTGGACAGCGAAACCGACCGGGATGCCCTGGCGCTGACGGTGCTCTCGGCCGTGCTCGATGGCTACGACGGCGCACGGCTGGACCGTGCGCTCGTGCAGGGCGTGGGCACCGGTGGCAAACGGTTGGCCGACAGCGCGGGATCGTCCTATGGCCTCATGGGCCGCGGCCCCCAGCTGTTCATGCTCACGGCCGTGCCTGCCAGCGGCGTGACCCCCGAGATGGCATCGGCTGCCCTGAAAGCCGAAGTGGCCCGCATTGCCCGTGACGGTGTGCAGGAAGCCGAGTTGCAGCGGGTGAAGACACAGTGGATGGCCGGCGAAATCTACAAACTCGATTCCGTGGCCAATCAGGCTCGGGAGCTTGGCGGCTACTGGGTCAACGGCATGGCGCTGGATACCGGCGACCGCCTCATGGCCCGTTTGCGCGCCGTGACCGCGGCCCAGGTGCAGTCGGTTGCGCAGCGCTATTTTTCCGACGAGCAGCTCACCACCGGTGTGCTGATGCCCGATCCCTCGCGGCGCGAAGCGGCTCCCGCCGTGCCTGCCGGTCCGCGCCCCGCGCTGACCCGCCACTGACGCCGCTGGTGAGGCCCGCCATGACCCTGTTTTCCCTGTTCCGACGCACCCTGCTGGCCCTGCCGCTGCTGGTGGGCATGGGCACCGCCCACGCCATCATTCCCATCGAACAATGGACCCACGCCAGTGGCGCGCGCGTGCATCTCATTGCCAGTCCTTCCATTCCGATGCTGGACGTGCAGGTCGACTTCGATGGAGGCCGCCGTCGCGACCCCGAGGCGCTGGCGGGCCTGGCCAGTGTGACGGCCGGCCTGCTCTCGGGAGGCGTGGCCGCGCAGCCGGGACTGCCCGCACTCGATGAGAACCAGCTCAGCGAGGCCTGGGCCGATCTGGGCGCCCAGTTCGGCGCCCAGGCCACCATGGACCGCTTCAGTCTGTCCCTGCGGACCCTGACCGAGCCCGCCCTGCTGGATCGCGCGGTGGCGCTCGCGGCGCGCCAGCTCGCCGCGCCAGCGTGGCCCGAGCGGGTCTGGCAGCGCGACCGTGAGCGATTGCTGGCGGCGATCAAGGAAGCCGAGAACCGTCCCGGGACCCAGGCCAACCGCGCCTTTGGCCGGGCGGTGTATGGCAGCCATCCGTATGGTTTCCGAGCCGAAGCCGATACCTACCGTGCGATCAAGATGGCCGACATGCGTGCCTTCTACCGCCGTCACGTGGTCAGTTGCCGTGCTCAGGTGTCGATGGTGGGGGCGGTCGACCGCGTCATCGCCGATCGCATCGTGGGGCAACTCATGGCCGCCGTGCAACCTCATGGCTGCAGCCCGTTGCCCGATATGCCACCCGTGCAGCCGCTGCAGAAGGCGGTGGACGAGCGTCTGCCGTTCAGCGCAGCGCAGGCGCAGGTGATCATCGGCCAGCCCGGCATCGCGCGGGCCGATCCCGATTTCTTCGCGCTGTTCGTGGGCAACTATGTGCTCGGTGGGGGCGGTTTCGTCTCCCGTCTCATGACCGAAGTGCGCGAGAAGCGCGGGCTGACCTACGGTGTGTCCAGCTATTTCCTGACCGCGCGCCAGCCCGGTGCTTTCCAGATTGCCCTGACCACCCGGCCCGACCAGGCCGCGCAGGCGGTGGATGTGGTGCGCGACGTGGTGCGCGAGTTCGTGACCAACGGCCCCACCGAAGCCGAATTGCAGGCTGCGAAAGACTACCTCGTGAACGGCGAAGCCCTTCGGCTGGACAGCAACCGCAAGCTGCTCGACAACGTGGCCAATATCGCCTGGAACGACCTGCCGCTGGATTACCTCGATACCTGGACCCAGCAAGTGGAGCGCCTCACCGTGGCCGATGTGCGGCGTGCGTTCGCCCGCGTGCTGCAGCCTGATCGCATGGTCACTGTCGTGGTGGGCGCACGGCCCTGATCTCCCCAGGGGGGCTCTTTCGCGCGGTAAGCTCTCCGCATGAAGAAGCCAGCTCCCAGCGCCGCGCGGACCGCCGCCAACGCTCCGCACGAGGTCCGCATCATCGGTGGCCTGTGGAAACGCACCAGGCTGCCGGTGGCCGACCGCCCGGGCCTGCGGCCCACACCCTCGCGCGTGCGGGAAACCTTGTTCAACTGGCTCGGGCAGGACCTCAGCGGCTGGCGCTGTATCGACGCCTTTGCAGGCACCGGTGCCCTGGGCCTTGAGGCGGCCTCGCGCGGGGCGGTCGACGTGACGCTGGTGGAGCAGGACAGCGCCTTGCTCGGCAACCTCGGCCGCGTCGTCACGCAACTCAAGGCGCAGGGCGTGCGCGTTGAGCGTGGTGACGGCGTGGCCGCGCTGCGCCAGCGGTCCGGCCAGGGGCTGGACGTGGTGTTTCTCGATCCACCGTTTGGCGACGGCCAGAACGAAACCCTGTACCTCGCCGCGCTGGCGGCGGCGCGGCAGGCGGTGCGGGAGGATGGCCTCATCTATCTGGAGGCGCCCCGGGTCTGGGGTGAGGACGAACTGGCCCAGATGGGCTTGCAGATCCACCGTCAGGGCAGGGCTGGCGCGGTGGCCTTTCACCTGTTGCGGCCATTGTCCGCACAGTGAAGCGGGGCGAGGAACCCCTCGCGCATAATCCCGGGCATGAGTTCTGCGCTTGCTTCAACCGGTGGCACGGGCCGCGTGGCGGTCTACAGCGGCACCTTCGATCCCATCACGCTGGGCCATGAAGACGTGGCGCGCCGTGCTGCCCTGTTGTTTGACGACGTGATCATCGCGGTGGCCATCGCGCACCACAAGAAGACGCGCTTCACCCTGCAGGAGCGGCTTGACATGGCCGCCGAGGCTGCCGCTCGCATGCCTGGCCGCGTGCGCGTGCTGCCGTTCGAAGGCCTGATCATGGACTTTTGCCGCCAGAACGGCGCAACCGCCGTGGTGCGTGGCATCCGCAACCTCACCGACTTCGACTACGAAGCCCAGATGGCAGCGATGAACCGCAAGCTGCACCCCGGTGTGGAGACCGTGTTCCTGCTGCCGCAGGCCGAGCTGCAATGCATCTCGAGCACGCTGGTGCGGGAGATTTCCCAACTGGGTGGTGATGCGTCGCAGATGGTGAGCGGGGCCGTCGCTGCGCGCCTGGCGCCCCCGTCCCTGCAGGCGTAGGAGCATCTCCCATGGCCCTTCTGATCACGGACGAATGCATCAACTGCGATGTGTGCGAGCCGGAATGCCCGAACCAGGCCATCTCGATGGGTGAGGATTTCTATCAGATCGACCCGGCGCGGTGCACCGAGTGTGTGGGCCATTTTGACGAGCCACAGTGCGTGCAGGTCTGCCCGGTCGAATGCATCCCGGTCGACCCCGCCCACACCGAATCGCAGGAAACGCTGTGGCAGAAGTACCAGCGGCTGCAGAAGGCCGGTCAGCCTTTGTCTTCGGCTGGGGAAGCCTCCACGCCACCGCCTGCGGCCGTCTGAGACGCCGTCTGGGTGGCCGGCCGAGGGGGCTTGGGCCGCGGCGGCTTGCTGGTGTGTATCAGTGCCGTGGCCTTGTCCATTTCCCCCGCCATGAGCTGGGGCAGCGCCTTGAGCGAACGGTCCAGTGCCTGTGCAATGGCAATGCGGTCATCCGGTGACGGCTTCTTCAACACCCAGTTGGCCACCTCGTTCTTGTTGCCCGGATGACCAATGCCCACCCGCAGACGCCAATAGTCGGCGCTGCCCAGCTGGGCGTGGATGTCGCGCAACCCATTGTGGCCGGCGTGCCCACCGCCCTTTTTCAGCTTCACCTCGCCGGGGGGGATATCCAGTTCGTCGTGCACCACCAGCACCTCCTCCGGTGCGATCTTGAAGAAGCGCGCCAGCGAGCCCACGGATTTGCCTGACAGGTTCATGAAGGTCTGGGGCTCCACCAGCCAGAGGCTCTGGCCGTTCACGTTTGCCCTTGCCACCAGGCCGAAGTGCCCTCGCTCCATTTGCAGTGAGACCTTGAGCAGGCGCGCGGCCTCGTCGACCCACCAGAAGCCGGCGTTGTGTCGCGTGTGTTCGTATTCCGGGCCCGGGTTGCCCAGTCCGGCGATGAGTTTGATCATGAGCGGGATTATCGACAGGGTGTGGCACACCGCAAACAAAACGGCCCGCCAAGGCGGGCCGTTTCAAGGCACTCGGTCGTCCGGGGACGGCTTACTTCTTGCCCTTGCCCTTCTTCTTGTCGTCGGCGGGAGCGGCTGCCACGGGTGCGGCCACCACTTCTTCCACCGGTTCGACCACAGTGGCCACGGTGATGTTCTTGCGGCCGTGCGTCACGATCTTGATGCCCTTGGGCAGTTTGATATCGCCGGTGTGCACGGTGGCGCCCTTGACGACTTCACCCAGGTCGACTTCGATGAACTCGGGCAGCTGGGTGGCCAAGCACTCGATTTCGATGTCGTTCATCACGTGGCTGATCACGCACTTGTCGGTCTTGACGGCCGGCGAGTTGTCCGCATTCACGAAGTGCAGCGGCACCTTCTTGCGCAGGCGGGTCTTGTTGTCCACGCGCTGGAAGTCCACGTGCAGCACTTGCGGCTTGTACGGGTGGTATTGCACATCGCGCAGCAGCACTTTCTGCACCTTGCCAGCGAGTTCCATGTCGAGGATGGACGAGTGGAACGCTTCCTTCTTCAGGGCGTGCCACAGGGCGTTGTGATCGAGTTCGATCGTGGCGGCCGGCGTGTCACCGCCGAAAACGATACCGGGCGCGCGACCGGTGTTGCGCAGACGGCGGCTCGCACCCGTACCCTGCTTGGCGCGCTCAAAAGCGACGAATTGCATGACTAACTCCTGTGGAGGGGTTCCGCGACCAGAACGCCTCTGTTTCAAATGAGCGGCCCCCACCATGGAGGACGCCCGCTTTTTGTTGCCTTCAGTCTCTCAGAAGAGGTTGTCCTGATCGGCAAACAAACTCATGACCGACTCACCCGAGGCGATGCGCGCGATGGTCTCGGCCATCAGCGGCGCCACGGAGAGCTGGCGAATCTTGGAGCAGGCCTGTGCGGCCTGCGAAAGGGGAATCGTGTTGGTCACCACGACTTCGTCGAGGGCGCTGCCCTTGGCGATGCGTTCGATGGCCGGACCCGAGAAGATGGGATGCGTGCAATACGCATAGACGTTCTTCGCACCGCGTTCCTTGAGAACCTCGGCGGCTTTGACCAGCGTGCCTGCCGTGTCGATCATGTCGTCCATGATCACGCAGTTGCGGCCTTCGATATCGCCGATCACGTGCATCACTTCCGACACGTTCGCCTTCGGGCGGCGCTTGTCGATGATGGCCATGTCGCAGTTGAGCTGCTTGGCCAGCGCACGGGCGCGCACCACGCCACCGACGTCGGGCGAGACGATAAGCACGTCCGGGTAGTTCTTCTGGCGCAGGTCGCCCAGCAGCACCGGCGAGGCGTAGATGTTGTCGACGGGGATGTCGAAGAAGCCCTGGATCTGGTCGGCGTGCAGGTCCATGGTCAGCACGCGGCTCACGCCAACTGTCTGCAGCAGGTTGGCAACGACCTTGGCGGAGATGGGCACGCGGGCCGAACGCGGGCGGCGATCCTGGCGGGCGTAGCCGAAATAGGGGATGACGGCGGAGATGCGCTCGGCCGAGGCGCGCTTGAGCGCGTCGACCATGATGAGCAGCTCCATCAGGTTCTCGTTCGTGGGCGAGCAGGTGGACTGGATCACGAACACGTGCCGTGCGCGCACGTTCTGGGTGATCTCGACCGTGACTTCACCGTCGGAGAAGCGGCCCACATTGGCCGAGCCGAGTTGCGTGCCCAGATGTTGGGCGATCTCGGCAGCCAGCACCGGATTGGCATTGCCGGTGAAGATCATGAAATCCGGGGGCTGAACTTGCATGGTGTTCCCAGCGATCTGAACGGCGTCGGAGGACCGCCGTCAAAAAAGGCCATCCGGGGATGGCCGTTCCGGTACAGGTTGTGGTTGAACGGGTGGCAGGGGAGGAAGGACTCGAACCCTCGCATGCTGGAATCAAAATCCAGTGCCTTTACCAACTTGGCGACTCCCCTACGCAGGTCGGTTGTTCAACGAGTGCCGGACAACCAACCAAAAACGTCGCAGGTTGCGCAACCACTGCCTGGGCTGTGCGCCGCCGATTCTAATCGGTGCACCAGTCGAGCAATGGATGTGCATCCATGTTGCTGCATTCCCGAACCGTCCAGTCGCCAGGGGCGTCTGCCGGGTTCATCGCATGCGGCAGTTGTGCAAACACCGCGGTTCCTGAACCGGTCATGCGCCCCTGCAATCCATGGCCCTGGAGCCACTGAATGCAACGCCCCACATCGGGACAGAGCGCTTGTGCCACGGGTTGAAGGTCGTTGTGCCCGAGCACCAGGATTTTCTGGAGATCGATCACCGTGCCGTCACGCGAATCGTTTGCAGCAAAGCCTTGGATTGTAGCAGTTTTTGAATCGCGCTTGAGCTCTGGCGAGGCAAATATGCGTTGCGTGGAAGCGCCAGCAGGGGGCTTGACCACGATGAAACGGGCGGACGGCACCGACACAGGAGTCAGTTGCTCGCCCACGCCCTCGACCCAGGCGTTGCGCCCGCCAATGAAAAAGGGCACGTCGGCACCCAGTTGCAGGCCGATGGTGGCCAGTTGTGGGCGGGTCAGACCGAGTCCCCAAAGGCGGTTGAGAGCGATCAGGGTGGTGGCCGCGTCCGACGAGCCGCCGCCCATGCCGGCTTCGGCGGGCAGGCGTTTGTCCAGGCCGATGTGCACGCCCAGAGCGCACCCGGTGGCCTCTTTCAGCGCGCGGGCGGCCCGCACGGACAGGTCGTCGGTCGGCAGCCGGGTCGCTGACAGGTCTTCCCGGCTGATGACGCCATCGGGGCGTTGTTCGAAATGCAGGTGGTCGCACCAGTCGACCAGCATGAAGACCGACTGCAGCAGGTGGTAGCCGTCTGCGCGGCGGCCGTTGATGTGCAGGAACAGGTTGAGCTTGGCCGGCGCAGGGACTTCAAGCAGACGCTTGGGCCGTATGGAGCGGCTCATGGCTGGAAGACGACGCGCAGTTCGGCGGTCGGCAAGGGGGCTGAGCGGCGTGCCGTGATCCGGCCTTCGGCCTGGCGGGAGAGATCGGCCTGCCATCCCGGCACGTCGCCCTGCTCGCCGCGCAGCCAGCCAAACAGCGCCGTGACCGGCACGGCGGCGCCGCTGAGTTCGGCGGTGAGTTCGTCCAGGCTGCCGCGGCGCGTGATCTGCCCGCCCTGGCGCAGCTCGGCACTGCCCGGGGTCCAGGTGACGGTGGCCAGGGTGTTGCCCAGTGGAGACGTGAACTGGAGCTCGCCAGCGGAAGGGGCACCGCGCAGATCGAAGGCGGCGGAGAACGATTGGGCTGGCGTGCTGTCCACTTGGAGGGCGAGTCGGCCGCTCCAGACGGTCTCGCCCGGCTGTGCCGGTCGCTGGGTCGTTGCGCAGGCGGTGAGCAGCATGACCGCCGCAAGCGTGCCGACACGGGCGCACAGCAGGCGCCATGCAGCAAACGGGTGTGTCGTCATGGCTTGACTTGCAGGCGTTTGAGGGTGTCTTGCAGTGTTTCGTTGTCGGCGGCCAGCAGCAGGCCTTCGCGCCAGACCTTCAGCGCCTGCTCACGCTGACCCTGCACCCAAAGCACTTCGCCCAGGTGAGCCGCGATTTCGGGATCCGGCCGTTTGCGGTAGGCCGCCTGCAGGATGGACAGCGCGCGATCCATGTTGCCCATACGGAACTCGACCCAGCCCAGGCTGTCCTGGATGTACGCGTCACCGGGCGCAAGGGCCACCGCCTTTTCGATGAGTTGCTTGGCCTCGGGCAGGCGCTGGTTGCGGTCCGCCAGCGAATAGCCCAGCGCGTTGTAGGCGTGGTGGTAGTCGGGCTTGGCAACGATCAGCTGGCGCAGCAGGCGCTCCATGTCGGCGGGTTTTCCCGCCTTGTCGGCCATCATGGCCTGGTCGTAGATCAGGTCGGTGTCATCCGGGAAGCGGGCGGCCGCTTCGTTGTAGACCTCATAGGCCTGCTGATAGGCCTTGAAGTCCCGCAGCAGCTGGGCTTCTGCCACGAGTTTGAGGCGTGCGTCTTCGGGGCGGCGCTCGGGCTGGTCGCGCAGCAGTGCGCGGGCCTGGGGCATCTGTCCCTGGCGGGCGAGCAGCGAGGCACGCCGCACCTGGGCGGCCATGATGTCGTCGGCATTCTCGATGCGGTCCAGCCAGGCGTTGGCGGCGGGCAGGTCGTTCTGTTTCTCCGCAATCTGGGCCATGAGCAGGTAGGCCTGCGTGAGGCCGCGGGCGATGCGTTCGTCGCTGGACTGGCGGGCCAGCGCCATGTACTTCTGCAGTGACGTGGTGGCCGCCGGCAGGGCGTTGTCCTGCGTTTGCAGCGATGCCAGGAGCAGCCAGGGTTCGGCCTGATCCGGCTGGCGCGCGGTGAGCGCTTCCAGTTGGGCCCTGGCCTCGCTGTTGCGCTGGAGGTCGAGCAGGATGCGTGCGTAGGCCAGCGCCACCGCGATGTCGCCCGGGCCGTTGGCAGTGGCGGCTTGCAGTTGTTGCCGCACCAGGGGTTCTGCGTCGACCTCGCCACGCTCCATCAGTTCGAGAGCGAGCAGGGCAGGGTAAGGCGACGCCGGATCGATGGCATGTCCTTCGCGCGCTGCGGCCATGGCCTGGGGCATCTGATTCCTTGCCAGTTCCATGCGTCCCACGGTGGTCCAGGCCGCAGCCGCGTGAAAGGGCTGCTTGAGCGCGGGGGCCAGGGCCTCTCGCACCACCACCGAGGCCAGGGCCTTGTCGGGGACGCGGCCGTAGGTCTGCGGAATCGCGTTGATGGTGTCGTTCCGCTCGGTCACGGGGCTGGCTTGCAGGATGGCCTGCAGCACCGGAGCGGTTTCCGCTACCCGATTGAGCGCCAGAAGGATCTGCAGCACGAAACGGTTGGCTTCGGGACTGCCTGGAATTTCCTGGGCCCAGGCGCGTGCGGCCGTCAGTGCGGCCTCGCCAGAGCGGGCTTGCAGCGCGACGTCGACCGCCCGGCGATACAGCTCCGGGTCGCGCTGCCTTCGCGCGGCGTCGAGGATGAGGGAGTAGCCCGTGCCCGGCTCGCCCGCCTGCACATTGAGTTCGCCCAGCAGCAACTGATAGAAGAGGGGGGCGTTGAGTGTGGAGTTGGTGGCCGCCGTGGCGGGCTGTGAGGCCGCTGCGGGAGGGGCGCCGGGTGGCGCGGGCTGCGCAGCCGCGCCAAAGGCCAAGCCCAACAGAACCAGGGTCGCGGTGCGGTGCAGGGTATTCATCGGGTCATGATAATGGGAAGGGTCCGAGGGCACCGGTGTGTGATCTCAAGACCGCGCCGGCGTTCCGGTGCCCCGAAGAAAACTGCTCGTTACATGCCCGAACTGCCCGAAGTCGAAGTCACGCGCCGCAGCTTTGCCGACCGCATCCAGGGGGCCGAGGTGCGGGCGCTGTCCATGGGCAAGCCGTTGCGTTGGCCTCTTGGCTGCGAGCCCGCCAGCCTCGCTGGAAGGAAGGTATCCTCCGTGGCCCGGCGCGGCAAATACCTGCTGGTGCATCTCGACCAGGGTGTTTTGCTGTTGCACCTCGGCATGTCGGGCAGCTTGCAGTTCGCTCCCGAATTGCCGCCGCGTGGCGTGCACGACCACTTCGAGTTGTCGACCAGCCATGGCGTTCTGCGTCTGCACGACCCCCGGCGATTCGGCGCGGTGGTCTATGCCCATTCCCTGGACGATAGCCGGGTGACCAAGCTGCTGGGAGCCCTGGGTGTCGAGCCGCTGGAGGCGGGGTTCGATCCCCTGGCGTTTCATCGTGCCCTGAAGTTGCGCCGGTCCGCCATCAAGCAGGTGCTGCTGGCGGGGGACATCGTCGTTGGGGTGGGCAACATCTACGCGTCAGAGGCGTTGTTCATGTCGGGCATTCACCCGGCTTTGCGTGCCGACCGGCTGAGCAGACCGCGGGCGCAGCGGCTGCATTCGGCCATCGTGTCGGTGCTGCAGCGGGCCGTGGCGCTGGGTGGCAGCACGCTGCGGGACTTCACCAGCGCCGAGGGCCAGAGCGGCTACTTCCAGCTGGACGCGATGGTCTATGGCCGGGAGGGGCAGCCGTGCCGGCTGTGCGGTGGGCCGATCCGGGCCATCCGCCAGGGGCAGCGATCCACTTTTTTCTGCCCGGCCTGCCAGAAGAAGTGATGCCCCCCCGGCGGGCCGGGCGAATGCAGGCTCGCCCGGCTGTCGGCCTTTCCGACCGGTCGGGTTTCTGCCGTGTGCCGATGCTATATTGACCGATTGACAGAGACACAAGGCCCATGAGCTTCAATCAGGAATTCGATCAGCATGGTGTATGGCGCAAGCAGTTTGCCTTGCGCCTGAAGCTACTGTCCGAATGGTTGACGGACCACGATCTCATGGAGTCGGGCGTGCGCGAACGTCTGGACCAGCTGCATGCGCAGGTCAAGAACGACAAGATCATGGTGGCCTTCGTGGCCGAGTTCTCGCGCGGCAAGTCCGAGTTGATCAACGCGGTGTTCTTCGCTGGTTACGGCCGCCGCATCATGCCGGCCAGTGCGGGTCGCACGACGATGTGCCCGACCGAGTTGGGCTATGACGCGGAAGTGCCGCCCTGCCTGCGCCTGTTGCCCATCGAGACCAGGCTGCAGCCGCAATCGTTGCTGGACTGGCGCAACGCATTGGACAAGTGGGAGCGCGTCGACCTGGATGTGAACGACCCCAGGCAGTTGGCCCGGGCCATCCAGAAGGTGGCCGAAGTGCGCCGCGTGACGCAATCGGAAGCCGCTGCGCTCGGCTTCTGGCATGAGGAAGTGCCGGAGGACAACCCATTGCCGGGCGCCGATGGCCTGATCGAAGTGCCGAAGTGGCGGCACGCCCTGATCAACATGGCCCACCCCTTGCTCAAGCAAGGTCTGGTGATCCTGGACACCCCCGGCCTGAACGCGATTGGTGCGGAGCCTGAACTCACCGTGAGCCTGCTGCCGCAGGCGCACGCGGTCGTGTTCATCCTGGCGGCGGACACCGGCGTGACCAAGTCCGACCTCACGATCTGGCGCCAGCATCTGGCGGTGCTGGGCGAGGGGCGCGAATCGCGTCTCGTGGTGCTCAACAAGATTGACACCATGTGGGACGCGTTGAGTTCGCCCGAGCAGGTGCAGTTGCAGATCGCGTCGCAGCGCACCGACTCTGCTGAAATCCTGGGCATGTCTCCGAGCCAGGTGCTGGCTGTGTCGGCCCAGAAGGGCCTGCTCGCCAAGGTGCATCGCGACAAGAAACTGCTGGCTGCCAGCAACCTCATGGAACTGGAAACCGCGCTGGGCGTCGACCTGCTCGGCCAGCGTCGCCAGATCCTGGGCGCGGCGGTGGCCAAAGGCATCCAGGCCTTGCGCACGGAGACGGGGCGCATGGTGCACACCCGAGCGCGCGATCTCGTGGAGCAGATTCAGGAACTCGAGGGTCTGCGCGGCAAGAACGCCGGGGTGATCAAGCAGATGCGTCTGCGCATCGAGCAGGAACAGGCCGACTTCGATGCGAGTGGCGCCAAGATCCAGGCCGTGCGCTCGGTGCATCTGCGATTGCTCAAGGACCTTTTTGCCATGCTCAGTTCCTCGCACCTCAAGGCCGAGGTGGCGACCCTCGGCAAGGCCCTGAAGCAGCCGGGTATCAAGCTCGGCGTGCGTCGCGCGTACGACCACACCTTCGACCGTCTGCGTGCGGACATGAGCAAGGCGGACCGCATGGCGGGTGACATCCAGTCGATGCTGGAAGGCAGTTTCAAGAACCTCAATGCCGAGTACGGCTTTTCGCTCCAGGCACCCAGCCCGCCACGGCTGGCCCAGTATCTGAAGGATCTCGATCTGATCGAGAAAAGCCACCTGCAGTACCTCAGCCTGGGCAACGCGTTGCGACTGGCCCAGCCCGAGTTCGCGGAGCGGCTTGCGCGTGCGCTCATGAGCCGGTTGCGCGTGGTGTACGACACAGCGGTCAACGAGGTGGAACTCTGGAACAAGTCGGCTGCCGCCCAGCTCGATGCCCAGCTGCGCGAACGTCGCCGCAACTTCAGCCGCCGGATCGAGGCCGTCTCGCGCATCCAGCAGGCCGCTGGCGGGCTGGATGAACGCATCCGCGAGTTGCAGGAGCACCAGTCCGAGCTGAATCAGCTGGAGTCCAAGCTGGCGGAACTGACGGACCACCTGCTGGCTGCGCCCGAAGAAGAGCCATCCGACGAAGCTCTGGTGGCATGAGCCGAACTGCCGGCTCGCAGGCACCGACGGGGTGGGGGTTGCCCATCGCATTCGCTTCCCTGCTCATCGAATGGCAGCGCCATTCGGGGCGCAGCGGCCTGCCCTGGCAGCTCACGCGTGAACCGTACCGCGTGTGGCTGTCCGAGGTCATGCTGCAGCAGACCCAGGTCAGCACGGTGCTCTCCTATTACCCTCGTTTCCTGGCGCGGTTTCCGGACGTCCGCACATTGGCGGCGGCATCGCCAGACGACGTGATGGCGCTGTGGAGTGGTCTGGGTTACTACAGCCGCGCGCGCAACCTGCACCGATGTGCGCAGGTGGTGGTGAACGAACACGGCGGCGCTTTCCCCACGACGGCAGCCCAACTGGAAACGTTGCCAGGCATCGGTGCGTCCACCGCCGCGGCGATAGCGGCCTTCTGCCATGGTGAGCGCATCTCCATCCTGGATGGCAATGTGCGCCGGGTGTTGTCCCGGTTGTTGGCGTTCGAGGGCGATCTGGCGCAGGCCGGCCCGCAACGCGAACTCTGGAGGCTGGCGCAGGCGTTGTTGCCGGTCGCACCCGAGCGCGATGACATGACCGCCTACACGCAGGGATTGATGGATCTGGGTGCGACGGTGTGCCTACGTTCCAAACCCCTCTGTGGCCGATGCCCCGTGCGTGCCGAGTGCCGGGCTCACGCGGCCAACGAGACGCAGCGCTTTCCGGTGAAGACCCGCCGTCTGCAACGCCGCTTCGAAAACTGGTGGTTGCTGCTGGTGCGCCACGTTGGTGGGGATGGGCAGGTGCGTTTCTGGCTGGCGCGCCGACCCGACAGCGGCATCTGGGCGGGTCTGTATTGCCCGCCGGTGTTCGCGGATGACAAAGCATTGCAGGCTGCGGTGCACTCAACGCTCGGCGGCGCGCTCCATGCTCTGGCGCCGGTGGCCCACAGCCTCACGCATCGCGAGCTTCGGTTGCATCCTTTGTTGCTCGATGTGCCTTCGGTCGCGACTGAGGACGGCTTGCCGCCAGGCCAGTGGGTATCGGTGCAAGCCTTGGCCGATCACGGCCTGCCGGCCCCTGTGCGCCAGATGCTCTCCGGCCTTGATCAGCCCGGCTCCACGGCCTGACCGGCTGGCCTTGGCCAGTTGTCATCCTCGCGGTGCCGCGCGCGAGTGAACCAGTCCGCCGCGAAGCTTCTGGCCAGCCGTTCCACGAGATAGACCGAGCGGTGCTGGCCACCGGTGCAGCCGATCGCCACCGTGACGTAGCTGCGGTGGTCGCGCAGCATCTGCGGCAGCCAGTGGCGCAGGAACGCGGTGATCTGCTCCTCCATCTGTGCCACTTCGGGCTGCGCGGCGAGGTAGGTGGCTACGGGCGCATCCAGCCCGCTCAGTGGCTTGAGTTCCGGCTCGTAGTGCGGGTTGGGTAGCATGCGGACGTCGAACATGAAGTCGGCGTCCATGGGGATGCCGCGCTTGAAGGCGAACGACTCGAAAACCAGCGTCAATGGTGCCTGGGTGGCGCCGAGCAGGTCCTTGATCTGGCTGCGCAGACGCGAGGGCCGTGTAAGGCTGGTGTCGAGAACCAGCGCCTGATCGCGCAATTCGGCCAGCAGTTCGCGCTCGTGTTCGATGGCGTCAGTCAGCGCACGGTGCTGGTCGTGGGCCTGCTTGAGCGAGAGCGGGTGCAGGCGTCGGGTTTCCGAAAAACGGCGCACCAGCGTTTCGGTGGTGGCATCCAGGAAAACCGTGGTGAGGTGCACGGGGCGGTTGGGGCGGCGTTGCAGCTGGGCGAGGCGCTTGGGCAGGCCAGGCAGTGAGGCTGCGCTGCGGACATCCATGGCGATTGCCACACGGGCCGCCTGGTTGCTTTGCTCCAGTTCGATGAAGGACTCGAGCAGCTCGGGCGGCAGGTTGTCCACGCAGTAGAAGCCCACGTCTTCCAAGGCAGTCAGCGCGACGGATTTGCCTGAGCCGGACATGCCGGTGATCAGGACAAGGTGGATGGAGGGACCTTCCTCTTGGGCCATCGTCGGATCGGGCATGTCAGGCGGCCAGCATTTCGCGGGCGTGCGCTAGCGAGATTTCAGATTGCTCACCACCGCCCAGCATGCGGGCGAGCTCGCGCACGCGCGCCTCGGTGGCAATCGGCTGCACGGTGCTCTGGGTCTGGCGACCGACCGCCTGCTTGCTCACCAGCAGATGCTGGTCGGCGCATGCGGCGACCTGCGGCAGGTGGGTCACGGCCAGCACCTGGCGGTCCTTGCCCAGCTGGCGCAGCAACTGGCCGACGGTATGGGCCACCGCACCGCCGATACCAGAGTCCACCTCGTCAAAGATGAGCGTGGGAGCTTGGCCAAGGCGGCTGGTGACCACCGAAATGGCCAACGCAATGCGGGAGAGTTCACCGCCCGATGCCACCTTGCCGACGGGTTTGGGCGTGGCGCCCGCATGCCCGGCCACCCGGAATTCGACCTGTTCGGCGCCATGTGCCTGGGGCTCATCCAGCGGCAGCAGCGCCACCTCAAAGACGCCCCCCTGCATGCCCAGGGTCTGCATACTGGCGGTCACCGCCTTGGACAGTTTGGGCGCTGCCTTCTGCCGTTCCTTTGTGATGACTTGCAGCGCGGAAGTGAAGATCTTCCACGCGGCGCGCTCCGCGCGCTGCAATGCCTCCAGGTCCAGCGCAGCGTCGACCTGGGCCAGTTCAGTCTTCCACTGCGCATGCACTTCGGCCAGATCTTCGGGTGTGCGGCGGTAGCGCCGGGCCAGCGACATCCAGAGCGAGAGTCGCTGGTCCAGCGCCTCCAGACTGGATGGGTCCTGTTCTGTATGGCGGCTGTATTGATGCAGGCTGTGTACGGTGTCCTGCACCTGAGCAAGCGCTGCCTCGAGTGCTTCGATGGCACTGGCGAATTGCGGCTCGATGTGCGCCTGTGCCTGCAGGGCCGCGGCGGCGCGGTGGAGCAGGGTGGCCGCATTCGCTTCGTCTTCATCCAGCGCGTTGAGCGCAGTCTGTGCGGCCTGGAGCAGGCCCTGGGCATTCGCCAGCCGGCTGTGCTGTGCGTTGAGGTCTTCCCATTCGCCGGCCTGCGGTGCGAGCTTGTCGAGCTCGGCGATCTGCCAGGACAGGCGCTCGCTTTCCTGTTGCAGCGTATTCTGCTTCTCGGTCGCGGCATCGAGTGCCTTGCGCTGCTGCCGCCATGCGGTCCACGCGCGGGTGGCTGGGCCGGTGTCGACGCCGGCATACGCATCAAGCAGGTCGCGCACAGCGTCGGCCCGTGTCAGGCTTTGCCAGGCATGCTGGCCATGGATGTCCACCAGACCGTCTGCCAGGGCTTTCAGCTGGGCCACAGTGGCGGCGATGCCATTGATCCAGGCGCGGCTGCGGCCCTCGGTATCCACTGTGCGGCGCAGCAGCAGCCCCTCCTCGGACGGGAAGCCCTGTTCCTCGAGCCAAGGCCCGAGGGAGGCGGGTGCGTCGAATTCTGCCGCGATGTCGCAGCGCGCTGCACCTTCGCGCACCACGCCGCTGTCTGAGCGCGCACCCAGGGCAAGCTGCAGCGCATCGATCAGGATGGATTTGCCGGCACCGGTTTCCCCGGTGAGGACGCCGAAACCGGAGCCCAGCTCCACTTCCAGGGACTGCACGATGACGAAGTCGCGCAAAACGATGCGTCTGAGGCTCATGGATGTGCGGGGCGCGGCGTTGGAGAAGAAAAGGACAAACCGCTATTTTGACCCGGCTTTCAGCTTCCTTCGTTCCAGTGCAGCTTTTTGCGCAAGGTGTCGAAGTAGGTCCACCCCACGGGGTGGAGCAGGCGCAGCGCATGTTCTGAACGGCGCACCACGATGCGGTCGCCGTGCAGCAGGCTGGTGAGGGACTGCATGTCGAAGTTGGCGCTGGCCTCCCGGCCGGAAACAATCTCCACCGCAATCTCGCTGTGAGAGGGAATCACCACGGGGCGGTTGGACAGTGTGTGCGGGGCAATGGGTACCATCACCCAGCCACCGATGCCCGGATGGAGAAGGGGACCACCTGCCGAAAGCGCGTAGGCCGTGGAACCGGTGGAGGTCGCGATGATGAGGCCATCTGCCCGCTGGTTGGCCACGAAATGCCCATCCACTTCCACGCGCAGCTCGATCATGCTGGCGGCACCACCGCGGTTCACCACCACATCGTTGAGCGCAGTGGCCTCGAACACACAGCGCCCATCGCGCCACACCGTGGCCGCCATCAGCGCACGGGCGTCTTCCTCGAACTCTCCGCGGAGAATGGGGCGCAGCTTGTCCTGGTAACCGTCAAAGGGGATGTCGGTGATGAAGCCCAGGCGTCCCTGGTTGATGCCCACCAGCGGCACGCCATAGCGTGCGAGCTGGCGCCCGATGCCCAACATCGTGCCGTCACCACCCACGACCAGGGCGAGGTCGCAGGCCTCGCCCATCGCAGGCACGTCCAGCGCCGGATATGGCAGCCCGGTGTTGGCGGCGGTGTCCTTGTCCAGGGACACGTCACAACCTTCGCCATGCAGGAAGTGGGCAATCTCGTCAACCGCGTTGCGGGCGCCAGGGGCCTGGTATTTGCCCACAATGACGACATGCGCGAAGCGCAGGGGCCGGTTCCAGCGGGCGGTCGTCGGCCGTGTGTCGATTGGCATGGTCATGCGGAAATTACAACACAGCTCAACTGTGCAGGAATGGCATAAAACCCTGTGTGCTCGCGGTGCTGCCGGGCGCGTCCTTACTTAGAATGAAGCCATGTTGGATGACCGCGCCAAGTTGCTGCTCAAGGCCCTCGTCGAGCGATACATCGCCGACGGCCAGCCCGTGGGTTCACGCACCCTGGCCCGGGCCGCAGGTCTGGAGTTGTCGCCAGCCACGATCCGCAACGTGATGAGCGACCTCGAGGAGCTCGGCCTCATTGCCAGCCCACACACGTCCGCCGGCCGCATTCCGACGGCCCGCGGTTACCGGTTGTTCGTCGACACCATGCTTACCGTGCGACGTGAGAGCCTGTCGGCGATGAACGAGATGGCTTCTCCCGGGATCGAGGCAGGACAGCCGCACCGCGTGATCAGCACCGCCGCTCAGATGCTGTCCAACCTTTCTCAGTTCGTGGGGGTGGTGGTGGCACCGCGCCGTGCCTCGGTGTTTCGGCACATCGAATTCCTGAGCCTGTCCGAGCGGCGTGTACTGGTGATCATCGTCTCGCCTGAAGGTGATGTGCAGAACCGCATCATCCACACGCAGGTGAGCTTCACCCAGCCCCAGTTGCTGGAGGCCGCCAATTTCCTCAACGCCCATTACGCGGGACTCACCATGGAGGCCGTGCGCGAACGGCTCAAGACCGAGGTCGAGGCCTTGCGTGGTGAGATCGCCGACCTGATGAAAGCGGCGGTGGAGATTGGTGCCGACCCCAACCAGGCTCAGGATGAGGTGGTTGTGTCGGGGGAGCGCAACCTGCTGTCCGTCAGCGAATTTTCCAGCGATATGGGCAATCTGCGCCGCATGTTCGATCTGTTCGAGCAGAAGACCCAGCTCATCCGTCTGCTGGATGTCTCCGCGCAGGCCGACGGTGTGCGGATCTACATCGGTGGCGAAAGCCAGGTTGTGCCCTACGAAGACCTGTCGGTCGTCACAGCTCCCTACGAGGTGGACGGCCAGGTCGTGGGCACGCTGGGTGTGATCGGCCCCCAGCGCATGTCGTACGAGCGCATGATCCAGATCGTTGACGTCACGGCCAAACTGGTTGGAAACGCCCTCAGCCATCACAAGTAGGGCCCTCTACAATCGCGTGCTTCGGGCCGTTAGCTCAGTTGGTTAGAGCAGAGGACTCATAATCCTGTGGCGCCTGCCAGGGCCTAAATCCTGGGGCCCCTTTATTCATCGAGGTTGGCAAGCGATTGGTGTGTCACCATCAGCCTCCGAAAAGTGCCCAAAGGTACAAATTCGGTACAGTGCTAAGAGACGACCCATCAAGAGCCTCGAATGCCAACCATCGTCAAGACACCATCAGGGACCTGGAAAGCCGTCATCCGCAAGACCGGCTTCCCCACCACCAGCAAGACATTCCGCCTCAAGCGCGACGCCGAGGATTGGGCGCGCTCCACCGAAGACGAGATGGTGCGCGGCATGTACGTCAAGCGAAGCCAGGCCGAGAAGATGCTCTTCTCGGACGCCATGGATCGCTACTTGCGCGAAGTGACGATCCACAAGCGTCCGTACACCCAGCAGGGCGAGAAGCCCCGAGCGGCCACCCTCAAGGCTCACTTTGGCGCCTACGCGCTGGCGGGCATCACATCAGAGCTGGTCGCCAAGTACCGAGATGACAGACTGGCGGGTGTTCACCGCAAGGACGCCAAGGGCAACCCTCAGCCGCTTCAGCCCAACACGGTGCGCCTGGAGCTTGCCTTGCTCGGGCACCTGTTTACCGTGGCCATCAAGGAGTGGGGCGTCGGCCTGGTTTACAACCCGGTCCTCAACATCCGTCGGCCGTCACCCGGTGCAGGGCGCAACCGTCGCCTGAGCGCTCAGGAAGAACAGCGCTTGATGCAGCTGATCGACCAGTATTCCAATCCCATGCTGCGGTGGATCGTGCGCATCGCTGTCGAGACAGGCATGCGTTCGTCTGAGATCACCTCACTGAAGGTTGACCAGGTCGATCTGGCGAGACGGGTGGTGATGCTCAAACACACCAAGAACACCATGCCACGCACGGTGCCGCTCAGCCTCAAGGCGTCGGCCTTGTTTCAGGAGGCCGTGGACAACCCACTGCGCCCGAAGAGGGAAACGCATCTGGTGTTCTTTGGCGAACCGGGCAAGGATGGCAAGCGCCGGCCATACAACTTCAACAAGGCTTGGTTGGAGATCAAGGCGAAAGCGGGGATGTCGGATCTGCACTTCCACGACCTGCGGCACGAAGCTGTGAGCCGCTTTGTCGAGGCCGGCCTTAGCGACCAGGAGGTGTCGACCATCAGTGGGCACAAGTCGATGCAGATGCTCAAGCGCTACACCCATCTCAGGGCGGAGGATCTGGTGGCTAAGTTGGATCGTTTATCCGACGCGACGTAATGCCATTTGGGTGCAGACCGCCTATCATTCATCGACGGAATCAAATTCAATAATCATCATGACACTCGACATCAGAGGCAGCTTAAAAAGCACAAAGCTCAGCAGAAATCCTTATGTCGTATTTGAGGAATTGATCTCCAATGCGATTGACTCCTTTTTGATTCGCAAAAACAGCGACGCCTCCGCAAAAAATCTGCATATTGATATTGCGGTCGAGTTTTTTTCCACAAACTTAATCGGCGATCTGGATGATATGTCGATTTCCTGTGGAGATAATGGTTGCGGCCTGGGGGATGATCAGCTCGAAGCGTTTCTAACGAAAGATACGTCTTACAAGGATGATCTGCCTATTCCTGGCATTGGAAAATGTATGGGGGCAGGCCGAATTCAATTTTTCCATCATTTCTCCACGCTCACACTAGACAGCACCTACCGCACCGGAGATGGCTTCTTTAGACGTCAGGTGAGCTACTCCGAGCCAACGAAACAGATTACTCCTCAGGATTTTTCATCCATTCCAGGAGCAGCAAGCAATCTCGGAACAGAAGTTTTTCTGAAAAATCTGAGGGCGCCAGTTCGTGACCGCATCCTCAGGAAGACTTCACCAGTTGATCTGTATTCCGCGCCGACGCTCAAGCAACAGATGCTCCTAACTTTCCTGCAAAGACTTGTCGGACTTGGTGACCAAATTGGAGACTTCGAGATCAATTTCGTTACACGCCAACGCAAGAACGGAGATTTGGTCAAATCGTCAGAGCGAAGTGACTCCTTAAAACGTGCAGACCTGCCGAATGTTACTAGGCAGCAAATGGTGTCTGTTGAAGAGTGCGATCCCGCCACGGGAGAACGGTTGGGTACGCACCAAAGCTTCAATCTATCCCATTATCAACTTGATGCAACAAAATACAACCTACCGAATAACGCGGTGGCGTTCTGCGCCAAGTCATCTCCAGTTAAGGATGTCACGTCGAAATATTTTCGGACGCGGGCGGAGCAAATCAACCCAGTAGGGGGCTTCTACCACTTTGTGCTTATCGAGAGTGAGTATTTGGATGTTCGCGTAAACGAGCAGCGCGATGATTTTAATGGAATTCCGGATGACATCCCAAGCGGGGATCTTTTCTCCACGGAGAAGATTTCTTATGCGGCGATTCACGAGGCTATCGACCCCGTCATCGTCGAGATGGTTGACCCCTCAAACTGGAGCAGAGATGCTGTGCTACACAATATTGTCAATCAATTTGGCATTAGTGAGGCAATGCTTCAGGATACATCGACAAGAATTCGCTACGGCGAGACCGCCCAGGTCGTGGCGGAACGGGTTCTGAAAAAGTATCAAGAGCAGGTGATTGATGAGACGAGCGCCATTTTCGAGCTAAAGGAAGAAATAAAGAAGACGGAGCCTGATACAGAGGAATTTCGAGAAAAAATCAACGAGTTAGCCTGGAAATACACTTCGTCGCTTAAGAAGTTTGATATGGCAAACTTGTCGCAGCTCGTCGTCCGCCGTGCTGCGATTGTCGAGGTGCTCGATCTTGCATGCGGAAAGAATCTTGCTATGCAGGCCATTAAGGAAGGAGTTCGCCGCAAAGATGAACGCATAATCCATAGCATCTTTTTTCCGATGCGTAAGGATAGCGATGAGGTCAGCGACCACGATATGTGGCTTCTGAGTGAAGAGTATCACTATTACAATTATATTGCGTCTGATGTGCCTTTGGCTGATATATCCTGGAGTGGTGGAGGTAAAGTTTTTGATGGTGATATTGATGTTGAGTTTCAGAAGCTTCTATCCAAGCGCGTAGAAGATAATAAAGCCAAGCGCCCAGACATTGCTCTATTCAACAGCGAAGGCTCTGCAGTCATAGTTGAGTTCAAGGCGCCCGGAGTAAATGTGGATGAGCACATTGGAGATCTATCAGAATATGCATATCTCCTTGCTTCAAAGTCTGGCGGCAAAATTCGGAAGATATATGGCTACTTGATTGGTGACACTGTTAATCCGTTGCGCCTGAGTGGTTGGACTCCATTCTCCCAAGGAAAGGGGTGGTTTTACTCCAACCCCCTGATCGATCCGTATAGTCGGCAGCCGCTCGGGGAAACGTATTTCGAAATCCTGCATTTCGATGACGTGATTGAGCGTGCGAAGAAACGAATCAGAATCTATCAGGGCAAAATTAATCTGGACCTCACGTGAGAGTTTTTTTATGCTCGAGCGCCTCCGCTATTTGTCGGCCCTTCCCCCGCAGTACCTGATAGCGTGGTGGCTATGGCCTGAACACTACCTGCTTCGAACTGAATCCCGAAGGATCGTAAGTCGCGATACTGACTGACTACAAAACGCAGGTCTGAGGTGCCATGCGTGAAGCAATCCTGCTCCGTGGCGCTTCACCCCACCGAATCACTTCGGCCTGTTTGAGCTTTGGCATCACGCCAGACAAGGCGAGCCGCACAGTGCGGTCTGTAATGCCGAGCCGTACCGCCGTCTCCTGCGGACTGAGCCCTTGCATCTTCATGGCCAGGCACTGCGCAGGTGTGCCTCGCAGCTTGCTGTGCACAAGCGCATAAGCAGCTCGCCGCACATCCTCTGGGTGTGCGCTGACCGGCACGAGGTGCAGCTCCCACCCCGATGGCGTGGTCTCATCCGGTATGAACTTGAACTTCGTGTCATACCGAGCGAGGCCGAGCTTGCGGATGTTTTCCATCTCTGCCCAGAAGTCGGCCTTGAACTTGAGATCCCGTCTGTAGTTCGATGCCGATGTCTGAGGGTTGTGCTCGCTGCAAAAACGTCGGCTGGTGCTCAGCTTTCGGTTGTCCTCATCACGCTGATCACCTTTTGCCGTCACCTCCGACGGCCGCCAGCACAGGTCGCAATAGTCCGCGTAACGCCCCTTGGCCTTGAGATAGACCCGTCCGGTTGGGCCGCCAGTGTGCTCTGGCTGCTTGCGGCTGAGCGTGTCGATCAGTCGCATCAGGGTGTCCAGGGTGCGGCAGAACCTTAGGCAGGCTTTGCTCGGTGGCGATCCTGCGTCGCCTTGTGCGCTGCGGACAGCGTGCCTAAGCCGCGCTCGCCACCTCTCGGCGCAGCCTATCGCCGTGAGGACTGTTGTGGCGCCGGCAACGGGCTTGTCACCCTCTGGCGCTTGAAGCCAGGCCTTTGATGGAACGAATCCTTGCAGAAGCTCCCGCTTCCAGCTGCCCCGATAGGACGCAAGGACGCGCGCCACTTCCCCATCCACTTCAGCCTTGAGCAGCGTCGTGATGGCGTGCCGTCGCGATGTCACAGAGTGCTTCTCTGTGATCCTGGCCATGCAGTGCTGAATCGCTTTGGCAACGCGTGCATCCGTGCCGGGTGTGATGAGGTTCTCTTGGTCGTGCACGGCTCAAACGTGGTCGGAAGTATTTGTTCAGAAAACATCGACCAATCATTCTCGCCTCATCCGTAATCTTGCGCAATCTTCAGTGTTGATTGCGGAGAAATACGAATGACCACGGAGCAAGCGCTTGTTGAGAAGTACGGCCCGTTGATGACCTTGTTGCAGGTGGCGGAGTTGCTGGATCGAAGCCCTGAAGGGTTGCGAATCACCATCCGGGGCAACAACGCCCTGGGGCGGCAGCTCGCCATGGCGCGAGTGAAGATCGGTCGACGTGTTCATTTCAAAGCCGGCCTCATCGCCAGGTTGATCGACTGCGGTTGCATTGAAGGGGCTGCGGCCTGATCGACTTCTCTGCTGGCAACGATGTCCAAGGCGATGTGGCCGGAACCATGGCCTGAGCAAGCGCGCGGAGTGCCCAATGTGGCGCTGCGTTCCGCCTTGTTCGGCGTCTTTGGCAAGGGTGCCCGCCGCTACCTTGAGCAGGTGCAAGTCGCCACCACGGGGGACGCTCAGATCCTCTACACGGGTCAGCGCCTGGATCAGGGTGACTTGGATGTCTGGGAGGCCATCTTGCATCTCGCGCGACGCCAGCCGTTGGGGGTTCAATGCGAATTCACGGCCTACCAACTGCTGCGGTTGATCTGCAAGACCGACACTGGGGGCAACCGCCGCACCCTTCACAGAAGAATCCTGCGGTTGAAGGCCACCGCCCTGGAGCTGTCATGCAATGTACAGGGGCGGCGGGTGACGTACATCGGCAGCCTGATCCATGACGCCATTCAGGACGATCGCACGAAGCGGTATGTCGTCGTCATCAATGTGGCCTGGCGCCCGTTCTTCGAGGCCGCCCATTTCACGTACATCGATTGGGTCATTCGCAATGAGCTGGATGGCAAGCCTCTGGCGCAGTGGCTGCACGGGTTCTATTCAACGCATGACCAACCGTACCCATTGACGGTGCAGTTTCTGCACAAGCTGTCCGGCAGCGACACAGCGTGCATGCGCAGCTTTCGGCAGTTGCTGAAGCACGCAGCCGCCGAGTGGGGCATTGCGGCCAAGAAGCATGGCAGCCAGGTCAGTGCGAGCCTGGTGGGCGATTTGCTGCATGTACGGCACGGCTTGAGTCGATGGCGGCTACAGGCCCCAGGCGAGATCTCGACGGAGCCACCGTTGGCCGAGCCCGCCTTGCTGCCGCTGGCTTGATACCGTCACAGCGCCTTCCACAGCCTATCCACAGTACCGTCACGACGCATACGGGTTGCCGTCACAGCGCATGCGCATTACCGTCACAGCGCCTACATTGTCCACAGCCAGAATCGGCAAAAACTCCATTGGGATCAATGGGTTGCGTTCGCGAGGCTGTGGCACCTAATCTTCTTTAATCTCTTTCTAATCTAGTAAGAGGCACGGTTCTGTGGATAAGTGGGCACGGTGATGGGCACAAGCGCTGCTTGTCGATGGCTGCACGCGGGAGGGGCAAGCTTGGGCCATCGATTGAGCGTCGCGCCTGTCTGTTTGGTCTTGATGGAGGGGCTGGTGATCTTCGATTCCACCGAAAGCCCGAAGGGGTCTTGTAGCCGTCGGAACGGTCCCTGCCAGTGTTCGCATCACCTGATTCAGGTGTCAAAAGCAACTGCGGTCCCGATCCTGTACCTGAAGTGTCCCGCCTTGCTCTGTTAGTGAACTGTGGGTGTTCTGATCGCGACCCGCCGATGCTCTGGCGTTGTTCTTGACTTGGCCAGTATCTGTCCCGAAGTTGTTCTGTTCGGCCTGGCACGTTGGCGGTATCGAGGGAGGTCTGAGGACTAGGGCAGGATAGGCCTTCGGGCCGCTTTTGTCATACACCGCGCTTTCCGCCGATGCAATGTCAAACCTCCCTCCTGCTTGGTGCTTGGTGGTTTCGTGACATGATCTTCATGCGGTGGGCAGGCCGAACGATGACAAGGAGAGCGGAATGCAGAAATGGAGCCAAGACGAGGCGGTGGCGTTCGAGTGCGCTCGCGAGTGCATCGTTGACCTCATGGGCATCTGCAGCGCAGAGCTGGCTGACTTGGAAGGGGCTGCAGATGTCTGTGCCGACCACGCCGAACGCATCGAACGGCGTTTGGCCGATCTCGCCGCTGAACTGCGTCGGCTGCATGTGACGGACACCGCGAGCATCGAACGCATCCGCCTGGATTACGGGCAGGAGATCCGCGCGTACCGAGCCACCGCAATCACGCAGGGTTGAGGTCATCGCGAGACCAACTTGCGACCTCACGGTCACGAAAGATGGTCTCGATGGTGGCTGGTGTGGACTGAGCCGGCGTCGTGCGGTTGACCATCTCCAAGGCGATTTCAACCCGGTAATCGTTGAGGCAAGCCATCAGCTCATCGTGTGAGATGAGTTCCTGAGTTCGACCTTGGCCTCGCAGCAGATGGAGAACGAGCGCCAACGGGGCGGCCAGGTGGTCGCAAGCACTGCCGCCTGCGTCAATTTCGCCAAACCCGCAAGCGAGGTCACGCGCAATGCTGCGCAGCCATGATTCGTTGAGGTTGGCGGGAAGTGCCGCCTCGAAGGAGCGCGACAGCACATCCCGCGTGAGCTGTGCGAGATCGGACGCGGCAAAGTCGGAACTGTTCATGGTTGGCCTGTTCGATGGGAGATCTTGGTTGTGCGGCACCGCAGCTAGAGGCATATATGCCGTGGCCAGGAACATAGCACTGTCGGCATCCTCGCCGCGTGTCTCAGCCTGCCCCATCAAAACGAACGGTCCCCTCGCCAGCAAGGCGGGCAACCTCGTTCGAGCCCCAGGCTGCGGCGGCCTTCGGCGAAGTGATCCGAGCCGAGCGCTTGAAACAGGGCATCGCGCAGGATCAGTTTGCTTTGTTGGCGAATGTCGACCGGTCGTACTACGGCAAGCTGGAGCGTGGAGAACGCCAGCCATCTTTGGCGCTGATGCTGCGCATTGCGGGTGGTCTTGGCTTGCCCGCGTCAGAGGTTTTGGCGCGCGTTGAACGCCTTCTTGCTGGCGCGGTTTGACGTTTTCGCGCAGGCGAAACGCAACGGACTGCTGTAACCAGCACGGTAGAATCTCGGCTGAGTGGGCCGTTAGCTCAGTTGGTCAGAGCAGAGGACTCATAGCGAAAGTTGTGCACCACCCAGGGAAACCGGGTGCGTGAATGGCGTCAAATTCGGTGAAACCTGACGGCCGCAAGGCGCAAGGCAATGCCGAGCCAAGCCCGGAACATCGGGAAGGTGTAGAGACTAGACGGCGCCCGCCTTCAGGCCATTGGCCTATGGCGAAGGCATAGTCCAGGGAGTCCAGAAATGGACACAAACCGGAATCCTTTGGTCGTTGGTTCAAGTCCAACACGGCCTACCACTCCCCGTCCAGGCACATCCGATCGCTCCTGTCCCATGGCCTGAATTGGCGCCACCTGTCTGGTGGGGCGATGGGCGCGTGACGGCAGCGCTGATTCGCGTGTGCCTGCCGCTGGGCGCGCTTCGGCGTCGCGGTCCTTTCCCTTCCGCCTCAAGGGTTCGGCACAGGCTTGACAAAATGTCACGTTATTGCAAACATAACAAACATGACATTTTTGAACGACTTGCCTGCCGCGCTGCGCACGCTTCGAGCTACCCTCAACCTGACCCAGGAACAACTGGGTGAACGCCTGGGCGTGTCCTTTGCCACCGTCAACCGATGGGAAGGCGGGCTCTCCAAGCCGCAGAAGGCTGCCGCCGCCGCCATCCAGGCTCTCGCCGTGGAGGCCGGCATCTCAACGGAAGAACTCAGTTCCCAGGCAGCCGCTGTCGAGGTCAGCCGCCGCCGGGCGCGGTCACCGAAGTCGGGCGATCAGGCGCTGACCACCAAACCCATGGAGCAGATGCTGTGGGATGCCGCGTGCTCGATCCGGGGCGAGAAGGACGCGGCCAAGTTCAAGGACTACCTGCTGCCTCTGGTCTTTTTGAAGCGCCTGTCCGATGTGTTCGACGACGAGGTGAGCCGCCTGGCCGAAGACTACGGCGACAAGGCCACCGCGCTGGAGATCGCCGAGGCCGATCACTCACTCCTCCGCTTCTACTTGCCCCCTGAAGCCCGCTGGGGCGTGATCAGCGGGCGCGAGGCCTTCGACTGGCCGCTGGACGACAAAGGCCGCAGCACAGCGCCCAAAGACGCTGGCGAGCACCTCACCCGTGCCCTGCGCGGCGTGGTCAAGCACAACCCCAGCCTGTCCGGCGTGATCGACGTGGTGGACTTCGCGGCCGAGCGCAACGGCGAGCGCGACATCAACCCCGCCAAACTGCGCGAGGTGATCGAGACTTTCTCGGACCCTCGCTACCGCCTGGGCCTGGCCGATGTGCAGCCCGACTTCCTTGGGCGGGCCTACGAGTACCTGCTACGCAAGTTCGCCGAAGGCTCGGGGCAGAGTGCCGGTGAGTTCTTCACCCCGACCGAAGCCGGCTTCCTGATGGCGCACCTACTGCGCCCCCGTCCTGGCGAGACGTGCCACGACTTCGCTTGCGGCTCCGGTGGCCTGCTGATCAAGCTGCAGCTCGTCTCGCGCGAGCTGGACCCGATGGCCAAGGTGCCGCTCAAGCTCTATGGTCAGGAGCTGGAGGGCGCCAGCTACGCCGTGGCCCACATGAACGCCAAGATCCACGACATGGACATCGAGCTGGCGCGGGGCAACAGCATGCTGAACCCCAAGTTCCGCACGCCGGATGGCCGCATCCAGGCCTTTGACATCGTGATCGCCAACCCGATGTGGAACCAGCCGTTCGATGCGGACACCACCTTCGCCAACGACCCCTATGACCGCTTTCGCACGGCCGGCGGCATCACCAGCGGCAAGGGCGACTGGGCCTGGCTGCAGCACACCCTGGCCTGCCTGAACGATCATGGTCGCGCGGCCGTGGTGTTGGACACCGGCGCGGTGACGCGTGGCAGCGGCTCCAAAAATGAAGACAAGGAGCGCAACATTCGGAAGTGGTTCGTCGAGCAGGACCTGATCGACGGGGTGATCCTGCTGCCCGACAACCTGTTCTACAACACCACGGCGGCCGGCGTCATCGTGCTGCTCAACAAGCGCAAGCCCGCCGCCCGCCAGGGCCGCATCGTGCTGCTGAACGCGAGCAAGCGCTTCAAGAAGGGCAAGCCAAAGAACTACCTGCCTGAAGAGGAAATCAAGCCTCTGGCGGCGATGTATCTGAAGGGCGAGGCTGTTGAAGGGGAGGTGACCGTCATCACACAGGCGCAGGCGGCTGATGCGGACTACAACCTGAGCCCGAATCGGTGGGTGGGCCAAAACAACAAGACGGAAGTCGGCTCTATCTCAGCACTGTTGAAGCAAATCAACGAACTTGATGGAGAGGCATCACGCCTATCTCATGCCTTGGCAAACTTGTTGAAAGGCGTGAGCGATGCGCCTGTTTGAAGCCAGCCTGCCGCATCAATGGAAGTGGTCGCGCTTCGGTGATCATTTCGAGATTACTCGCAAGCCGCGTGGAATGACGCTCGCCGCACAGGAGCTGACGTTTTTGCCTATGGATGCGGTACCTCAGAATGGGGCCTACGAGCCAGACTCCTATTTCGTGAGGCGCGTGGAGGACATTTCGAGCGGCACTTACTTTGAGCGGGGGAACCTACTCGTTGCAAAGATCACACCGTCCTTCGAAAACGGAAAGCAGGCCCTGGCGAGCGCCTTGCCAGGTGATTTTGGCTACGCAACGACCGAGGTAATCCCGCTGCGGCCCAAGGGCCCAACCTCTGATATCCGCCTGGCCTTCTTCTACTTGTTGCACCCGGAGGTTCGTAGCTTTGTCGCGGAACGCATGGAGGGCACGACCGGGCGCCAACGCGTTCCTGAGGCTGTTCTGCTTGACTTGCCTTACCCGAGCCTGCCCGCAGACCACCAACACCGCATAGCAAGATCGCTTGAACAGGTTCAAAGCGCACTCCGAATCGAGGCCTCTGCATTGGAGGCCGCTCAAAAGCTCAAGAAGTCTGCGCTCGAAGCGCTATTTGCGCAGGGCCTTCACAGAGCCCCCCTCATTGAGAGTGAAATCGGGCCGCTGCCGGCTAGCTGGGATGCTGTACCACTTGGCAGCCTTGGTCGAGTGGGAAATGGGTCTACGCCGAAGCGAACAATTAGCGAGTACTGGAATGGCGGCGCCTATCCCTGGCTGACGAGTTCCAAGGTCTACGACCGGAACATCACGAAGGGGGACCAGTTCGTCACCGAGACCGCGCTTCGGGAATGCCATCTTCCCAAGATCCAGCCCGGCGCGCTGCTGATAGCTATCACTGGCCAAGGCAAGACGCTAGGACATTGCGCAGTTCTACGCACCGAGGCCACGGTCAGTCAACATGTCGCATATGTGCAGACCGATACGACCCGCGCGAATCCGGTCTTCCTGCGTGGCTACCTGGAAACGCAGTACGACTATCTGCGGCAAGTCGGCGCTGGTGGCGGAAGCACTAAAGGTGCGTTGACCTGTGCGTTCCTGCGCAGCTTGCCAGTCCCTTTGCCGCCGTTGGCAGAGCAGAACGAAATCGCTGAAGTCCTCGACGCAATCGACGCAAAGATGGCCCTGCATCAGCAGAAGCAAGCCGTCCTCGAAGAACTGTTCAAGGCACTGCTACACAAGCTGATGACCGGCGAGATCGATGTCAACGATCTGGACCTCAGCGCCCTGCAGCCTGCCACCTGAACCGACTAGCCGAAGGGAGAGAAGAAGATGAAGAAGGAACTGATCACCAAGTTGCACAAGAGCTTCGAGGACTGCGCCCATCAGAAGGATGGCGTGGAGTTCTGGCTGGCGCGCGAGCTGCAGGAGCTGCTGGGCTACGCGCAGTGGCGCAACTTCGAGCTGGTGGTGGAGAAGGCCAAGATCGCTTGCCAGAACGCGGGGCAGCCGGTGGCCGACCATTTTGCTGACGTCAGCAAAATGGTCGAGATCGGCTCTCAGGCCGAGCGCCCGGTGGAGGACATCGCCCTCACGCGCTACGCCTGCTATCTGATCGCGCAAAACGGCGACCCGCGCAAGGATGCCATCGCTTTCGCGATGACTTACTTCGCGGTGCAGACGCGCAAGCAGGAGTTGATCGAGACCCGCATCGCCGAGTGGGAACGGCTTCAGGCGCGCGAGAAGCTCACGCTGTCGCAGAAGGAGCTGTCCGGCGTGCTGTACGAGCGCGGTATCGACAGCCAAGGCTTCGGCCGCATCCTCAGTAAGGGCGACGCGGCCCTGTTCGGCGGCCTGAGCACGCAGAACATGAAGGGCAGGCTGGCTGTACCGGAGGGCCGCCCGCTGGCTGATTTTCTGCCCACCATCACCATCAAGGCGAAGGATTTCGCCAACGAAATCACCAACACCCAGGTGAAGCAGCGTGACCTGCGCGGCGAGGCCAGCATCACCCACGAGCACGTCAAGAACAACCGCGACGTGCGCAAACTCCTGACCGACCGCGACATCGTTCCAGAGGAGCTACCGGCCGCCGAGGACGTGAAGAAGCTGGAGCGCCGCCTGAAGTCAGAGGCGAAGAAGCTGCCGAAGCAGACCTCCAAGCTGGCCAGCCCCAAGAAGTGACGGCCTGCAACCTGAAAGCTCCTGCCCCATGAGTGAACTCAAGATCAGTGAAGCCGGCAGCGTCCAGTTTCCGATGGTGGACCACGCGGTCGAGATCGGCTGGACACCGCTGACGCCGCAAGAGGCGCTGTACCGACGCGGCGGGGAGGCCGGCAGCTTCCTGCGCGGCACGCTCGCCCACAAGCTGGCCGAGTTCAACCCGTGGCTCAGTGATGAGGGTGTGCGCGGCGTGATCGACGCGCTGGAGGCGCTGCCGCCCACCATCGAGGGCAACCGCCAGCTCTTGGCCTGGCTGCGTGGCGAGCATGGCTGGTATGACGAGGCCGAGAAGCGCCACCGTCGCATCACGCTGATCGACTTCGGCACGCCGGGCGCCAACGACTTCCATGTCACCTGGGAGTGGCGGATCAAGCCGCCTGCCCGCAAGGGTAACCGGGCCGATGTGATGTTCGTCGTCAACGGCGTGCCGGTGTGCATCGTCGAGCACAAGAACCCGAAGGACGGCGACGCCATCGAGCGCGGCATCAAGCAACTGCGCCGCTACGAGCTGGAGACGCCCGAGCTGCTGGCCAGCACCCAGCTCTTCAACGTGACGCACCTGCTGGACTACTGGTACGGCGTGACCTGGAACGTCACGCGCCGCGACATGGCGCGGTGGAAGCAGGTGCCCGAGGAGACCTACCGATTCGCTGTGCAGTCATTCTTCGAGCCGACCGACTTCCTGCGCACGCTGCAGCACTGGATCTTGTTCTACGTGCAGGATGGCGAAACGCGCAAGTCGGTGCTGCGGCAGCATCAGCAGCGCGCCATCCAGGCCGTGCTGGACCGCTGCGCCGATCCCGCCAAGACGCGTGGCCTGATCTGGCACACCCAGGGCTCCGGCAAGACCTTCACGCTGCTGACGGCGGCCAAGCGCATCCTGGAGGACAAGGCCCGATTCCAGAACGCCACCGTCATCCTCGTGGTGGACCGCACCGAACTGGAAGGCCAGCTCAAAGGCTGGGTGGAGCGGCTGCTGGGCGAGATGCAGAAACAGGACATCGCGACCAAGCGGGCCAACTCGAAGGCCGAGCTGCAGTCGTTGCTGGACGCTGACTTCCGGGGCCTGATCGTCTCGATGATCCACAAGTTCGAGGGCATCTCCAAGGCGAGCTGCACCCGCGACAACCTGTATGTGTTCATCGATGAGGCACACCGCTCGGTGGCCAAGGACCTCGGTACCTACCTGATGGCTGCGGTACCCAACGCCACCATCCTGGGCTTCACCGGCACCCCTATCGCCAACAACGCACAGGGCGAAGGCACCTTCAAGATCTTTGGCGCGCAGGATGACCTGGGCTACCTAGACAAGTATTCGATCAAAGAGTCCATCGAGGACGAGACCACGCTGCCGATCAAGCATGTGATGGCGCCGTCCGAGATGACCGTTCCTGCGGAACGGCTGGACAAAGAGTTTTTCGAGCTGGCCGAAGCTGAGGGCATCACCGACATCGATGAACTCAACAAGGTGCTGGACCGCTCGGTCGGCCTGCGCACCTTCCTGTGTGCTGACGATCGCATCGAGAACGTTGCGGCTTTCGTGGCGCAGCACTTCCAGGAAAACGTGATGCCGCTAGGCTACAAGGCCTTCGTGGTCGCGGTGAACCGCGAGGCCTGCGCCAAGTACAAGCGCGCCCTGGACAAGCTGCTGCCCCCCGAGTGGACCGTGCCGGTCTACACCGACAACGCGGCCGACATCGTGGACCGGCCGCTGGTGGCCGAGCTGCAGATCAGCCCCGAGCGCGAGGAGGATGTGCGCCTGCTGTTCAAGAAGGCGGACCGCGAGCCCAAGATCCTGATCGTCACGGACAAGCTGCTCACGGGCTACGACGCTCCGCCGCTGTACTGCCTGTACCTGGATAAGCCCATGCGCGACCATGTGCTGCTGCAGAGCATTGCACGGGTCAACCGCCCCTATGTGGATGCCCAGGGCGTCAGCAAGAAGGTCGGCCTGGTGGTGGACTTCGTGGGCGTGCTGCGCGAGCTGAAGAAGGCCCTGAAGTTCGACTCTGATGATGTGAGCGGCGTCATCGAGGACCTGGACGTGCTGATGGCCGACTTCCAGCAGAAGATCGTCCTGGTCAAGGCGGACTATCTGGTAGATGTGGGTGATGGCGGCGCCGACGAAAAGCTGGAAAAGGTGGTCTATGGTCGATTCCTCGCGACCGACGTGCGCAAGACCTTCTTCGAGCGCTACAAGGAGATCGAAGCGCTGTGGGAAATCCTGTCGCCGTCGCCTGAGCTGCGTGACCACATCGCCACGTACAAGCAGCTCTCTGTGCTGTACGCCGCCGTGCGCAACGCCTACGCCGACAAGGTTGGCTTCGTCGCGGACCTGGCCTACAAGACCCGCCGGCTGATCGAGGAGAACGCCACCCAGCAGGGCCTGGGGCGGCTGACCAAGAGCATCACCTTCGACACCAAGACCTTGCAGTCGCTGCGTGGCGACGCGGGTACCGACGAGGGCAAGGTGTTCAACCTGGTGCGCGGCCTACAGAAGGAGATTGACGACGACGCCAACGCAGCCCCCGTGCTGCAGCCGCTGAAGGACCGCGCCGAGCGCATCCTGAAGGACATGGAGGAGAGGCGCACCACCGGCCTGGCCGCGATGGACCAGCTCGCCGCGCTGGCGGCCGAGAAGGAGGCTGCGATGCAGGCCGCAGCGGACAGCGGACTGTCCGGCCGGGCCTTCAACGTCTACTGGACGCTACGGGCGGATGCAGACCTGAAGGAGGCCAGCATCGATCCCATGGCGCTGGCGCGGGAGGCCGAGATCCAACTTGGAAAATTCCCGAACTCGGTAGTGAACTCCGACGAGAAGCGCCGACTGCGGGCATCGCTTTACCACCCGCTGCTCAAGCTGTCTGCCACAGCGCGCGCGCGCGTGGTGGACGCCATGATCGCGGTGCTGCTGAAAGATTCGGATGGCTGACATGGCGACGGCAAATCATCGCAAGCAACCCGCCCAGCGCCGTCGCAAGGGCTCGGGCTACCCCGTTCAGGACCTGAGGCAGCGCGCCCTGGCTTGGGCCGTGAAGTTGCGGGTCAATCCGCGTGTCATCCGGGTGCAGGACATGCGGCACAAGTGGGGATCCTGCACGTCCCAAGGCACCGTCACGCTGGCCCATGACCTCGTGGACCGTTCCAACGAGTTCCAGGACTACGTGATCGTGCATGAGCTGCTGCACATGCGATATGCCAACCACGGGCGGGTCTTCAAGGCGCTGATGAGCGCCTATGTGCCGACATGGCGGCAACTGGAATCTGAGGCTGACAGCCCACCTGTGAAGACGGGATGCTGAAGCAACAGATCAACAACACATCAGGGAAGATGAAATGACGGACACCAAGGCTGGCAGCGGGACTGACGCCGCGACCATCGAGGCACTTCGGCGCGAAGCGCAGCGGATCGAAGAGGACGCCACCTATTCCAGCAAGGGCCACTTCAACGCCGAAGACACCTGGGTCAAGCGCAACTACTGGCTCGGTGTTCCGGCCACGGTGCTGGGAGTGATCGCGGGCGCATCGCTGATCAAGAGCTATCCCGAGTGGGCCATGGCGATGACGCTGCTCGCCTCCCTGTTGACCGGCCTGATGACCTTCCTGAAGCCCAATGAGCGTGCTGCACTGCATCGGGCCGCAGCGGGTCAGTTCCTAGCCCTTCGCAATGAGGCTCGCTTCTTTCGGGAGATCGAACTGCTGCAGCTCGATCGCCTGGCCGAGCTACCCGACAAGCTAAGGGCACTCTCAGCCGCCAGGAATGAACTGAACCAGAAGAGCCCCAGCATCCCTCGCCGTGCGTTCGTCGCTGCCCGCAAGGGCATTGAGGAGGGCGAAGCCACGCACAAAGTTGATGAAGGGGTTTGAGCGATGTCCGTCCTGAGCTTTCTGACCGACCTGGCCAGTAGCGCGGTGCTGTCCGGCACCGAGCAACAGTCCATCAATACCTCGGTGAGCACGCTGGAGAGCCGACTCGGCCTGCACTTCCAAGCTGGCGCCATCAAGCAGCACTTCCGCTTCGGGTCGTCCACGCGCGGGACCATCCTACCGAGGTCGATGGATGAGCAGTCCGATGTCGACTACATGATCGTGTTCAACGATGCCAGCGCCACGCCGCAGACGTACCTGAACCGCCTCCGGTCCTTCGTTGAACGGCGCTACGGCACCTCCGAGATTTACCAGTCACAGCCGACCATCGTCCTGGAGCTGAACCATATCAAGTTCGACCTGGTGCCGGCCACCACGGACTGGTTCGGCCAATTGCAAATCCCGAACGGTTCAGGTGGCTGGCAGGTCACCAATCCCAACGACTTCAACACGACGCTGGAATCCAAGAACAAAGAGCACCGCTCGCTGATCAAGCCGACGATCCGTCTGTTCAAGTTCTGGAACGCGGCCAGTGGCTACGTCTTTCCATCCTTCGAGATGGAAAAGTGGGTCTGTGGCCTGTCGTTCTGGTTCGCATCGAACCAGCGGGACTACTTCTTCGCGGTGATCGATGCCCTGAGCACGGACTTCTCGTACACGCAGAGGGTCAACAACGAGATCACTCGCGCCAAGGTCATCGTCCAGAACGCCAAGCGATACGAGGCTGAGGGCTTGCCGCTCAAGGCCGAAGGTGAGATCAGGAAGCTGTTTCGCCTCTGATGCCATCCGCCTAGGCTCCTGGGTGGCCTGTGTTCTTGAGGTACGCGAGCGGTACAGCCATCAGCTAACGCTGCCTTCGGAAGAATTCGCTAAGTTACTGTCACCAAAGTACTTTCAGCTCTTCTTGGCTACGGTTGCTTCCGGTACACTTCCCTAGGTACACACCGTTGCAAGCCAACTCATAATCCTTTGGTCGTTGGTTCAAGTCCAACACGGCCTACCAATCCCTGTTTCCTGTTCCGGCATGGCGGTGTTGAACAGATCCTGTCCGCACAGCGCGACGCCGCCCGCGAGACTCCAGGTGTTTTGCCGTCCCATGCCGCGCAAGGCTCTGGCCGCCTGAGCGCTGCGGTTGCCACTGCGGCAGACCAGGACGAGCGGTATTTCCGCCGTTTGTCCGAGCCAGCCAGGCAACGCGTTGATGATTTCGCTCATGGGCGCGCGATCGACGCGAAGCCTGGTATCTCCCGGCACCAGGGCTCCGACGGCCTGTTCCACCCGCTCGCGCACATCCACCAACCGGATGGCGGGTGCCTGCTGAAGCAAGGTGTGCAGTCCGCTCACCGAGAGCTCGAGGGGCTCGGACGACGGCTCCGTGATCGACCGGCCCGCCACAATGGCCAATCGGGCGTCGGGGTCGTGGCGCGGCAAATCGAAGACGATGTCGCCGTCCACATCTATCGCCTTGGCTGCGTCAGCACCGAACCTGTAGCGCAGCGCACCGTGCTCCCACAGTTCGAGAACGCCGTCCTGGAGGCGTCTCAATTGCCATGGACCGAGCGCAATGAGGTCCTGGGCGAGCGGCCAACCCAGCGGGTCGCAGGGGGTAGGGGCCGGTTGCGCCAGTGCTCGGGCGGCATGCTTCAGCGAAGCGGCCCCCGACTGCTTGCCGTCATCGTGTGCCGTATTGAGCACGGCCACCAGCGAGCAACCACGACACCTCATCCATTGCAGTATGGGTTCAACCTGTTCGGCACGCGGGTCGATGACGACGCAACGCCGTTGGCCCGGGTCTGTCACGACGTAGGTGCATTCACCCTCTGCGGCGAAGCGTGTCACCACGCTGTGTGCATCGGTTCCCGCCGCAACGTCGGGAAGCAGGCGGCTGGCCTTGAGTGCCAGCCCACACTGGCGTATGCGTCTACAGGCCTCTTCGATGGTGTCTTCGGTATCGGCGGCTCCAAAGGAGAGCCGCACTGCAGATGCTGCGCGCCAGGCTTCCAGGCCCATGGCCTCCAGCACGTAGCTCGGTTGCGCGCGTGACGATCCACAGGCTGAGCCAGCACTCATGCGCAGCCCGGCAGCATCGAAGACCTCCAGCAGCAGACGTGATGTCACGCCAGGCACGGAAAAATTGACCGTGGTCGGCAGCGCCATTGCCAGAGGTGTGTTCAGCACCAGATCGGGAAAGGCGGTGCGCAATGCATGGACGAGCTGCTTCCGATAGGCTTCGAGGACGGACGAAGGGTGAAATGCCCGGCCGCGTTCCAGCTCCTTCAGCACCGCGCCGAGTGCGGCGATGCCGACCATGTTTTCAGTGCCCGACCGCGCGGCATTCTCCTGGCCGCCACCCGCCATCAAGGGTGTAAAGGGTGCACCTTCGCGCACGTACAGCATGCCGACCCCCTTGGGGGCGTAAAGCTTGTGGCCGGAGAAGGGCGCGTAGTCGATTCGCCGCTCGGCCAGCCGGAGATCCAGCTTGCCCAGAGCCTGCACGCTGTCCACGAGCCACAAGGCGGGGCTCCCATTCATTGCCAACGCGATTCCGTCGAGATCAGACACGACCCCGGTTTCGTTGTTGGCCGCCATCGTGCACACCATGGCGGCCTGCGGAGCGTGATGCCGCAGCCATTCCAGTGCATGGCGTCCGTTGCGATCCACGGGAATGGGCTGGACGTTCAGCCCCAGGCAAAGGACCTTGTTCCAGTGTTTGAGCGCTTCAGGCACTGCCTTGTGTTCGGTTGCCCCATACAGCAACAACCCTGGCAGTGCTTCTCCGCTGTCGCGCTTCTCCCGCCAGGCGTTGAGGCATGAAAGGACAGCGGTCTGGATGCCCTCGGTGGCGCCACTCGTGAACAGGATGCGGCCCGTTGGCATGCCGAGAACGCGACGCGCGCTGGTACGTGCCGCGTCCAGAACCGAACGGGCTCGCAACCCAGCGCTGTGGACGCTGCTCGGGTTGCCGAACGCATCCTGCATGGTTTTCATGGCCGCTTCACGAGCCAGGGGCAGCACGGCGGTGGTCGCATTGGAGTCGAGATAGATGTCCATGGCCGGCATTGTCGAAGTGCTGCTGGAGAAACTGAGTGCAAAATTCTTTTATATGGTTGAAAAAATGGAATCAAATTCTTCTGATAATAGAAATCATGAAATTGAATTCCATAGATATCAAGCTTCTTGCCCTGCTCCAGGAGGACGCGACGATGCAGATCGCCGATCTCGCAGAGCAGGTGGGCCTCACACAGACGCCCTGCTGGCGGCGTGTCCAGCGTCTCAAGGAAAGCGGTGTGATCGCGAAGAACGTCGTGCTGCTCGATCCGCTGCGCGTCAACGTGGGGGTGACCGTCTTCGTTGCTGTGCGAACCAGCATTCACTCCGAGGAATGGTTCGAGCGCTTCCGGGCGACCGTTTCGCTGATTCCGGAGGTGGTGGAGTTCTATCGGATGAGCGGTGATGTCGACTACCTGCTTCGGGTCGTCGTCCCTGACATCGCCGCTTATGACAAGGTCTACAAGCGTCTGATCGCAGGCAATCAGGTCTCGGATGTCAGCTCCAGCTTCGCCATGGAACAGCTCAAATTCACGACAGCGCTTCCGCTGAGTTACGCCAGGTAGGGAAGCGCAAAAAATGCTGCTATAATTCAAGGCTTCGCGGCTGTAGCTCAGTTGGATAGAGTACTTGGCTACGAACCAAGGGGTCGTGGGTTCAATTCCTGCCAGCCGCACCAGAACATCGTTCTAGAACAACGGGTTAGCTCCAAAAGAGCTAGCCCGTTTTTCTTTGCTGCGGGACTTTTGCGGGACTCGGAATTGATCATCAGCATCCGAGGCTCAAGTTCGTGTGCCGGCTTTCCGCAGCGCATGCTCCGCTTTCAGCGCCTGGAGGCTCTTGTTCCAGCCGTTGGTCGGCTTTGTGATCTTCTCCAGAGCTTCGTGAATCTCTCGGATCTGGGCCATGGAGTAGTGGTCCGTAACGGAGCGATTGCTGTGCCACAGGACGTCCCGCCGGGTCGACTCACTGACGCCAGCCTCACGCAGTCGCATGCCCACCGTATGGCGAAGGTCGTGGACATGCAGATCGCCCAGACCCGCCCTTGAGCGCGCTGCTTGCCACGCGCTGTTGTTCATGGCCTTGATTGGTCCAAGTTCACGGTGGCGCCAAGACATCGCGAAAACGTGGGTCGGGTGGTGCCCCCGCGCTTCTTCAATCACGGCCTGGGAAATGCTGTTGCACACCACCAGCTTTGAAGTGCGGCGCCCCTTGACGTTTTCTGGCGGGGTCTCGAAAACTGAGATGTTGAGCTCCGGCACTGGGATCTCCCAAGCCCATTGGAGATTGCAAACCACATCGTCTCGCACGCCACTGTGCAGAGTAAACAGCGCCATGTCGTGAAGATGCTTCGGCAACTCCTTCAGCAAATGCGCCTGCTCGTCCCAAGTGATCGGCCGTGGAGGACGCTGATGACCTATCAAAGGCAACATGGTGATCAGGGGGGCAGAGACCAGCCAAGGTTTGCCCGACTCGGGATCGCGCCAAGTTCCCGCTGCCAGATTGAGGACTCGACGCACCGCGCCCAGGCTCAAATTGATCGATTTGTGTGAGATCTTTGCCTCGCGTCGAGCATCAATGAAAGGCTGCAGTGTTCCTGAATGAACTTGCTCAAGCAGAAGGTCGCCAATGTAGGGCATCACGGCCTTCAGGTGATAGCCAGACGACTCCACTGACGCCATATGCGCATTCTCTTCAATGAAGCGCCCTGCAGCTTGGTCAAAGGTACGGGCCGAGCGCGCCAAGGTAATAGCCAGCGGAGATTGCCAAAGCTCGCAGCCGCGTTGGCTGAAGTCCGCACATGAAAGGCAGCACGACGCTGAGGGCGCCTCCCCATGCAGTCCCCGGCCAAGCCACATAGCCAAGCGTAAGTCCACAGATGCCAATCGCCAGCAGATACATCTCAAGACTGCGCTTCACTGCCGTACCTCTGGGTGGCGTGGGGCTAGTAGGCCCATGTGGGACGCGATTCGTGACAGGCCGGTCGAACCAATCAGATGGGACCGGAGGGGGACGCGAAGCTGGGACGCTGGCTCGCCTGCTCGCGCGAGATGGATCCACCTGCGATCCGCGTCGTATCGGTCGAGATGAAGGTCCCAGGCGTTGTGGCCTGAGAGCTCGACCTCCAGCGTCAACCAGTCGCAGATTCCCTGTGTCAGTGCTTCCGATGCGGGTAACACCGCACCCACTTGCGCGACACATGCCCCTTCGAATTCGAGCAAAAATTTCAGGACAGCTTTGAGACGTGCGCCCTCCTGCACACGGCGCAGCCATCGCGTTGGCCAGCCTCGTTCACTGCTTGCCACCAGCAGGATGAAGCCAAGGCGCGATGCTGGGCTTTGTGCAGGTTGATGTGCTGGTAGTGCGAGCTCATGCTGAAACGTCGCACCTCCGGGCAGCGCGTGTTCCAGCAAGAAGCGGGTGGTCTCAGGTTCCCAGTGCTCAAGATCGGTTACCCACGGTAGCCGGTGCAGGACACTTGTGCGTACGCCTTCGGGTGCCCAATTTTGCAGGGCCTCCTGAACCATGTCCCAATGTGTTGAGCGCGGCCGCAGAGCTGGGCCGTTATTAACGACCACATGGTCCGTCTCGCAGAACAGCACGGGAATTGCCAGGAGGTCATTGAAGGTGACTTTTTGGCGGTGCCGGTAGGCCAGCCGGGTCGCCGTGACGGCAAGTTGGTCCAGATCCTCTGCGGTTTGTACGCCGGGATCCATCGCGTTTTCGCCTGTTTGAAGGGCTGTGCGCCCTGCACCCCTGGTCTGGCTTCCCTGTTGCATCTCGCTTAAACACTTCACGAGCAGTGATTGCCGTTCTTCTTTCATGGCATCCCTGCGGTCCGGACGGTGGCATGTTTCGCAGGAACCAAGTCAGATGTCACCTGGCTTGTGCTGATGTGTGATGGTTTTGTCATGGCTGAATCAGTAGTCGCTGTCCTGCCAGAGGCGGTACAAGTGGTCCTCCTCCATCTGATCCTGAATCTGCTTGTAGGGGTCGTCATCGTCGTCATCAGAGTGTGATGATCGGCCTCTCGCGCTGCTGTTGCCTTGATACGCGATCCAGACAACAAAAATCAAGAATCCGAGCATCAGCCAGGTAGTGGAGTTCATGCCCGAGCTCCTGTGAGGAGGGAACCTCGGCCAAGCAAGCGCAGTGGCTCCCTCGAGATAATTCGTGCAGCGGCCCAACGCAGAAAGCAGATCTGCTCATGCAGGTTGCTAGGTTCCGGCATCGTGCGCAGCCCAAGCTCGTCGACCATGGCCTCGAGCAGGGGATCCAATGCACTGCGGGTTGCCCAGAGCGAGAATCCCAGGCCGGGCCGCAATTGACGCAGCTTCTGCACGAGCAGGTTGCGTCCGCACACCGACTTCAAGAGCCAGTGGGGCGCCCCGGTGATAGATCGATTCAGCGCGGCAACGTCGAAGTGCTGTCTGAGGGTTTGGCGCCAGGCCGTGGCCCGAATCGCTTCTTGGAGAGTGGGAGTCATTCGTTCCTCTTGCGTGTGGATTGGTCAGACCAAGTTCGCACAAGAGGCCCTGATGTCAAGGCCGCGCGGTCAATGTTTCGTCGACTGCAGCTCGACCTGCAGGCCGCTGGCAAGCGGAGTACATCGGGTGAATGAAAAATCTAGGGGCCCGTTGCCAATGCTCAACAAACCAAGTTGCGATGACATTCGCAGGAGCACGCTTTTCCGCTGCGCTTAGCTTGCTTTCTGAGCATGGACGCCTAGAATATTTTTCAACGATTGTGTTCAACCAGGAGTTCAAATGTCGGCGCCAGATCTGCTCAAGGTATTCATGCTTGTTGGAATCCTGTTGGCCATTTGTGGAATCCGTTGGTTGAACAGAGAAATTGCAAGGCTTGCCGAGGAGAATCGGCGCAAGCGTGCTTGTATGGGTTGCAGTGAAGAGTCGCCCTCCCCCCGCGTCAGAATAGTTGTCGCCCCGATAGAACCAAGAACCTGGGGGCGGCGATGAAGGACGACAGTGGCTCGATACGGACAAGCATTCAAA